>NZ_JALJDX010000168.1 GCF_022952855.1 Pseudomonas sp. RGM2987 | reverse complement strand
GTATCAGTCGACATAACTGTTAACTGACAAACCGCCTTCGCGAGCAAGCCCGCTCCCACATTTTTTATCCGCGTCAGCCCAGAAGTTCGCGCAACACCTGGGTAAACGCCCGGGCACTTTGCTCTTCCCCGGCATGCCGCCCATCGCGCACAACCCACCGCCCGGCCACCATCACATCGCGCACCTGACGATCCCCACCGGCAAACAACCAGCGATTGAGAATCCCGTCATCCTGGGCCGTCGCCAGGTATGGATCGTTGCCATCGAGCACCAGCCAGTCGGCGCGCTTGCCGATTTCCAGGGCGCCGATGGGTTGCCCCAGGGCCTGGGCGCCACCCTCCAGCGCCGCATCGAACAACGTACGGCCGACCATTGGTTGATCTGCCCGATACAAGCGGTTGCGTCGCTGGTCGCGCAGACGCTGGCCGTATTCCAACCAGCGCAATTCCTCCACCACACTCAATGAGACATGGCTGTCGGAGCCGATGCCCAAGCGTCCGCCTTGGGCGAGGAAATCCACGGCCGGGAAAATTCCGTCGCCCAGGTTGGCCTCGGTGGTCAGGCACAGGCCGGCAATCGCCCGACTTCTGGCCATGAGGCTGACTTCGTCGGCATTGGCGTGGGTGGCATGGACCAGGCACCAGCGCTGGTCCACAGCAGTGTTGTCGTACAGCCATTGCAGCGGGCGGGCACCGCTCCAGCTCAGGCAGTCGTCGACTTCCTTCTGCTGCTCGGCGATGTGGATATGCACCGGGCAATCGCGGTCGCTGGCAGCCAGCACCTCGTCGATTTGCTCGGGCGTCACGGCGCGCAGGGAGTGGAAACACAGGCCCAGCGTTTGCGCCGGTTGTGCGGCCAGGATCGGCTGCAATCGTGACTGAAGCTTCAGATAGTTCTCGGTGCTGTTGATGAAGCGACGCTGCCCGTCATTCGGCGCCTGGCCGCCAAACCCGGAGTGGCTGTAGAGCACTGGCAGCAGCGTCAGGCCGATGCCGGCCGCGCTGGCGGCCTGGCTGATGCGCAGGGCCAGTTCCGCCGGATCGGCGTAAGGCGCGCCGTCGGTGTCATGGTGCACGTAATGGAATTCAGCGACCGAGGTGTAACCGGCCTTGAGCATTTCGATGTACAGCTGTCGGGCAATGATGCCGAGCTGGTCCGGGCTGATTTTTCCAACGAGACGGTACATCAGGTCGCGCCAGGTCCAGAAACTGTCATTGGGGTTGCCCGCCACCTCCGCCAGCCCGGCCATGGCCCGCTGGAACGCGTGGGAGTGCAGGTTCGGCATGCCCGGCAACAGCGGACCGCCCAGCCGTTCGGCGCCGTCTGCGTGGGAATCTGCCTGGATCTGGGTCAGGACGCCCGCGGCATCGACTTCAAGACGTACATCTTTGGCCCATCCATTAGGCAGCAGCGCGCGTTCGGCAAAGAAGGCGGACATGGTTGAACCTCATCGTGCGTAATTTGTATATACATATACAGACGTTTGCCTGCCCGGTAAACTCCGGCAAGCTAATGTCCTGTTTCATAAATACGTTCTTTTTTGATGTGTGGCTCTTGTCGTCAGGCAAGGCGCCGCGACGAGTCATAGCAGGCTATGGCGAGGAGCGGCAACGCAGGATGACGGCAAGAGACGCCGTCAAAAAGGAACAGTATTTGTATACAGGACATTCGTAACCTTCATAAGCAGAACAGGGAACCGCCGTGCCGACTCCGCCTGCCAAACCGCCGCTGGCCGCAAACCTGGGTGACAGTCCGGCACCCTTGTACGCCCGCGTCAAACAGATGATCACTCAGCAGATCGACAGTGGAAACTGGCCGCCGCATTACCGCGTGCCGTCGGAAAGTGAACTGGTCAGCCAACTGGGCTTCAGTCGCATGACCATCAACCGTGCCCTGCGGGAAATGACCGCCGATGGCCTGTTGGTGCGCATGCAGGGCGTCGGCACGTTCGTCGCCGAGCCCAAGAGCCAGTCCGCGTTGTTCGAAGTGCATAACATCGCCGATGAGATTGCCTCCCGTGGTCATCGCCACACGTGCAAGGTCATCACCCTGGAAGAAGAGGCCGCCGGCTCCGAACGGGCCCTGGCCCTGGACATGCGCGAAGGGCAGAAGGTCTTTCATTCGTTGATCGTGCACTTTGAAAACGACATCCCCGTGCAGATCGAGGACCGTTTCGTCAACGCGCTGGTGGCGCCCGAGTACCTCAAGCAGGACTTCACCCTGCAAACGCCCTACGCCTATCTGAACCAGGTTGCGCCGCTGACCGAAGGCGAGCATGTGGTCGAGGCGATCCTGGCCGAGCCGAGCGAATGCAAACTGCTGCAGATCGAAAGAGGCGAGCCGTGCCTGTTGATCCGTCGTCGGACCTGGTCCGGGCGTCAGCCAGTGACCGCCGCGCGGCTGATTCACCCCGGGTCCCGTCATAGTCTGGAAGGGCGGTTTCACAAGTGAGCGACTTTAAGGTTTTACGCGCGGCGGATTACCCGCGTATGCCGTGGAAGAACGGTGGCGGTAGCACCGAGGAAATCACCCGTGATGCTGGCACCGGCCTGGAAGGTTTTGGCTGGCGCCTGTCGATCGCCGATATCGGCGAGTCGGGCGGTTTTTCCACTTTCGCCGGTTACGAGCGGGTCATCAGCGTGTTGCAGGGCGAGGGCATGACGCTCAATGTCGATGGTCGGACCACGCGGGCGCTGCATCCGCTGGATGCTTTTGCATTCAGCGGCGAGAGCCATGTGCATTGCACGTTGCTGGGCGGGCCGATTCGCGACTTCAACCTGATCTATGCACCGCAGCGTTACCGCGCGCGGGTGCAGTGGATGAAGGATGAGCAGCGGTTTTTCAGTGAGGCCGGGACGCTGCTGGTGTTCAGCGCGGGCCCGGCGCTACGCGTCAAGGTCAGCGAGCTCGACGCGGAACTAGGCCTCTATGACTGTCTGCAAATGAGCGATAACACCGGGTTGCTGGAGATTTCCACGAACGGCCAGTGCTGTGTGATCGAATTGACTGCCGTTGATACCCGCTAGATAGCTCTTTGTGGCGAGGGAGCTTGCTCCCGCTGGGGTGCGAAGCAGCCCTGGGTTTTTTGCGACTGCTGCGCAGTCGAGCGGGAGCAAGCTCCCTCGCCACAGAAGGCTGTGCGTGTTCCCACTGGAGCGCACCAACTTGTTACCGAATGCCCCAGCGTGGCGCAACAACACGCTTCTGTGACGTTCACGTCTCCTGCTAAAACCCCCCTCCCGAAATTTTCATCCAGCGCGCCGACCCATGCGCCACGGGCCTCGCAGCCATTTCTCAAGTCATCCTCCAGAAGCGCCTTAAAAAAGTTGGCCGCTTGATTGCATATGCTTGTACATACAAGTAAAGACGTATGCGTATGAGTCACCGATATTCAACGCAACGTTCGCAAAATCGCTGCCCGCTGCCCGGGCTGGTCTGGATTGATCGCTGAGGAGTTTCTGCTGTGACCGACGCTACCCGCAAACCTGAAAAATACCGTGACGTTGAAATTCGCGCCCCTCGCGGTAACACGCTGACCGCCAAGAGCTGGCTGACTGAAGCGCCACTGCGCATGCTGATGAACAACCTCGACCCAGAAGTGGCCGAGAACCCCAAGGAGCTGGTGGTCTACGGTGGCATCGGCCGCGCGGCGCGCAACTGGGAGTGCTACGACAAGATCGTCGAAAGCCTGACCAATCTGAATGACGATGAAACCCTGCTGGTGCAATCCGGCAAACCGGTGGGCGTATTCAAGACCCACAGCAATGCCCCGCGCGTGCTGATCGCCAACTCCAACCTGGTGCCGCACTGGGCGACCTGGGAGCACTTCAACGAGCTCGACGCCAAAGGCCTGGCCATGTACGGCCAGATGACCGCCGGCAGCTGGATCTACATCGGCAGCCAGGGCATCGTGCAGGGCACCTATGAAACCTTCGTCGAAGCCGGTCGCCAACACTACGACGCCAACCTCAAGGGCCGCTGGGTCCTGACCGCCGGCCTGGGCGGCATGGGTGGCGCGCAACCGTTGGCTGCGACCCTGGCCGGTGCCTGCTCACTGAACATCGAGTGTCAGCAGGTCAGCATCGATTTCCGCCTCAAGACCCGCTACGTCGACGAGCAGGCCACCGACCTGGACGACGCTCTGGCCCGTATCGAGAAATACACCGCCGAAGGCAAGGCGATTTCCATCGCGCTGTGTGGCAACGCCGCTGAAATCCTCCCGGAAATGGTCCGTCGTGGCGTGCGCCCGGACATGGTCACCGACCAGACCAGCGCCCACGACCCGCTCAACGGCTACCTGCCGGCCGGCTGGACCTGGGACGAATACCGTGCCCGCGCCAAGACCGAACCTGCCGCCGTGGTGAAAGCCGCCAAGCAATCCATGGCTGTCCACGTGAAAGCCATGCTGGCCTTCCAGAAAATGGGCATTCCGACCTTCGACTACGGCAACAACATCCGCCAGATGGCCCAGGAAGAGGGCGTCGAAAACGCTTTCGATTTCCCAGGTTTCGTCCCGGCCTACATCCGTCCGTTGTTCTGCCGCGGCATCGGCCCGTTCCGCTGGGCTGCGCTGTCGGGCGACCCACAGGACATCTACAAGACCGACGCCAAGGTCAAGGAACTGATCCCCGACGACGCCCACCTGCACAACTGGCTGGACATGGCGCGCGAGCGCATCAGCTTCCAGGGCTTGCCGGCGCGTATCTGCTGGGTCGGCCTGGGTCAGCGCGCCAAGTTGGGCCTGGCGTTCAACGAAATGGTGCGCAGCGGCGAGTTGTCGGCGCCGATCGTGATCGGTCGCGACCACCTGGACTCCGGTTCCGTGTCCAGCCCCAACCGCGAAACCGAGTCCATGCAGGACGGTTCCGACGCAGTCTCCGACTGGCCGCTGCTCAACGCCTTGCTCAACACCGCCAGCGGCGCGACCTGGGTCTCGTTGCACCACGGTGGCGGCGTCGGCATGGGCTTCTCCCAGCATTCGGGCATGGTGATCGTCTGTGACGGTACCGATGAAGCGGCCGAGCGAATCGCCCGCGTGCTGCACAACGACCCGGGCACCGGCGTGATGCGCCATGCCGATGCCGGTTACCAGATCGCTATCGACTGCGCCAAGGAACAGGGGCTGAACCTGCCGATGATTACCGGCAAGTAAATACAAACCCCCTTGTTGGGAGCGAGCCTGCTCGCGATGGCGTCGGCTCCGGCGCATGCATCGGCTGACAGACCGCTATCGCGAGCAGGCTCGCTCCCACAGAAAAGCAGCACCAGAGTCACTTCCAGAACAATCCACAGAGGTTGAACCATGGCTGTCACCAGCACACGCGCAAGTAGCAAGCCGTTGATCGAGAAACGGTCAATCGACTACATCCCGGAAGCGGAGCGACATGGACGATTGTTGAGCCAGTTCACCCTCTGGATGGGGGCCAACCTGCAAATCACGGCCATTGTCACCGGTGCATTGGCGGTGGTGCTGGGCGGTGATGTGTTCTGGTCGTTGATCGGCCTGCTGATCGGGCAACTGCTCGGCGGTGGCGTCATGGCGCTGCATGCCGCGCAGGGACCCAAGCTTGGCCTGCCGCAGATGATCTCCAGCCGCGTGCAGTTCGGGGTTTATGGCGCGGCCATCCCGATCGTGCTGGTGTGCCTGATGTACCTGGGTTTCACCGCCACGGGCACCGTGCTTTCCGGCCAGGCGCTGGGCCAGTTGTTTGGCGTCAGCGACAGTGTCGGCATTCTGATTTTTGCCAGTGTCATCGTGCTGGTCACGGTGCTCGGGTATCGGGTGATCCACTTCATTGGCCGTGTCGCCAGCATCATCGGTGTGATTGCCTTTGTGTACCTGTTCGCTCGCCTGATCAGCCAGGTGGATGTCGGCGCACTCCTGCAGATCCGCCATTTCAGCTGGAGCAGTTTTTTGCTGGCGGTGTCGCTCGCGGCCTCCTGGCAGATCGCCTTCGGCCCTTACGTGGCTGACTATTCGCGTTACCTGCCGAGCAAGACCTCTTCGGTGAAAACCTTTTTTGCCGCCGGCGCCGGTTCCGTCATCGGCGCACAGGTGGCGATGATCCTCGGCGTGTTTGCCGCCGCCTCGGCCAACGGGCAGTTCGCGGGTCACGAAGTGGCCTACATCGTTGGGCTGGGTGGTGCTGGCGCTACCGCCGCGTTGCTGTACTTCAGCATCGCGTTCGGCAAGGTCACCATTTCCACGCTGAACTCCTACGGCAGCTTCATGTGCATCGCGACCATCATCAGCGGCTTTCGTGGGCACCTGAACGTGACGCGCTTGCAGCGGCTGGTGTTCGTGCTGGTCATCGTCGGAGCGGCGACGCTGATCGCGCTGCTCGGCCAGCACTCGTTCCTCGGTGCGTTCAAGTCTTTCATCCTGTTCCTGCTGGCGTTCTTCACGCCCTGGAGCGCGATCAACCTGGTGGACTACTACTGCATCACTCGCGAGCGCTATGACGTGCCGGCACTGGCTGATCCGAACGGTCGCTACGGTCGTTGGAACCTCCTGGGGATCAGCGTCTATGCACTGGGTGTACTGATTCAACTGCCGTTCATCGCCACCAAGTTCTATACCGGTCCGCTGGTGGCGGCGATGGGTGGCGTGGACATTTCCTGGATTATCGGCCTGGTCGTTCCGGCAGCGTTGTATTACGTCGCCGCCAGGAAGTGGCACTGCGCCGTACCCGATCGATTGATCCTGCCGGTCGAGCAGGACACGGTTGACGCACAACCGAGCAGGGCGGGCCGCGTCCAAGCGGTCTGATGGGACGTTGACAGGGCTGGATGCCTCTTGACTGCCGTAAGCCAACTCAAATGATTAGGAGCGTCACACAATGAAATCGAACAAGACCCTGCTGACCACGTTGCTTTCCATGGGCCTGCTGGCCAGCGCCGGCGCCACGCAAGCGGCGGGTTGGTGCGAGTCGGGCAAACCGGTGAAGTTCGCCGGCCTGAACTGGGAAAGCGGCATGCTGCTGACCGACGTGCTGCAAGTGGTGCTGGAAAAAGGCTACGACTGCAAGACCGACAGCCTGCCCGGCAACTCCATCACCATGGAGAACGCCCTGAGCAGCAACGACATCCAGGTGTTTGCCGAAGAGTGGGTCGGCCGCAGTGAGGTCTGGAACAAGGCCGAGAAGGCCGGCAAAGTGGTCGGCGTCGGCGCCCCGGTGGTGGGTGCCATCGAAGGCTGGTACGTGCCGCGCTACGTGGTGGAAGGCGATGCCAAGCGCAAGCTTGAAGCCAAGGCGCCGGGCTTGAAGAACATCGCCGACCTGGGCCAGTACGCCGCTGTGTTCAAGGACCCGGAAGAACCGTCCAAGGGCCGTTTCTACAACTGCCCGGCCGGTTGGACCTGCGAGCTGGACAACAGCGAAATGCTGAAAAGCTACGGCCTGGAAAAAACCTACACCAACTTCCGTCCAGGCACCGGCCCGGCACTGGATGCGGCGGTGCTGTCGAGCTACAAGCGTGGCGAGCCGATCCTGTTCTACTACTGGTCGCCAACGCCGCTGATGGGCCAGGTGGACTTGGTCAAGCTGGAAGAGAAACCGGGCGTGGATAAAAGCGTGAGCATCAAGGTCGGCCTGTCCAAGACTTTCCACGACGAAGCGCCGGAGCTGGTGGCGGTGCTGGAGAAGGTCAACCTGCCGATCGATATCCTGAACCAGAATCTGGGGCGCATGGCCAAGGAGCGCATCGAGTCGCCGAAGCTGGCGAAGATCTTCCTGAAGGAACATCCTGAAGTCTGGCATGCCTGGGTAAGCGCAGACGCTGCCAAGAAAATCGACGCGGCTCTGTAGGTCGAATCTTTCCCGGCCAACCGTGGGGCTGGCCGGGACATTCACCGCATCCCCCTGATCGAGAGTCTCTTATGTTTCCCGAAAGCTTTACCTTTTCCATCGCCGACTGGGTCAACGGTTGGGTCGACGCGCTGGTGACGAATTATGGCGACGTGTTCCGGCACATCTCCGACACCCTGCTGTGGGCCATCGTCAACCTCGAAGGCCTGCTGCGCATGGCGCCCTGGTGGTTGATGCTGGCCATCGTCGGCGGCATTGCCTGGCATGCCACCCGCAAGGTCGTGACCACTGCGGTGATCGTCGGCCTGCTGTTTCTGGTGGGCGCGGTGGGCCTGTGGGACAAACTGATGCAGACCCTCGCGTTGATGCTGGTGGCGACGCTGATCTCGGTGTTGATCGGCATTCCACTGGGCATTCTCTCGGCGCGCAGCAATCGCCTGCGTTCGGTGCTGATGCCGTTGCTGGACATCATGCAGACCATGCCGAGTTTCGTGTACCTGATCCCGGTGTTGATGCTGTTCGGCCTGGGCAAGGTCCCGGCGATCTTCGCCACGGTGATCTACGCTGCGCCACCGCTGATCCGCCTGACCGACCTGGGCATCCGCCAGGTGGACGGCGAAGTGATGGAAGCCATCAACGCATTTGGCGCCAATCGCTGGCAGCAGCTGTTCGGCGTGCAACTGCCCCTGGCCCTGCCAAGCATCATGGCCGGGATCAACCAGACCACCATGATGGCCCTGTCGATGGTGGTCATCGCTTCGATGATCGGTGCCCGTGGCCTGGGTGAAGACGTGCTGGTGGGTATCCAGACCCTCAACGTCGGACGCGGCCTGGAAGCCGGGCTGGCGATCGTGATTCTCGCCGTGGTCATCGACCGCATTACCCAGGCCTATGGTCGTCCTCGGCATGAGGTGAGCAAATGAACAACGCAGCCATCAGCAAGATCGAAGTCAGGAACGTCTTCAAGATTTTCGGCAACCGGTCCAGGGAAGCCCTGGACCTGATCCGCCAGAACAAGACCAAGGACCAGGTGCTGGCCGAAACCGGTTGCGTGGTCGGGGTGAACGACCTGTCGCTGAGCATCGGCACCGGTGAGATCTTCGTGATCATGGGCCTGTCCGGCTCCGGCAAATCCACCCTGGTGCGGCACTTCAACCGGTTGATCGACCCTACCAGCGGCGCGATCCTGGTGGACGGCGAAGACATCCTGCAACTGGACATGGACGCGCTGCGCGAATTTCGCCGGCACAAGATCAGCATGGTGTTCCAGAGCTTCGGCCTGCTGCCCCACAAGAGTGTGCTGGACAACGTCGCCTACGGCTTGAAAGTGCGCGGCGAGAGCAAGCAGGTCTGCGCCGAGCGCGCGCTGCACTGGATCAACACCGTGGGCCTGAAAGGCTACGAGAACAAATACCCGCACCAGCTTTCCGGCGGCATGCGCCAGCGCGTGGGCCTGGCCCGGGCTTTGGCGGCGGACACCGACATCATTCTGATGGACGAAGCCTTCAGCGCCCTCGACCCGCTGATCCGCGCGGAAATGCAGGACCAGTTGCTGGAGCTGCAAAAGACCCTGCACAAGACCATCGTGTTCATCACCCACGACCTCGACGAGGCCGTGCGCATCGGCAACCGCATCGCGATCCTCAAGGACGGCAGGCTGATCCAGGTCGGCACGCCCCGGGAGATCCTGCATTCGCCGGCGGATGAGTATGTTGATCGGTTCGTGCAGCGCAGGGCTGCGGTGGTTTAGAGAACTCTGGTGACTGGGCGGGCCTCTTCGCGAGCAAGCCCGCTCCCACCTTGGAATGCGTCGCCCTGTGGGAGCGGGCTTGCTCGCGAAGGCGTCAGTAAAGCTGCATCAATGTTCAAGTTGTAAGCATGAGGTTAAAGATGTCCCAGGCTGAAAAAATCATCATCGCCGACACGCCGCTGCGCTGGCAGGACGTCGTCGCCGTCGCCCGCTTCGGCGCTGTGCTTGAGTTGTCGGCCCAGGCCTGGGCGCGGATCGACAATGCCCAGGCCATCGTGCAGCGTATCGTCGCAAGCGGTGAGCGCGCCTATGGCGTCAACACCGGCCTGGGGGCCTTGTGCAATGTCTCGCTCAAGGACGAACAACTCAGCCAGCTGTCGCGCAACACTCTGCTCAGCCATGCCTGTGGGGTAGGTGCGCCGCTGGCCGATGAACAGGTCCGGGCGATTCTCTGCGCCGCCATCCTCAACTACAGCCAGGGCAAATCCGGGATCCATCGGCGGGTGGTCGAAGCGCTGCTGGCACTGCTCAATCGCGGCATCACCCCGCAGGTGCCGTCCCAGGGCTCGGTGGGTTATCTGACCCACATGGCCCACATCAGCATTGCGCTGCTGGGTGTCGGCCAGGTCAGCTATCGCGGCCAGGTCGTTTCGGCACAGCAGGCCCTGGCCGCCGGAGGCCTGCAACCGGTGCAACTGGGGGCCAAGGACGGTTTGTGCCTGGTCAACGGCACGCCGTGCATGACCGGCCTCAGTTGCCTGGCCCTGGCCGACGCGACGCGGCTGGTGCAATGGGCCGACGTGATCGGCGCCATGAGCTTCGAGGCCCAACGCGGGCAGATCGCCGCGTTCGATGCCGAGATCATCGCCCTCAAGCCGCACCCTGGCATGCAGCAGGTCGGGAGCAACCTGAGGGCCTTGCTCGACGGCAGTGAAGTGATCGCCGCAAGCCTGGGGATTCGCACCCAGGATGCCTTGAGCATTCGTTCGATTCCCCAGGTACATGGTGCGGCGCGTGATCAGTTGGCGCATGCGCGGCAGCAGATCGAAACCGAGCTCAACGCCGCCACCGATAACCCGCTGCTGTTGGGTACACCGGATAGCTTCCGGGTCATGTCCCAGGCCAATCCCCACGGCCAGTCGGTGGCGATGGCCGCCGATCTGCTGGCGATTGCCATGGCCGAGATCGGCTCCATCGCCGAGCGCCGCCTCGACCGCCTGATCAACCCTCACGTCAGTGGCCTGCCGGCGTTCCTGGTGGCTAACCCGGGCGTGAACTCGGGGATGATGATCGTGCAATATGTCGCCGCTTCGCTGTGCGCGGAAAACCGGCAACTGGCGCAACCGGCTGTGCTCGACAACTTCGTCACCTCAGGGCTGCAAGAGGATCACCTGAGCATGGGCACCAACGCGGCCCTGAAGCTGCACCGGGCACTGGAAAACTGTACGCAGATCCTCGCCATCGAATACCTGCTGGCGGCCCAGGCCTTTGAATTTCTCAAGACGCAGCGTTTCGGTGCCGGCACCGACGTTGCCTGGAAGCTGCTGCGCGAGCAGGTCCCGGCCTACGACCAGGACCGCTGGCTGGCACCGGACATCGCCAGCGCCGCTGCGCTGCTGAAAGACCCGGCCGTGCTGCACAACGCATTACCGAATTTGAATTGATCAAAAAACCGCCAGCGTGCCAAGGCATCCATCGCCCATGAAGCGAGGATGACGGATAACGGAACATTCCGGAGCGACTGGCGGGTAAACAAGAAACTCTCAAAAGGAGCATGAAATGACCGCTTTGAACCTGATCCCCGGCCAACTGAGCCTGGCTCAATTGCGTGACATCTACCAGCAACCGGTGACCCTGAGCCTCGATGCCAGCGCTTCGGCGCAGATCGAAGCCAGCGTGGCCTGCGTGGAGCAGATCCTCGCCGAGAACCGCACCGCCTACGGCATCAACACCGGCTTCGGCCTGCTGGCCTCGACCCGCATTGCCAGCGAAGACCTGGAAAACCTGCAGCGCTCCCTGGTGCTGTCCCATGCCGCCGGCGTGGGCGAGCCGATCAGCGATGCGCTGGTGCGCTTGATCATGGTGCTCAAGGTCAACAGCCTGAGCCGGGGTTTTTCCGGCATTCGCCGGCAGGTGATCGATGCGCTGATCGCCCTGGTCAATGCCGAAGTCTATCCGCACATTCCGCTCAAGGGTTCGGTCGGTGCATCCGGCGACTTGGCGCCGCTGGCCCACATGTCCCTGGTGCTGCTGGGCGAGGGCAAGGCTCGCTACAAAGGTGAATGGCTGCCCTCCGTCGAGGCGCTGAAAGTCGCCGGCCTCGCGCCGCTGACCCTGGCCGCCAAGGAAGGCCTGGCGCTGCTCAACGGCACCCAGGTCTCCACCGCATTTGCCCTGCGTGGCCTGTTCGAAGGCGAAGACCTGTTCGCCGGCGCCCTGGCCCTGGGCAGCCTGACCGTGGAAGCGGTACTCGGCTCGCGTTCGCCGTTCGATGCACGTATCCACGCCGCTCGCGGGCAGAAAGGCCAGATAGATGCCGCTGCGGCGTACCGCGACCTGCTGGGCGAGCGCAGCGAAGTGTCCGACTCGCACCAGAACTGCGACAAGGTCCAGGACCCGTACTCCCTGCGCTGCCAGCCGCAAGTGATGGGCGCCTGCCTGACCCAGTTCCGCCAGGCCGCCGAGGTGCTGGTGATCGAGGCCAACGCGGTATCGGACAACCCGCTCGTATTCGCCGCTGAAGGCGATGTGATTTCCGGTGGCAACTTCCACGCCGAACCGGTGGCGATGGCCGCTGACAACATGGCCCTGGCGATTGCCGAGATCGGCTCCCTGAGCGAGCGGCGCATCTCGTTGATGATGGACAAGCACATGTCGCAACTGCCGCCGTTCCTGGTGGGCAATGGCGGGGTGAACTCCGGCTTCATGATCGCCCAGGTCACCGCGGCTGCGCTGGCGAGCGAAAACAAGGCGCTGTCCCATCCGCATTCGGTGGACAGCCTGCCGACCTCCGCCAACCAGGAAGACCACGTGTCCATGGCCCCGGCCGCCGGCAAGCGTCTGTGTGAAATGGCCGAGAACACCCGTGGGATCCTCGCGGTGGAATGGCTCGCAGCGTGTCAGGGCCTGGACTTGCGCGGTGGCCTGAAGACTTCGCCGAAACTGGAGCAGGCCCGCGGCCTGTTGCGTGCCGAAGTGCCGTTCTATGAGAAGGACCGGTTCTTTGCACCGGACATCAATGCGGCCAGTGAATTGTTGGCGAGCCGTTGTCTGAACGCGCTGGTGACGGCGAAGTTGTTGCCGAGCCTGTAACGGCCTCTTCGCGAGCAGCACACAGGATGTTGATCAGGCTCAATTCTGTGGGAGCGGGCTTGCTCGCGAAAGCGCAGGGTCAGTTTGCATCAATGTTGACTGTGCCACCGTCTTCGCGAGCAAGCCCGCTCCCACAGGTTCCGTGCAGTTCTTGTGGGAGCGAGCCTGCTCGCGATTCGATTTGGACGAGACGAGGAAACCCGGGATGAAAACCCTCTGGCAAAACTGCCACGCCGCCACCATGGCCCAAGGCGTCTACTCGATCATCGAAGACGCCGCCATCGTCACCCAGGACGAGCACATCCACTGGATCGGCCCGCGTGCCCAGTTGCCCACCGGCGACTACCCGGCGGTCCATGATCTCAAGGGCGCCTGGGTCACGCCAGGGCTGATCGACTGCCACACCCACACCGTGTTTGGCGGCAACCGTAGCGGTGAGTTTGAACAGCGCCTGCAAGGCGTCAGCTACGCCGAAATCGCCGCGGCTGGCGGCGGCATCGCCAGTACGGTGCGTGCCACCCGCGCCGCCAGCGAAGACGAGCTGTTCACCAGCGCCGCCAGACGCCTGAAAAGCCTGATGCGCGACGGCGTGACCACGGTGGAGATCAAATCCGGCTACGGCCTCGACCTGGCGAACGAGCGCAAGATGCTGCGGGTTATCCGCCGTCTCGGCGCCGAACTGCCGGTCAGCGTGCGTAGCACCTGCCTGGCGGCCCATGCATTACCGCCGGAATATGCCGAACGCGCCGACGATTACATTGAACACATCTGCACCGAAATGCTCCCGGCCCTGGCGGCCGAAGGGCTGGTAGACGCCGTGGATGCCTTTTGTGAGTACCTGGCATTTTCCCCGGCGCAGGTCGAGCGGGTGTTCGTCACCGCGCAACGACTGGGCCTGCCGGTGAAGCTGCATGCCGAGCAACTGTCGTCGCTGCATGGCTCAAGTCTGGCGGCTCGCTACCAGGCGCTGTCGGCGGATCACCTGGAATTCATGACCGAGGACGATGCCAAGGCCATGGCCGAATCCGGCACCGTGGCAGTGTTGCTGCCGGGGGCGTTCTACTTCCTGCGCGAAACCCAATTGCCGCCCATGGACGCCTTGCGCAAGCACGGCGTGAAAATCGCTGTGGCCAGCGACCTCAACCCCGGCACCTCGCCGGCGCTGTCGCTGCGCCTGATGTTGAACATGGCCTGCACCTGCCTGCGCCTGACGCCGGAAGAAGCCTTGGCCGGGGCGACCATTCATGCGGCCCAAGCCTTGGGCATGGCCCAGACCCATGGTTCGCTGGAAGCCGGCAAGGTCGCCGATTTTGTTGCCTGGCACATCGACCGCCCCGCCGACCTGGCGTACTGGCTCGGCGGCGAACTGGAAAAGCGCGTCGTGCGTCACGGCGTGGAAATCGATTGAGGAGAACGGTTGTGGAGAAGGTCCTGAATTTCAAGCAAGGGCGGGTGCCGCTGTTGATCAGCATGCCCCACGCCGGCCTGCGCCTGACCCCGGCGGTGCAGGCCGGGCTGATCCCCGAGGCGCAAAGCCTGCCGGACACCGACTGGCACATCCCTCGGCTCTATGACTTCGCCAGTGAGCTTGGCGCCAGTACGTTGTCCGCCGAGTACTCTCGGTTCGTCGTCGACCTGAACCGCCCCTCCGATGACAAGCCGATGTACGTCGGCGCCACCACCGGTTTGTACCCGGCGACGCTGTTCGATGGCGTGCCGTTGTTTCGCCAGGGACTGGAGCCGTCCACCGAGGAACGGGCGACTTATTTGCAACAGATCTGGATGCCGTACCACCAGGCCTTGCAACGGGAACTGGCGCGGCTCAAGGCCGAGTTCGGCTATGCCTTGCTGTTCGATGCCCATTCGATCCGCTCGGTGATTCCACACCTGTTCGACGGCAAGCTGCCGGACTTCAACCTCGGCACCTTCAACGGCGCCGCCTGCGACCCGACCCTGGCCGGCCAGCTCGAAGCCATCTGCGCCCGCCACGACGCATACACCCATGTGCTCAACGGGCGGTTCAAGGGCGGGCACATCACACGCCATTACGGCAACCCGGCCGAAGACATCCACGCGGTGCAACTGGAGCTGTGCCAGAGCACCTATATGGAAGAGTTCGAGCCGTTCAATTATCGGCCGGACCTGGCGGCGCCAACCCAGGTTGTCATTCGGGAGCTGCTTGAAGGCCTGCTGAGCTGGGGGCGAACAACCTACGGCAAGTGACCCGTGGCGAGGGAGCTTGCTCCCGCTAGAGTGCGCAGCGCTCTCCCGCTGTGTGGGCGGCTGCGCCCGATGCGTCGGACCGACCCAGCGGGAGCAAGCTCCCTCGCCACAACACTTGCCTCTGCCACCTTGGTCTGAGGCTGACACGCTTTGACTGCGCAGGGGACATGCTCATTAAGGTGATTCGGGTTTATGATGCCGGACGGCAGACTAAATAGAAGTCCCTACAGGGATGACTCGACCCCTTACGGAGCGCGCAATGCAGACTTTGTACCCGCAGATCAAACCCCATGCCCGGCACGATCTGGCTGTCGATGACACCCACACGCTCTACGTCGATGAAAGCGGTTCCCCGGAAGGCCTGCCGGTGGTGTTCATCCATGGTGGCCCGGGGGCCGGGTGCGATGCACAGAGTCGCTGCTACTTCGACCCGAACCTCTACCGGATTGTCACCTTCGACCAGCGCGGCTGTGGCCGCTCCACACCCCATGCCAGTCTTGAGAACAACACCACCTGGGACCTGGTCGAGGACCTGGAGCGTATCCGCAAGCACCTGGGCATCGAGAAATGGGTGCTGTTCGGCGGCTCCTGGGGTTCGACCCTGGCATTGGCCTATGCCCAGACCCATCCGGAGCGGGTACATGGCCTGATCCTGCGTGGGATCTTTCTCTGCCGGCCGCAGGAAATCGAGTGGTTCTATCAGGCCGGCGCCAGTCGCCTGTTTCCCGACTACTGGCAGGACTACATTGCGCCGATCCCCCTGGATGAACGCGATGACCTGCTCAGTGCCTTTCACAAGCGCCTGACCGGCAACGACCAGATCGCCCAGATGCATGCGGCCAAGGCCTGGTCCACCTGGGAGGGCCGCACCGCGACCCTGCGCCCCAATCCGCTGGTGGTCGATCGTTTCTCCGAGCCGCAGCGCGCGTTGTCGATTGCCCGGATCGAATGTCATTACTTCACCAACAATGCGTTCCTTGAGCCCAACCAGCTGATCCGCGACATGGGCAAGATTGCGCATTTGCCCGGCATCATCGTCCATGGCCGCTATGACGTCATCTGCCCGCTGGACAATGCCTGGGAACTGCACCAGAACTGGCCCAACAGCGAGCTGCAGGTGATTCGCGACGCCGGCCACGCCGCGTCCGAACCGGGTATTACCGATGCGCTGGTGCGCGCGGCTGCGCAAATGGCCCGGCGCCTGCTCGACCTGCCGCCCGAAGAAGCATGAAGGGCCTGTTGCAACGGGTGCGCGGCGCCCGGGTCGAGGTTGTGGGGGAGGTCGTGGGGGCCGTGGACCACGGCCTGCTGGTGCTGGTGGCGATCGAGCCCGAGGATACCCGGGCCAGCGCCGACAAACTCCTGCATAAGCTGCTTAACTATCGGGTATTCAGCGACGCCGACGGCAAGATGAACCTGTCCCTGGCCGACGTCGCTGGCGGTTTGCTGCTGGTGTCGCAGTTCACCCTGGCGGCGGATACCAAAAGCGGCTTGCGCCCGAGCTTCTCGACGGCCGCGCCGCAGGCTTTGGGAGAGGAGTTGTTCAACTATTTGCTCAGCCAGGCAAAACAGGTGCATGGCACAGTGGCATCAGGTAGATTCGGCGCCGACATGCAGGTGCATCTGGTCAATGATGGCCCGGTAACCTTCCTGTTACAGGTCTGAAAGTGTTTGAAACATCTTTTCGGCACGGTTTCGAGGCAAAACACGGAGTTTTCTCGAGAAATACTTTGTTGCCCCTGATGCGTTGTCACGCGGCCTGCTAGATAATCGCGCGCTACGGGGGATCAGCGGTCGCTGGTCCATTTGACTTAGGTAGAGACTTGTCCTGAACCGTTTGGGGAATCATTTTGTCCCATCGGAGTCGGAACAATGCTCGCCAACTTGGCAAGAGTGGTCCGCAAGGTCGGTTTTTCAAGGCCGATACCGAGCAGATACTTTATCTGGCCGTTGGTTTTTTGATCTGTTTTCGGCGAGGGTTGCTCGTGATTGTTAGTCCCTGTAATGCACCAAAAATGTCTGCCAAACGGTTTAGAAACGCTCTGGTAGCGGGCTCGGCCCTGCTGTGCCTGTTCGGCGCGGGTCAACTGTGGGCATTCAGCCTGGATGATGTATCGGCGAAAGCTCAAGAACTGGCCGGGCAAAAGTACGAAGCCCCGCGCAGCAATCTGCCGAACGAATTCCGCGAAATGAAATTCGCTGACTATCAAAAAATCCGTTTCCGCACCGAAAAAGCCGAATGGGCCGACCAGAAGACTCCCTTCAGGCTGTCCTTCTATCACCAGGGCATGCATTTCGACACGCCGGTGAAAATCAACGAAATCACCGCGACCAACGTCGAAGAGATCAAGTACGACCCTTCGCGCTTCGATTTCGCCGATGTGAAATTCGATCCCAAGGCCACCGAGCAGCTGGGTTACGCGGGTTTTCGCGTGTTGTACCCGATCAACAAGGCCGACAAGCAAGACGAAATCATGACCATGCTGGGCGCGAGCTATTTCCGCGTTATCGGCAAGGGCCAGGTCTACGGCTTGTCCGCCCGTGGCATGGCCATCGATACCGCGCTGCCGTCGGGTGAGGAATTCCCGCGCTTTCGCGAGTTCTGGATCCAACGTCCGAAGCCAACCGACAAGCACCTGGTGATCTTCGCCCTGCTGGATTCGCCGCGGGCCACCGGTGCCTATCGCCTGACCCTGCGTCCGGGTACCGACACCGTGGTCGATGTGAAGTCGCGCATGTTCCTGCGTGATCGCGTCACCAAGCTTGGCGTTGCCCCGCTGACCAGCATGTACCTGTTCGGCGCCAACCAGCCGTCCAAAGTGCTGAACTACCGTCGCGAGCTGCACGACTCCAGCGGCCTGTCGATCCACGCCGGCAATGGCGAGTGGATCTGGCGTCCGCTGAACAACCCGAAACACCTGGCCGTGAGCAATTTCTCGGTAGAGAACCCACGGGGCTTTGGCCTGCTGCAGCGCGGTCGCGACTTCAGCCACTACGAAGACCTGGACGACCGCTACGACAAGCGTCCAAGCGCCTGGATCGAACCCAAGGGCGATTGGGGCAAAGGCACCGTCGACCTGGTGGAAATCCCGACCGCAGACGAAACCAACGACAACATCGTTGCGTTCTGGAGCCCGGAAAAACTGCCTGAACCAGGCCAGCCCCTGGACTTCAGCTACCGCCTGCACTGGACCCTCGACGAAGCCAGCCTGCACTCGCCAGACAGCGCCTGGGTCAAGCAGACCCTGCGCTCCACCGGTGACGTGAAGCAGTCCAACCTGATTCGTCAGCCCGACGGCAGCGTCGCCTACCTGGTGGATTTCGAAGGCCCGTCCCTGCAAGCCTTGCCGGAAGACGCCGAGGTGCGTAGCCAGGTGAGCGTCGGCGACAATGCCGAGATCGTCGAGAACAGCGTGCGTTACAACCCGGAAACCAAGGGCTGGCGCTTGACGCTGCGAATGAAGATCAAGGATTCGAAACAGGCCACCGAAATGCGTGCTGCTCTGGTTCGTCCGTTGACGCCTGTCGAGGCTCCGGCCGCATCGCACACCGTGACCACGACGCTTGCCAAGGCCGACAAGGTTGCCAAGCAGCAAGCCGAGAAAGAAACGGCGCAAGAAAAAGCGCAAGAAGAAGCCAAGGCCGTCAAGGCAGCGTCCGCCGCCGTTGAAGCAACCCCAACCCAGCAGGAACCGGAACCGACTGAACAAGTCCTGACCGAGACCTGGAGCTATCAGTTGCCAGCCGATGAGTAATACTCCAGTACAGCCAGAGACGCTCAGCGAGTACCTGGCCCATTTGCCCATGACCGACGAGCAGCGCGCCGAACTGGCGGGCTGCAAGTCCTTCAGCGAATTGCACGAACGCCTGTCGTCCTCGACGTTCGACGCACCTGCCGAGGCGGCGCAAGCCTCGGTGGGGCGTCGCCTGACCCTCAACACCGCCGAAGAGCTGGAAGAGGCCGAGATGCTGGGGCTCGACTCCAGCGGTCGCGTGCGTCTGAAGGCTACACCGCCCATCCGTCGGACCAAGGTCGTGCCGGAGCCGTGGCGCACCAATATCCTGGTGCGCGGCTGGCGGCGCCTGACCGGTCGTACCAACCCGCCGAAGCCGCCCAAGGACGAGCGCGTGTTGCCGCACGCCCGCTGGCGTACCGTAGGTTCGATCCGTCGCTACATCCTGTTGATCCTGATGCTCGGCCAGACCATCGTCGCCGGCTGGTACATGAAAGGCATCATGCCGTACCAGGGCTGGTCGCTGGTGGACCTGGACGAGGTCCTGCACCAACCCCTGCTGCAGACCGCCACCCAAGTGCTGCCATATGCCTTGCAGACCAGCATCCTGATCCTGTTCGGGATTCTGTTCTGCTGGGTATCGGCCGGTTTCTGGACCGCGCTGATGGGTTTCCTCGAGTTGCTCACCGGCCACGACAAATACCGTATCTCCGGGGCCAGTGCCGGCAACGAGCCGATTCCCAAGGACGCTCGCACCGCGTTGGTGATGCCGATCTGCAACGAGGACGTGCCGCGGGTATTCGCTGGCCTGCGCGCCACCTTCGAATCGGTTGCCGCCACCGGTGACCTGGACCGCTTCGACTTTTTCGTGCTCAGCGACAGTAACGAGACCGACATCTGTGTCGCCGAACAGCAGGCCTGGCTGGACGTCTGCCGGGAAGCCGGGGGCTTCGGCAAGATCTTCTATCGCCGCCGCCGTCGTCGCGTGAAGCGCAAGAGCGGTAACCTCGACGACTTCTGCCGTCGCTGGGGCAGCGACTACAAGTACATGGTAGTGCTCGACGCGGACTCCGTGATGAGCGGCGAATGCCTGACCAGTCTGGTGCGCCTGATGGAAGCCACGCCGGACGCAGGCATCATCCAGACCGCGCCACGTGCTTCGGGCATGGACACGCTGTATGCGCGCATGCAACAGTTCGCCACGCGGGTGTACGGTCCGCTGTTCACCGCTGGCCTGCACTTCTGGCAGTTGGGTGAATCCCACTACTGGGGCCACAACGCGATCATTCGCATGAAGCCGTTCATCGACCACTGCGCCCTGGCGCCGTTGCCGGGTAAGGGCGCGTTCTCGGGGGCGATCCTGTCCCACGACTTCGTCGAAGCCGCGTTGATGCGCCGTGCCGGCTGGGGCGTGTGGATTGCCTACGACCTGCCGGGCAGCTACGAAGAGTTGCCGCCGAACCTGCTGGACGAACTCAAGCGTGACCGGCGCTGGTGCCACGGTAACCTGATGAACTTCCGGCTGTTCCTGGTCAAGGGCATGCACCCGGTGCACCGTGCGGTGTTCCTGACCGGCGTGATGTCCTACCTGTCGGCGCCGTTGTGGTTCTTCTTCCTGGTGCTGTCTACGGCGCTGCTGGCGGTGAACACGCTGATGGAGCCGCAGTACTTCCTTGAACCCCGTCAGCTGTATCCGCTGTGGCCACAATGGCATCCGGACAAGGCCATCGCCCTGTTCTCGACGACCATCGTGCTGCTGTTCCTGCCCAAGTTGCTGAGTATCGTGCTGATTTGGGCCAAGGGCGCGAAGGCGTTCGGTGGCAAGTTCAAGGTGACCCTGTCGATGCTGCTGGAGATGCTGTTCTCCATGCTGCTGGCGCCGGTACGGATGATTTTCCACACCCGTTTCGTCCTCGCCGCATTCCTGGGCTGGGCCGCGACCTGGAATTCGCCACAACGTGATGACGACTCCACGCCCTGGAGCGAAGCGGTCAAGCGCCACGGGCCGCAGACCCTGCTGGGCTTCTTCTGGGCCCTGCTGGTGATCTGGCTGAACCCGAGCTTCCTGTGGTGGCTGGTTCCGATCGTCGGTTCGCTGATGCTGTCGATCCCGGTGTCGGTGATCTCCAGCCGCGTCGGCCTGGGCCTGAAGTCCCGTGACGAGAGCCTGTTCCTGATCCCTGAGGAGTACGCGCCGCCACAGGAATTGCTGTCGACCGACCAGTACACCCATGAAAACCGTTGGCACGCGCTGAACGACGGCTTCATCCGGGCAGTGGTCGATCCGCAACAGAACGCCCTGGCCTGTGCACTGGCAACCTCGCGTCACGGTCAGGCCGAGCCGATCGAATGGCTGCGGGTCGAGCGTGTCCGGCATGCGCTGAAGGCTGGCCCTGCCGGGCTGAGCAACGGTGAACGCCTGGCGCTGCTGAGCGACCCGGTGGCCCTGTCCCGTCTGCATGAGCAGGTCTGGAGTGAAGCCCACCCCGAGTGGCTGGCTGCATGGCGGGCATCGGTCAAGGCCGATCCCCACGCGCCGCTGCTGCCGCTTCAGCCGTTGAGCGCACAACCTCAAGTGGCCTGATCCGCAAAAAGCCCCGCCTCTGCAAAGACGCGGGGCTTTTTGTTGGGTGTGATTCTGAGTCGTTTACTACCCTGTGGCGAGGGAGCTTGCTCCCGCTGGGTGGCGCAGCCGCCCTCGCTTCTGCTGTTCGCACATGCCGGTGATTTCTGAGGGTTTGTAGGTTATGGCGCAAGGCTGTGTAGCTTTGAATTAACGGTTTGTAGCGCTGGATATTCTGGGCATATCCATTGCTGCGGTAACGGCGGCTTAGGGTTCCGCCCTGACGGCGGCTCACTTTTGATAGAGCCGGAATGCCGGCCCAGGCAAAAGTAAGCAAAACGCTCTTGCCCCACCACTGGGTGCCTCGCCTAGGCTCGGCATGCCCTCACTCCGGCATTGCTCCGTGGGCCCGCCGCGAAGGGCCATCCATGGCCCAGCGCGGCTATCCCGGCATCCATGCCGGGATGCCCACTACGCAATGCCTGCGTTCGGCCCTTGTGGTTAACGGGGCGCTCAAGATCAAAAGCCAAAGCAAGAGCAAGAGCAAGAGCAAGAGCAAGAGCAAGAGCAAGAGCGAAGCGGCCTGGCGGCTGCCCTATCTCTCCCGGTTGTACCGAGAATCACCACCTGTGGGAGCAAAGCTTGCTTGCGAGGCGATCTGACAGCCGGCCTGTTTCTGCGGCTGTCCAGCGATCCAATTGTGGGAGCGAGCCTGCTCGCGATGGCGGTGGGTTAGGTTGCATCAATGTCGAATGGTTCGCCGTCAGCGCGGGTCAGCGATATCCAACGCCTTATTCGCCAATAACTCACTGAGTTCGATCATCTGCTGGACACCCAAGGCGATGCGCCGGCGTGATCCGTCCGGGTCAAAGGTCAAGTCATTGAGCATGGCGTCGGCTGAGGCTGAGGTAGGATCGGTTTCTGGAGGATTGGGAGTAACTTTGATCATAGGTGGCATTCCGTTTACTGGTTGGAGCTGCCACGTTCGTTTCCAAGCGAGGGGGTGGCAGCCGTACGCAGGTTGGAAAACCAGGGTAAACGAGCCCGGCAGACCCCGAAGGTCTCCCGCGCACAGCCGCCATAACGAGTCGTGCGAAAACGGACGCAAGCTTACGTTATGAGGAGCGCATTTGCGCTGTTTACTGGTCAGGTTTCCAAGCCCGGTCGCTGAATTGGCAGCGACAACTCGAGGTTAACGAGAGCCCTTCCCACCCGGCAACCGCCAGAACTCGTCGGAAAAATCTGCCTGAAACAGAAGGTGTGTCCGACTATTCCCACAAATTTTGCTCGGCTGCCCGGCCACAATCGCGAGCAAGCTCGCTCACAGAGGAGGACCGTGGCTGTTTATCAGTTTTCGAGCAGGGCAATAACTGTGGGAGCGGGCTTGCTCGCGAAGACGGTGGTTCAGCTTGCATCAATGTTGGATGTGATGGCGCATTCGCGAGCAAGCCCGCTCCCACAGTTGGATCTGGATAAGACCGGAGATAGGTCGGCTATCAGACCGCCTCGCTTTGCTTGTGCTTGTGCTTGTGCTTTGGCTTTTGATCTTGGGCGCCCCATCAACCACAAGGGCCGAACGCAGGCATTGCGTAGTGGGCATCCCGGCATGGATGCCGGGATAGCCGCGCTGGGCCATGGATGGCCCTTCGCGGCGGGCCCACGGAGCAATGCCTTCGTTCGGGCACACCGAGCCTAAGGCGAGGTGCCCAGTGGTGGGGCAAAGCGCTTTTGGTTACTTTTGGCGCTCTTCCAAAAGTGACCCGCTGTAAGAGCGGAACCCTAAGCCGCCGTTACTGCAGCAACGGATATACACACATATCTAAAGAGCACCACCCAACGGGATCAAACGCGCGATCAAGCGCTTAAACCTTGAACCGCCCAACCAACGTCTGCAAATGCACCCCCAACCGCGCCAACTCAGCACTCGAAGCAGCAGTTTCTTCACTGGCAGCAGAAGTCTGCTCGGACACATCTCGCACGTTCAACACGCTGCGGTTGATCTCCTCGGCCACGGCGCTCTGTTGCTCGGCAGCGGCGGCGATCTGCTGGTTCATCGACTGGATCGCCGAGACGGTACGGGTGATGTTCTCCAGCGAGCCACCGGCGCGGCGGGTCAGTTCGACGCTGCTGTCGGTCAGGCCTCGGCTGTTGTCCATGATTGTCGCGACCTGTTGAGTGCCGGTTTGCAGCCCGACGATCAGCTCTTCGATCTCTTCAGTGGATTTCTGGGTGCGCTGGGCCAGGCTGCGAACCTCGTCGGCCACCACCGCAAAACCACGGCCGGCTTCCCCGGCGCGGGCGGCCTCGATGGCGGCGTTGAGGGCCAGCAGGTTGGTTTGCTGGGCCACGGACTTGATCACGTCCAGCACGCTGCCGATCTTGTCGCTCTCGCGCTTGAGATGGCTCATGGCTTCGGTGGAGTTGCCCACTTCCTTGGCCAGTCGCTCGATCTGGGCGATGGCTTCGCCCACCACCCGGTCACCTTCGCGGGCCTGTTGGTCGGCGGCGACGGCGGCTTCGGAGGCCTCCTCGGCATTGCGTGCCACTTCCTGCACCGTGGCGGTCATCTCGTTCATGGCGGTGGCGACCTGATCGGTCTCCACTTTCTGGCTGTTGACCCCGGCGCTGGTCTGCTCGGTCACGGCGGAGAGCTGCTCGGCGGCGCTGGCGATTTGCGCGACGCCTTCGCCGATGCCACCAATCAATTGCCGCAGGCTGATGACCATCCGTTGCAGGCTGGTTTGCAGTTGGCCCATCTCGTCGCGGCGGGTGACCACCAGGTTATGGCTCAGGTCGCCCGAGGCAACCCGTTCAACCGCAACCAGGGTCTGTTGCAGCGGAGCAACGATCTGGCGGGTGATGATCCATGCCGCCAGCAGGCCAAATGCCAACGCGAGGATGGTGACGATGATCAGCGTTTCTTTCGCCTGAGCCGTCTCCTGGTCGCGCTTCTCAACTTGCGAGACGGTCAGGTGGTTATTCAGGTCATTCAGCCGGCCATCCTGATCCACCATTCGCTTGAGGGCCGAAGCACTGGCGACCTGGGAGTCGCGGAACTGGCTCACGGCGGCACGGTAGGCCTTCATCGATTCAGTGGCCTGTTGCAGGTTGGCGGCATGCTGCTCTGGCAGTTTGCCCGGCAGGCTTTCGAGGTTCTTCAAGACATTTTCGATAGCATCCAGCGCGGGTTGTTCAGCGTCGGCCTTGCCGCTGTAGGTGTAGCCGCGGACCTGGTAACGCGCTTGCTGGATCAGTTTGCTCAGGACCACCACGTCGTCGAACTGCGGTACGCTCTCGCCTTGGCGCACGGCATTTTCCACTTCGGTGACCTTGGCCACGGCGTTGTCGGCATTGGCGCCAAGCTTGGACCGGGCGGATTCGCGGTTCTGCGTCGCCTGGGTCATGTCACCGAAGGCACGCTTGTATTCGTCGAGGGTCGCCCGTTGCTGATTGAACAATTCCAGGTCGGCAGGGCGTGAAAAGCGTTTGAGAGCTGTCTGCACGCCCTCCTGGAGCTTGCCCAGCAGCTCGTTGACCGCCGTCGGCCCTTGTTCGCCCCGGCGCATCTCATAGTCGAGGCGGGCGACGCGCAGATCCTTGGCTGTCTCGTTGAGGTTGGCGATGATCGCTTGTTTGTCTGCCCGACTGATCACGTTGCTCAGGCTGTTCCAGCCGGCAAAGGTACTCAGTACAGTCATCAGCAGCACCAGGCCGAAACCGACGCCCAGTTTGCGATTGACGCTTACATTTCCCAGCTTGTCGCTCAACCAACTGAACATGCCGATACTCCTCGAACCTTTGTAGGCTTTATGAAAACAATATCGACCATTTGCTGGGGAACTGTAGAAAATAGGCGGCTTGTCGTTTAAACCCTGAACCGTCCCACCAACGTCTGCAAATGTTCCCCCAGCCGCGCCAGTTCGGCGCTGGATGCGGCGGTTTCTTCGCTGGCGGAGGAGGTTTGCTCGGACACATCACGTACGTTCGACACGCTGCGATTGATCTCTTCGGCCACGGCGCTCTGTTGCTCGGCGGCGGCAGCGATCTGTTGGTTCATCGCCTGGATCGCCGAGACGGTGCGTGTGATGTTTTCCAGCGAGCCACCGGCGCGACGGGTCAGCTCGACGCTGCTGTCGGTCAGGCCCCGACTGCTGTCCAGGCTGCTGGCGACCCTTTCGGTGCCGCTTTGCAGGCCTGCAATCAGTTCTTCGATTTCTTCAGTGGATTTCTGGGTGCGCTGGGCCAGGCTGCGAACCTCATCGGCCACCACCGCAAAACCACGGCCGGCTTCCCCGGCGCGGGCGGCCTCGATGGCGGCGTTGAGGGCCAGCAGGTTGGTTTGCTGGGCCACGGACTTGATCACGTCCAGCACGCTGCCGATCTTGTCGCTCTCGCGCTTGAGATGGCTCATGGCTTCGGTGGAGTTGCCCACTTCCTTGGCCAGGCGCTCGATCTGGGCGATGGCTTCGCCCACCACCCGGTCACCTTCACGGGCCTGCTGGTTGGCGGCGACGGTGGCTTCGGAGGCCTCCTCGGCGTTGCGCGCCACTTCCTGCACCGTGGCGGTCATTTCATTCATGGCGGTGGCGACCTGGTCGGTTTCCATTTTCTGGCTGGTGACCCCGGCGCTGGTCTGTTCGGTCACGGCCGAAAGCTCTTCGGCGGCGTTGGCGATCTGCGTGACGCCGTCGCTGATGCCGCCGATCAATTGCCGCAGGCCCACGGTCATGCTCTGCATGGCGCGTTGCAGCTGGCCCAGTTCGTCGCGGCGCTCGCAAGCGAGGTTGTGAGTCAGGTCCCCTGCGGCTACGTATTCGGCGACCTTGAGGGTCTGGGCCAGCGGGTCGACGATCTGCCGCGTAATGGCCAAGGCGGCGATTACGCCGAACAGCAGGGCCAGCGCTGCGGCCGAGATCAGGAAGGTCTCGGCCTGGACAGCCTCATGATTGCGCACGGCCGTCTGGGATACGGTGAGGTTCCTGCTGGCTTCGCGTAGCACAACCCCCAGGTCGGACATGCGCTTGATGGCACTGGCGCTGGCGGTCTGGGCGTCCCGGAACTGGCTGACGGCCGCACGATAGGTGGTGAACGATTCGCGGGCCTGTTGAAGCTTGGGGGCCTGCTCATCTGGCAGTTGAGCAGGCAGACTGCCAAGAATGCTCAACGCGTTATCGATGGCATCCAGGGCCGGTTGCTCGGCGTCGGCCTGGCCGCTGTAGGTGTAGCCACGAACCTGATAGCGGGCCTCTTGGATAGCCTTGACCAAGGTCTCGACACGGTTGAATTGTGCCAGGCTTTCGCCTTGCAGCAGGGCGTTTTCAACGTCGGCGATGCGGGCCGCGGCGCTGTCGGCGCTGGCGCCCAATTTGCTGCGTGCGTCTTCACGGCTGGCGGTGGCGCGGACCAGATCGGCAAAGGCAACCTTGTAGTCGGCGACGGCCGCGAATTGCTTGTCGATGATCGCGGCGTCGGCCGGTTGATCGATCGACCGGCGGGCGCTTTGCAGCCCGGGCTCCAATTGACCCAGCAGATCGTTGATGTCACCGGGGCCTTTTTCACCGCGGGTCGTGTAGTAATCCCTGCGCGCGGAGCGCTAGTCCTTGGTCAGGTCGTTCAGGCTGGCGATAAGTTCGAGCGTGTCGCCGCGGGCAATCACCTTGCGCAGGCCGGTCCAGCCGGTGAAGGCCATCATCACGGTCAAGAACAGTACCAGGCCGAAGCCGAAGCCGAGTTTGCGATTAACGCTTACATTACCTAGCCATCGGGACATGCCGGTACTCCCTTGAAGGGCGCAACTGTTCTTGTAAAAACTGTGTCGGCCTCTTTGGGGGGAACTGAAGGGCATAGAGGATGTACTTCCCGTACCCCGGAGGCTTGCGCCCTTTGCAGTCTAGCGGGAGCAAGCTTCTTTGCCAGGGGCGACAAGTACAAGGCAAGCGGCGGGGATCAGAACAGGCGAGCCAGCAGCGCGGTGACGGCGGTTTCGACCCGAAGGATGCGTTCACCCAGCTGCACCGGTTGCAGGCCGGCTTTGTTCAGCAGGTCGATTTCGTAGGGAATCCAGCCGCCCTCCGGACCGATCGCCAGGGTCACCGGTTCCGTCACCGCGCGGGGGCAGGGTGGGTAGTTGCCGGGATGGCCGACCAGGGCCAGGGTGTTGTCGGCAATGGCCGGCAGTCGGTCTTCGACGAAGGGCTTGAAGCGTTTTTCGATGATGATCTGCGGCAGCACGCTGTCCCTGGCTTGTTCCAGTCCCAGGATCAGTTGCTCGCGAATCGCCTCGGGCTCCAGGAACGGGGTCTGCCAGAAACTCTTTTCCACTCGATAGCTGTTGACCAGGATCACCCGCGGCACGCCCATGGTCGCGACGGTCTGGAACACCCGCCGGAGCATTTTCGGGCGCGGCAGGGCCAGCACCAGGGTCAGCGGCAGCTTGGCCGGTGGCGGTTGGTCCAGGGTGACTTGCAATTCGGCCTCGCGGGCTTCCAGGCGCAACACCCGGGCGGTGCCCATCAAGCCTTCAATGCGCCCGACCCGCAGGCTGTCGCCGACAGCGCTGCGGTGGACTTCCTGCATGTGCGTCAATCGGCGGTCGCGCAGGACCACCCGGTCAGGCGCGATGAAATCGGCCTCTTCGAGCAGCAGCAGGTTCACGCTTGTGTCGCTGGCGGCTGATCGTCGTGGTCGACCGGCTCGTCTTCCGGATGCTCACTGCGCTTGCGCACCAGGCCGCCGAACAGCACGCCGATCTCGAACAGCAACCACATAGGCACGGCCAGCAGCGTCTGGGAGAAAATATCCGGCGGGGTCAGGATCATGCCGACCACGAAGCAACCGATGATCACGTACGGGCGGATTTTCTTCAGGTACGCCACGTCGACCACGCCGATCCAGACCAGCAGCACCACTGCCACGGGGATCTCGAACGCCACGCCGAAGGCGAAGAACAGCGTCATGACGAAGTCCAGGTAGCTGGTGATGTCGGTCATCATTTCCACGCCGGCCGGAGTGGCGGCGGCAAAGAACTTGAAGATCAGCGGGAACACCAGGAAATAGGCGAACGCCATGCCGGTGTAGAACAGCAGGATGCTCGACACCAGCAGCGGCACGGCGATGCGTTTTTCATGCTTGTACAGGCCGGGTGCGATGAAGCCCCAGATCTGATGCAGGATCACCGGGATCGCCAGGAACAGCGAGACCATCATCGTCAGCTTCAGTGGCGTCAGGAACGGCGACGACACGTCGGTGGCGATCATTGTCGCGCCGACCGGCAGGTACTGGCGCAATGGCGTGGAGACGAAGGTGTAGATCTGCTGGGTGAAGGCGAACAGCCCGGCAAAGATGATGAAGACCGCCGCGACGCAACGCAGCAGGCGGGTGCGCAACTCGGTGAGGTGCGATACCAGCGGCATCGGCTGGTCGTGCTCTGGGATATTGCTCATGGGGCTCGCGGCGGCAAAGTAGGGTCGTGGGGAGCGGCTGGCGTCGTTGGTGCCGGGGCAGGTTCCGGCACTTTGGCAGGCTCGGCCGCCAGCGGCGCAGTGTCAGCCACCGGCGCTTGCGGGGCAATCGTCGGCTCGACCAAAGGCTCGACTGGCGTCGGTTCCTGTTGGGTCGGGGCAAGGATTTTTCGCGCTTCCTGCTCCAGGGACAGAATGTGTTCGTTGTGCAGTTGCCGGCGGATATCGTCGGCACCGATTTCACGCTCAACTTCCTGTTTGATCGCGTTGAAGCTGCGCTTCAGGCGACCGATCCAGAGCCCGGCGGTGCGCGCAGCACCCGGCAGGCGCTCGGGGCCCAGGACCAGCAGGGCGACGAGGCCGACGAGCAGCAGTTCAGTGAAGCTGATCCCAAACATTAGTCAGTGCTCACGAGTCTTTGCGGGCAGGCTCTTCGACTTTCTGCGCCTGCACGTCGATGGTGTGCGGTGCGCTCACTGGCTGGGCGGCCTGAGGGTGTACCGGTTGGGCTGGCTGCACCGGCTGCGTTGGCGTCGCGGTCGGCTCGGCCGGTTTTTCGTCATCGTTCATGGCCTTGCGAAAACCCTTGATCGACTCGCCGACATCGGTGCCGAGGTTTTTCAGTTTCTTGGTGCCGAACACCAGGACCACGACAACGAGGATGACGATCCAGTGTTTCCAGTCAAAGATACCCATGTGGCTATTCCTCTCAAGAGTTGATCAGGCGGACGGGCGCGAGGCTTTCTCGACATGCCCGGAAAGACCGAAGCGCCGGTCCAGTTCATCCAGTACGGCCTGCGGATGCTGCCCGAGTTGGGCCAGCATGACCAGGCTGTGGAACCACAGGTCGGCGGTCTCGTAGATCACGTCGCTGCAATCGCCGCTGATGGCGGCGTCCTTGGCGGCGATGATGGTCTCCACGGACTCTTCGCCGACTTTTTCCAGAATCTTGTTCAAGCCCTTGTGGTACAGGCTGGCGACATAGGAGCTGTCGGCCGCGGCACCTTTGCGCTCTTCCAGCACCTGTGCCAGGCGGGTCAGGGTGTCACTCATGGGTATGTCCTGAATAGATGGCATGCGGGTCCTTGAGCACCGGATCGACGGTTTTCCAGTCGCCGTTCTCGAAGACGCGATAGAAGCAGCTTTGACGGCCGGTGTGGCAGGCAATCTCGCCGACCTGTTCGACCATCAGGATGATGACGTCGCCGTCGCAGTCCAGGCGCATCTCATGCAGATGCTGTACGTGCCCGGACTCTTCACCTTTGCGCCACAGCTTGCCACGGGAACGTGACCAATAGATGGCGCGGTTCTCGGCGGCGGTCAGGGCCAGCGCTTCGCGGTTCATCCAGGCCATCATCAGCACGCGCCCGGTCTTGTGATCCTGGGCGATGGCCGGCACCAGGCCGTCAGCGTCCCATTTGATCTCGTCCTGCCAGTTTTTCATCTTTGACTCCGACCTTGGGCCGCGCGCTTGGATTGGCGAGCCCGGCGTTGAAACAGTGTGCCAGCGCGAACCGGTGCTGGCTATCGACGAACGACCAGATACAAACCGACGGCCGCCATGATAATCGCCGGCCAGTGCCCCAGTTCGTTCAATGGCCCGCCTGCCGCCAGCGCCGCGCCGCCCCCCAGGTGGGCGGCACCCAGCAGGCGCAGGAACCAGTCGTCCTTGCGCCGCTTCCACGGTGGATCCGGGTCCTGGGCATGGGGCTGGGACATCCGCTCAAGCAGGTCGCGGGTCATGTTGGCCAGGTGCGGGATCTGCTCGAACTGGCTCTGCACGTTGCCCAGCAAGGTGCGTGGGCTGACGCGCTCGCGCATCCAGCGTTCGAGGAAGGGCTGGGCGGTGTTCCACAGGTCCAGGTCCGGGTACAGCTGGCGGCCGAGGCCTTCGATGTTCAACAGGGTTTTCTGCAACAGTACCAGCTGTGGCTGAACCTCCATGTTGAAGCGACGCGCGGTCTGGAACAGGCGCATCAGCACCTGGCCGAAGGAAATATCCTTTAACGGTTTTTCGAAGATCGGTTCGCACACGGTGCGGATCGCCGCTTCGAATTCGTTGAGTTTGGTCTCGGCCGGCACCCAGCCCGAGTCGATGTGCAATTGCGCAACGCGACGGTAATCGCGCTTGAAGAAGGCGAACAGGTTGCGCGCCAGGTAGTCCTGGTCCTCGGGGGTCAGGCTGCCGACAATGCCGCAGTCGATCGCAATGTATTTCGGGCTCCACGGCTCCACCGTGCTGACGAAGATGTTGCCCGGGTGCATGTCGGCGTGGAAGAAGCTGTCGCGGAACACTTGGGTGAAGAAGATTTCCACGCCGCGCTCGGCGAGCATCTTCATGTCGGTGCGCTGGTCGGCCAGGGTCGCCAGGTCAGTGACCTGGATGCCGTAGATGCGCTCCATCACCAGCACTTTTGGCCGGCACCAGTCCCAGTAGACCTGCGGCACGTAGAGCAGTGGCGAGCCTTCGAAGTTACGGCGCAACTGGCTGGCGTTGGCCGCTTCGCGCAACAGGTCGAGTTCGTCGTAGATGGTCTTCTCGTAGTCCAGGACCACGTCCACCGGATGCAGCAGGCGTGCATCGGCCGACAACCGCTCGGCGGCGCGAGCGAGGATGAACAGCCACGCCAGGTCCTGGGCAATGATCGGCTTGAGGCCCGGGCGGATGACCTTGACCACCACCTCTTCACCACTCTTGAGTTGCGCAGCGTGGACCTGTGCGACCGAGGCCGAGGCCAGGGGCTCGACATCGAAACGGCGGAAGACTTCGCCGATGGTCTTGCCCAGTTGCTCTTCGATCAACGCCACCGACAACTTGGAATCGAACGGCGGCACGCGGTCCTGCAGCAGCATCAGCTCATCGGCGATGTCTTCGGGCAGCAGGTCGCGGCGCGTGGACAGGATCTGCCCGAACTTGATGAAGATCGGCCCCAGGTCCTGCAAGGCCAGGCGCAAGCGGGCGCCGCGACTCAGGTCCAGCGTGCGCCGGGGAAACCAGCGCCACGGCAACACGAAGCGCAGCGCCAGGAGGAACCACGGCAGCGGCAGGGCGAACAGCAGGTCATCGAGGCGGTAACGGATCACGACGCGCTGGATGCGCAACAGACGGCGGACGGCAAGCAGCTTCATGCGTTATCGCTTGGGTTCAAGGGATCGGGAAAGGCGCTCGAAACGCGCCTCGAGACGTTCCAGGTCAAGTTTGATCTGGTCCAGTTCAGCAAATCGGGCTTGCGCCTCGCGTTGGCCTACCAGCGTACGCGATTCTTCGGCCAGGTATTCACTCAGATTCTGCCCCAGGCTGGCGAAGCCCTGGCGGTACCAGCGGCTGCGACTGCGCAGATGGCCGCTGAGCAACTGGGTCGGCACCGGGCCGATCCAGCGGGACACTTCATATTCCCAGTCCAGCTCCAGGTCCTGGAGAATCGCCGCCAGCTCCAGCAGCACGCCACTGTCGCCATCGAGCTCGACCTCGGGGCTGTGCAACACCGCAGTCTTGTCCTTGCCCAGGGCCAGGCTCAGCAGGCTCGATGCCGGGGCATGCAGCGTGCAATCGGCTTGGGCCTCCCAATGCGCGGCGAGCATCAAGCCTTCGTCGCTGGGCAGGATAAACAGCTGGAACACCGGGCTGCGGCAATCGACGGCGATTACCTTGCCGCTCAACTGCGCCAGGCGTGCGAGCGCAGTGCTGTCCAGGCGCAGTACCCGGTTGATGCCCAGTTCGACGCTGGCGAGCAGCCCGGTGAGCAGCATCAGGGCTTGATACCGCGATGCAGGGCGACGATGCCCGAGGTCATGTTGTGGTAGGTCACGCGGTCGAAACCGGCCTCGACCATCATCGACTTCAGGGTCTCCTGGTCCGGGTGCATGCGGATCGACTCGGCCAGGTAGCGATAGCTCTCGGCGTCGTTGGTGATCAGCTTGCCCATCAGCGGCATGAAGGCAAAGGAATAGGCATCGTAGGCCTTGGACATCAGCGCGTTGGTCGGCTTGGAGAACTCCAGCACCAGCAACCGCCCACCCGGCTTGAGCACCCGCAGCATCGAGCGCAGGGCGTCTTCCTTGTGGGTGACGTTGCGCAGCCCGAAGGCGATGGTCACGCAGTCGAAATGGTTGTCGGGGAACGGCAGCTTCTCGGCGTCGGCCTGGACGAACTCGACATTGCCGGCCACACCCAGGTCCAGCAGGCGATCGCGGCCGACCTTGAGCATCGATTCGTTGATGTCGGCGAGCACCACCTGGCCGGTCGGCCCGACGATGTGGGAAAACTTCTTGGTCAGGTCACCGGTGCCGCCGGCGATGTCCAGCACGCGGTTACCGCTGCGCACGCCCGACAGTTCGATCGCGAAACGCTTCCACAGGCGATGCATGCCGCCCGAGAGCAGGTCGTTCATCAAGTCATACTTGGCGGCTACGGAGTGGAAAACCTCAGCGACTTTTTCCGCCTTCTGGCTTTCCGGCACGTTTTTGAAACCGAAGTGGGTGGTGGGTTCGGCATCGCTGCCTTTGCGCTGATCGGTCATATCGCTGTCACCAAAAAAGAATGCGGGACATTCTAATCCCGGTGGAGGGCTTTGTCTTGGCAAGGCTGAAGGTAAGATGAGCCACCGCCAGGACGTTTTGACGCAGCCAGGGTCTGAAACGTTCAGGCAAGTCCCGATAGAACAGGAGTCATCAGATGGCCCGTATTACAGTTGAACGTGCCCATGACCTGGGCAAGGTAGCGGCGCGTGCCAAGGCCGACACGTTGGCGCAGAAGTTGGCCGACAGCTATGGCCTGGAACCGCAGTGGGTCGGCGACACGCTGAAGCTCAAGCGCTCCGGGGTCAAGGGCGAAGTGCAGGTGGGCGAGGACTCGATTCGCGTCGATGTGGAACTGGGGATGTTGATGTCGGCCATGAGCGGCACGATCAAGGCGGAAATTGAAAAGGCGTTGGATAAAGCGTTGGCTTGATTGAAAGAGTAGCTCGAGCACAGCTTTCAACCTCACCGCTAAATCTTGTGGGAGCGGGCTTGCTCGCGAAGGCTGCGTGTCAGTCGATACGAGTATTGATTGATCCACCGCATTCGCGAGCAAGCCCGCTCCCACAGGATGTCACCGCACTTGGGACCTGTGCCAGTTGTTAGGGTGCCGTTTCTAATTATTGTCACTACTTTGTGCCTGAGCCCGTCCGTGTGCGGGCAGTTCCTCAAACCCGTTTCCGAGTGAGGTGCACCATGGCCAAAGTTATTCTGAAGAAAAAAACCGACGTTGAATCTTCCACGCTCAGCGACGTGAAAACGTACGCGCGCAAGATCTGGCTGGCGGGCCTGGGCGCCTACACCAAGGTCGGCCAGGAGGGCAGCGAGTACTTCCAGGAGTTGATCAAGGCTGGCGAAGTTGTTGAAACCAAAGGCAAAAAGAACATTGCCGGAAAACTTGAAGCGGCCAATAGCGAGTTGATTGAGGCCAAGGCCGATGTCTCCACTTTCAAGGCTCGGGTTGAACTGCAACTCGATAAAGTCGAGAAGGTATTTGATGCGCGTGTTGCAAGTGCCTTGAATCGTATCGGCATTCCGTCTAAACATGACGTTGAGGCACTCTCTGCTAAGCTCGATGAGCTGACCGCATTGCTCGAACGTGTTGCGCGTAAACATTAAGGAGAACGGGATGGCTGGCAAAAAAATCACAGAAAAAGAAGGCAGCTCATGGGCCGGGAAAATTGAAAAGTACTCCCGCAAAATCTGGCTGGCTGGTTTAGGCGTGTACTCGAAGATCGATACTGACGGCAGCAAACTCTTCGAGTCATTGGTCAAGGACGGTGAGAAGGCCGAAAAAATCACCAAGACGGCGGTCGGCAAACAGGTCGATGCCGCCAAGGACTCTGCCGAGTCCGCCAAGTCGCGCATCGGCGGCGTGAAGGATCGGGCACTGGGCAAGTGGGACGAACTGGAAGGGGCTTTCGACAAGCGTCTGAACAGCGCGATCTCCCGCCTGGGCGTGCCGAGCCGCAATGAAGTGAAGGCGCTGCACACCAAAGTCGATACGTTGACCAAGCAGATCGAGAAACTCACCGGGGCCAAGGTTGCGCCGGTGGCGACCAAGACTGCAGCGGCCAAGCCAGCGACCAAGGTTGCGGCCAAGCCATTGGTCAAGGCCGCGGCGAAAGCGGGTGCCAAGCCTGCGGCAAAGGCAGCAGCCAAACCTGCGGCTAAAACCGCTGCGGCCAAGCCTGCTGTCAAGGCAGCGGCCAAACCGGTTGCGGCAGCCGCAAAAGCGGCCGCCAAGACCGTCGCCAAGCCTGCTGCGAAAACCGTAGCGGCTAAACCTGCTGCAACCAAGGCAGCAGCAAAGCCGGCCGCCAAGCCGGCGACCAAAGCGGCAGCCAAACCCGCTGCGGCGAAGAAACCTGCGGTGAAAAAACCGGCCGCGCCCAAGGCACCGACTGCGGCCGCCAAGCCGGCAGCCACCACGAGCACGGCGAACTCCGCTTCGGCTCCGACCCCGGTCGCCACCCCGACTCCAGCGCCGGCTCCATCGACGCCTACCAGTCAGTCCTGATCTTCAGGGCAAATGAAAACGCCCGGCCTGTGAAGGTCGGGCGTTTTTGTTTGCGTTGCCATCGATCCAATGTGGGAGCGGGCTTGCTCGCGAATGCGATGGATCAGCCAACATC
>NZ_JALJDX010000169.1 GCF_022952855.1 Pseudomonas sp. RGM2987 | reverse complement strand
GGTTTTGGGGCCGCTTTGCGGCCCAGCGGGAGCAAGCTCCCTCGCCACAGGGGGGCGGCGTGTCCACAGGGGGTGGCGTGTCTACCGATCAGCGCCGGCGCTTGTCGATCGAGTACACAAACGGTGCCGTCAGTTCGATGGTGCCATTGGTCAGCAGCTCGGCCGGTGGCTTGGGCAGCGGTTGGGCGCGGCGGATCATTTCCAGGGTGGCCCGGTCCAGCGACTCGGTGCCAGCACTGCCCACCAGTTCGAACGACAACACGTTACCGTCGGCATCTACCACGAAGCGCAGGCGGTTGGTGCCTTCCTTGTTCATCTGCTGGGCCCGGGGCGGGTACTTCTTGTACTTGCCCAGGTGCGCCAGCAGCGTGCCCTGCCAATTGGCCTTGGCTGCCATTTGTGCGGGCGAAGGGCCGGGGGCCGGTTGCGCGGATTTCTCGGTCGGTGCCTGGGTCGGCTGCGTGTCGCTGGGTTTGTGCTCCGAGGGCTGTTCCTTCGGCGGCTCCGGCTTCTTCTCTTCCACCGGCTTGGGCTTGGGCGGTTGCGGCTTGGGCTTGGGCTTGACCGGCTTGGGCACGGCGATTTCCGCCTTCGGCGCTTCGGCAAGCTTGGGCAGCGGCAGTTCCTCCACCGGCTCTGGCGGCTTCGGCGGGGTGACGACTTTCGGCGGAGCCGGCGGTGGCGGCGCAGGCACCGGCGCCAGCTCGACCATCATCGCCTGGGGCGGCAGCTCGATGGGCGGGCGGGACGTCCAGTTCAGCGTCAGGGCGATGGCGAGCGCATGCACGCCCAGCACCACGGCCAGGCTTGCGCTGTAACGCGTCAGCTTTTGGCGCGTCGTGATCATTTTTTAGGCGCCGTCTCGAGTCCGACCAGGCCGACCTTCAGGTAGCCGGCGCCGCGCAGGGCGTCCATCACGCTCATCAGGTCGCCATAGTCCACGCCTTTGTCAGCCTGGAAGAAGATCGTCGTGTCCTTCTTGCCTTGGGTCCTGGCGTCGAGGGTCGCGCCGAGGTTCTCGGCCTTGACCTCGTCTTCGCCGAGGAACAGGCGCTGATCAGCCTTGACGCTGAGGAATACCGGTTTTTCCGGGCGCGGCGATGGCTTGGCCGTCGATGCCGGCAAATCGACCTTGATGTCCACGGTGGCGAGCGGCGCGGCCACCATGAAGATGATCAACAGCACCAGCATCACGTCGATGAACGGCGTGACGTTGATTTCATGGTTCTCGGCCAGATCGTCGTCTGCGCCTTCTTTCAAATGCAGGCCCATGGTCGTTTACCCCACTTTCACCATGTGCGGCTGCGAACCACGCTCGGGCGGCAGGTGGTCCAGGTCACGGCTGACCAGCAGCAGCACTTCGGCCGAGGCGTCGGAGACCTGGGCCTTGTAGCCAGCGATGGAGCGGGCGAAGACGTTGTAGATGACCACCGCCGGGATCGCGGCGACCAGGCCCAGGGCGGTTGCCAGCAGGGCTTCGGCGATGCCGGGGGCAACGACCGCGAGGTTGGTGGTCTGGGTCTTGGCGATGCCGATGAAGCTGTTCATGATGCCCCATACGGTGCCGAACAGGCCGACGAACGGTGCGGTGGAACCAATGGTGGCGAGCACGCCGGTGCCGCTGCTCATGTTGCGACCGCAGGCTGCGACCAGGCGCTCGAGGCGAAAGCTCACGCGCTCCTTGATGCCTTCCTTCTCGCGGCTGTTGGCCGACAGGCGCATCTCTTCGAGGGCGTCGTGCACCAGCAGGTTGGCGAGGGTGCCTTCCTTCGCCGCGCTGGCGCTGGCTTCCTTGAGGGTGGCGGCTTTTTTCAAGGCGGCGATTTCACCCCGCAGGCGACGCTTGGCCCCCAGCAGCTCGAAGCCTTTGGCGATCCAGATGGTCCAGGTGATGAGCGAGGCGATGGCCAGGCCGATCATCACGGCTTTTACGACGACGTCGGCGTTCTTGTACATGCCCCAGGGGGACAGATCGTGGGCCATGCCGAGGGTGTTGTCGGGTTCGAGCACTTCGGGAGCGTCGGCGGCAGTGGCTTCCACGGCTTGGGCCGGGGCGCTGGCCGCCGGTGCTGCTGCAACGGGGGCGGCCGTTTCGGCAGGTGCCTGGGAGGCCGTCGGTGCGGTGGCCGGGGTTGTCGCAGGTGTCTGCGCATCAGCGAACGCGGCAGCGGGCGGCAGCAACAGGCTGAACAACAGGGCTGCCACGGCGCTCCAGGCGCGAGGTCGGTTGGTTGGCGAAGCGGAGGATAGAGAGTGTTTCATGCTGGCCGGACCTGAGAGGAAAAGACGGTTGATGTTCTTCCAGGCCTCGTAGGGCCGAGAACAAAAGTGGTGTGCATTATTGCAAGTAATTCTTGTTAACAACAGTAATAGAGTATCTTTTTTTCTTGCATTGCTAGCCGCTCATCCTCCTCAAAGGCTAGTCTGCGGCTTTACCAGAGGAGTTTTCGATGTCTGCGCCTTCTGTTTTGATTGCCGGTTGCGGTGATATCGGCGGCCGTCTGGCCAATCAGCTTTTGGCTGAACATTGGCAGGTGTATGGCGTGCGTCGCACGGTTGCAAACCTGCCAGCCGGGGTCATTGGGGTCGCAGGCGATTTGTTCGGCGAACAGTGTCCAGCCGACTGGCCCACCGGGCCGTTGGATTATCTGGTCTACAGCGCGGCTGCCACCGATCATGACGAGGCGGGTTATCGCCTGGCTTATATCGAAGGCTTGCAGCATGTATTGAGCTGGTTGAAGCAACACGGCCAACAGCCCAAGCGCTTGCTGTTTGTCTCCAGCAGCAGCGTGTACGGGCAGCAGCAGGGCGAGTGGGTCGACGAAACCTCGCTTACCGAGGCCGGCGGGTATTCCGGTCGGTTGATGCTCGAAGCCGAGCAAGTCGCGCTCGACAGCGACATCCCGGCCAGCCGAGTGCGCCTGACCGGCATCTACGGCCCGGGCCGTGAATGGTTGCTGAGCCAGGTGCGCCAGGGCTATCGCGTTGTCGTCGATCCACCCCTGTACGCCAACCGCATCCACGCCGACGACGCGGCGGGTCTGCTGGCGTTTCTGCTGGAAGCGGATCGACAGGGCAAGGCGCTGGACGATTGCTACATCGGCGTCGATGACGCTCCGGCGCCGCTGGCCGAGGTGGTGGGCTGGTTGCGCGAGTACATGGGCGTCACCCAGTGGGCCGAAGACGCCAGCGTGCGCCGCGCCGGCAGCAAGCGCTGCAGCAACGCCCGGGCCAAGGCCCTGGGCTGGACGCCGCGTTATCCGAGTTTTCGCCAGGGGTATGCGGCGATTCTGGAAGGGCGCTGCTGATTTTTTTGCACGCCACATACTCCTGTGGGAGCGAGCCTGCTCGCGATGAGGCCCTCACATCCAACATCTTCGTTGGCTGGAAGGACGCTATCGCGAGCAAGCCCGCTCCCACAGTGGGATTTCTGTTTGGGTTATTGCTTTTCTAGCACCCACTGCCGGTCACCCGGCGTAAACGACGGCATTTCATCCGCCAGCGCCGCGTTCACGGTCTGGAAGATTTCCAGCGTCTTGCCGTTGCGGGCGAAGATCCAGGTGTTGCCCTGGCCGTTCTGTTGTAGCCAGATGTTGTCGTTGCCGCCGCTCATGGAGGCGCAATCGCCGGCCAGGCACAGGGCGTAGCGATCGGCGCCCGGCAGGCCGCTGACCTGGCCGTCGGGTTGGAATTGCACGCTGGCGCCTTGGCCGGGGCCGTTTACGATGTGCCAGGTGCCACCGAGGTAGGCGGCGTACAGCGCACGCTCGAAGCTGGCGCCGATGGGCGCGCCTTCCGGGACCTGGATCTGCGCGCGGTCGAACACCTGCTGCGGTTCGTTTTCGTTGGCGGCCTGGTTCAACTGGTCGCCGTCGCGTTTCAGTTCGCTGGCGGCGCTGCCGTAGAAATCGACTTTCCAGGTGCCGTCTTCTTCGCCCAGCAACTTGCCTTCGACATTTTCAAAACCGTTGGTGTAGCGCGCCTGGCCGGCCCGGGTGTTGACGTCCCATTCCAGGTTCGGGCCATACCCCTGCAGCGCCTCGCGCAGCGCGCCACCCTTGGCGGCTGCGTCGATGGCGGCCTGGTTGATCCAGGTGCCGCTGATGTCACGGTCGGCCGGGTCGCTGGCGCAACCGCCCAGAAAAAGGCCAAGCAGCGAGAGAGCAAGCGCTTTGCGCATGGTGGAGTCCTTTCAAAACGAAACGGCGCAGCGCGAAGGCTGCGCCGGGCGTGTTACTCGATGACCAGGATGGCGTCCATTTCGACTTGCGCACCCTTGGGCAGGGCCGCCACGCCGATGGCGGCGCGGGCAGGGTAAGGCTGGTCGAAATACTTGCCCATGATCTCGTTGACCTTGGCGAAGTGGCTCAGGTCGGTGAGGAAGATGTTCAGCTTGACGATGTCCTTGAAGGAACCGCCAGCGGCTTCAGCCACGGCCTTGAGGTTTTCGAAGACCTGCACGGTCTGGGCTTCGAAGCCTTCCACCAGCTCCATGGTTTTCGGGTCCAGCGGGATCTGGCCCGACATGTACACGGTGTTGCCCGCCTTGATCGCCTGGGAATAAGTACCGATGGCGGCCGGGGCCTTGTCGCTGGTGATAACGGTTTTGGTCATGAATGACTCCTTGTAATGACTAGGCTACGCGCGCATCCGGGTGATGCGGATCACCCCGGTCAGGGCACGCAGTTTCTTGATCACGCGGGCCAGGTGCACACGGTCGTGCACGCTGACCACCAGTTGGACGACGCTGATGCGGCCGTCGCGCTCGTCCATGCTGATTTTCTCGATGTTGCCGTCGGCGGCATTGACGCTGCTGGCCAGCAGCGCGATCAGGCCACGCTGGTGTTCCAGCTCGACCCGCAGCTCGACGTTGAATTCGCCAGTGACATCCTTGGCCCAGGACAACTGGATGCATTTTTCCGGGTTGTGGCGGATTTCACTGATGTTGCGGCAGTTGTCCAGGTGCACCACCATCCCCTTGCCGGCGGACAGATGGCCGACGATCGGGTCGCCCGGGATCGGCGTGCAGCACTTGGCATAGCTGAGCACCAGGCCCTCGGTACCGCGGATCGCCAGCGGGCCCTCGGGGCTTGGCAGTTGCTCGCCTTCGCCGAGCAGGCGACGGGCGACGACATAGGCCATGCGGTTGCCCAGGCCGATGTCTTCGAGCAGGTCTTCGATCAGCTCCAGGCGGTATTCAGTGAGCATCACCTGCACGCGCTCGCTCGGGATCTTGTCCAGCGAGCTGTCGAAACCGTTCAACACCTTGTTCAACAGGCGTTCGCCAAGGTTGATGGATTCGGAGCGGCGTTGCAGTTTCAACGCGTGGCGGATGTGCGTGCGCGCCTTGCCGGTGACCACGAAGTTGAGCCAGGCCGGATTCGGTCGCGCGCCGGGGGCGCTGACGATTTCCACCGTGGAGCCGCTTTGCAGCGGCTCGGACAGCGGTGCCAGGCGACGGTTGATCCGGCAGGCAATGCAGCTGTTGCCGACGTCGGTGTGCACTGCATAGGCAAAGTCCACCGCCGTGGAGCCTTTGGGCAGCTCCATGATCCGGCCCTTGGGCGTGAAGACGTAGACCTCGTCCGGAAACAGGTCGATCTTGACGCTCTCGATGAATTCCAGGGAGTTGCCGGCGCGCTGCTGCATTTCCAGCACGCCCTTGACCCACTGCCGCGCTCGGGCATGGGTGCTCTTGGGTTGTTCGTCACCGCTGGACTTGTAGAGCCAATGGGCGGCGATGCCGTTGTTGGCCATCTCTTCCATTTCGCGGGTGCGGATCTGGATCTCGATCGGGACGCCGTGCATGCCGAACAGCGTGGTGTGCAGCGACTGGTAGCCGTTGGCCTTGGGGATCGCGATGTAATCCTTGAAGCGCCCCGGCAGCGGTTTGTACAAATTATGCACAGCACCCAAGACGCGGTAGCAGGTGTCGACCTTGTCGACGATGATCCGGAACGCGTAGACGTCCATGATCTCGTTGAAGGCCCGGCGTTTGCCGCGCATTTTCTTGTAGATGCCGTAGAGGTGCTTCTGCCGGCCGCTGACTTCGCCTTCGATGCCGTCGATAGCCAGGCAGTGGCTCAGCGACTCTTCGATCTTGTTGACGATTTCCTTGCGGTTGCCCCGGGCACGCTTGACGGCCTGGTTGATCCGCGCCGAGCGCATCGGGTGCATGGCCTTGAAGCCTAAGTCTTCAAATTCGATGCGGATTGCGTGCATGCCCAGGCGGTTGGCGATGGGGGCGTAGATTTCCAGGGTTTCCTTGGCGATGCGCCGGCGTTTTTCGCCGGACAGCACTTCCAGGGTGCGCATGTTGTGCAGGCGGTCGGCAAGCTTGACCAGGATCACGCGGATATCGCGCGCCATGGCCATGGCCATCTTCTGGAAGTTTTCGGCCTGGGCCTCGGCCTTGGTCTCGAAGTTCATCTGGGTCAGCTTGCTGACCCCGTCGACCAGTTCGGCCACGGTTTCGCCGAACTGCGCTTGCAGCGCTTCCTTGGCAATGCCGGTGTCTTCGATCACGTCATGGAGCATGGCCGCCATCAGGCTCTGATGGTCCATGTGCATGTCGGCAAGAATATTCGCCACCGCAAGCGGGTGCGTGACGTACGCCTCGCCGCTGCGGCGACGCTGGCCGTCGTGGGCTTGTTCGGCGTAGAAATAGGCTCGGCGGACCAGATTGACCTGGTCCGTGCCGAGGTAGGCCGATAAGCGATCGGCGAGGGCGTCTATGCTCGGCATGATGATGACTCCTGCCGTCTGCTGTGACCCCGCGCCGTGCTACGTCGACCAGGCATAGGCTTAGACCGCCTCGTTGGACTCGTCCTCGAACGCTGCGAACAGCGGTTCGTCTTCGACGATTTCAGCGTTGGCGATGAACTCGTAGCTCATCAGGCCCTCGGCGATTTCACGCAGCGCTACTACGGTAGGCTTGTCGTTTTCCCACTGGACCAACGGCTCTTTGCCACCGGTAGCCAGTTGACGGGCACGCTTGGTAGAGAGCATGACCAGCTCAAAGCGGTTTTCCACGTGTTCTAGGCAGTCTTCAACGGTTACGCGGGCCATGGTATTCCTCGGAGCGAATGCAATATGCGCGCTGCCCGGTTGGGCGAGCGGACTCGACAGTTTAAAAAAACACCAGCGTTTAGGGAAGCGCTGATTTTTTAACCAAACCCCTCGGCGCGCTGCGAGTACCAATGTAAAGCCGTCGCAGCGGTTTTGGGAAGGGCCGGTCAGCCCAACAGTTCGGCCAATAATTTACCGAAACGTTGCTGCTGGCGTTTCTGCTGCAACTGGCTGGCGCGGAAAATCGCCTTCAGGTCGTCCAGTGCGTGGGCAAAATCGTCGTTGATGATCAGGTAATCGTAGTCCACGTAGTGACTCATTTCGCTGACCGCTTCGCGCATCCGGCCTTCAATGATCTCGTCGCTGTCCTGGCCGCGGTTGGTCAGGCGCTGGCGCAAGGCCTGCTGGCTTGGCGGCAGGATGAAGATCGAGCGGGCCTGGGGCATCAGCTTGCGCACCTGCTCGGCGCCTTGCCAGTCGATTTCCAGGATCAGGTCATGGCCTTCGTCCAGGGTCTGCTGCAAGTAGCTTTGCGAGGTGCCGTACAGGTTGCCGAAGACTTCGGCGCGCTCCAGGAAGTCGCCGTGTTCGGCCATCCTCACGAACTCTTCGCGATCGACGAAGTGGTAGTTCACGCCGTTCACTTCACCGGGGCGCATGGCGCGGGTGGTGTGCGAGACCGAGACGCGGATCTGCGGCTCGGCGTCGATCAGGGCCTTGACCAGGCTGGTCTTGCCGGCGCCCGAGGGCGCGGAAATGATGTAGAGAGTGCCGGTGCTGTGGGTCATGTCGGGTTAGCCTTACTCAATGTTCTGCACTTGTTCGCGCATCTGCTCGATCAACACCTTGAGGTTGACCGCCGCCTGGGTGCTGCGCGGGTCGAAGGCTTTGGAGCCCAATGTGTTGGCTTCGCGGTTGAGCTCCTGCATCAGGAAGTCGAGGCGGCGACCGGCCGCGCCGCCGGACTTGAGCACCCGGCGAACTTCGATGATGTGGGTGCTCAGACGATCCAGTTCTTCGGCCACGTCGCTTTTTTGCGCGAGCATGACCATTTCCTGTTCCAGGCGCTGCGGGTCCAGCTCGGCCTTCATGTCGGCAAAGCGGTCGAGGACTTTCTGGCGCTGGGTGGCGAGCATCTGCGGGACCAGCTCGCGCAGGGTGGTGACGTCGGCCTCTATAGAGGTCAGGCGCTCGTTGATCAGCCGAGCCAGCTCCGCGCCTTCACGCTCGCGACCGGCCTTGAGTTCCTTCAAGCCTTGATTGAACAGCGCCAGTGCCTCGGCGTTCAGCGCTTGCGGGTCGCTGGCATCGCCCACCAGCACGCCGGGCCAGGCCAGCACTTCCAGCGGGTTCAGGGCTGCGGGGTTCTGGATCAGGCTGGCGACGGTTTCGGCGGCGGCAACCAGTTGCGCGGCGCGCTCGCGATCCACCTGCAAGGTCTTGCCGGTGCTTTCTTCGGTAAAGCGCAGGGTGCATTCCAGCTTGCCCCGGGACAGCCCCTGGCGCAGCGCTTCGCGCACACCGCCTTCCAGGTCGCGGAAGGATTCGGGCAAGCGCAAGTGTGGTTCCAGGTAGCGGCTGTTGACCGAACGCAGTTCCCAGCTCAGCGTGCCCTGGGCCCCGGCTTTTTCGACGCGGGCGAAGGCGGTCATGCTGTGCACCATGGAGGTTCCTCGCAATGCAGGCGGCACAACCTGCGGTCGTGGTGCCTGGAATCTGTGGATTGAAGCCTGAGGGCTGCAAAGGCGCAGGATTGTAGCGCAGTGGGGCGCATGCCCCCAAACCGTGCCTGTGACAAAGCGCTGCAGCCCGTCGGGCGGGCCGTGGAGGGGCTGCGCTCGCAGCCGTTTTTTAGAACTGCGCTACGTTTAAACTGCCCTATAAGGGAACACGGCTTTATAATGCCGGCAGTTTTCCGTCCTCAGTACAGGTGTTCCCTATGAAACGTCCAAGTGGTCGCGTTGCCGATCAGCTCCGCTCGATCCGCATTACCCGCAACTACACCAAACACGCCGAGGGATCTGTACTGGTCGAATTCGGTGATACCAAGGTCATCTGCACCGTCAGCGTCGAGAACGGCGTGCCGCGGTTCCTCAAGGGCCAGGGCCAGGGTTGGCTGACCGCCGAGTACGGCATGCTGCCGCGGGCCACCGGCGAGCGGAACCAGCGCGAGGCCAGCCGTGGCAAGCAGGGCGGGCGCACCCTGGAAATCCAACGCCTGATCGGCCGCTCGCTGCGCGCCGCACTGGACATGTCCAAACTGGGCGACGTGACCCTGTATGTCGATTGCGACGTGATCCAGGCCGACGGCGGTACCCGCACCGCGTCCATCACCGGGGCCATGGTCGCGCTGGTCGACGCCTTGAAAGTGATCAAGAAACGTGGCGGCCTCAAGGGCGGCGATCCGCTCAAACAGATGATTGGTGCAGTCTCCGTGGGCATGTACCAGGGCGAGCCGGTGCTGGACCTGGACTACCTGGAAGACTCTGCCGCCGAGACCGACCTGAACGTGGTCATGACCAGCGCCGGCGGCTTCATCGAAGTACAAGGCACCGCCGAGGGCGCGCCGTTCCAGCCGGAAGAATTGAACGCTATGCTGGAATTGGCGAAGAAAGGCATGAGCGAGATCTTCGAACTGCAAAAGGCCGCATTGGCCGACTGATCGATCCGTATCCCCAGACAAGGAGAATGTCATGAGTGATGAACAAATCCTGCTGCCCCAGCCGAGCAAAGAGGCGCGTCAATGGGCAATGTTTTGTCACCTGTCCGCCTTGCTGGGGATCTGGATTCCGTTCGGCACGCTGATCGGGCCGCTGGTGCTCTGGCAGCTCAAGCGTGAGTCCGATCCATTTATCGATGCCCAGGGCAAGGAAGCCCTGAACTTCCAGATCACCGTAGCAATTGCTTCAGCGATCAGCTTGCTACTGATGGTGGTGGTGATTGGGTTCTTTCTGTTTGGGTTGATCGCGATCGGTGCGCTGGTGTTGACCATTATTGGTGGGGTGAAGGCCAATGAGGGGCAGGCGTATCGGTATCCGTTTACCTGGCGGTTGGTCAAGTAACGGAGTGACGGGCAACCGGTTCTCGATTGCCGGTGTGTATCCATCTCCTGTGGGAGCAAACCCGCTCCCACAGTGATTTTGGGGGGCACATAAATTTTGTATCCGCTGAAGATCAAGGGTGGGAGCGAGCCTGCTCGCGATAGCAATGCATCTGCAATACAGATGCTGCTCCTGCGCTTTGGTTACTTTTGTCTGCACGGCATTTCGGCTTTTTCAAAAGTTACCGCAGAAACGGATATATGCATCGGCTAAATCAGAATTGTCCGACTTGTGAATGGAGCCCATATATGTAAGTCCATTGGTTTCTTTAAACTATCTTACATTTCCAGTCACAACTAAAAGCCTCTAACTCAACTTATGTACTTGGCAGCCACCTTTATTGATTGCTAAGGTTCCCCGGCATCATGTTAATCAAGAAATATCTCGACATATTCAGGCCATTGAAGGCCCTCGGATGCCCAACGCTACCAGCGTTATGCCAATCAACCTGTTCAAGAGGCGTATCCAGGTAAACAGTACGCCTCTGAATATCCAGCCCAAGAATAAACCCGATGGTTCAACTCGATTTCTATGGAACACTGGTCGCCGCCTCGCTAGTACTTTTGCTGGGTCGCGGACTCGTCGCACGTGTCGGTTTTTTGCGTGCCTATAATATTCCCGAGCCTGTCGCGGGCGGTCTCGTAGTTGCCTTGGTGCTCTTGATACTGCGGCTCCTTGATATTGAAGTACGGTTCGATACTTCATTGCAGACGCCTCTGATGTTGGCTTTCTTCGCCACCATCGGTTTGAGCGCGGACTTCGCCAGCCTGAGAAAAGGCGGGCGTGTGGTGGGGATCTTCCTGTTGGCAGTGACCGGGCTTCTGGTGGTCCAGAACGCATTGGGCATTGGGCTCGCCACGACGTTGGGGCTCGACCCGCTGATGGGCTTGCTGACGGGGTCGATCACCTTGGCGGGTGGGCATGGGACCGGTGCTGCCTGGGGAACGATGTTCAGCGAGAAGTTCGGGTTGGCCTCAGCCTCGGAACTGGCGATGGCTTCGGCAACGTTCGGCCTGGTATTGGGCGGCCTGATTGGCGGGCCGGTCGCTCGCGTGCTGATCAAGCGTGTCCCGAAACCTGGCCCTGAACATGAGAAGCCACGGCTGCCGAAGGGCTTTGAGCAACCAAACAAAGAACGCTCGATTACGCCGTTTTCATTTATCGAGACCCTGGCGCTGATCGCGGTCAGTTTGCTGGCGGGCACTTTGCTCAATGGCTGGCTTCACGACACTGCATTCGAGTTGCCGACCTTCGTCTGTGTCTTGTTCGTCGGTGTTGTGTTGCGCAACGGGCTATCGGCGCTTGGCGTGTATCAGGTATTTGAGCGGGAGGTCTCCGTGCTGGGGAATGTCAGCTTGTCGCTGTTCCTGGCGATTGCACTGATGTCGCTCAAGCTCTGGGACCTGGCGGCGCTGGCGTTGCCGATCTTCATCATCCTCGCCGCGCAGGCGCTGGTCATGGCATTGTTCGCGATTTTCGTGACGTTCAGAATGATGGGGCGTAACTACGATGCGGCAGTATTGGCGGCGGGGCATTGTGGTTTTGGCCTGGGTGCCACACCGACGGCTATTGCTAACATGCAAGCGGTGACCCAACGCTACGGCGCTTCTCAGATCGCCTTTCTGGTGGTGCCGATGGTGGGCGCGTTTTTCATCGACATCATTAATGTCATCGTGATCAAGCTGTACCTGGCGCTGCCATTTTTTGCTGCGTGATGAAGCCTGAATAACATCGGCCAAGAAAAATGCCCGTATCGTGCGATACGGGCATTTTTCTTTAGTCGCTCAACTACCAGGGTATGACTGAAGCCACTGGAAAGCGGCACTCAGATCGTCAGCGTCCAGTCGTAATCCACGATCAGCGGCGCGTGTTGCGAGAACCGTGGCTGACGCGGCAGACGAGCGCTGCGTACGAAGCGGCGCAGGCCAGGCGTCAGCAACTGGTAGTCGAAACGCCAGCCGAGGTTGAGCATCTCGGCCTGTTCGTTGTCCGGCCACCAGCTGTACTGGTCACCCTCGCGGCTGACTTCGCGCAGGGCATCGACATAGCCCATGTTGCCAATGATCTCGTCCATCCACGCCCGTTCCGGCGGCAGGAAGCCCGGGGATTGTTGGCTGTCGCGCCAGTTCTTGATATCCAGCTTCTGTTGCGCCACGTACAGCGAGCCACAGTAAATGTACTCGCGACGTTTGCGCCGCTGTTTATCCAGGTAACGGGCGAAGTCGTCCATCAACTTGAATTTCTGATTCAAATCTTCATCGCCGTTCTGTCCCGAAGGAAGCAGTAAGGTCGCGATGCTGACCTTGTCGAAATCGGCTTGCAGGTAGCGCCCGTAGCGGTCCGCCGTCTCGAAACCGAGACCGTTGATGACAGCCTTCGGTTGCAGCCGCGAGTACAGAGCCACGCCACCCTGGGCGGGGACTTCGGCATCGCAGGCATAAAGGAAGTAACCATCCAGTTGGAAGGCTGCATCGTCCAGTTCAAAGGCGGAGGCGCGGGTGTCCTGCAGGCAGATGACGTCGGCATTCTGTGCTTGCAGCCAACTGAGCAAACCACGCTCCACTGCAGCCTGAATACCATTGACGTTCACACTGATGATCCGCATAAATGGCCCCAAAAATCACGTGCGTGTATGATACACGGCGTGTACCTATTTAGCTAAATCCGCGGTATTTGAGGCTTTTTTTCATGCAGGCGTATCAGCGCGATTTCATTCGTTTTGCCATCGATCGCGGTGTTTTGCGCTTCGGTGAGTTCACCCTCAAGTCCGGACGCACCAGCCCGTACTTCTTCAATGCCGGCCTGTTCAACAGCGGTTCCGCCCTGGCCCAGCTGGGTCGTTTCTACGCGGCGGCCATCGTTGAGAGCGGGATCCCGTTCGACGTGCTGTTCGGCCCGGCCTACAAAGGCATTCCGCTGGCGGCCACCACGGCCGTGGCCCTGGCCGAACACCACGGTCGCGACTTGCCTTGGTGCTTCAACCGCAAGGAAGCCAAGGCCCACGGCGAAGGCGGTAGCCTGGTAGGCGCGCCGCTGACCGGCGAAGTGTTGATCATCGACGACGTGATCACCGCCGGCACGGCCATTCGCGAAGTAATGCAGATCATCGCTTCCCAGGACGGCGCCAAGGCCGCCGGCGTACTCATTGCCCTGAATCGCCAGGAGCGCGGCAACGGTGAACTGTCGGCGATCCAGGAAGTGGAGCGTGATTTTGGCATTCCGGTGATCAGCATTGTGTCGCTGAACCAGGTGCTGGAATTCCTGGCCGACGACCCGCAGCTCAAGCAGCATTTGCCGGCGGTCGAGGCTTATCGGGCGCAGTTCGGCGTCTGAAAGACGCTTCACCTGCGGTGAGGGAGCTTTTATGGCGAGGAAGCTTGCTCCCGCTGGGGCGCGCAGCGGCCCTCGCTTTTGTTGGGGCCGCTGCGCAGCCCAGCGGGAGCAAGCTCCCTCGCCACAAGATATCCGGCTCCCGCCACAGGCGCATCCAGCCCATAAGGCGTGATGCAAAAAAAGACCCCGCTCAGCCAGGCTGAGCGGGGTCTTTTTTGTGGGCGTCTTTCAAGCGCGCTTGCGATTGCTGATCAACGTCCCCACGCCCGTATCGGTGAAGATCTCCAGCAGGATCGCATTAGGCACCCGGCCATCAATGATCAGCGAGCTACCGACGCCGCCCTGTACCGCTTCCAGTGCACAGCGGATCTTCGGCAGCATGCCGCCGTAGATGGTGCCGTCGGCGATCAGGTCGTCGACCTGTTGGGTCGACAGGCCGGTCAGGACTTTGCCGGACTTGTCCATCAAACCGGCGATGTTGGTCAGCAGCATCAGCTTTTCAGCTTTCAGTGCTTCAGCAACCTTGCCGGCCACCAGGTCGGCGTTGATGTTGTAGGACTCGCCGTTGGCACCCACGCCGATCGGCGCGATCACCGGGATGAAGTCGCCCTTGACCAACAGATTCAACAGGTCGGTGTTGATGCCGACCACTTCGCCCACCTGGCCGATGTCGATGATTTCCGGCTGGGTCATCTCTGGGGTCTGGCGGGTGACGGTGAGTTTTTTCGCCCGGATCAGCTCGGCATCCTTACCGGTCAGGCCGATGGCGCTGCCGCCATGGCGGTTGATCAGGTTGACGATGTCCTTGTTGACCTGGCCGCCCAGGACCATTTCCACCACGTCCATGGTCTGCGCGTCGGTGACGCGCATGCCGTCGATGAAATGGCTTTCGATCGACAGCCGCTTGAGCAGGTCACCGATCTGCGGGCCGCCACCATGGACCACCACCGGGTTGATACCCACGGCTTTCATTAGCACGATGTCGCGGGCGAAGCCGGTTTTCAGCTCCTCGCTTTCCATCGCGTTGCCGCCGTATTTGATCACCAGGGTCTTACCGACGTAGCGTCGGATGTAAGGCAACGCTTCGGACAGGACCTTGGCGGTATGGGCGGCGGCTTCGCGTTCGAGGGTCATTCAGGGCTCCGGTGGTGCTTCAATGAATCAAAACGGTAGTTGGAGATCAGGTGCAACACGTTTGAGTTGGCTGTGGAACACATCCTTGATGCGCTGCAGTTCCGCTTCGTTGTCAGCCTCGAAACGCAGCACCAGCACCGGTGTGGTGTTGGATGCGCGAACCAGGCCCCAGCCTTGGGGATAGTCGACCCGCACACCGTCGATGGTGGTCAGTTCGGCGCCTTCGCCCCATTGCGCGTCGTGCAGTGCATCAATGATGCTGAATTTGCTCTCTTCGGTCACATGGATATTGATTTCTGGCGTAGAAATATCGTTCGGGAAGGTCGCGAACAGCTCTTCCGCAGTGGATTTTTCCTTGCTGAGGATCTCCAGCAGGCGTGCGGCGCTGTAAATGCCATCGTCGAAACCGAACCAGCGTTCCTTGAAGAAGATGTGGCCGCTCATCTCGCCGGCCAGCAGCGCGCCGCTTTGTTTCATTTTTTTCTTGATCAACGAGTGACCGGTCTTCCACATCAGCGGGCGACCGCCATATTCCTTGATCAGCGGCACCAGGCGACGGGTGCACTTCACGTCGAAAATGATTTCGGCATCCGGGTTGCGTGCCACCACGTCCTTGGCGAACAGCATCAGCAGGCGGTCCGGGAACACGACGCTGCCGGTGTTGGTGACCACGCCCACGCGGTCGCCGTCACCGTCGAAGGCCAGGCCCAGGTCAGCGTTGGTTTCCTTGACCTTGGCAATCAGGTCTTGCAGGTTTTCCAGCTTGCCCGGGTCCGGGTGGTGGTTAGGGAAGTTGCCATCCACTTCGCAAAACAGCGGGATCACTTCGCAATTGAGCGCTTCGATCAGCTGTGGCGCGATCACGCCGGCCGCGCCATTGCCGCAGTCGACCACGACTTTCAGGCGCCGGGCGAGCTTCACGTCCTTGACGATTTCGTCGCTGTAGCGGTCGAGGATATCGACCTTGGTGATGCTGCCCTTGCCGCTGCTCAGGTCGTTGGTCTTGAGGCGGGTGTGCAGGGCCTGGATCTGCTCGTTGGCGAGGGTGTCGCCGGCAATGACGATCTTGAAGCCGTTGTAGTTCGACGGGTTGTGGCTGCCGGTGAGCATCACGCCGGATTTGCCGGCCAGTACGTTGGCGGCGTAGTACAGCGCCGGGGTCGGGACCAGGCCTACGTCGCTGACGTGGCAACCGCTGTCGGCAACGCCCTTGATCAGTTGCTCGACCAGTTCAGGGCCGGACAAGCGGCCATCGCGGCCAACGGACACATTCGGTTCGCCCTGGGCCAGGCTTTGTGAGCCTATGGCGCGGCCGATCCAGTAGGCGGTTTCGCCAGTGAGGGTTTCCGGAACCACGCCACGGATGTCGTAGGCGCGGAAGATGCTGTCAGGAAAGATCGGTGCGATTGCGGCTGGGGTGTTCATGGGCGGGGCGCTCTATCAAGGAAAGTGACTGGACAGGCCGACGACGGGCGCCGGCAGGCTCAAGCTGAAGGGTATGACGGCGTTTTTGACAGAGAGTTCGTGGTGGGAAAATGCCATGAGATAGCGTTACCCCGGCCTCGGTCGCCTAATACCTTGATTCCGGATGGGAAACCTAGCAGAAAGCCATTGCGCATTTTTTGCCCTGAAACAGAAGCTTAATAAACCGGCCGGGCAGGACGCCCGGCCTGGAGCGCAGATCAGTGGCTGCCGGAATGGCCGAAACCGCCGGCGCCGCGCTGACTCTCGTCGAATTGCTGCACCAGTTCGAAGTGGGCCTGGACCACCGGCACCAGTACCAACTGGGCGATGCGCTCGCCCACGGCGATATTGAACGCGGTTTGCCCACGGTTCCAGCACGACACCATCAGCTCGCCCTGGTAATCGGAGTCGATCAGGCCCACCAGGTTGCCCAGCACGATGCCGTGCTTATGGCCCAGGCCCGAGCGCGGCAGGATCAGCGCAGCCAGGCCCGGATCACCGATGTACACCGACAGGCCGGTGGGGATCAGCAGGGTCTGGCCCGGTTCCAGGAGGGTGTCCTGCTTGAGCATTGCCCGCAGGTCGAGGCCGGCGGAGCCTGGCGTGGCGTACTGCGGCAGCGGGAATTCGCTGCCGATGCGGGGATCGAGGATCTTGGCTTGTAGAGCGTGCATGGAAATTAAACCTGGTTCAGCCGTTCGGCGATGAAAGTGATCAGTTGGCGGGCGATCTTGCCCTTGCTGGTCTGGGCGAAAAGGGTGGCGTGCAACTGGCGGTCGATCACGCTGCAGGCGTTCTCTTCGCTGTTGAAGCCAATGCTCGGGTTGGCGACGTCGTTGGCGACGATCAGGTCCAGGTTTTTGTCCTGGAGCTTGCGCGCGGCGTAGTCGAGCAGGTTTTCGGTTTCGGCGGCGAAGCCGACACTGAAAGGCCGGTCGGGGCGGGTGGCGATGGTTGCCAGAATGTCTGGGTTACGCACCATTTGTAGCAGCAGGCCGTCACCGCTCGTAGGGTCTTTCTTCAATTTTTGTGGGGCTACGACTTCGGGGCGGTAGTCCGCGACCGCCGCCGAAGCAATGAACAGGTCGCACGGGATGGCCGCTTCGCAGGCCGCGAGCATGTCCCGGGCGCTGACCACGTCGATGCGGGTGACGCGATCGGGAGTCGGCAGGTGCACGGGGCCGGTGATCAGCGTTACCCGGGCGCCGGCTTCGACGGCGGCTTCGGCCAGGGCAAAACCCATTTTTCCCGAGCTGTGGTTGGTGATGTAGCGCACCGGGTCAATGTTTTCCTGGGTCGGGCCGGCGGTGATCAGTACGTGCTTGCCGGTCAGGGCCTGGCGCTGGAAGCAGTCGGCGGCGCATTGGGCCAGGTCGTTGGCTTCGAGCATGCGGCCCATGCCGACGTCGCCGCAGGCTTGGCTACCGGAGGCGGGACCGAAGACTTTCAGGTCGCGGCTTTCGAGCAACTGCAGGTTGGCCTGGGTGGCCGGATCGCGCCACATGGCTTGGTTCATGGCCGGTGCGACGGCGACCACCGCGTCGGTGGCGAGCACCAGAGTGGTCAGCAGGTCGTCGGCGATGCCCTGGGCCAAGCGGGCAATCAAATCGGCGGTGGCGGGGGCGATCAAGACCAGGTCGGCCCACTTGGCCAGCTCGATGTGGCCCATGGCGGCTTCAGCCGCGGGGTCGAGCAGGTCCAGGTGAACCGGGTGGCCGGAGAGGGCCTGCATGGTCAGCGGGGTGATGAATTCACTGCCGCCGCGGGTCATGACAACCCGCACTTCCGCGCCCTGGTCGATAAGCCGGCGAACCAGCTCGGCGCTCTTGTAGGCGGCGATGCCGCCGCCGACGCCCAGAACGATGCGTTTCCGATACAGCCGCTGCATAGGCCTGCCTTTCGATTTCAGTGGTCAATGCAAGGCGCACCCTTGGCAACAGCTGGCCGAAGAGGCAAATCGCCTGCAAAAAAGATGGGCTACGATATCACAGCGACCGCTACGGAACAGCGGCGCTCCACAGACCAGGAGGTCCTATGAGTATTCGTGATTGGCCGGCGGCCGAGCGCCCGCGGGAGAAGTTATTGGAATTGGGTTCGGCGAGCCTTTCGGACGCCGAACTGTTGGCGATCTTCCTGCGAACCGGCGTGGCCGGGAGAAGCGCGGTAGATCTGGCTCGACACCTGCTGCAGCAATTCGGCTGCCTGCGGGTGCTGCTGGAAGCCGACCTGCGCACCTTCAGCGCACAACTGGGACTGGGCCCGGCGAAGTTTGCCCAGTTGCAAGCGGTCCTGGAAATGGGCCGTCGACACCTGGCCGAGGACTTGCGGCGAGAGTCGGTGCTGGAGAGTCCGCTGGTAGTGCGTGATTATCTCAAGGCCATGTTGCGCCACGAAGCCCATGAAGTGTTCGGCTGCCTGTTCCTTGACTCCCGGCATCGGGTGCTGGCCTACGAAGCGCTGTTTCGCGGTTCCATCGACAGCGCCAGTGTCTATCCCCGGCAAGTGGTCAAGCGCGCCCTGGCCCACAATGCCGCCGCGCTGATCCTGTGCCACAACCATCCTTCCGGCCACACCGAGCCCAGCCAGGCTGATCGGGTGCTCACCGAACGGTTGCAAGAGGCGTTGGAACTGATCGATGTGCGGGTGCTCGACCATTTCATCGTCGGCGACGGGGAGCCGTTGTCGATGGCGGAGTATGGGTGGATGTGAGCAAAGGCTGGTGCTCATAAAGCCGCTTGTGGGAGCGGGCTTGCTCGCGAAAGCGGCCTGTCAGTCGACTGATTGGCTAACTGAACTGACGCTTTCGCGAGCAAGCCCGCTCCCACAGGGTTTGCTGTAGGCAGGGTTACTTGAGGCTGACCTTGGAGTAATCCTGGCGCCCGAACGGGCTCACCGAGTAATCCTGGACATCCTTGCGGGTCAGGGCGAATGCGGTCGGGTGCGCCAGCGGCAGCCACAGCGCCTGTTGCTGGATCTGCGCCTGGGCCTGTTCGTAGAGCTTGGCGCGCACGCCTTGCTCGCCGGTGGTCTTGCCGGCGCTGATCAGTTTGTCCAGGTCCGCGTTGCAATAGCGCGCGAAGTTGGTCCCGGACTTGACCGCCGCGCAGGAAAACTGCGGCGTGAGGAAGTTGTCCGGGTCACCGTTGTCGCCGGCCCAGCCCATGAACAGCAGGTCATGCTCGCCGGCCTTGGCGCGGCGGATCAGCTCGCCCCATTCGATTACGCGGATCTCCGCCTGGATGCCGATTTCCGCCAGATCCGATTGCAAAAGCTGCGCACCCAGGCTCGGGTTGGGGTTCAGCAGGCTGCCGGAAGGGCGGGTCCAGATGGTGGTCTGAAAGCCTTCCTTCAAACCGGCCTTGGCTAGCAGTTCACGGGCCTTGACCGGGTCATGGGCATAGCCGGGCAGGTTCTTGGCGTAGCTCCAGGTGTTCGGCGGGTAGGGACCGTTGGCCGCTTCGGCGGTGCCTTCGAAGACAGTCTTGAGGTAGCTGGCCTTGTCGAAGGCGAGGTTGATGGCTTGCCGCACCTCGGGCTTGTCCAGGGGCGGATGCTGGCTATTGATCGCGACGAACGCGGTCATGAAGGCGTCGGTCTGGGCCACGGCCAGCGTGGGTTCCTGCCGGGCGGCCTGCACGTCCAGCGGCTTGGGCGACAGGGCGATCTGGCATTCATTGCGCCGCAGTTTCTGCAGGCGCACGTTGGCATCCGGCGTGATGGCGAAGATCAACGGGTCCACTTGGGGCTTGCCGCCGAAATAGTCGTCGTTGGCCTTGTAGCGAATCGAGGCGTCTTTCTGGAACCGGCTGAAGATGAACGGGCCGGTGCCGATGGGTTGGTTATTGAGCTTCTCCGGCGTGCCGGCCTTCATCAGTTGATCGGCGTATTCGGCCGAATAGATGGAGGCAAACCCCATGCTCAAGGTTGCCAGGAAGGTCGAGTCGGCATGGTCGAGCGTGAAGCGCACGGTCAGTGGGTCCAAGGCGTCGATTTTCTTGATCAGCGCCGGCAGTTGCATGGACTGGGCGTGGGGGAAGCCGCTCTGTGCGACTTTGTGCCAAGGGTTTGCCGGGTCGAGCATGCGCTCGAAGCTGAACTTCACGTCCTCGGCGGTCAGGTCGCGGCGCGGCGTGAAATATTCAGTGCGGTGAAACTTGACCTGTGGGTGCAGCTTGAACACGTAGGTCAGGCCATCGGTCGAGATTTCCCAGTGGTCGGCCAGGCTCGGGACGACTTTACCGCTGGCGGTGTCGAAGTCCACCAGGCGATTCATCAGCACATCGGCAGAGGCGTTGGTGGTCGTCAGCGAGTTGTACTGGACCACGTCGAACCCTTCCGGGCTGGCCTCGGTACAAACGCTCAGGGCGGCCGCCTGGGCCAGCGGGCTGATCAGCAGAGGGGCGAGCAACAATGGTAGGGCAGCGAGGCGCATGAGCAGTTTCCTTGTGCAGGTCGAAGGCCCATCTGCGAGTGCAGTCTGGAAAAGGCCTACCCTAGTGGGCTCGCTGGCAAATGACTATCCCCTTTTTGCATTTTCCGGCACGCTGCGCCGGGGCATGGGCGGCTCCAACCCCGTCGCGAGGGTGAAAAAACACTATGCAGCGACGAGCGGTCACAAGCCGCGCCGGCCTTGGCCCCAGCTGCCCGGTGCGGTTGGGCGAGGGTTTTCCAGAAAGACAAATCACATCGGCTGTTGTTGCGCTCTGGTCTTTCTGGTATAAAGCAGCGCTCTTTTCTAGGGGCCCGGTTCCTTCACTGTAGGTGTAGCCGGTAAGACCCTTAAAGAAACGCGGCGCCTGGCGCCAAATGACTGAGAGATTAAGCGGCCAACCCATGCCGGGTTGGGCATGTGGTTTTAGAGGGCTGAGGCATGTCGAGAGTCTGTCAAGTTACCGGTAAGGGTCCGGTGACTGGGAATAACATTTCCCACGCAAACAACAAAACCCGTCGTCGTTTCCTGCCGAACCTGCAGCATCACCGCTTCTGGGTTGAAGAAGAGAAACGTTTTGTGCGTCTGCGCGTATCTGCCAAAGGCATGCGTATCATCGACAAGCGTGGCATCAGTGTCGTGCTGGCCGAACTTCGTCGCGATGGCAAGGTTTAAGGGAGCTAATCATGCGTGAATTGATTCGTTTGATCTCGAGCGCCGGTACTGGTCACTTCTACACTACCGACAAGAACAAGCGTACTACCCCGGACAAAATCGAGATCAAGAAATATGATCCGGTTGTTCGCAAGCACGTGATCTACAAGGAAGGCAAAATCAAGTAATTGATTTTTCCATCTGACAAAAAAGGCCCGTATCGCGAGATACGGGCCTTTTTTGTTGCTGGCTTTCGGGGCCTCATCGCGATCAGGCTCGCCCCCACAAAGGCACCACAGAACCCTGTGGGAGCGAGCCTGCTCGCGATAAGGCCAGCCCCGACGACAGAAAACTCAAGCCTTCTGTTCAAACACCACATAGATTTTGCGGCACGGCTCCAGTACTTCCCACGTGCCCTTGAAGCCCGCCGGGATCACGAAGCGGTCGCCGGCCCGCAGTGTCTTGGCATTGCCATCGGTGTCCCGCAGCACTGAAACTCCCTGAACGATTTCGCAGTATTCATGCTCGGTGTAGTTGACTGTCCACTGGCCGACAGCGCCTTCCCATACCCCGGCATTCATTTGGCCGCACGGGCTGTTGTAATGGTTGAACACTGCTTGTTCGGGGTCGCCCTTGAGTACCTTGGCCGGATCCGGGCGATAGCGGTCGGCGGCAGTGATGGCCTGGCTGAAATCGACGATGTCCTGGATGCTCATGCGGTAATCCCCCGGTAATGACGGCGCGAATGGCTGGAAGAGCCAGAGTCTATGTTTATTAAAACGAACATCGCAAGGCTGTTTGCCGGCCTTGTGTCAAATATATTGAAACATGACCGGCCGCTGGTTTAGGGTGACGGGTGCCCCGTGCCTGAAACAGCGCCTGAAACAGGCAGGCCGGGCAGATTTCTCAAAGCGCTACGCACCGGGTGCGTGGCGTTCTTACTCAATAAGAGGAGGACACACGCATGACCACCCTGACTCGTGCCAACTGGGAGCAACGCGCCCGCGAGCTGAAGATCGAAGGCCGCGCCTTCATCAACGGCGAATACACCGATGCGGTGTCTGGCGAAACCTTCGATTGCATAAGCCCGGTCGATGGTCGGCTGCTGGGCAAGATCGCCAGTTGCGACGTTGCCGATGCCCAACGTGCCGTCGAGAGCGCCCGCGCCACTTTCAATTCCGGCGTCTGGTCACGCCTGGCGCCCAGCAAGCGCAAAGCCACCATGATTCGTTTCGCCGGCCTGCTCAAGCAGCACGCCGAAGAACTGGCCCTGCTCGAAACCCTCGACATGGGCAAGCCGATCAGCGACTCCCTGTACATTGACGTTCCTGGTGCGGCCCAGGCATTGAGCTGGAGCGGCGAGGCCATCGACAAGATTTATGACGAAGTGGCCGCCACCCCGCACGATCAACTGGGCCTGGTGACCCGTGAGCCAGTGGGCGTCGTGGGCGCGATCGTGCCGTGGAACTTCCCGTTGATGATGGCATGCTGGAAACTCGGCCCGGCGCTGTCCACCGGTAACTCGGTGGTGCTCAAGCCGTCGGAAAAATCCCCGCTGACCGCCATCCGTATCGCTGCCCTGGCGGTCGAGGCCGGAATCCCCAAAGGCGTGCTCAACGTGTTGCCCGGCTACGGTCATACCGTCGGCAAGGCCCTGGGCCTGCACATGGACGTGGATACGCTGGTGTTCACCGGTTCGACCAAGATTGCCAAGCAGTTGATGGTGTACTCCGGCGAGTCCAACATGAAACGCGTCTGGCTGGAGGCGGGTGGTAAGAGTCCGAACATCGTGTTCGCCGACGCGCCGGACCTGCAGGCCGCCGCTGAATCGGCCGCCAGCGCTATCGCCTTCAACCAGGGTGAGGTGTGCACGGCCGGTTCGCGGCTGTTGGTGGAGCGCTCGATCAAGGACACCTTCCTGCCGCTGGTGATTGAAGCCCTCAAGGGCTGGAAGCCGGGTAACCCGCTGGATCCGGCGACCAACGTCGGCGCCCTGGTGGATACGCAGCAGATGAACACCGTGCTCTCCTACATCGAGGCCGGTCACAGCGACGGCGCCAGGTTGGTGGTAGGCGGCAAGCGGATCCTCGAGGAAACCGGCGGCACCTATGTCGAGCCGACGATCTTCGACGGCGTGAGCAACGCCATGAAAATCGCCCAGGAAGAGATTTTCGGCCCGGTGTTGTCGGTCATCACCTTCGACACCGCCGAAGAAGCCATCGAGATCGCCAACGACACGCCCTACGGTCTGGCCGCAGCGGTATGGACCCGGGACATCTCCAAGGCCCACCTCACCGCCAAGGCCTTGCGTGCGGGCAGCGTATGGGTCAACCAATACGACGGCGGCGACATGACCGCACCGTTCGGTGGCTTCAAGCAATCGGGCAACGGCCGCGACAAGTCGCTGCACGCATTCGACAAGTACACTGAGCTGAAGGCGACCTGGATCAAGCTGTAAAAACCTAGCCGGTTCTTGCCCTTGTGGGAGTGAGCCTGCTCGCGATAGCGGTATGACAGTCGACACCTGTGTTGAATGTTGCCCCGCCATCGCGAGCAGGCTCGCTCCCACATTGTTTTGAGTGATGCCTTGTCGTTGATTCTGATCGGCGAGCGCTACCGCGACGATGCGCTGGTGCGGGCCAACGCTCACATCGCGCAATTATGGGGAATCGGTTGCCTGATCGGTCCGTTGGCGGCGCGAGCGGGCAGCCTGCCTGAATCACCGAAATCCTGTGGCGAGGGAGCTTGCTCCCGCTTGAGTGCGCAGCGCTCAAAAAAAGGCCGTTTCGCAGCCCGGCGGGAGCAAGCTCCCTCGCCACGGGATGTGTTCATCTTCAACAGGTTCGCAGGGCTACAACATCCGCTCCAACCCGATTGTCGTGGCAAACCAGGCGTTGAACCGGCGCCACCAGCTACCCGGCTCGCGGTCCAGTTGGTGTTGTTTGCCGTTGTCCTCGGTGGTCCAGACCAGTTTTCCATCTTCCAGCCTGGCCTGATAGCTCAGCGCCGGCGCCATGCCTTGCAAGGCCAGTTCACGCACCTGCCCGGCGAGTTCAGGGCTATCCACCAGCACGCCGACTTCGGTGTTCCACAGTACCGAGCGTGGGTCGAAGTTGAACGAGCCGATGAATGATTTCTGCTGGTCAAAAATGATCGCCTTGCTGTGCAGGCTGGAGTCCGACTCACCGTAGGACTTGCTGTAGAACAGGTGCGGGCTGCTGCCTTTGTCCCCCGGTTGGCGCCGCAATTCATACAGCCGGACGCCATGCTCCAGCAGGGCCTTGCGATACGGCGTGTAGCCGCCATGCACCGCCGGCACATCGGTGGCTTCCAGGGAGTTGGTCAGCAGACTCACCGAAACCCCGGCATCGGCGCGGCTGGTCAGGTACACCAGGCCCGGCTGGCCGGGAACGAAGTAGGCGGAAATCAGGATCAGCTCTTTGCTGACGCCTGTCAGCTCCGGTGCCAGTTGGGTGGTCAGCAGCAATTGCGGGTCCGGCTCGTCTTTGCTCAAGACTTTGCTGGGGGCGTCCCACATCGCCTTGTTCCAGGCCCAGATCAGCTGGCTGCGCCAGATATCCAGGCGCGGTTGGGTCCGGTAGGTGGTCAACTGCCGGTAGAGCGCCTGGTTTTCCTTGTGGGTCTGCTCCAGGGACTGCTGCAGGCGCAGGCGGCTGTCGGCCAGGTCCTTGGGTGTCGGGCGATGGGACAGGAACTGCTCGACCGGCTTGCTCAGGGCGCTGTTCCAGTACTGGTCGAAGCCGTGGCCCAGCTGTTCGGCCACCGGCCCGACGCTGAGCAGGTCGATGTCAGTGAAGTTCAGGTTGGGTTCGGCGTCGAAATACTCGTCGCCCAGGTTGCGTCCGCCAACGATCGCCATGCTGTTGTCCGCCAGCCATAGCTTGTTGTGCATCCGCCGATGTTGCAGCGACAGGTTGAACAGCCGCCCGAGGCTGCGGGTCACGCCGGTGGCGCGGCCCAGGTGCAGTGGATTGAACAGGCGTATCTGAATGTTGGGGTGGGCGCCGAGGGTTGCGATGGTCTCTTCCTGTCCATCGCTGGTGGTGTCGTCCAGCAGGATCCGCACGCGCACGCCACGGTCGGCGGCCTTGAGTAGTTCATCCACCAGCATTCGTGTGCTGATGCCGTCATGCACGATGTAGTACTGAAGATCCAGGCTGCGTTGGGCGTGGCGGATCAGCTCGGCCCGGGCGGTGAAGGCCTCGGTGCTGTCGGAAAGCAACCGAAAGCCCGAGCGCCCTTCATGGGTTGCGGCCTGGGCCTGGACCGATCGGCCGAATGCCGATTCGCTGGCCGGCAGTGCCTGGGAAGGCTCGCGAGTGACATCAAGGCTGGCGCACCCCCCCAGTAGCGAGGCGACCAGCAGTAGCGCAGGCAGGATGGGTCTGGATCTCACGTAGGATCGTTCCGCTTGTTTGCGTTGATCGGTTATTGGCTGCTGCTTCCCTGCGTAAGGTTCAGACGACGTCGCGCTGGGTTTCGTTCAACAGTGCGATGGCGGCGGCGCCCACCTTGCGCACCGCCTCTTCGATCTGGGGTGTCGGCTTGGCAGCGTAGTTCATCCGCAGACAATTGCGATATTTGCCCGAGGCCGAAAAAATGCTGCCGACGGCGACTTGTACGCCTTGATCGAGCAACACGCGATTGAGCTTGAGCGTATCGAAGCCGTCGGGCAGTTCGACCCACAGCATGAAGCTGCCTCGCGGGCGACTGGCGCGGGTGCCGTGGGGGAAATAGCGACTGACCCAATCGATCATTACGTCACGATTGCGCTGGTATTGCGTGCGCATCCGCCGTAAATGCGGTTCGAAATGCCCACCTTTTAGAAATTCGGCGATGGCGATCTGCGGTTGCGGCGCGGTGGAGCCGGTGCTGATGTATTTCATGTGCAGCACCCGTTCCAGGTATCGGCCCGGGGCGACCCAGCCGATCCGCAGGCCGGGTGCCAGGGTCTTGGAAAACGAACTGCAGAGCAGGACGCGGCCGTCTTCATCGAAGGACTTGATGGTGCGCGGTCGCGGGTAGGTGTAGGCCAATTCCCCATACACATCATCTTCGATAATTGCCACGTCGAAGCGCTGGGCCAGGGTCAACAGCGCGCGCTTATTGGCTTCGGGCATGATGTAGCCCAGCGGGTTATTGCAACTGGGCGTTAACTGTATGGCCTTGATTGGCCATTGCTCCAATGCCAGTTCAAGCGCCTCCAGGCTGATGCCCGTCAGCGGGTCGGTAGGAATCTCCAGGGCCTTCATGCCCAGGCCCTTGAGAGTTTGCATCGCCCCGTGAAAGCTGGGGGAGTCCACCGCGACGATATCGCCCTGCTCGCAAGTGGCGCGGATGCTCACCGACAACGCCTCGTGACAGCCCGTGGTAACGATCAGGTCGCCGGGGCCGAACTGGCAGCCGGAGTCCAGTGACAGCCGGGCGATCTGTTCGCGCAAGGCGAGGTTGCCGTAGATGTTGTCGTAATACAGGCCTGGCATGTCTTGTCGACGGCTGATCTGCGCCAAGCTGCGCAGCAGTGGCTTCATGGTCGGCGAATTGATGTCCGGCATGCCGCGTCCCAACTGCACCACGTCCTTGCGCGGCACCGCGCGTATCAGCTCCAGCACCTGGTCCCATTGGGAGATATCCACAGGTCGTTGGGCCGGGCGGCCCACCACCGGAAGGTCTGGCAGCTCGCGGCTGGGCGGGACGAAGTAGCCGGACTTGGGTTTCGGCATCGCCAGCCCGCTGTCCTCCAGGACGCGGTAGGCCTGCTGCACCGTACTCAGGCTGACCCCATGTTCCGTGCTGAGCGCGCGCACCGACGGCAGTCGATCACCGGGGCGGTAGAAGCCCTGTTCGATGCGGGTGCCGAGCAATTCTGCGAGGTTCACGTAGAGGGTCATGCTGCGCTCCGGTGTAGTGGAACATGCGACCCATACAGTTGGGTCGGAAAATGGCAATTCAGTCGCATAAATCGTCAATCTGTATGTATATAAAAGATTCAGGTTGAATCTGTATCGATTTTCGCCGTCCGCGCATCATGAAACCTCCGGCTACCCAAGTAAACAGGAGCGATCAAAATGAACGGCTTGAGCGATGTGCGGCTGACGTTACACAGCCAGGAACTGGCAGCGGGACAGGAAAAGGAGCTGCGCAGCGCGACACTGCGCAACGCGCCTGCCTGCCAGAGTCGCTGGGGCCTGTTCTGGCATCGTCTGCATACACGCAAGGCCTTGTTGGAGCTGACTCCCGAACAGTTGCATGACATCGGGCTGAGTCGGGAGCAGGCGCGGGAGGAGGGGGTCAAGCCGTTCTGGCGGTTGTGAAGCGTCAGTCAAATTGAGCACAAACCCCTGTGGCGAGGGGATTTATCCCCGTTGGGACGCGAAGCGTCCCTAAAACCTGAGATGCGGTGTGTCAGGCATCCAGCTTTGGGCCTGCTTCGCAGGCCAGCGGGGATGAATCCCCTCGCCACAAAAAACAACATCAGTCATCTGGATCAAACCAACTCTTTCAACCGATGCCACAACATCCCCAGCGCCAACAGCGGCGAGCGCAGGTGCTTGCCGCCAGGGAATGTCATGTGCGGCACCCGGGCGAACAGATCAAAGCCGCCACTGTGCTGCCCGCTGATGGCTTCGGCCAATAGTCTGCCGGCCAGGTGCGTGGCGTTCACGCCATGGCCGGAATAGGCCTGGGCGTAATACACATTGGGCTGGTCCTTGAGCCGGCCGATCTGCGGCAGGCGATTGGCACCGATCCCGATCATCCCGCCCCATTGATAATCGATTTTCACGTCTGCCAGTTGCGGGAAGACCTTGCGCATCTTCGGTCGCATATAAGCGCCGATGTCCTGCGGGTCGCGGCCGGAGTAGTGACAGGCACCCCCGAACAACAGCCGGCGATCCGCCGATAGCCGGTAGTAATCCAGCGCCACCCGCTGGTCACAGACCGCCATGTTCTGCGGCAACAGGGCCTGGGCCTGCGCCGGGCTCAGGGGCTCGGTCGCAATGATATAGCTGCCGGCTGGCAATACCTTGCCGCTGAGTTCCGGATTCAGACCACTGAGATAAGCGTTGCAGCCCAGCACCAACGTCTTGACGCGGACCGAGCCTTGTTGCGTATGCACCTTCACTTCCGGGCCGTAATCAATGCGCGTCACCGCCGACTGCTCGAACAGCCTGACCCCCATTTGTTGCGCAGCGGCGGCTTCCCCCAGCGCCAGGTTCAGTGGGTGCAGATGCCCCGAGCCCATGTCGATCAAACCACCGACGTAGCGGTCCGAACCCACCACGCTGTGCATCTCGTGGGCTTGCAGCAGCCGGGTGGGATGGCAATAACCCAGGCTACGCAGCTCCTCGGCGTCTTCGGCAAAGCCTTCCAGGTCGGCAGGTTTGTTGGCGAGGTCGCAATAGCCCCAGGTGAGATCGCAAGGGATCTGAAAACGCTCGACCCGTTGTCGGACGATTTCCACCGCTTCAAGCCCCATGAGCTTCATCTGACGTACGCCGTCGGCGCCGATCACCGAGGCGAACTGATCGAGACCATGGCCGACACCGCGAATCAACTGGCCGCCGTTGCGCCCGCTGGCGCCCCAGCCGATTTTGTGGGCTTCCAGCAACACTACACTCATGCCGCGTTCGGCCAGCTCGATCGCCGTGTTCAGCCCGGAAAACCCGCCCCCGACCACGCAGACATCCGCCACCAGCTCGCCTTGCAGCAGCGGATGGTCCGGTTGCGGCAGGCTGCTGGCGGCGTAATAAGAGGCGGCGTGCGCGTGGCTCGGGACCGGTTGCTGAACACGGGCGTTCATGTGCGTAATCCTGATTGTTGTGTTTGAGAAATTTTACGGAGAATAAGCCGTGGCTTCGTCCCTGGGCAACAGTGGTCGGCTGGCGCTGTCTGGCCCAGGGCTTTTAAGGCAAAATCGCGGACAGTCCCACCTCGGTAATGGTCACGATGAGTTGCAACAGTCAGAAAATTCGCACGCTGCGCCAGCAGATTCCCTCGTTCGAGTGCGTGCCGGGCTGCCATGACTGCTGTGGGCCGGTGACCACCTCGCCAGAAGAAATGGCCCGCCTGCCGCGCAAGACCCGCGCCGAGCAGGACGCTGCCATGGAAAAACTCGACTGCGTGCACCTGGGGCCGGACGGTTGCACCGTGTACGACGAGCGACCGCTGATCTGCCGCCTGTTCGGCACCACGGCGAGCTTGCCGTGCCCCAATGGAAGGCGGCCGGCGGAGTTGATCCATCCGCGGGTCGAGAAGCAGATTCATGAATACATGGCTGGCAATCGCCAGGTGTTGGTCTGACCAAAGGACCGAGTCGCGGCCTTCGCGAGCAAGCCCGCTCCCACATGGGATCTCAACCGTTCCAAGAAATGGGGTTCGCCGCAAGACCACTGTGGGAGCGGGCTTGCTCGCGAAAGCGGTCTCCCGGACGCCCCCTTCCTACCACCGGACTCAATCCGGAATCGGCAGGTTCAGGCTCTCCTTCACTTCTTCCATCACGATGTAGCTCTTGGATTCGCGCACATGGGGCAGCTTGAGCAGGATGTCCCCCAGCAGCTTGCGGTACGAAGCCATCTCGGAAATCCGTGCTTTCACCAGATAGTCGAAATCCCCTGACACCAAGTGACATTCCAGTACGTGGGGTAATTTCAGCACGGCGCGTCGGAATTCTTCGAAGGTGTCGCCGGATTTGTAGTCGAGGCTGATCTCGACGAATACCAGCAGGCTTCCCTTCAGGTGCTGCGGATTGAGCCGGGCGTTGTAGCCCATGATGATCCCTTCGCGCTCCAGCCGCCGCACCCGCTCGGTGCAGGGCGTGGTCGACAGGCCGACCTTTTCCCCCAGTTCAGTGAAGGAGATCCGCCCGTCCGCCTGGAGGATGCGCAGGATGTTGCGGTCGATCTTGTCCAGCTCGCGCTTGGTCTGGGTGTTGGTACGCACAGGTGATGCGCCTCCGTGAAAAGGGTTTTCGCCGAGAATTCTCGCCAAATATAAGCAGTTATATAGTGAAAAGCACTGCCTGATCTTTTTTACACTGCGCGCATCTAAGCTTTTGTATAACAAACGTCAGCGGTTATCCGCGATGAGGGTTTCAACATGCGCGTTCTGGTCTTGGGTAGCGGCGTCATCGGTACCGTCAGTGCTTACTATCTGGCCCGTGCCGGGTTTGAGGTGGTGGTGGTCGACCGTCAGCCGGCGCCTGCCATGGAAACCAGCTTCGCCAACGCCGGTCAGGTGTCGCCGGGGTATGCCTCGCCGTGGGCCGCCCCGGGTGTGCCGCTCAAGGCCATCAAGTGGCTGCTGCAGCGCCACGCACCCCTGGCAATCAAGGCCACCGCCGACATCGACCAGTACCTGTGGATGGCGCAGATGCTGCGCAACTGCACCGCCAGCCGTTATGCCGTCAACAAGGAACGCATGGTGCGCCTGTCCGAGTACAGCCGTGACTGCCTCGACGAATTACGCGCCGAAACCGGTATTGCCTACGAGGGCCGGAGCCTGGGGACTACCCAACTGTTCCGCACCCAGGCCCAGCTCGATGGCGCGGCGAAAGACATCGCCGTATTGAAAGAGTCCGGCGTGCCGTTCGAAGTGCTCGACCGTGCAGGTATCGCCCGGGTCGAGCCGGCCCTGGCGAATGTCACCGACATCCTGGCCGGTGCCTTGCGCCTGCCCAACGACCAGACCGGCGACTGCCAGATGTTCACCACGCGTCTGGCGGAAATGGCTGTGAAACTCGGCGTGCAGTTCCGTTTCGGCCAGGATATCCAGCGCCTGGATTTCGCCGGGGACCGCATCAACGGTGTCTGGATCGATGGCAAGCTGGAAACCGCCGACCGCTACGTCCTGGCCCTGGGCAGCTATTCGCCGCAACTGCTCAAGCCCCTCGGGATCCGTGCACCGGTGTACCCGCTCAAAGGCTACTCGCTGACGGTGCCGATCACCGACCCGGCCATGGCCCCGACCTCGACCATCCTCGACGAAACCTACAAGGTGGCGATCACTCGCTTCGACAACCGTATTCGCGTGGGCGGCATGGCGGAAATCGCCGGTTTTGACCTGTCCCTCAACCCGCGTCGGCGCGAAACCCTGGAGATGATCGTGGGCGACCTTTATCCTCGCGGCGGCGATCTGGCCCAGGCCAGTTTCTGGACCGGCCTGCGCCCGACCACTCCGGACGGTACGCCGATCGTGGGTGCAACCCCGCTCAAGAATCTGTTCCTGAACACCGGCCATGGCACCCTCGGATGGACCATGGCCTGTGGTTCCGGTCGCCTGCTGGCGGACCTGATGGCGAAGAAAAAGCCGCAGATCAGCGCCGAAGGCCTCGATATTTCCCGTTACGGCAGCAAACACCAGGAGTCTGCGAAACATGTCAGTCCAGCGCCAGCTCACCAATGACCGCATGAGTCAGGTCGTCGTGCACAACGGCACCGTTTATCTGGCGGGGCAGGTCGGCGACGACATGTCTGCCGGAATCGAGCAGCAGACCCGCGAAACCCTGGCCAACATCGAGCGTTTGCTCGACCTGGCCGGGACCGACAAGACGCGCCTGTTGTCGGTGACCATTTACCTGAAAGACATCGAGGCACATTTTGCCGGCATGAACTCGGTGTGGGACCAGTGGCTGCCCAAAGGCGTCGCCCCGGCCCGCGCCACGGTAGAAGCCAAACTGTGCGAACCGCAGATCCTGGTGGAGCTGTCCGTCGTGGCGGCGCTGCCTTAGTCCTCAACACGATCCCTCTCCCGGCGCTGTTGGTGGTTCACACTGTCAGCCAGCGCCGGTTTTTTATTCATGACCGCCTAGAAGCCTGCCGCCATGCGTCCTGCCCGTGCCCTGATCGATCTTCAAGCCTTGCGTCATAACTACCAATTGGCCCGCGAAGTCACCGGGGCCAAGGCCTTGGCGGTGATCAAGGCTGACGCCTACGGGCATGGTGCGGTGCGCTGTGCCGAGGCTTTGCAGGACCTGGTGGACGGGTATGCCGTGGCCTGCATCGAGGAGGCCCTGGAACTGCGGGCCGGCGGGATTCGCGGGCCGGTCCTGCTGCTCGAAGGGTTCTTCGAGGTCGATGAGTTGCCGTTGATCGTCGAGCACGATTTCTGGTGCGTGGTGCATTCGCTGTGGCAGCTCGAAGCGGTTGAACGCGCAAACCTGAGCAAGCCGATCACGGTCTGGCTCAAGCTCGATTCCGGCATGCATCGGGTCGGGCTGCACCCGGCGGACTACCAGACGGCTTACCGTCGGCTGCTCGCCAGTGGCAACGTGGCGAAAATCGTCCTGATGAGCCACTTCGCCCGTGCCGATGAGCTGCATGATCCGAGCAGCCCCCAGCAACTGGCGGTGTTCGAGGCGGCCCGCCAGGGGCTGGCGGCGGAAATCAGCCTGCGCAATTCCCCCGCTGTACTCGGCTGGCCACAGATACCGAGCGACTGGGTGCGCCCGGGCATCATGCTCTACGGTGCCACCCCCTTCGAGGAAGCCAATGCGGTCGCCTCGCGCCTGCAACCGGTAATGACCCTGGAGTCTAAGATCATCAGCGTGCGCGAGCTGCCTGCTGGCGAGCCGGTGGGCTACGGCGCCCGTTTCGTAACGACGCAGCCGACCCGGGTCGGAGTGGTCGCCATGGGTTACGCCGACGGCTATCCACGCCAGGCCCCCACCGGTACCCCGGTGCTGGTGGACGGGCAACGTAGCCAACTGGTCGGACGGGTGTCGATGGACATGCTGTGCGTCGACCTCACCCACATCCCCCAGGCCGGGCTCGGTTCGACCGTGGAGCTATGGGGCAGGAATGTGCTCGCCAGCGACGTGGCCAAGGCCGCCGATACGATTCCCTACCAGATTTTCTGCAACCTGCGGCGAGTGCCACGGCTCTATTCCGGGAGTTGACGCAGGACGCGCCTGACCGGAAGTCGCTTCACCGCACAGGATTCGGGTCAAAGTGTTGTAAATACTGAACGCTGTCGCCATGATAACGCTCACTTTCCTCACAACCTGATTCCCTGGAGGCTCCAGCATTGGACGTCGGTGAACGACTGCAAGCCATTCGTAAACTCAAAGGCCTTTCCCAGCGTGAACTCGCCAAGCGCGCGGGCGTCACCAACAGCACCATTTCGATGATCGAAAAGAACAGCGTCAGCCCCTCGATCAGCTCGCTGCGCAAGGTCCTTGGTGGGATTCCCATGTCCATGGTCGAGTTTTTCTCCGAAGAAATCCTCCAGGAGAAACCGACTCAGATTGTCTACAAAGCCAACGAACTGATCGACATCTCCGACGGCGCCGTGACCATGAAACTGGTGGGCAGGGCACACCCGAGCCGGGCGATTGCCTTCCTCAACGAAATCTACCCGCCTGGCGCCGACACCGGTGACGAGATGCTTACCCATGAAGGTGAGGAAACCGGGATCCTGGTGGAAGGGCGGTTGGAGTTGGTGGTCGGCGGCGAGACATTCGTGCTCGAAGCGGGCGACAGCTACTATTTCGAAAGCACCAAGCCGCACCGTTTCCGTAACCCGTTCGATGTGCCGGCGCGACTGATCAGCGCAGCCACACCGGCCAATTTCTAAGAAACTTGGCGCCGAGCCCGGATGGTAAGGCGCCTGGGGGTAAGCGGGTCGCGACCGATAAGACCCTTGCGATTTTAGGGTTGTTTCAGAGTGACAGGCTTACCGCTATACTTGCGCCCGCCTGCAAACCGTGGCCGCAGGCGTGACTAGCCACCATTGAGGGTGTACGCGTGAACCTAATTATGAAAATGCTGGCTGCACCAGCAACCGTATTGGCCCTTTGGGCTGCGAGCGCTCAAGCGGCGCCCACCGATGAAATCGCCAAACGTCTTGAACCCGTCGGCCAGGTTTGTGTTCAGGGCAAAGAATGCAAGGGCATGGAAGTGGCCACTGCAGCGGGTGGCGCTGGCGGCGCCAAGGCACCGAAAGATGTCATTGCCAAACATTGCAACGCTTGCCACGGCACCGGCCTGCTCGGCGCACCGAAAATCGGTGACAAGGCTGCCTGGAAAGAGCGCGCCGACCACCAGGGCGGCCTCGACGGCATCCTGGCCAAGGCCATTACCGGCATCAACTCCATGCCGCCTAAAGGCACCTGTGCCGACTGCTCGGATGATGAGCTCAAGGGCGCCATCAAAGAGATGTCCGGGCTGTAATCTGCCGGCATCCAGCGCGAAAAAAGCCGCTTGCGAGCGGCTTTTTTGTGCCCGGCGTTTTTCTGGGCTGTTCATCGCAACCAAGACCCGGCAAGCTCGGTCCAACCCACATTCATGGAATGTCCCGGAGGGTCGGATGGTGCAGTTGTGTTCAATTGAACAGGCGGTGGACGAGGTGCTTGAGCGCCTGCCCGCGCATATCCATCTCGGCATGCCCTTGGGGCTGGGTAAACCGAATCTGTTCGCCAACGCGCTGTACCGGCGTATCGCGCAATTGCCCGAGCGGCAACTGACCATTTATACGGCCCTGAGCCTGGGCCGGCCGAACCTCGGCGATGGCTTGCAGAAGCGCTTCATCGAGCCGTTCATCGAGCGGGTCTTCGGCGACTACCCTGAGCTGGACTACCTCGACGACCTGCACCGGGACAGCCTGCCGGCCAACATCCGCGTCGAGCAGTTCTTCATGCAGCCCGGCAGCCTGCTGCACAGCGCATCTGCCCAGCAGGACTACGTCAGCAGCAACTACAGCCACGCGGCCCGAGACATCAATGCCGCCGGCTTGAACCTGGTGGCGCAACTGCTGGCGAGCGATCCGCAGCACCCGGATCGCCTGAGCCTGAGCTGCAACCCGGACATCACCCTCGACCTGCTACCGATGATCGCCAAGCGGCGGGCAGCCGGGGAGACCATCCTCATGGTCGGGCAAGTGCACAGCGACCTGCCGTACATGCCCGGGGACGCGGAAGTCGGCATCGATGATTTCGACCTGCTGATCGATGAGAAAGACAGCCACACGCTGTTTTCCACGCCGAACATGCCGGTGGGCTTCCAGGATCATTTCATTGGCCTTCACGCCAGTGCCCTGGTGCGCGACGGCGGTACCTTGCAGATCGGCATCGGCTCCATGGGCGATGCATTGACCGCGGCGCTGTTGGCACGTCAGGCCGACAATGCGGGTTACCAGGCGTTGCTGGCTGACGTGAACCTGAGCCAGTGGGCGCAATTGATCGAGCGCGAAGGCGGCGTCGAGCCATTTGCCAAAGGCCTGTACGGGTGCAGCGAAATGTTCGTCAACGGTCTGCTGGTGCTGGCCGAGGCCGGGATCATCCGGCGCAAGGTCTACCCCGACGTGCTGACCCAGGAGCAGGCCAACGCTGGCACGCTCGACGAGGCGGCGCAGCCTGACGGCATCTGCATCCACGGTGGGTTCTTCCTGGGTCCGCGCAGTTTCTACGAGCGCCTGCGCGAATTGCCCCAGGGCCGGCGCCTCGAATTCAACATGACCCGCATCAGCTACATCAACGAGCTGTACGGCCAGGAACAGCTCAAGCGCCTGCAACGCCTCGACGCGCGCTTCATCAATACGGTGTTCACCATGACCCTGCTGGGCGCCGGGGTGGCGGACCAGTTGGAAGACGGGCGAGTCCTCAGCGGTGTGGGCGGGCAGTACAACTTCGTTGCCCAGGGCCATGCGCTGGAAGGCGGACGTTCGATTCTGCTACTGCGCAGCTGGCGCGAAGCCGGGGGCGAGATCAGTTCGAATATCGTCTGGGAGTACGGTCATTGCACGATTCCCCGGCATCTGCGGGATATCGTGGTGACCGAATACGGCATCGCCGACCTGCGGGGCAAGACCGATGCCGCGGTGATCGAGGCCTTGCTGAACATCAGCGATTCGCGCTTCCAGCCAGGGCTGATCGAGCAGGCGCAGAATGCCGGCAAGCTGCCGAAGGACTTCCGTCTCGATCCACGGTTTGCCGACAACACTTCGGAGCGTTTGCAGGCGATCCAGGCACGGCATCCGAATCTGTTCCCCGAATACCCGCTGGGCTCAGACTTCGATGGCGTGGAGCGGGACTTGTTGCGGGCGCTGAACTGGCTCAAGAGCAAGTTCAAGCTCAGCGAGATGTTGGAGCTGGGCAAGGCGGCACTGGACGCGCCAGAGGCAGCGGCCTACCCCGAACATCTGGAGCGGATGCAGCTGGCGAGCACTGACGGGCTGAAGGAGGATTTGTCTCAGCGCCTGTTGCTTGCAGGGCTCAAGGCCACCACGCAGTAACCGCCAACCCGTAACCCTTGTGGGAGCGGGCTTGCTCGCGAAGGCGGTGTATCAGCCAGAAATATTTTGACTGACACAC
>NZ_JALJDX010000170.1 GCF_022952855.1 Pseudomonas sp. RGM2987 | reverse complement strand
TCGCACGGGGATAAATCCCCTCGCCACAAAAGCATGCGCTATATATGAAAAAGCCCCTGCGGTCATAAGACGGCAGGGGCTTTTTGTTGGGCTGGCTCAGATCACTGCTCGGCGGTCGTCGCGTTCTGGCGCTGGTTGATCTCATCGATCAGGCGCTTGGCCAGGGCCGGGTAGTTTTCGTCGAAGTGATGACCGCCCGGCAGCTTGATCGCTTCGCCTACGGCGGTCTTGTCGGTGCAGCCGCTTTCGTCGGCTTCTTCGCCACCGTAGATGCACACCACTTTTTCGGCTGGCAGCTTGGCCATTTCCGGGCCGGTGGCGGCTTCGGTGCCGGCGTTGCCGAGCCAGCCTTCGACTTCGATCTCGAAGCTGCCGGTGCGGGCGAAGGCCAGCAGGATGATCGCATCGATCCGTTGTTGTTCGGTGGCCGGCAGGCGGTTGTAGATGGCCGGCAGTACGTCGGCGCCGAACGAATAGCCGGTCAGGATGAAACGCTTGGTGCCCCAGATCTGCCGGTAGTGCTGCATCAGTTCGGCCAGGTCCAGCGCGCTTTGCTCCGGGCTCTTGTGCTGCCAGTAGTAGCGCAGGGTGTCGATGCCGACCACCGGGTAACCGATCTTGGCCATCTCATCGGCCACGTCGCGGTCCAGGTCACGCCAGCCGCCGTCTCCGGAAAGGAACAGGGTCACGGTATCCCGGGCCTGGCTGGCTGGAACCTCGACCACCGGAATGGCCAGGCCACCCTTGCCTTTCTCGGCACCGACCAGAATCTTGCGCAGCTCGTTGTTCAGCACTTGTGGCAGGTTGATGTCGTAGTCGCTGATGCTGGTTTCGGCATTTTTCTGGTCCCGTACGAAACCGGCACTGGTGTCGTCGGGGTTGTCATTCCAGGCCACCAGCCAGTGACCGTGGGCCGCGCTTTTAGGCAGCAGGTGCGTGCAGCCGGGTTTTTCCAGGGCCAGGTCCACCGAAACGGCCTTGGCCTTGTCATCCTTCTGCTCGGCCAGCCAGCGCCAGGCCAGCACGGCGCCCGGGCCGATGCCGCTGACCAGCGTGGCCGGTCCCTGCAGTTGCCGCAGGCCGGATTGCAGGGCGCGGCCTTGCAGCATGCAGTCCTTGGGCAGGATCACCTGGACGATCTGCGCCGAGCCGCTGCGGCTGAGGGTGGTCAGTTGGGTGTCGCTGAGCTTCTGGTCTTCATTGACGGCCACCAGCACCTGGGCGCGGGGCTTGGTGCCGGGGATGACCCGGGTCATGGCTACGCCGTCGGCAGGCGCCAGTTGTTCCAGGGTGGGTTGCGGGGCAGGGCGGTTCCAGTACCAGTAGCCGCCACCGAGAATCACCGCCAGCACCAGCAGGGCGGCCACTACATATCGCCAGGAGCGTTGCATCATCAGCGTTTCACCAGTCCAGTCAGGCCGCCTGCAATCAGGGCGGCGGTATCGGCCAGCGCCACCAGCGGATCGAGTCCGGCGGGCACGGCCATGTAACGAGGTTCCCAGTCAGGCTGGAATTTGTCCTTGAAGCGGCGCAGTCCCTGGAAATTGTAGAGCTGCTCGCCACGGCGGAACACCATCGAACCCAGGCGTTGGGTCAGCGGCGCACCGCGACGCGGTTGCAGGCCCGACAGCGGGACCATGCCGAGGCTGAAGCGGGCGTAGTCATGATTTTTATAATGCTGGATCAGGCCGACCATCATGAATTCCATGGTCAGCTTCGGGGCGTCGGGGTGGGCACGCATCAGGTCCAGGCTGGCCAGCTCATGGCTGTGGGTCTCCAGCAGGTTGGCGAAGGCCACCGGGCGACCCTCGAAGCGAATCACCGCGATGCGGAAATGCTTGAGGTAGTCATCGCTGAAACGGCCGAGGGAGAAACCTTTTTCGCGCACGTTCTTGCCAGTCAGCCAGGCATCGGAAATGACCTTGAGCTCATCCATCGGCGCTTGGCCCGGTTCGTGGATCTCCAGCGACAGACCGTCACGGGTGCCGCGGTTCCAAGTGTAGCGCAGGTCTTTCATCTCCTTGCCCTTGGCCTCCAGATCGAACCGCTTGAGGTCGACCCGTGCTTCTTCGCCCAACTTGATCGCCGTCAGGCCGATGTCCATGTAGTACGGCAGGTTCTCGGCGCGCACCTGATAGAACACCGGGCGGGCATGGTAGACGTCACACAGGTCGCGGAACTGCCAGATCATCTCGGCGCGCTGCTGGGTCGGGCCGATCGGGTCATACAGCGCCACCAGGCTGCGGCCACGGCGGGCGTACATCAGGAACGCCTGGTCGTTGGGGTGAAACAGCAGCGCCTTGTCGCCCGTCAGGGCCAGGCCGCCGTCGGGTTGCGACGAGGCCATGAGGATGGTCCTGGCCCGTTCCAGTTCTTCGGCCGTGGGTTGATGAATCACCGGTCGCGCGGTGCGCAGCAGCCAGGTCAGCGACACCACTACCAGCAGCACCGCAGCGCCCAGCAGCGAGCGTAGGCCGCGCGGGGCGTCGGCATCGAGGGTGAACTGCCACCACAGTTGGTGGCTGTAGGGCACGTCCTGATAGGCAAACAACAGCAGCCAGATCGATGCGCCGAGCACGCAGAGACTGGCGATCAGAAACAGCGGGGAAAAGGGCAGTTCAGTCAGGCGACTCGGACGGTAGAAGGAGCGTCGGAATATCGCCAGCAGCGCGGCGGTCAGTGTCAGCAGCGTGGCTTCTTCCCAATCGAAGCCTTTAAGCAGTGAAAGCAGGGCGCCCACCAGCAGCAGGACGGTGGTCAGCATCCAGGCGGCCGACAGGCGCCGACGCAGGCCCTGGGCGAGCAACAGGCAGAGCACGCCCACCAGGCTGGCGCCGAAGTGCGAGGCGTCGACCAGCCGATGGGGGATCAGGAAACCGATGTGCTCCAGGCGCGTATCGATTTCCGGCGTCACGCCGGAAAACAACAGCACCACGCCAGACAGGAACACCAGCACGGCCAGGATCGGCGCGGCGAAACCCGATGCCGCCCGCAGCGTCTGGCGTGTCTGGAACAGTCGTTGTGCCTCGTTGATCAGCAGCAGCACGCAGGCCACCAGCATCGGCAGCAGCACGTAGATCAGGCGGTACAGCAGCAGGGCGGCGGCCAGCGGCGCGGCCCCCAGTTTGTCGGCAAACGCGGCCAGCAGGATCGCTTCGAACACCCCGACCCCGCCCGGGACATGACTGAGCACCCCGGCGGCCAGCGCCAACAGGTACACCAGCAGGAACGCGCCGAACGGCGGTGCTTCAGGCAGCAACAGGTACAACACGGTGGCGGCCGCCGCCACATCCAGTGCGGTGATAACCAGTTGCAGGAACGTCAGGCGGCGACCCGGCAGGCGCAGCGTGCGGCGCCCGGCCTTGACCAGCAGGCTGTCGCGATGGGGTTGCTCGGGCAGGCGCCGACGGTAGATGCCGATGGCCAGGATGCTGGTGAGCAACAACACCGCCAGGGAGATCGATCCCAGCAGGGTCGCGGACAGATTCAACGCGGCGGACGCTGCCGGCAGGTTACTGAGGGTTGCCAGTGCCGCCAATGGCGGCAGTGCGCAGCCCAGGGACAGGCTGGCGAACAGCGTCATGTGGGCGACATCCGAGGCCCCCAGGCCATGACGCGCATACAGACGATAGCGAACCGAACCACCCGACAGCAGCGACAGGCCGATGGCGTTGCCAATGGCAAAGGCGCTGAACCCACCCAGGATCATCGTCTGCGGCGGCAGCGTAACCCCGGCATAGCGGGTGGCGGACCATTCATAGCCCAGCAGAATGATGAAGCCGGCCACCGTCGCGGCAAATGCACCGAGCAGGGCAGGCCTCGGCACGTCCAGGATGGAGTCGTGCAGGGCGTACAGGTCGAGTTCGCTCAGCAGGTGGCGGCAGGCAATCAATGCAATCGCAAACAACAACAGCGTGACGGCGAGGCCGATGGGCTGGCGGTACTGGCTGATTCGATCCATCCAACGCAGTCGCTCGGCCTTGATCGGTTGTGTCGCAGTAACGGGGTCTTGCGGGTCAGACGAGTGGGCGCGCATCAATCACCTCTTGAGCTATGCGCGACAGGATGGGGCTATCCAGCCAAGTTACCAATCCCTGCGGCAGAAAATAATTACAAAAAATTTGTAATGTAGCCTTTTTTCGCCAGACACAAAAAAGGCCACTCTTTCGAGTAGCCTTTCTTGATATTTGGTTGCGGGAGCCGGATTTGAACCGACGACCTTCGGGTTATGAGCCCGACGAGCTACCAGACTGCTCCATCCCGCGTCTGTGTGGCGGCATTCTACAGGCGAACGCTTGAGTGTCAACCGTTAAACGAGCGTAGGGTCAAATTAACGGCCGATTCGTGTACAACGCAGGTAAATGCGCGAAATAAAAAAGAAAATTGTTCTACAAGCGGCATTCCCAAGTCGCCTGCCGTCCCTTGTGGGAGCGGGCTTGCTCGCGAAAGCGGTGTATCAATTAACGATGATTGCGACTGGCCGTCCGCCTTCGCGGGCAAGCCCGCTCCCACAGGGAGTAGTGCGCGGGCTGTAAAGATTACAGGCACAAAAAAGGCCATTCTTTCGAATGACCTTTTTTGATGTTTGGTTGCGGGAGCCGGATTTGAACCGACGACCTTCGGGTTATGAGCCCGACGAGCTACCAGACTGCTCCATCCCGCGTCTGTGAGGCGGTATTCTACAGAGGATTGAGTGGCTGTCAACCCTGGCTTCAAAAAAACCTGTTTCACTTCAAGCGTTTAGCCGTAGATAAGGAATGTGACAGCGCTGTAACGCAGGCTGGGCAAGGGCTGGCGCTCTATTGCGCGGTTCGCTGCGATTGAAGAAACAAATTTATGTAGGGTCTTTCGTTGCTCAGCGAAGGATCTTTCAGAGTACTGGTGCTATATACAGTTGCGGGTGCGATACTGGGCGCCCGATTCGTCGCACATTTCGCTCGCTATGACGCAACGTAAAATCATCCATGTCGACTGTGACTGTTTCTATGCCGCCATCGAGATGCGCGACGACCCGCGGTTGGCAGGCAAACCCATGGCTGTGGGCGGCTCGACGGATCGGCGTGGGGTGATTGCCACCTGTAACTACGAGGCGCGGGCCTATGGGGTGCGTTCGGCCATGTCATCTGGACATGCGTTGAAGCTTTGCCCCGATCTGATCATCGTCAAGCCACGGATGGAGGCCTATCGGGAAGCGTCGAAGGAAATCCAGGGGATTTTCCGCGATTACACTGACCTGATCGAACCTCTGTCCCTGGACGAGGCTTACCTGGATGTGTCCGCCAGCGCCCATTTCGGTGGCAGCGCCACCCGCATCGCCCAGGACATTCGCCGACGGGTGTCCAACCAACTGCATATCACCGTGTCCGCCGGCGTCGCGCCGAACAAATTCCTCGCCAAGATCGCCAGCGACTGGAAAAAGCCCAATGGCCTGTTCGTGATTACGCCTGATCAGGTGGAGGACTTTGTCTCGGCGTTGCCGGTCAGCAAGCTCCATGGCGTTGGCAAGGTCACCGCGGACAAGCTGAACAGGCTCGGTATTGTTGATTGCTTGCAATTGCGCCAGTGGGACAAGCTTGCCCTGGTGCGTGAATTCGGCAGTTTCGGTGAGCGACTCTGGAGCCTGGCCCGTGGGATCGACGAGCGACTGGTGCACAACGACAGCCGACGGCAGTCCATCAGCGTGGAAAATACCTACGACGTCGACCTGCCCGATCTGGCGAGCTGCCTGGATAAACTGCCGGAACTGATGCAAACCCTCAGTGGGCGCATGGCGCGGATCGATAGCAGTTATCGACCGGGTAAGCCGTTCGTCAAAGTGAAATTCCACGACTTCACCCAGACCACGCTGGAACAGGCCGGGGCAGGGCGGGACCTGGGCAGTTACCAGTTGCTGTTGACCCAGGCGTTCAACCGTGGAGGCAAACCGGTGCGACTGCTGGGGATCGGGGTGCGACTGGAGGATTTGCGCGGTGGGTTCGAGCAGTTGGAGTTGTTTGAGCGGTGAGGTTGCAGAGAAGAAGTGCAGAGGCGCTTTTGTGGCGAGGGAGCTTGCTCCCGCTGGGCCGCGTAGCAGCCCCAAGACAGTTGACTCCAGCTTATCTGAAACACCACGTGGTTGATTTGAGGGCCGCTACGCAGCCCAGCGAGAGCAAGCTCCCTCGCCACAGGGGTTAGTTTGCTCCCGGATCCGCCACCAATCTCCCGCCATCCTTGGTCAGGGCTTTCATGAATTCAGTCTGCAACTCCGGATCGTTGCGTGTCAGTTCGATCAGGCTCTGTTCCAGTTCGCTGGCTTCTTCTTCAAGCCCCAGCTCCGACAGGCGCTTGACCCGGTGGACCCACTGGCTCACTTCGTCGTCTTCCAGGTCGTCGTAGATCAAGGCGTGGGCTTCCACCAGCTTGCTGCGCAGGGTGCTGCTCAGACTCAGGGATGAGTCGGTGTGGACCTCGTCCTGGGCGTCAGTGACGCTGATCTGCAATTTGCCGAACTGGCGCAGGTCCTGCTCGGCGAACGGGCTTTCCAGCAGGTTCAAGCGCAGCACGCCGTTGCGGTCGGTGCTCAACTCGAATGTCTGCCGCGCGGCCTTGACCTCCACCGGGCGCTCGCTCCACGGCAAGCTCGAGTGCTCGGTGCGCTTGTCGCGCTGGACTTCGTCGATGCCCGCCAGGTTCTGCTGGGCACGGCCATGGGACGGGACGTTCATGAACGGGTTGAGCCCGGCGAAACCATAGCTCAGCCAGTCATGGGTCACCGAATCCGGCAGGTTGCCGAGGGCAAACACATTGACCACGTTCGCGCCGACACCGGCCACCACCGCCACCGCGCCCAGGGGGATCTCGTAGATTTCCCGCCAGGGTTGGTACGGTGTGTAGCGATCGTAATGGCGAGTGACCTCGAACTCCGTGACTTCGAAGGTCTTTTGCTCATTGATCCGCACCCGACGCTGCGGCAGGTCGAGCACCTTGGGTTCGCCCACATCGATCTGCAGGCTGTGGTCGAGCAGTTTGCGCTCGACCCGCTCTTCGTGCTCGCTGCGTTGTGACATGTGGTTGGCACAGCCGCTGACCAGCAGGGCGCCGCACAGCGCGGCGCCACTAAGGCCTAAGGTGTTTCGCTTGAACATGACGTCTCTATCTGGTGTCAGCGGCGGATACGGGCCTGGAGGAAAGACAGCACCTCTGCGACCGGTAATGCTTGCGGCTCGGCTTCGGTGCGGCTCTTGTATTCCAGGTTGCCTTCGGCCAGGCCACGGTCACTGACAACGATCCGGTGCGGGATGCCGATCAGTTCCATGTCCGCGAACTTGATGCCGGGGCTGGTTTTCTTATCGCGGTCGTCCAGCAGCACTTCGAAGCCGGCGGCCGTCAGTTCGGCGTAGAGCTTGTCGGTGGCTTCGCGCACCAGGTCGGTTTCGTAGCGCAGCGGCACCAGCGCAATCTGGAACGGCGCCAGTGTGTCGCTCCAGATGATGCCCTTCTCGTCGTTGTTCTGTTCGATGGCGGCAGCCACCACGCGGGAAACGCCGATGCCATAGCAACCCATCTCCAGGGTGACCGGCTTGCCGTTCTCGCCCAGCACCTCGCACTTCATCGCCTTGCTGTACTTGTTGCCCAGCTGGAAGATGTGTCCGACTTCGATGCCGCGCTTGATTTCCAGCGTGCCCTTGCCGTCCGGGCTCGGGTCGCCGGCCACGACGTTGCGCAGGTCGGCCACGGTAGGCACCGGCAGGTCGCGCTCCCAGTTCACCCCGAAGTAGTGCTTGTCATCAATGTTGGCGCCGATGGCGAAGTCGCTCATCAGTTCTACCGAGCGGTCGATGATGATCGGCAGCGGCAGGTTCAGCGGGCCAAGGGAGCCGGCACCGGCGCCGATGGCGTCGCGCAGCTCGGCTTCGGTGGCCATGACCAGCGGGCTGGCGACGCCTGGCTGGTTGGCGGCCTTGATTTCGTTGAGTTCGTGGTCGCCCCGTACGATCAGGGCAATCAGCTTGCCGGCTTCTTCGGCGCGCACGATCAGGGTCTTGATGGTGCGTTCGATCGGCAGGTTGTAGCCTTCCACCAGTTGGGCAATGGTCTTGGCGTTCGGCGTGTCCACCAGGCGCAGTTCTTCAGTCGGTGCGGCGCGCGAGGTTTCCCGTGGCACGGCTTCGGCTTTCTCGATGTTGGCGGCGTAGTCGGAGCCATTGCTGAAGACGATGTCGTCTTCGCCGGACTCGGCCAGCACGTGGAATTCGTGGGAGCCGGCGCCGCCGATAGAGCCGTTGTCGGCTTCGACCGGACGGAATTTCAGGCCCAGGCGGCTGAACACGTTGCAGTACGCCTGGTGCATGCGGTCATAGGTGACTTGCAGCGAAGCCAGGTCGGCGTGGAACGAGTAGGCGTCCTTCATGATGAACTCGCGGCCGCGCATCAGGCCGAAGCGTGGGCGGATCTCATCACGGAACTTGGTCTGGATCTGATACAGGTTGATCGGCAGCTGCTTGTAGCTGCTCAACTCGTTGCGCATCAGGTCGGTGATCACTTCCTCGTGGGTGGGGCCGGCACAGAAGTCGCGACCGTGGCGGTCTTTGATGCGCAGCAGCTCGGGGCCGTATTCTTCCCAGCGTCCCGACTCCTGCCATAACTCGGCCGGTTGGGTGCCCGGCATCAACACTTCCAGAGAGCCGGCGGCGTCCATCTCCTGGCGAACGATGGCTTCAACCTTGCGCATTACTCGCAGGCCCATCGGCAGCCAGGTGTACAGGCCCGAAGCGAGTTTGCGGATCATGCCGGCACGCAGCATCAGCTGATGGCTGATCACGACGGCGTCGGAAGGCGTTTCTTTCTGTGTGGCGAGCAAAAATTGACTGGTGCGCATGGTTGGCCGTTGTCGGTTGCTGATGACGAGAAATGACGGAGCATTGTACGGGCGAGATGCCCTGGCGTACAGGCGCGTGGCCGGACGCCCGATCCAAACGCCGGATTCACCGGCGCTTGCTGAAATTTCCTACGATTCTTCCGCCGGACGGGTGGGCGCCGGTTCGGCAGAGGGCGCGTCACCCTGGCGACGGTTTTCCTGGAACCAGTGCAGGGCGATCAGCAGCAGGGTCGGGACGCCGAGCAGCGCCGTGATCAGGAAGAAGTTGTGATAGCCGAACTTCTCCACCATCACCCCTGAATAACCGCCGATCAGGCGCGGCAGCAACAGCATGATCGAGCTGAGCAGGGCGTACTGGGTCGCGGAGAACTTCAGGTTGGTCAGGCTCGACAGGTAGGCAACGAACGCCGAAGTCGCCAGGCCTGAGCTGAAGTTGTCCAGGGAAATGGTCAGGATCAGCATCTTCAGGTTGGCGCCCATGTCGGTCAACATCAGGAACAGGATGTTGGTGGCGGCCGAGGCGACACCGCCGATGAACAGGATCGGCAGGATGCCGAAGCGCACGATCAGCAGGCCGCCCATGCCGGCGCCGACGAGGGTCATGATCAGCCCGAAGATCTTGCTGACACTCGCGATCTGGTCCTTGGTGAAGCCCTGGTCGATGTAGAACACGTTGGCCATGACGCCCATGACCGTGTCGGACATCCGGTAGGTCGCGATCAGACCCAGCAGCAGCAGCGCCTGCCAGCGATAGCGCAGGATGAAGTCGTTGATTGGCGTCAGTACCGGCGCCAGGCCACGGCGACCCATGGCTGACAGGCACAGGGCGGTCAGGATGATGTAGAGGATTGCGCGCAGGAAGGCGCGGTCCTCGAGCAGCAGGTCGAGCAGGCTGACGCCCTCGAACAGCACGCTGGCAAAGTCGGTGTTATAGAGCTGGGTGAACATCGCCGGGACTGACACCAGCAGCACGATCAGCACGAATACCGAGGCCAACTGGTGGACGAACGTGTAGCGCCCGGCCTGCAATTGTGTGCGCAGTGGCACCGGCGGTTCGCGCATGAACAGCGAGGTGAGCAGCGCCGGGACCATCAGCACACCGAACAGCAGGTACGTGCCTGCCCAGGCCGAGTGCTTGTAGCTGAAACCGGTGGAGCCGAAACCCTCGGCGAAAAACAGGGCGCCGGCGGTCGCCAGCAGCGCAGCGACCCGGTAACCGGACATGTAACTGGCGGCGAGGGCAGCCTGGCGGGTGTCGTCGGCGATTTCCAGGCGATAGGCATCGACGGCGATGTCCTGGGTGGCCGAGGCGAAGGCGACGAGCACCGCAATGGCGATCAACCATGACAAGTGTTTTTGTGGATCGCAAAAGCCCATGCCGATCAGGCCCAGGATCACCAGGGACTGGGAGAGCACCAGCCAGGAACGGCGCCGGCCCAGTTTGCCGAGCAACGGCAGGCGCCATTGGTCGAGCAGCGGCGACCAGACCCATTTGAAGGCGTATGCCAGGCCGATCAGGCTCGCGTAACCGATGGTTTCGCGGGCCACGCCGGCCTCACGCAACCAGACCGAAAGCGTGGAAAACACCAGCATGTAGGGCAGGCCAGCGGCGAAGCCAAGCAGCAACAGCACGAGCGTCGAGGGACTGGCATAGGCGGCGAGGGCGGCGCGCCAGGTTTTACGGGGCATGGGCTGGAGTCTGCCTCAAAAATTACGAAAACAAAGCGCGCACTCTAACCGCTGTGCTCTACCGGGCGCCAGCCATGGCGCTGAATATCAACACGATTATTCAGGACACTGATTCCTTCCGTACGCAGGCGTGCGCGTTGCTCATCCCCTGAGACGCTGCCCGCCGGCAGGCTGATCCGACCGCCGGCACCCAGTACCCGGTGCCACGGCAGCTTGGTGTCATTGGGCAATTGGCTCAGGGTGCGCCCGACCCAGCGCGCCGCACGACCGAGGCCGGCCATCTCGGCGAGCTGGCCGTAAGTGACCACTTTACCCGCCGGCACCTGGGCCAGGGTCAGGTAAAGGGTGGTGCGGCGGATGTGCGCGGCGCTTTCGGTATCCGCAGGGGTGTCAGTCACAGTGCAGGGTTCCTGTAGGAATAGTCCGTTTGTAGATTAATTCCTACAGGACCGAGTGAGAAATGAACTCAATAGGAATACTCGGGTCAGTCGTTCCTGAGGTGTCGTCCTGGGGGATAATGCCGCCTTTTTAACGCAAACTTGAGCTCTTTATACGCTTATGTTGTCCAGAACCCTGCTATGCCTAGCTGTTACCAGCGTCTCCATGCCCTTGCTTGCCGATACCGTCTGGTTGAAGAACGGCGACAAACTCAGCGGCAAGATCACCGTTTTCGATGGCGGTAAACTGCTGATCCAGACTGACTACGCCGGCGCGATTCCCATTGACTGGAAACAGGTCAAGACCCTCGAAAGCGACCAGCAGTTGTTGGTCAAGCAGGATGCGTACACCGGTGAAAAAGCCAAGTCGTTGCAGGCGGCTGAAGATGGCAAGGTGACCCTGGCCAATGGCGAGGCGCCCAAGACCGTCGAACTTGCCAGCATCCAGCAAATCCTCAAGCCCAAGCCTGTCGTCGAGGATCTCGTCTGGAAGGGCAATATCGATGCCGCGCTGGATTACAAGCGTGCGGAAAACGATACCGATGACTACGACATCGACTTCAAGACCTCGGCGCGTCATGGCCGCTGGCGGCACAACGCCGAGGGCGAATACAACCGTGAATTCCAGGACGACGTGGTGTCCACCGACAATTGGCGGCTGGAGTACTCCCTCGACCGTTTCCTGACGGACAAATGGTTCTGGCAAGGGCGCCTGAATTACAAGCGCGACAAGGTCGAGGACCTGGCTCGCCAGCGCGTGGTCGGTACCGGCCCTGGCTACCAGTTCTGGGACGACGAACTGGGTGCGTTCTCGCTGGGCTCTCTGCTCAACCGCACCGATTACGAATACAAGGACGGTGGCAAGGACAACTTCTATTCCGTCGCCATGAAGTGGGATTACAACCGCTACCTGGTGGGCAAGCGCGTCGAGTTCTTCACCAACGGTGAAGTCGGCAAGCCGCTGTCGGGCGTGGCTGAATACGCCTACGACGCGGAGGTGGGGCTGCGCTACAAGGTCACCGACTGGGCGTCGCTCAATCTCAAGGCCGAGAAAGATGTCATCGAGGGGTCCGAAGAAAGCGACCTGAGCAAGACTCGCTATACGGCGGGGTTTGGGGTGACCTGGTAACTCCAGGCTAAGACAGACCTGTGGGAGCGGGCTTGCTCGCGAATGCGGTGGATCAGCGACATTGGTGCTGACTGACATACTGCATTCGCGAGCAAGCCCGCTCCCACATTTTTATGCCCGGACAAAACTGACGGGCACAAAAAAGCCCCGCTTCTGAGGGCGGGGCTTTTTGCTAAAGCAAGGGCAAGTTAGATAACTTGAACTTCTTCAGCTTGCATGCCTTTCTGACCGCGGGTAGCGATGAAAGAAACCTGTTGGCCTTCTTTCAGGCTTTTGAAGCCGTCGGATTGGATAGCTTTGAAGTGAACAAACAGGTCGTCACCGGATTGTGGGGTGATGAAGCCGAAGCCTTTTTCATCGTTGAACCACTTAACGGTACCGGTTTGGCGATTAGACATGGTGTAACTCCTTGAACAAAGATAACTGCGACTCAGGAAGAACCCTGAGCGAGACTGAGTGCAAAGAGCAGGAAAAATTCTTGTAGATGGTTGGATCGAAATTCAACATATCGTGTAGAGATTCTCAGTGACACAAGCAACACAGTGACGCCACCTTAACCCTTTTTCCCGGACCTGCCAATGGTCTTTGCGAAGGTTTCTCGGTTTTCGTGACTGACGGCGGGCGCGATGGCCGCCAGGGCCAGGAAATCAAGGCGGATCGGCGAGATTTGCTTCCCGCGCTTTGAACCCGGCCCCGCGCCCCGGTAAGATGCCGGACGTATTTTTTCCACCTCGCTATTCAGGAAACCCGCCATGAGCATCAAATCGGACAAGTGGATTCGCCGCATGGCGCAAGAGCACGGCATGATCGAGCCCTTCGTCGAGCGCCAGATGCGTGGCGAAGGCGCCGACCGGCTGATTTCCTTCGGCGTCTCCAGCTACGGCTACGACGTGCGTTGCGCCGACGAATTCAAGGTGTTCACCAACATCAATTCGGCCACCGTCGATCCGAAGAACTTCGACGAGAAGAGCTTTGTCGACATCAAGAGCGACGTGTGCATCATCCCGCCGAACTCCTTCGCCCTGGCCCGTACCGTCGAGTATTTCCGCATTCCGCGCAATGTCCTGACCATTTGCCTGGGCAAGAGCACCTATGCCCGCTGCGGCATCATCGTCAACGTCACGCCGCTGGAGCCGGAATGGGAAGGCCACGTGACCTTGGAGTTCTCCAACACCACGACCCTGCCGGCGAAAATCTACGCCAACGAGGGCGTGGCGCAGATGCTGTTCCTCGAATCCGACGAAGAATGCGAAGTGTCCTACAAGGATCGTGGCGGCAAGTACCAGGGCCAGCGCGGTGTGACACTGCCACGTACCTGAATCTGACGAACTGAGGGAATTCCTGGGCGGGCAGGCACTCTATTGGGTGTACTGCCCGCTTTTTTTTGCGTCAGCGCAGCGGGCCTTCGCTCAGGAGTTGCTCTATGAAGATCGATCCGCGAATCAGTGCCGAACTGGCAAGGCTTGAGCCCAATCAGATCGGCGTCATGGCCTGGTCACTGCTGGCCCATCCTGCCGAAGCGGCGGGCGGCATCCCGGGTCAGCCTGATCCCGATACCCCCAACGAACAGCCCACCGAGCCCGGCGAACCCACCCTGCCGGACGAGCCACCTCCTGCGCCTGTTGCCTGATGAACGAGTGGTCCGTAAGCGACAGCACACGGGGCGTCAGCTGACGGGCCAGATTTCGCCATCGCCGATAACAAAAATCCTGCAATCACTGTCTTGCTCGACCCGGTAACCGCCTGTGAATGCACCGAAGGCCGGCAGCAGGCTGATTTCGCTGCCCAGCCGAAAGCAGGCCAGGCGCAGGCGCTCGCGCCCTTTGCCCCTCAGGTGGTAGACCGGGTGCACATGACCGGCCAGCACGTGACGGCTGGGGTGTGGGTCAGGCTCGTGTTGCACGGCGAAAGGGCCTAACAGCAGTGGCTCCGGCACCACGCGAATGTTCAGGGTCGAGGGTGGGTCCCCGGCGCGTTTGTCATGGTTGCCGCGAATCAGCGTCATTGCCAGGTGTGGGTGTCGCCCGCGCCAGTCGTGAAGCGCTTTCAGGGTGCCGGGCGCATGGGAGCCGGGGCCGTGGAGAAAATCCCCGAGAAAGATCAACTGCCGACACGGCAGGCTCGCCAGCAATGCGTCCAGCACGGCGATGTTACTGGCGGTGGTGCCATGGGGCACCGGTTGGCCGAGGCTGCGATAGGCGGCAGCCTTGCCGAAATGCACATCAGCCACCATCAGGGTCTCCTGGGCCGGCCAATACAGGGCTTTTTCCGGTAGCAGCCAGAGTTCTTCGCCGGCGAGGCTGACGGGATAAGGCGCCGGCATCACGCGTCACCCTCATCGGCGGTTTTTTCCAGCTCGCTGACCATTCGCCGAATGCGATCGGCGAGTTTCTCCGAACTCATGCTTTCCCTGAACCGCTCCACCAATAATGGAAAGCCGAGGGGTGTCGGGCGTTTGATCGCATGCAGGTCCAGCTTCAACGTATTGAGGCGTGCCAAGGTCTGCTCCAGTCGACGGATATCCAATTCTTCACGCAAGACTTCCTCGCCGGCCTGGGCCAGCAGCAGGTTGTCGGCGTCGTACTGCTTGAAAACCTGAAAGAACAGCCCGCTGGAGGCCTGGACCTGGCGGGTGCTTTTCGGCGCGCCGGGGTAACCGGCAAACACCAGTCCGGCGATCCGGGCGATTTCCCGAAAGCGCCGCAGGGCCAGTTCGCCGGCATTGAGGCTGGCAAGCACATCGGCCAGCAGATGTTCGCTGCTCAGCAGTTGCGGGGTCAGGTAGCGGGACCAGTCCACCGGCGTGGCGCTGAGCAATTCCAGCCCATAGTCGTTGACCGCGATGGAGAACGTCACCGGTTGCTGCTGGCTGACGCGCCAGGCCATCAGGCTTGCCAGCCCCAGATGCACCTGGCGCCCGGCGAACGGGTACAAAAACAGGTGCCATCCCTCCCGGGACTTGAGTGCCTCGGCCAGCAGCGAATCTTGCGTGGGCAAGCCGGACCAGCGTTGCTGGGTCAGCAGCAAGGGTTTTACCGCTTGCATCTCCGGGCCTGCGAAGCGGCCAGCGGCGGCCTCGCTGAGACGGGCCACGACAGCGGCCGCCAGTTCGTTGGAAAGCGGCATCCGCCCGCCGTTCCAGCGCGGGACGGCGGCCTTCCTGGCCTGGCTGCGTCGCACGTAGGCGGTCATGTCTTCGACCCGCACTAGCTCCAGCAGTCGCCCGGCAAACAGGAAGCCGTCGCCGGGCCGCAGGCGGGCGATAAAGCCTTCTTCCACGCTGCCCAGGGTCTTGCCGCCACCGCCCTTGCTCCAGAATTTCAATTGCAGGCTGGCATCGCTGACGATGGTACCAATGCTCATGCGGTGGCGCCGGGCCAGACGGGCGTCAGGCACGCGCCAGATCCCGTGCTCGTCCGGTTCGACCCGACGGTAATCCGGGTAGGCAGTCAACGACAGGCCGCCGTGACGCACAAAGGCCAGGGCCCAGGCCCATTCGGCCGGGTTCAGGTCGCGATAGGCCCAGGCGCCGCGCACTTCTTCGAACAGTTCCCCGGGAATGAAACCGCCACCCAGTGCCATGCTGACCAGATGTTGCACCAGCACATCCAGGGGCTTGTAGGGTGACTCGCGAGGTTCGATGCGCCGTTGGGCCACGGCGTCCTGGGCAGCGCCGGCCTCGATCAGCTCCAGGCTGTGGGTCGGCACCAAGGTCACCCGCGAGACGCGTCCCGGCGCGTGACCGGAGCGCCCGGCGCGCTGCATCAGGCGCGCCACGCCCTTGGCCGAACCGATCTGCAGCACGCGCTCCACCGGCAGGAAGTCCACCCCCAGGTCCAGACTGGAGGTGCAGACCACTGCTTTGAGCTGGCCGTCCTTCAGGGCGCGTTCGACCCAATCGCGGGTCTCGCGGGACAGCGAGCTGTGGTGCAGGGCGATCAGTCCAGCCCAGTCGGGTCTTGCTTCGAGGATCGCCTGGTACCAGATTTCCGATTGGGCCCGGGTGTTGGTGAACACCAGGCAACTGCTGCTGGCGTCGATCTGTGCAACGACCTGGGGCAGCATCTTCAAGCCAATGTGTCCGGCCCAGGGAAAACGTTCGAGGGCCGGTGGTAACAGTGTGTCGACTACAAGCGCCTTGCCGTTGGCCCCTTGCACGCTCACGCCGTTGCCTTGGGGCAGCAGTACCTGTTCGGCATGGGCCTGATTGCCCAAGGTGGCGGACACGCCCCAGACGATGAGTCCGGGATTCCAGTGTCGCAGGCGCGCCAGGGCCAATTGCAGCTGCACGCCTCGTTTGTTGCCGATCAACTCGTGCCATTCATCCACCACGACCATGCGCAGGGTTGACGTTGCGGTATGCGCATCGGCCCGGGCGAGCATCAGGGTCAGGCTTTCGGGGGTGGTAATCAGCGCGCTGGGCAAGCGCCGGCCTTGGCGCGCCCGTTCGCTGGCGCTGGTGTCGCCGGTGCGCAGGCCGACGCTCCAGGGCAATTGCAAGTCCGTCAGCGGCGCCTCCAGGGCTTTGCCTGTGTCAGCGGCCAGCGCCCGCATCGGCGTGATCCACAGTACGGTCAGTGGTTCGGCCGGCGGTTTGCGTTTGCGTGGTTTATCCGCCGGTGGGACGCGTCGGGCAAAGCGGTTGAGAGCGGCGAACCAGACTGCATAGGTCTTGCCCGCTCCGGTGCTGGCATGCAACAACCCCGACTCCCCACGCTTGACGGCGGCCCAGACCTGCTTCTGAAAAGCGAACGGCTTCCAGCCGCGGGCGCTGAACCATTGTCTTGCGAAGTCGTTGGATGTCGCCATGCCTGCCGTGTGCGTCCTGGGAGTGTTCTCTCAGTGACCACGCAGGAGCGCGAAAGGTTTTATGGCGTAGCGCCCGCTGGAGAATGAAAGCACTGGGCTCGCGGGCTTTTGTGGCGAGGGAGCTTGCTCCCGCTGGACGCGTAGCGTCCCCTGGCGGTGTGTCAGTCAGAACCGGGGGGCCGCTTCGCAGCCCAGCGGGAGCAAGCTCCCTCGCCACGAGGTTTAGGGCCTGGCTTGATAGCGGCGTTCAGGCACCGACCTGGCGGTGGGAAGTCTGGATTGCGCTGTTACTTCAGGTTGCCACTGAGAAACTGCTTGAGCCGTTCGCTCTTGGGGTTGCCCAGTACGTCTTGCGGCGCGCCTTCTTCTTCCACCAGGCCCTGGTGCAGGAACAGCACCTGGTTGGAGACTTTGCGGGCGAAGCTCATTTCGTGGGTCACCATGATCATCGTCCGGCCTTCTTCGGCCAGGCCCTGGATCACCTTCAAGACTTCACCCACCAGTTCCGGGTCGAGGGCCGATGTCGGCTCGTCGAAGAGCATTACCTCCGGCTCCATCGCCAGCGCCCGGGCGATCGCCACGCGTTGCTGCTGGCCGCCGGAAAGAAATGCCGGGTATTGCTCGGCGACCCGTGCAGGCAGGCCGACCTTGTCCAAATAGCGCCGGGCGCGCTCGTCGGCTTCCTGCTTGCTGACGCCCAACACCCGGCGTGGCGCCATGGTGATGTTTTCCAGCACGGTCATGTGGCTCCACAGGTTGAAATGCTGGAAGACCATGGCCAGGCGCGTGCGGATGCGTTGCAGTTCGGCGTCGTCGGCCACGCGCATGCCATGGCGGTCCTTGATCATCTGGATTGACTGGCCGTCCAGGCTCATGGCGCCGTCGTTGGGTTGTTCTAGAAAGTTGATGCAACGCAGAAAGGTGCTTTTGCCCGAGCCGCTGGCGCCGATCAGGCTGATCACGTCGCCGGTCCTGGCCTTGAGCGAAACGCCTTTGAGCACCTCATGCTGGCCATAGCTTTTATGCAGGCCTTCGATGGTCAATTTGTACATGGAACATGCATCCTCAAGGCGAAAGTAGGTAGCCGCTGCGATAGGCTTCGGCGCCGGCGACATGGGCAATCACCATGCCGGCCGTGGCCATGCGGCGTAGCGAACGAGCGTACAGCAGCCCGGCGTTGCGGCAATGGACCGGGGTGACGGTGTCGTTGACCGGGTCGATGATCTCGGCGATCAGTTGCCCCGCCTCCAGGTATTCACCGGGCAGGGCGCTGTAGACCAGCAACCCGCCCACGGGCGTTGCCACCGGTTCGACGCCGGCCAGCGGCGTGGCCGGGTAGGGCAGCTCGGGCAGGGGCATCGGTTCGCCGTCGATGGCGCCGAAGCGGATCAAGTATTCGATCAAGGCCTGGCAGTCGAGGCTCGCCAAGCCGTGATTGACGTCGCCCTGGCCACGCAATTCGACGGTGACCGAGAAACTGCCCAAGGGAATCTCGAAGCGCTCGCCGAAGCGTTCCTTGAGCTGCCACCAGAGCAGGGTGAAGCATTCATCGAAGGACTGGCCGCCCGAATCGGTAGCCAGCAGGCACGCTTCGGCACCGAGGTAGCGCGCCAGCGGCTCGACCTGTGGCCAGGCTTCAGGCGTGGTGTAGAGATGGGCCACGGCTTCGAAGTCGCAGTGCAGGTCCAGCACCATGTCGGCGTCGCAGGCCAGTCGCTGCAACACCAGGCGCAGGGACTGCAATTGCGTGCTCGCGGTCTGGCGGGCGAGGGCATCGCGCAGGCTGGTGCGGATCAGCATCAGGTTGTGCTGCGGGTCGTCGGTGAGCAGCTCTTCGATTTCGTTGCCGATCTCTTCGCTCAGGTCGACGAAGCGGCGGTTGAAGTTCTGCCCGCTCTCCATTTCATAGCGGCCCAGGGGCACGTCCATCAGCACCTGCTCCAGGCCGATGGGGTTGGCGACCGGCACCAGTACGATCTCGTGGCGCAGGTGCCCCGAGGCTTCGAGTTCGGCCAGGCGTTGCTTGAGGTGCCAGGCAACCAGCATGCCGGGCAGCTCATCGGCGTGCAGTGAGGCCTGGATGTAGACCTTGCCAACGGCTTTTTCGGGGCCGAAGTGAAAGCTGTGGATCTTGCGTGCGGTCCCCGGCACCGGGGCCTGCAATTCATGAATCTGGTGGCGCATTTGCGTGTGTGTCCTGAAACGGAAGCCCTTAGTGGGCCGGCCCGAGGAAAGCCAGCCAGCGGCGTTCGGCGAGGCGGAAGAGGCCCACCAGTGCAAAGGTGACGGTCAGGTAGATCAACGCGGCGATCCCGAACGACTGGAACGTCAGGAAGGTGGCCGAGTTGGCATCCCGGGCGACTTTGAGCACGTCTGGAACGGTAGCGGTGAACGCCACGGTCGTCGAGTGCAGCATCAAAATCACTTCGTTGCTGTAGTACGGCAACGAGCGTCGCAGCGCCGAAGGCATGATCACGTAGGCGTAAAGCTTCCAGCCGGTCAGGCCATAAGCCTTGGCGGCCTCGACTTCACCGTGGTTCATGCTGCGGATCGCCCCGGCGAAAATCTCCGTGGTGTACGCGCAGGTGTTCAAGGCGAAGGCCAGGATCGTGCAGTTCATCGCATCGCGAAAGAAACTGTCGAGCAACGGCTGGGCGCGCACCGCCGCGATGCTGTAGATGCCGGTGTAGCAGATCAACAGCTGGATATACAGCGGTGTTCCACGAAACAGATAGGTGTAGAACTGCACCGGCCAGCGCACGTAGAACTTGGGCGAAACCCGGGCAATCGACAGCGGGATCGATACCACGAAACCGATCAGCAGCGCGGCGCTGAGCAGCCAGAGGGTCATCGCCAGGCCGGTGACGTTGACGCCGTCGCTGTAGAGGAACGGTCGCCAGTATTCCTGTAGAAGTTCGATCATCGCACGGCCACCCGGGCTCCGGCAGCGTAGCGGCGTTCAAGCCAGCGCAGGATGAAGTTCGATGCGCTGGTGATCAGCAGGTAGATCAACGCCGCCAGTACCAGGAAGTAGAACAGTTGGTAGGTGCTCTTGCCCGCATCCTGGGCGGCCTTGACCAGGTCGGCCAGACCGATGATCGACACCAGCGCGGTGGCCTTGAGCATGACCATCCAGTTATTGCCGATCCCCGGCAGGGCAAAACGCATCATCTGCGGGAACACCACGAAGCGAAAGCGCTGGCCACGCTTGAGGCCGTACGCGGTGGCGGCTTCGACCTGGCCCCGGGGCACGGCGAGGATCGCGCCGCGAAAGGTCTCGGTGAAGTACGCACCATAAATGAAGCCCAGGGTGATCACCCCGGCGCCGAATGGGTCGATTTCGATGTATTCCCATTCCATGAAGTCTGTAAGAGAAGTCAGCCAGGTTTGCAGGCTGTAGAAGATCAGCAGCATCAGCACCAGATCCGGTACGCCACGAATCAGCGTGGTGTAGAGCTGGGCCGGGATTCGCAGCAGTTTGACACTGGACAGTTTCGCACTGGCGCCGAGCAGGCCGAGCACGACGCTCAACAGCAAGGACAGGGCCGAGAGCTTGATGGTCATCCAGGTGCCTTGCATCAGCAGTGGGCCAAAGCCCTGCAGGCTGAAGGCCGAGAGCCCCAGATTTTGTAGGAGTTGTTCGAACATGGAAGAAGCCTTTGGCAGGAAAAAAGCGCCCATCCGAAAGCGGATGGGCGCAGCGCATTATTTGCCGCTGTACAGATTCAGATCGCCAAAGTGTTTTTTCTGGATTTCGGCATACTTGCCGTCATCGTGTAACGCTTTGATACCTTTATCCAAAAGGGCCTTCAGCTCACTGTTACCTTTCTTGATACCGATGGCGGTCTTGGCCGGCAGCAGCTCGCTGTCCACCGGCTTGCTGACTTCATAGTCAGCGCCTTTTGGCGATTTGAGGAAGCCCAGTTCGGCTTGCAGCATGTCCTGGATGGCGGCATCGAGACGGCCGGAGGTCAGGTCGGCATAGACCTGGTCCTGGTTCTGGTAGGCCTGGGTCTTCACGCCGGCCTTGTCCAGCACGGCCTTGGCGTAGGCTTCCTGGATGGTGCCTTGCTCGTAGCCGACAGTCTTGCCCTTGAGCGAGGCTTTGTCTTCGCTCAAGCCCGAACCCTTCTTGAACACGTAGGCGGTCGGTCCGGAGAACAGCTCGCTGGAGAAGTCGATGACTTTTTCACGGGCCGGGGTAACGGTCATCGAAGAAATGACACCGTCGAATTTATTGGCCTTGAGGCCAGGGATCATGCCGTCGAAATCGCTTTCGACCCATTTGCATTTGACCTTCAGCTCAGCACAGATCGCATTGCCCAGGTCGATGTCGAAACCGACCAGGCTGCCGTCGGCGGCCTTGGATTCAAATGGAGCGTAGGACGGGTCGACACCAAAACGCAGTTCCTTGTATTCCTTGGCCGTGGCGGCGCCGGCGGCCATGCACAACGCCAGTGCAGAAAGGGTCAGCAGTGCTTTTTTCATTATTCAATCCCTAAAACCAATATGAGCGCTTGTGGCGCGTAAGTATTGTTACCGGTGAAGGCGAGAACGGTATGACGGCAAAAAGATAGCAATTTCCGAACCAGAGTGCCGAACAAACGTTTTAAAAACTTTGGAAACAACAGGCGGGGCGAGATGGTGCGCGGGGGGAGGCGGGTCATAAAAGGTGCACCGTCATGGCGCGTCGACGCAGGCTCTCGATGGCATGCCAGTACGAAGGTTCGCCACGGTTTTTTCGAGCCTCGGTACTCAGACCTCCAGGCCGGACCGCTGCGTTCGGGGAGTACTAAGTGCCCGGCCAAGGGATTGCCCGGTCATTTCGACGTATCGGTAGGTAAACATGGACACCAGGACTACCGATCCTGCAATCAGCAAAGCGACGAGGTGATTGAGCGCTGCATGACCGAGATCCAGGTAACGAATCCCGTCGATCATCGGTGCAACATCAACGCCAAGGATGTTTTTTGCCACCATGAACACCGAGACCGCGCAAAACAGAACGGCTGCATGAGTCAGGTAGATGGAGTAAGACAACTTGCCGAGGAAACCGAAGCCAGGGCGCGCCAACAACCGCGAGACAGCGCCGCGATCGAAGGCGAATATCACAACGACGACGCCAAACAACGGGCTGGCCCACAACTGCTTGGCCGCAAAATCGTTGATCACGAACAGCAGGGCCAATGCCACCGCCAGCACTTCAAGGGTTGTCAGCAGCCAAGTGTGGGCCTGGGTAGGATGGGGAAGTCTCTGATACACGGCGTAAGCCAGGCAGCCGGTAAAAAAATAGGCCAGGCCGCGCAATGACTCGACAGTGAAGAAACTATTGCCTGCATACAACAGCGCCAGAGCCACCAGTACCACGGTCATCCATACCCACGTCCTGGTGCCGAAGGCGATGTTCAGGATCAGGGCGAAAAGCATATAGGTGTAGTACTCGATGCTGATGCTCCAGGACGGATAGTTGAACGACAGTGGATTAGTCAACTGCGTCCAGGACTGCAGCAGCGTTGCATTCGGAAGAATTTCAGACGGGGCAAACTTTCCTGAAAATGGCGGATTGTTGAAGTCCATGCCTTTTTGCGCTGCCGTATATCTACCGAACTCTAACAATATAAAGACGCTCAGCATGAAGAGATGCAGGGGGAGCAGGCGGAAGGTTCGGCTTATAAAGAATTTTCGAAAATTAAACGGCGTAGGGCTGCCATAGGCGTGCGTCATGACAAAGCCGCTCAAGACAAAAAAGAAAGAGACAAATATATCGGCGTGGCGGAATAACGGCCATTCGGTGAAACTGCCGCTGACGCGCAAGTGGTAGAACATTACTGAAATAGCCATCAGCCCCCTGAAGCTGTCCAGCGACTGAAAGCGCTTTTCTGCGTGCATATCAGGCTCCCTTGCGCGTGCGGGTGGCGGGCCTTGGGCTTCACTTGGATCACCCCCGCAGGAGCGGCCTCGTTCGGCTTCACCCTGGCGAGAAGGGGCTGTCCGTTCCTTGAATGATCTGTATGCCCTTCACGGTCGCATAAAAGGCTTGGCGCAGGATCTGGACGACTAGAGCCAATTGATAAATTGCGGATCTGCTGTCACGTTAGCACCGCTCTTTAAAAGGGCCAGTCGCTTTTATTTATTGTGAGTAATGTAAGTGACGCAATTACGACGTCAGAAAAGTCACTGATACGGGCGTCAATAGTTTTCACAAACTTAGCGGGGCGCACGCGGCAACTATTTTTTAAGTGTGCTGATGGAGGCTCAGACCGGAGAGCGGTCGGTCGTCATTTTAATAAATCCTGCAGCGTCGCCAGGGTGTCGGCTTCCTCGACGCGCTTGTCCTGGCGCCAGCGCAGCATCCGCGGGAAGCGCACGGCGATTCCGCTTTTGTGGCGCTTGGACAGGGCGATGCCCTCGAATCCCAGTTCGAACACCAGCGTGGGCGTGACGCTGCTCACCGGGCCGAATTTTTCCACGGTGGTCTTGCGCACGATGCTGTCGACCTGGCGCATTTCCTCATCGGTCAGGCCTGAATAGGCCTTGGCGAAGGGGACGAGGGTGCGTTCGCGGCTGCCCGGCGGGTTGTCCCACACCGCGAAGGTGTAGTCGCTGTACAGGCTGGCGCGTCGGCCGTGGCCGCGTTGGGCGTAGATCAGCACCGCGTCGACACTGAACGGGTCGATCTTCCATTTCCACCACACGCCCATGTCCTTGGTGCGCCCCACGCCGTACAGCGCATCACGGGCCTTGAGCATCATGCCTTCGACGCCGAGGCTGCGGGAGGCTTCGCGTTGCCGGGCGAGATCGAGCCAGTCCTGGCCGGTGACGATCGGCGACGGCAGCAGCACCGGGCTGTGGACACGAGCAATCAGCGCCTCCAATTGTTCGCGGCGCTCGGCCTGGGGCCGGCTGCGCCAGTCCTCACCCTGCCATTCCAGCAGGTCGTAGGCCATCACCACCACGGGGGCGTCCTCCAGGACTTTCTTGCTCAGGGTCTTGCGACCGATGCGCTGTTGCAGCAGGGCGAACGGCTGGACGGTCGGTTGCAGGGGCGGCGCCTCCGGATCGAAGGCGTCCCCGGTCGATGGCTGGGCACTTTTCCACACGACGATTTCACCGTCGATCACCGTGCCGTCGGGCAGTGCCTGGGCCAGGCCGTGCAGCTCGGGGAAGCGCTCGGTCACCAATTCCTCACCCCGGGACCAGACCCACAAATGCCCGTCACGCTTGATCACCTGGGAGCGGATGCCGTCCCACTTCCATTCCACTTGCCAGTCGCTGGCCGGTCCCAGCAGCGCGTCGAATTGCTCAACGGGTTGCGACAAGGCATGGGCCAGGAAAAACGGATAAGGCTGGCCGCCGCGCTGGGCATGTTCATCATCGGACTCGGGGGCAATCAGCTTGAGGTAGCTCGCCGCCGTCGGGCGGTGGGACAGGTCGGTGTAGCCCACCAGCCGCTGGGCCACCCGCTTGCTGTCCAGGCTGGCGAGCCCGGCCAGGGCACGGGTCACCAACAGTTTCGACACGCCGACGCGAAAGCTGCCGGTAATGAGCTTGATGCATAGCATCAGGCTCGACCGGTCCAACTGCGCCCATAACGTCGGTAACCGCTGCGCCAGGACCTCGGGCGACTCGCCACGCAAGGGCAACAGTTTTTCCTCGATCCACAGCGCCAGGCCTTCATCGGAACTGTGGGGCGATTCCGGCAGCACCAATGAGATGGTTTCCGCAAGATCGCCGACTGCTTGATAGCTCTCTTCGAATAACCAGGGGGATAACCCCGACACCTGTACGGCCAGCTCCCGCAGGATCTTCACCGGCACCAGTTGCCGTGGTCGGCCTCCCGAGAGGAAGTACACGGCCCACGCTGCGTCCTCGGGCGCAGCCTTGCGAAAGTAGTCCTGCATAGCGGCCAGCTTGGCATTGCTGGAAGTGGTGGCGTCGAGGTCGGCGTACAGCTGGGCAAAGGCTTTCATTGTGCTTGCTCGCCAGTGTCGGTGGCGCTGATGTCTTCTTCATCGTCGCCGTATTCAGTGCTGAAACCCTGGGCGTCGAGGCCTAGCTCGCACAGGTGACGCACCAGCACGCCCACCGAACCGTGGGTGACCATGACCCGCTCGGCGCCGGTCTGTTCGATGGCCCAGAGCAGGCCGGGCCAGTCAGCGTGGTCCGAGAGCACGAAGCCGCGGTCGACGCCGCGCCGCCGTCGGGTACCGCGAAGACGCATCCAGCCACTGGCGAAGGCGTCGCTGTAGTCGCCGAAACGGCGCATCCAGGTGCTGCCGCCGGCAGAGGGTGGGGCGATCACCAGAGATTGGCCGATGATCGGGTCGTTCTTTTTCAGCTCGCCGGCGTAGATCGTCGGCGGTAGATGAACCCCGGCCTCGCGATAGACCCGGTTCAACGGCTCCACGGCTCCATGGGCCAGGATCGGGCCGAGGCTTTCGTCGATGCCATGGAGGATTCGCTGGGCCTTGCCGAACGAATAGCAGAACAGCACGCTCGCCCGGCCAACGGCAATGTTCGCCCGCCACCACTGGTTGATCTCGTCGAAGATCTGCGCCTGGGGCTGCCAGCGATAGATCGGCAAGCCAAAGGTGGATTCGGTGATGAAGGTGTGGCACTTCACCGGTTCGAACGGGGTGCACGTGCCGTCAGGCTCGACTTTGTAGTCGCCGGACGCGACCCACACTTGTCCTTGATATTCCAGGCGCACCTGGGCCGAGCCGAGCACGTGGCCGGCGGGGTGAAAACTCAAGGTTACGCCGTGATGCAACAGGCGCTCGCCGTAGGGCAGGGTTTGCAGGTTGATGTCCTGGCCGAGCCGCGAACGCAGGATCCCTTCGCCGGGGGCCGCTGCCAGGTAGTGTTGATTGCCGCCACGGGCATGGTCGCCATGGGCGTGGGTGATGACCGAGCGCTCCACCGGGCGCCAGGGGTCGATGTAGAAATCCCCCGGCGGACAATACAGGCCTTCGGGGCGGGCAATGACAAGGTCCATGCAATCAACCGTGGCGATGGGCTTGTCAGGTAGAGGCGAGGGCGGGGGGAGAAGTTCTATTGGGTTTGCTGCGATGCCAGGAATGGCGGATTACCTGTGGCGAGGGGATTTATCCCCGCTGGACTGCGAAGCAGTCCCAAAACAGCAACTCGATTTTCCTGACACACTGAGTCGCTGATTCTAGGGCTGCTTCGCAGCCCAGCGGGGATAAATCCCCTCGCCACAAGGGGCAAGCTACTTTCCGGGCACCAAGGTCAACCGCGTCTTTCCATACGCCCGGTCAAAATTTTGCGCTTGCAGCGGCAGGTTCTGGTACTGGCCCTTGATCCACGGATCGATGCCATTGACGTAATTCGGGCTGGCCGGGTTGCCCGACTGGCCGGTGCCGTCCTGGACCATCAGCGGTTCAGGCTGGCCGAAGTCCACGATAAAGCGCATCGACGGCGCCTGGACCGTGTTGAAGTCCTGGCCCCAGGCAAATGCCGAAACATTGAGCGTGCTGGCGTCGCCGCCGGCTGCCAGCGGACCGCGCACGGTCTGGCCACTGCTGTTTTTCCAGGCGTAGCTGTGCAGTTTGCCCCACTGCCAGGCGTTGTGGTCGCCACCCAACTGGCTGTCGCCGGCGCTGATGGTCGCCGCCAGGCTACGGGCGAGGATGATGGCCTTGTCTTCTTTCTGCGGGGTGCGCACGTCATCCCAGAACGGGCTGTCCTCGCGCCCAAGCAGATGATCGGCCTGGGCCGAGTAGGACAATTGACCGTTGGCTACCAGCGCTTTCCATGCCGGGTTGCTTTCGGGGCCCAGTTCGTCGAGGAAAATCTGCTTCATGCTTTCTTGCAGGAACAGCTCATAAATCGCCGCGTCGGCCGAGGTCGGGCTGAGCCGGCCATCGAAGGCCATCAGGCGGCTGTAGGCCTCGCGGGCCTTGGCCCGGTCCGCCATCGGCAGCGCGTCGATTGCCTGCTTGAGCGGTTGGGCCATGCCCGGGGCCTCGAAGACTTTCTTGAGCTTGGCCGCAAGCGTGGTGGTCTGGTCATATTGCATGGCGGTCAGGCTGCGGCTGTCGTGCTTGCCGGCATTGGCCAGTTCGGCCAGGCGTTCGCCGCGCTCCGGTGCGGCCCAGGAATTGGACAGCTGCATGCCGTAGCCATGGGGGATAACCCGCTGGTTGGCGGTGCCGAGCCAGCCCTGGACCGGGTCCTGATCGTAGGGGTGGAGCATCGGGTCGGCGTAACCGTCCCAATCGTAGCGGCCGTCCCAGCCCGGCGATGGCAGCAGGCCTTCGCCTTCGCGGCGGTTCGGATAGCGGCCGGTGACCTGCCAGCCGATATGGCTGGCATCGGCAAAGATCAGGTTGGCGGCCAGGGCGCGGATTTCCCGACTGGCATCGGAAGCTTTCTCGGCGCTCTGGGCCCGGGACAGGTCGAAGAACGCGTCCAGGGTCTTGTCGTCGGTAAAGTTCGGCGTCTGCAAGGCCAGGCCGAAACCGTTGGCCATGGCCGGGCCTTGGGCGCTGTTGAGGAGCGGGCCGTGGCGGGTCTCGAACACCGCTTCACGAATCGGTCGTTGGCCTTTGATGAAGTAGGTTTCGTTGCGCACCGTTGCCGGCTGCCATTTGCCGTTGACCTCGTAGGCCAGGCCATTGCCCTGGCGTCGGATTTTTTCCAGGAACAGGTCCTGGTTGTCCCCCAGCACGCTGGTCATGCTCCAGGCGACTTTGCCGTTGAAACCGGCCAGGATCATCGGAATGCCCGCCACCGAAACCCCGGCGGCCTGATACTTGGGCGCACGGATCTGCACCGGGCTCCACAGCGACGGCGCAGCCAGCGGCCCGTGGCTATCGCTGGCCAGAAGGCTCTTGCCGCTACGGCTGCGTTGCGGGGCGATGGCCCAGTTACTCGATGACGCGACGTTCAACAGGTTCAGCTCGGCCAATTGACCGGTGGCCTTGCTGACTTCGGCGAGGCCCGGCACCTGGCCGTTGAGCCGGATGCCCTGGAGTTTGTCGGCTTCGGCCAAGGGCAGTTGCTCATCCGGATAGGACGGGCTCAGCCAGGCGAGCTTGTCGTTGCTGACGCTCTGGGCCAGCACCAGGCTGGCGATTTCTTCCGGCAGGTTGGCCGACTGGCTGAAATTCAACAGGCAGAACATCAGCGCCGAGTCTTCGGGCTTCCAGTATTCAGGTTTGTATCCGCTGGCGGCCAGATCCGACGGCAGTTTGTCGCGGTAGCGGAACAGGTAGGCGTTGACGCCACGGGCGTAGACCTCGAAGAAGCGTTTGAGCCGTGGCGAAGAGGCCTTGTACAGCTCATCGGCGTTCTTCTTCAGGTTGACGGTGCGCATGTAGCGGTCGACGTCCAGCCGCTCGGCGCCGGACATTTCCGCCAGCCGCCCCTGGGCCAGCAGGCGCAGGGTCACCATCTGGGTGATGCGGTCGCTGGCATGGACATAGCCGAGGGTGAACAGGGCGTCATGGAAGCTGTTGCTTTCGATCAGCGGCATGCCCATGGCATTGCGCCGGACCGAGACGTTCTGCGCCAGCCCCTTGAGTGGTTGCACGCCTGAGGCGGGCGGCACCGTGTCCTGGGCATTCCAGGTCTGGCAACCGCTCAAACCGAGCACGCTGGCTACTGTGGCGGCAACGCCGAGCCGGGGGATGAGGGAAATAGAGGCTGGCGAGGCCATGGCAAAGCTCCTGCGGGAGGGGTGGCAGCAATAAAGGCGCTACGTTAGTGAGCAGGCGAAGGCCGCGCAAGCGGGGGCGGTGGTTATTTGTGGTTTTGCCGATGAAACCCCGAAGCTGGCGTTCTCGCCCCGTTACCCGTGGCGAGGGAGCTTGCTCCCGCTCGGCTGCGCAGCAGACGCAATCAGCTTTGACGGCTGACAAGCGAGGGCGGCTTCGCCCGAGACGTCGGACCGCCCCAGCGGGAGCAAGCTCCCTCGCCACAGGATCTGAGTGAACTCAGTGATTGAAGGCTTGCCTGTAGGAATCTGTGATGCTCAAGTGAGGGGAATCAAAGGGCCGAGCAAGGAAAAACCGGCATGCAGCTACACAAAGACGCGGCGCTGATCCTCATCGATCAACAAAAAGGCATCCTCCACCCCAGGCTCGGCCCGCGCAACAATCCCGAGGCGGAGCTGCGCATGCTGGATTTGTTGGCGTTCTGGCGGCATTCGGCGCGGCCGGTCATTCATGTCCATCATCTATCGCGCTCGCCGGATTCGGTGTTCTGGCCGGGGCAGTCGGGGGTTGAGGTTCAACCGCGATTCGAGCCGATGGCCGGGGAATGCCTGGTACAAAAGCAGGTGCCGGATGCCTTCAGCGGGACGCGCCTGGAAGAACACCTGCGCAGCGCCGGGATCAGGCAGTTGGTGATCGTAGGCGTGGCGACGAACAACTCGGTGGAGTCCACGGCACGCACGGCGGGCAACCTGGGGTTCGACACCTGGGTCGCTGAAGAGGCCTGCTTTACCTTCGACAAGGCCGATTATTTCGGCAACCCGCGTTCGGCCAGTGAGGTGCATGCCATGTCCTTGGGCAACCTGCATGGCGAGTATGCGACGGTGGCCAGTGTGCAACGGATTCTTGAGGCGCGGTGATTGCCTGTGGGCCTGGTCGGCAACCGGTGGATCGATGTTGCCTGACCCACCGCTATCGCGAGCAAGCCCGCTCCCACAGTAGATCGAGGATGGACGCAGGATCAGTGAACACCGCCCATCCCCTGTGGGAGCGGGCTTGCTCGCGAAGGGGCCGTGTCAGGTTAACCAATGCTGACTGACCCACCGCTATCGCGAGCAAGCCCGCTCCCACAGTAGATCGAGGATGGACGCGGTATCAGTGAACACTGCCCATCCCCTGTGGGAGCGGGCTTGCTCGCGAAGGGGCCGTGTCAGGTTAATCAATGCTGACTGACCCACCGCTATCGCGAGCAAGCTCGCTCCCACAGTAGATCGAGGATGGACGCGGGATCAGTGAACACCTTCACCCCCCTTGTGGGAGCGAGCCTGCTCGCGATGACGGATCAACAGGCGAAGAAGTTCTTCGCCCCAGCCATCAAGCCCCGTGACACTTCTTGAATTTCTTGCCATTGCCGCATGGGCAAGGGTCGTTGCGACCGACATCCTTCAGGGCATTGCGTACCGGTTCCTGGTGGGCATGGCCGCAGTTCGGGCCATGGACGTGTCCGTGGTCATGGTCGTGATGATGGTCATGATCGTGATTGCAATCAGGGCCGTGAACGTGGGGTTGCTGGGTCATCGGGGTTACTCCGCAATTAAATCGGCGGCGATTATCACGCCATTGCGCTCCAGGTGCACGTAGTGGGCGATGAATAAACCGGTTTCCAGCTCGCCTTCCAGTCGATAGGGGATTTGCTCCCGGGGTTTTTGCAGCAGTTTCACCACCTCGCGCACCTGCGGCCACAGGTTGGTGCGGATCGGCACCTTGAAGTACGCACTGTGCCGGGGGCTTACGGTGAACCAGTGCTCATGCTCGCCTTCGGTCAGCAGCAGGTCCCCCAGATGGATGCGGTAGCTCAGGCCGCGCACCGTCAGGTCGCTGTCGTTGGGGTTGTCGACGCGAAAATGCAGCATGAACTTCTGTTCCAGCAGCCGGGCCCGCACCACTTCGACCTTGACCAGGTGCACTTGCGGCTCCGGGGCGTCCTCACCCTGCCAGGACGCGCAGCCGCCAAACCCGGCGAACAACAGCAGGCAAGCAATGCGTAGCAGCAGTGATGAAAGGGCCATATCCACGCCTCGTGGTTTACCCCAGTCTAGCCCGCAGGTGAAAGGAGGGGGCGTCGGACATTTCCCAAATCAACGAGCGAAGTAGCCCGCGCAGCACTTCTTGAATTTGTGACCGCTGCCGCACGGGCAACTGTCGTTGCGTCCGGTCTTGACCGGCACGGTCGGGTCGATGAAGTACCAGTGCCCGTCGTTCTGCACGAACGAGGACTGTTCGCGGTGGCTGTGTTCCCCCTGACCGTCGTGCCAGCGTGCGGTGAAGGTGACGAAGGCGTGCTCCGGTTGCCCGCCGAACACTTCGCTGCTTTCCACCTCCAGCCCGAGCCACGTACTGTTCGCGCTCCATTCACTTATGGACTGGCGGTCCAGGCCGTCCTGCTGCGCGGGCAGTGTGGTGCGCACGAGGTAATCCACCTGCCCCAGCACATAGGCGCTGTAGCGCGAGCGCATCAAGGCTTCGGCGCAGGGCGCCGGATGGCCGTCGTGGTAATGACCGCAGCAGGCCTCCAGTGAATTGCCACTGCCGCACGGGCAAATGGTTGTGTGCATTGTGTTCACGGCTACCACCAATATTTTCCAAAGTTTTCCGGATTGGCCCAGAAGCGTGAGTTGAGCCAGTCGGGGACCTGCTTGTATTCAAGCAGATCATAGGTGAACAGGGTCAGCACCTGCTCGTCGCGCTGGAACCGCTCACTGGCTTGCAGGGCCAGGGAAAAAAAGTCCGTTTCTTGCCAGCCGCAGGCGGTGAGGTCGGCCAGCACCGCGATACGACTGGCGTTGAGATTACGGATGCCCCCCAACAGGTTCAGACCGTCGCGCTTGGGCAAATGCTCCAGGCAATCGAGCGCCAGGGCCAGGTCAAAACGTCGCGCCGCCACGTGCGCCGGCAGTGGACCGGGACCGGCATGGACCACGTCGGTGTCGGGATGCGCCTGCCGGAACGCTTCGAGCGCGGGAAAACCGCTGGCGCCGATCAACAGCAGGGTTTGCGGAGCATAGCGGTCTAGCACGGCCGCCAGGGCTTGCTGGGGCGTGCGCGCGGAAATGGCAACGGTCATCGAAGTTCCTCATTCAGAACCGCCACGATAGCCTGCCCGGACGTCATGGCCTAGAGCGGTGTGTGCTTAAGCGAGTCGAACGGTCGCAAACAGGGGTGAACATCGCAAATGCCCAAGGCTGGCGCAGATCCGAACTCGGGTCTTTACTCCCTTGAATCGGCGCCAAGCCGATCCCTCAAGGAGAACACCCGATGAGCATAGTTCGCACAGCGTTACCCCTGGTTCTGCTAACCAGTGTGTTGACTGGTTGCGCAGGTTTGCAAAAAACCGACTGGCCGATCTGTGCGGCCACCGGCGGCGTCGTGGGCGCGGGATTGGGCGCCATCGAAAGCAGTTCCTGGATCGGCCCTGGCGCGCTGGTGGCCGGCACCGTGGCGGGCGCCTGGTGCTGGGCCCATGGCGACGGCGACGAAGACGGCGATGGTGTACCGGACAGCCGCGACAAGTGCCCGGGCACGCCGAAGGGCGTGCAGGTCGATGCCGACGGTTGCCCGCCGCCAGCCCCGGCGCCAGTGGTTGAAGAGCCGGTGGTGGTCAAGGAAGAAACCATTGTCATCCGGGATGTGCACTTTGAATTCAACAAGGCCACGCTGACCCCGGCCGACAAACAGGCGTTGAGCACCGTTGCGACCCGACTCAAGCAAGAATCCTCCACCGCACAACTGCGGGTGAGCGGGCATACCGACAGCGTTGGCAGCGATGCCTATAACAAACGATTGTCGGAAAAACGAGCCAACTCGGTGGTGCAGTACCTGGTTGAACAGGGTGTGCCTCGGTCCAGTTTCGTCTCGGTGACCGGTTTCGGTGAGAGCCAGCCGGTGGCGGACAACAAGACTGCCGACGGCCGTGCCCTGAACCGCCGTACCGAGATCAAGATAAATCGCTGAACCCCTTGCCGTGTGCGGCTTGTAGAGTTGCACATGCGGGTCTTTACTCCTGTGTGACCGGTATGGGCCGGTGACACAGGAGCCTTCACCATGAACGTTCTCATCAGAGCCGCCTTACCGGTGCTGCTGGCCAGCAGTCTGTTGTCCGGTTGCGCCACTCACAGCGACGGCAGCGCACCTCTCAATCAACGCACCTGGCCGATCTGCAGCTTGATCGGCGGTCTTGTCGGCGGTGGCCTGGGGGCCATCGAAAGCGGTGGCTGGGCTGCTGGCGGCGCCGCGCTGGGCGTACTGAGTGGCGGTTTGATCTGCTATGCCCAGGATGGCGATGAAGACGGCGACGGCGTGTTCGACCGCCGCGACCGGTGCCCTGACACGCCAGCCAATACCCCCGTCGAGCATCATGGCTGCCCACTGCCTCAGTACCCGGCCAGTGCTCCGCCGGTCGAGCCACAGGCACCGGTGAGCGAGGTCATCACCCTCAACGACGCTGGCAAGGTGTTGTTCGATTTCGACAAATCCGATCTCACCGCAGAAGCTCGAAGCCAGCTCGACGGGCTGATGGGCAAGCTGAGCCATGCCAATGTTGTCAGCATCCGCGTAGTCGGTCATACCGACAGTGTCGGGACTGATGCCTATAACCAGCGGTTGTCCGAACGTCGCGCCAGCAGCGTCGTGGAATACTTGCTGACCCAGGGATTGGCGCCAGACAAGCTCACCAGCGAGGGCAAGGGCGAAAGCGAGCCGGTGGCTGATAACACCACTGACGAAGGGCGGGCGCAGAACCGTCGGGTTGAACTGCACCTGCAACGCTGAGCCCCGACCCAGAGCCGCCGGATTGCCAGGCAAGCGACCCGGAGGCTCTGGCCAGGCGCTAAATTAAATTTGCCCGGCCCTCTGGCGTATGCCGCGCGTGAGCCGTTACTGTGCCCCAAAGAATAATGTTTACCGGGGGACGTATGAAGGTGTTATGGGGGCTGGGGCGCTTGCTGACCCTGCTGTTCTGGCTGGTGGTGCTGGTCAACCTGATCATGCCGTTCGTCCATCCGCTGCATCTGTTGGTCAATCTGGCGGGGGCGTTGCTGCTAGCGGTTCATTTGCTGGAGTTGTTGCTGTTCAGAGCCAGTTTGCGCGGCCAACCCTCCCCCGGCCGTGATCGCCTGCGCGTGCTGCTGTTCGGCATCTTCCACCTGCAAACCCTCCCGACCGCGCCAGAGGCTTCCCATGCGTAAATTGTGTCTGCTCGCTGCATTCGTGTGCCCATTGGCCTGCGCCCAGGTAGTCCAGGTCGAAAGCCACTCGCTGCTGCGCCTGCCCAATACCACCAGCACCCTGACCCTGGAGCGGCTGGATGTGGCCGACTATGGCACGCTGCTGGTGCCGTCCAACGTCACCCAATTGTCCATCGAACAACTGCACCTGGGGCGCGAAGCTCGGATCGCCATCGTGCCGGCGCAACAGGCATTGGAGATGCAGGTTGCCCAGGCCGAGCTGGCCGATGGCAGCCAGATCACGGCCCGAGGCGCACCCGGTACTTATACGAAGGCGGCAAAGCCTGGACGCGACCTGAACCTGCGCTTCGCTGCCTTGAATGCACCGTTGTTGTCGGTGGATGCCCGTGGCGGCGCCGGTGCGCCGGGTTACGTCGGCCTTGATGGCGCCAACGGCCAGGCACCGGGTTGCACCTGGGGTTCGGCCGGACGCGGCGCCGATGGCAGCAACGGCAGCGATGGCCAGTCGGGCGCGGCTGGCGCACTGGTACGCCTGGAATTGCCCCGCGCCTACCCCGCCGAGCAGATCAAAGTGACGGTGGACGGTGGCGCCGGTGGTGCCGCCGGGCAGGGCGGCAAACCCGGTCACGGCGGCAAGGCCAAGGGCTGCCTGGTCTACACCGCCGACGGTGGCAAGAGCGGTCGCCCCGGTGCGGCTGGCCAGCCAGGGCCTGCGGGTGCGGCGGGATCGGTGACGGTGCAGCGGTTTTAAGCGTATGACGAACTGAATGTGGGAGCGGGCTTGCTCGCGAAGGCGTCGATACAGTCAGCATTTCTATTGACTGACCCACCGCTTTCGCGAAAGCGGTGGGTCAGTCAATAGAAATGCTGACTGTATCGACGCCTTCGCGAGCAAGCCCGCTCCCACAGGGTTTTGTGTCCAGGCAGGGATCGCTTCAGAACATCGGCCGCGCCGCGCCGATCGCCACCACCAGCAAGCCGATCAGCAGGTTAATGCCCACCAACTGGCGAATTTTCCCCAGCACTGCTGCACCCGCCGGCCAATCCTGCCCGTCCACGGCGCTGCGCAATGACGGCAATTGCAGGCCCTGGATGCGGATGAACAGGGCGGCCATCACCACATACAGGCCCATCATGATCTGCACGTAACGCGGAGCGGTCTCGAAACCGGCGAAGCGCAGGTGGATCAGGCCTGTGCCGCTGATCGGCAAAAGTATCACCGCAACCCAGACCCAGACGAAAAAACGCTGAAACACTTCTAGCCACAGCTTGAGCCTGGCAGGGCCCTCAAGTGCCGTGATTGCGGCGGGGCGCAGGATCATCCAGGCGAAGAACATGCCGCCGACCCAGACCAGGGCCGCCAGCAAATGCAGGGTGTAGACAAGGGCGAAAAGTGTCATTGGGTTACTCCGTTCTGCGCAGGATCGATTCGCGGGGTATGATAGCCGCCGATCCGAACCACTGAAAATTTATCCAGCGTTTTTTAGCGCCCGACCATTCATGATCAGCACCGAACTCAAAACCACGATCCAGGGCGCCTATTCGCGTTTTCTCGAAGCCAAGAGCCTCAAGCCGCGATACGGCCAGCGCCTGATGATCGCCGAAGTGGCGAAGGTCCTGGGTGACATCGACACCGACGACGAAGGCCGGCGCAGCGGCGAGCCCGCTGTCGTGGCGGTGGAGGCCGGCACCGGTACCGGCAAGACCGTGGCCTACAGCCTGGCGGCGATTCCCACCGCGAAGGCCGCCGGCAAACGCCTGGTGATCGCCACGGCAACGATCGCCCTGCAGGAACAGATCGTCTTCAAGGATCTGCCCGACCTGATGCGCAACAGCGGGTTGAATTTCACCTTCGCGCTGGCCAAGGGGCGCGGGCGCTACATGTGCCTGTCCAAGCTCGACATGTTGCTCCAGGAAGGTCATGCGCAGACTGCCACGGCCCAGTTGTTCGAAGAAGAAGGCTTCAAGATCGAAGTCGATGAGGCCAGCCAGAAGCTGTTCACCAGCATGATCGAGAAACTGGCCGGCAATAAGTGGGACGGCGATCGCGACAGTTGGTCCACGGCCCTGGAAGACGCCGACTGGTCGCGCTTGACCACTGATCACAGCCAGTGCACCAACCGCCATTGCCCGAACTTCGGCCAATGCGCGTTCTACAAGGCCCGCGAAGGCATGGGCAAGGTCGACGTCATCGTGACCAACCATGACATGGTCCTGGCGGACCTGGCCCTGGGCGGCGGCGCGGTATTGCCTGACCCGCGAGACACGATCTACGTGTTCGACGAAGGTCATCACCTGCCGGACAAGGCCATCGGGCATTTCGCCCATTACACCAGGCTGCGTTCCACCGCCGACTGGCTGGAAACCACTGCCAAGAACCTCACCAAGCTGTTGGCCCAGCACCCGCTGCCGGGCGACCTGGGCAAGTTCATCGAGCAGGTGCCCGAGCTGGCACGGGAAATCAAGACGAATCAGCAGTTCATGTTCACCGCCTGCGAGCAAGTCGCCGATTTCAAGCCCGGCGAAGACGTCGAAGGCCGCGAGCGACCACGCCACCGGTTTGTCGGCGGGGTGATTCCCGAGCACATGCGCGAAATGGGCATCGAACTCAAGAAGGGTTTTGCGCGCCTGACCGACCTGTTCACGCGCCTGACCGATCTGCTCAAGGAAGGCATGGACGGCGAGGTCAATATCGGCATCGCCAGTAACCAGGCCGAGGAGTGGTACCCGCTGTTCGGCAGCCTGCTGTCGCGCTCCCAGGGCAACTGGGAGTTGTGGACCGCTTTCACCACCGAAGACCCGGAAGACAACCCGCCGATGGCGCGCTGGCTGACTCTGGCCGAAAGCGGCTCGCTGTTCGACATCGAGGTCAATGCCAGCCCGATCCTGGCGGCCGAGATGCTGCGGCGCAATTTGTGGAACGTGGCCTACGGCGCGTTGGTGACCTCCGCCACGCTGACAGCCCTGGGCACCTTCGACCGTTTCCGCATGCGCGCCGGCCTGCCGAAAAAAGCCGTGACCGCAGTGGTCCCAAGCCCGTTTCACCACGCCGACGCCGGCGTGCTGCGGGTACCGGACCTCAAGGCCGACCCACGGGACGCCGCCGGCCATACCGCCGCGATCATTCGCGACCTGCCGGAGCTGGTGGAGGGCTCGCGCGGCACCCTGGTGCTGTTTTCCTCGCGCAAACAGATGCAGGACGTGTTCGATGGCCTCGACCGCGACTGGCGCAAGCAGGTGTTCATCCAGGGCAACCTGTCGAAGCAGGAAACCCTGAACAAGCACAAGGCACGGGTCGACGGTGGCGATTCCAGTGTGCTGTTCGGCCTGGCGAGCTTTGCCGAAGGCGTGGACTTGCCGGGCGCCTATTGCGAACACGTGGTGATCGCCAAGATCCCGTTTTCGGTTCCCGACGATCCGGTGGAAGCCGCCCTGGCCGAGTGGATCGAAGCCCGCGGAGGCAACCCGTTCATGGAAATCTCCGTGCCGGACGCCTCGTTGAAACTGGTCCAGGCCTGCGGTCGGTTGCTGCGTACCGAGGAAGACCGCGGCACCATCACCCTGCTCGACCGCAGGCTGGTGACCCAGCGCTATGGCAAGGCGATCCTCAATGCGCTGCCGCCGTTTCGGCGGGAGATTTCCTAGCGTTCGCCTAGTGGCCCAAGAGCTTGTTGTGGCGAGGGAGCTTGCTCCCGCTGGGCTGCGAAGCAG
>NZ_JALJDX010000171.1 GCF_022952855.1 Pseudomonas sp. RGM2987 | reverse complement strand
ATCCTCCTGACACATCGCGTCTGATGGTTTGGGGCTGCTGCGCAGCCCAGCGGGAGCAAGCTCCCTCGCCACGATGATTTGGCCCGCCATAAATTGGTGAGCCGTCAGGCACTCAACCGCGCCGTCACTTCATTCAACTGCCTTGACAGACTGTGCAAATTCCCACTGGCTGCTTCGGTGCGCTGCACGTTATCCAAGTTGGTGCTGGCAATGCTGGTGATTTCGGTGAGGTTGCGCGAGATGTCTTCGGCCACTGAAGTCTGCTCTTCCGCAGCAGTGGCGATCTGGCGGTTCATGTCGCGGATCGCTTCGACGGACTCGGTGATGCGTTCAAGCATCGCGCCCGCCTGGGTCACCTGTTGCACACTTTCTTCGCTGCGCGTCTGACCGCTTTCGATGGCCTGGGCCGCGTCGACCGCACCGGTTTGCACGGTCTGGATGATCTGGTTGATCTCGATGATTGACGACGCCGTGCGCTGGGCCAAACTGCGCACTTCATCGGCGACCACGGCGAAACCGCGACCCGCCTCACCCGCTCGGGCCGCTTCGATGGCCGCGTTGAGTGCCAGCAGGTTGGTCTGTTCGGCAATCGCGCGAATCACTTCCAACACTTTGCCGATACGCCCGCTGTCGGTTTCCAGCTGACGGATCACCGTAGCGGTATTGGCGATTTCGCCGCGCATGCGGGTGATGGTGTGGATGGTCCCCTGCATGACCTTCTCGCCCTGTTGTGCCGATTGATCGGCATCGTCGGCGGCCCGTGCTGCATCAGCGGCGTGACGTGCCACTTCCTGGGCCGTGGCGGACATTTCATTCATCGCCGTTGCCACCTGGTCGGTGCGCTCGAACTGCTCGTTGGTGCCTTGGCTCATCAGGCTGGCGATGGCATTGAGTTCACCGCTGGCGCTGTCCAGATCCGTGGCGCTGCGTTGCAGGCGGGTAAAGGTTTCGGCGAGGAAATCACGCAGGGTGTTGGCGGCTACCGCCAGATTGCCCAACTCGTCCTGGCGATTGCTGCTGACCCGCTCGGCGAAACGCCCGCGGCTCAGTTGGGTGACGTATTCGATCAGGCTACGGATTGGCTGCACCAGGTTGCGGTTGACCAGCCACAGGCTGAACAAGCCGATCAACAAGCCTGACACCAGCATCACCGCGACGCCGAGCATGATCGTACGATCGGCCCCGGCGCTGATCAACACCGACTGGTCGCTGCCCAGTTTGTGCAGATCAACCACCAGTTCGCTCATCTGCTCACTGGTCGCACGGTCCATGCCCTTGACCGCCGAATCGCCCGCCGCTGCGTCACTACCCGCTGCCACAAAGGCGTCCCGCCCCTTCTGATAGGCCGAAGCCAACTGGCGGTGCTCATCGCGCAGACGCTCGATACGCGTCTTGATCTGGGCCGGGAGATCCTGGTGGCCGATCAGATCACTCAGAATGCCTTGGACATCACCCTGGCGTTCTTCGAACTGCTTCCAGTATTTTTCCCGTTCCGCCGGCTCCTTGCCCCGCAACAGAACGTTTTTCCACTCCTGGACCTGTGACTTGAATTGCAGGTTGGCCTCGTCGATTGCCTGGGAGGCGCGCAACGGCCCATCGATCAAGTTGCGATAGTTCTGTACGCCATCGGAAAGGAAATGAAACGACGCCAAGGCGATCAACAACATCGCCAGCAAACTCCCGCTCAGCAGAGCGAGAATCTGGGCTTTCAGGGATTTTTGCAGAAACATGGAGGAGGATCTCTACGAAGTGATGAAGCCGAGCCCCACGGACCGATAGGTCCAGACCTTCCATGTCGCGCGCAAACGACGTTGAACGTGAGTGCGGGGATATGTCTCGCCATCGGCCCGAGAGCCCCATTCTTGAGCGCCAGGGACGACCAACCATCGGGTCGTGAGCGCCCCGCAACGGCGAAACGAATGTTCGCCCTGACCTGTCTGGACAATCCCATCGGTCGGTGCGGCAGGATTTAAAAGTCTTTTTGTCATTTCTCCTGCTGTATCCTGCCCAGGCTTTTTTAAAAGCGCGGATCTACCAGATCTACCCACAGACCTTGCGAGGAGCGCGATATGCACGAGATCCCTAATCTCCCCTTCCCAAGCCTGCACGACACTGAGCAGACGACCACGCTACAAGCCGGGAGGCCAGCAGACGCCCAGCAACCCGAGCCCAAAGAAGCCACTGAACGCCGCCAGGCCGACAGCGAAGACTGATTCACCGCGTAACCAGACCGTGTGGAAAGCGCTAAGATGCGCTTTCCACACTGCCTGAATGTCGAGCCCCCGATGACCGACGACACCTCCCCTTTCAGCGAAGCCCAGGCCAGCGTACTGATCGGCACGGCCGAAAAAATGGTCGAGATCTGGACGCGCTTATCGCCTGAGAAACAAGCCGCCCTGCTGGCTCGTTTCGGCACCGAGGAAAACGCCCTCGCCGCGCTGGTTACCAGCCATCTGGTGAGCGGGCAAACCACCGACTGAGCCGCCGTTCGGCAAATAGTTTTACTTTTCCGCGCTCTGCCACCACGGTCGCCGTTATCATAAGCAGCCTATCTATTACCGCTGCTCCGTGGACCCTTTCCTCATGTCAGATTCCCAGCGCCCCCTGGCGGTCACGCTGCAAGTTGTCTCCATTGTTCTGTTCACCTTCATCGGCTACCTGAATGTCGGCATTCCCCTGGCCGTGCTGCCTGGGTATGTCCATGGCGAACTGGGGTTTGGCGCGGTCATCGCCGGGCTGGTGATCAGCGTCCAGTACCTCGCGACCCTGCTCAGCCGCCCTTATGCGGGCCGGATCATCGATAACCTGGGAAGCAAGCGTGCGGTCATGATCGGCCTCGCCGGCTGCGGCTTGAGCGGTGTGTTCATGTTGGTGTCCGCCTGGACGCCGAGCCTGCCGATGCTCAGCCTGACCAGCCTGTTCATCGGCCGCCTGGTGCTGGGCAGCGCGGAAAGCCTGGTCGGCTCGGGTTCCATCGGCTGGGGGATTGGCCGGGTCGGCGCGGCGAACACCGCCAAGGTGATTTCCTGGAACGGCATCGCCAGCTACGGCGCGCTGGCGATTGGAGCGCCGCTGGGGGTGTGGCTGGTCAATACCCTAGGGCTGTGGAGCATGGGGGTCAGCATCATCTTGCTGGCCGCGCTGGGCCTGGCGCTGGCCTGGCCGAAACTGGCCGCGCCGATCGTCGCCGGCGAACGCTTGCCGTTCATGCACGTGCTGGGACGCGTCCTGCCCCACGGCTGTGGCCTGGCCCTGGGCTCGATCGGTTTTGGCACCATCGCCACCTTCATCACCCTGTACTACGCCACCCAGCACTGGGAAAACGCGGTGCTGTGCCTGAGCCTGTTCGGCGCCAGCTTCATCGGCGCGCGGCTGCTGTTCGGCAACCTGATCAACCGCCTGGGCGGCTTTCGCGTGGCGATTGCCTGCCTGTCGGTGGAAGTGCTGGGCCTGTTGCTGTTGTGGCTGGCGCCCGATGCGCACTGGGCCTTGGCGGGCGCGGCGCTGAGCGGTTTCGGTTTTTCCCTGGTGTTCCCGGCCCTGGGCGTGGAGGCGGTCAACCTGGTGCCGGCGTCCAGCCGTGGCGCGGCGGTAGGGGCTTATTCGTTGTTCATCGACTTGTCGCTGGGGATCACCGGGCCATTGGCCGGTGCAATTGCGGCGGGCTTTGGTTTCGCGTCGATCTTCCTGTTCGCGGCCTTGGCGGCTTTGGGCGGGCTGATCCTGAGTGTCTATCTGTACCGACAGGCGCCAAGGCAGCGCCAGGCCCGGGAAATAAACTAGAAATCGACCTTGCCGCGCCCGGCCTTGATCGAACCACGCTTGGTCTTGGATTCCAGCCGGCGCTTCTTCGAGCCCAGCGTGGGCTTGGTCGGACGGCGTTTCTTCTCGACCTTGGTGGCGCTGAGGATCAGCTCGGTCAGTCGCTCCAGGGCATCGGCCCGGTTCTGTTCCTGGGTGCGGTATTGCTGGGCCTTGATGATCAACACGCCGTCGCTGGTGATGCGGCTGTCGCGCAGGGCCAGCAGGCGCTCCTTGTAGAATTCGGGCAGCGACGAGGCCGGGATGTCGAAGCGCAAGTGCACCGCGCTGGAGACTTTATTGACGTTCTGCCCGCCCGCACCTTGGGCGCGGATGGCCGTCAGCTCGATCTCGGCGTCGGGGATGTGCACAGTGTTGGAAATCGCCAGCATAAAAAGTGTTGTCCGGTGTCAGGCCCCACAGAATACCCCGAATCCCCAGAGCAACACTCTCCCCCTGTGGGAGCGGGCTTGCTCGCGAAGGCGTCGTTACATTCAATACCTCTATCGACTGACACACCGCTTTCGCGAGCAAGCCCGCTCCCACAGGGTTTGGCGTGGACCAGAAACACCAAACCCGGCATTCAGCCGGGTTTGGTGCAGGTCAACGATGCCTACTTGGCAGCCGCCGCCAACGTCATCCCATGCCGGGCGCTACGCTTGTTCTTGATCACGTAGCACACCCACATGAACACCACCCACACCGGGATCGCATAGACCGAAACCTGGATGCTGGGGATCAGCAGCATCACGCCCAGGATGAACACCACGAACGCCAGGCAGATGTAATTGCCGTACGGGTACCACAGCGCCTTGAACAGCGGCGTCTGGCGGGTCTGGTTCATGTGTTGGCGGAATTTGAAGTGCGAGTAGCTGATCATCGCCCAGTTGATCACCAGCGTCGCGACCACCAGCGACATCAACAGCTCCAGCGCGTGCTGCGGGATCAGGTAGTTCAGCAACACCGCGACGAGCGTGACCGCTGCCGAGGCGAGGATCGAGCGCACCGGCACGCCGCGCCTGTCGATCTTCGCCAGGGCCTTGGGCGCGTCGCCCTGTTCGGCCATGCCCAGCAGCATGCGGCTGTTGCAGTAGGTGCCGCTGTTGTACACCGACAACGCGGCGGTCAGCACCACGAAGTTGAGAATATGCGCCGCAGTGTTGCTGCCCAGCATCGAGAACACCTGCACGAACGGACTACCGCTGTAGGCATCGCCGGAAGCATTGAGCGTGGTCAGCAGGCTGTCCCAAGGGGTCAGGGACAACAGCACCACCAAGGCGCCGATGTAGAAAATCAGGATCCGGTAGATCACCTGGTTGATGGCCTTGGGGATCACGGTTTTCGGTTTGTCGGCCTCAGCGGCGGTGAAGCCGAGCATTTCCAGGCCACCGAAGGAGAACATGATGATCGCCATTGCCATCACCAGGCCGCTTACGCCATTAGGGAAAAACCCGCCGTGGGACCACAGGTTGGTCACCGACGCTTGCGGGCCGCCGTGACCGCTGACCAACAGGTAGCTGCCCAGGGCAATCATGCCGACAATCGCTACCACCTTGATGATCGCGAACCAGAATTCAGCCTCGCCGAAGACCTTCACATTAGCCAGGTTGATGGCGTTGATCAGGATGAAGAACCCCGCCGCCGAGACCCAGCTGGGGATGTCCGGCGCCCAGTAATGGATGTACTTGCCCACGGCCGTCAGCTCGGACATGCCCACCAGGATGTAGAGAATCCAGCAGTTCCAGCCCGACAGGAACCCGGCGAAACCGCCCCAGTACTTGTGGGCAAAATGACTGAAGGAACCGGCCACCGGCTCTTCGACGATCATTTCGCCCAACTGGCGCATGATCATGAAGGCAATGAAACCGCAGATGGCGTAGCCGAGGATCATCGACGGGCCGGCTGACTTGAGCACCCCCGCCGAGCCGAGGAACAGGCCGGTGCCAATCGCGCCGCCGAGGGCGATCAATTGAATGTGGCGATTTTTCAGGCCGCGTTTCAGCTCGCCTGAATGCGTATTTTCTACAACGGTCATGCGTCACCTATTTGTTTTTATCTGTGACGAAATCGAACCCGACACGCTCGTGGCGTGGCGGAGTGAACAAGGCGGATAACCTTGAAAATGCGTGGGTACGCGAAGGGTCACAGTAAAACGCGGCGCATTGTACACCGCTGCCCTGCTGCTACCAGACACCACCGGATCAGCGTCGCACCCCACATTTCAGGTCTGGCGGGCATCTGACCCTTCCCGGCGACCTGAAACAAGCACTGTGAAGGGACGCAAAGCGCGCCGAGCCAGTCCACCCGGCAGCTTTTTCTTACATTCTTTCCAGACGCCGAAACCCACCGGCTCGACAGACAAGAATCGTCAGGAATGCTTTACAACCCGTAACGCAGAGTTTCCATGTAGGAATTTTCTGTAATACGACTGCAAATTGACGGTAGCTAGCTACCTAATAAAAAAAACCCATAGCCGGCTGTTTTTGAATGAGTAATTTCGCCCTCTAAAATGGAATAAAAAGTTCAAATGAAAAAATAAAATTATTTTTTTGCATTCCAAAAATCCCTCGACTAGGTTTTCAGCGACTTGCCAAGGCATCGTGCCGACAAGTTTTGCGGGGCCGATTGCGGCCCGTTTCAATCGCCGCATCGACCCGCTTTTTTCCGTAAAAGTCATCTAGGAGATTCACTATGCAAACACTGGACAAAGACTTGGAAACCGAACTGCAGCTGGACGAATGGTTCGAAGCACCGACCCATGAAGCCGCCGTTGAAATGATGCAGGCCGACGCCGTCGTTCCGTTCGGCACGGCGATGTGGCCTCTGTAGGCATAATCCGGCGGAGGCGGTCCGGCCGGTCGACTCCGCCACTTTTTGCCCGCTGTCAGGGAAGTTGAATCATTCGTCAGGGAAGAATAAGCATGGACACACAACGAGCCATCTCACATTTCCTTTACTACCTCGAACACCACCCCGCCCTGGCCGGCATCCAGCCCGCCAAGGTGTTGCTCGGCCACACCGCCGGGTACGAAGCGCTGACCGGGGCCATCGCCGAACAGGCTGGCAGCGGCTCGCCCTTCCGGTTCAGTGCCATGCGCCTGGACCTTGAACCCACGGAGCGCTTGTCTCGGGCGATTGCCGACAGCGACCTGTACATTTTCTTCTACGACTCTTCCACCCTGCCCAACCCACGCCCTGATGGCCCGGACTTTGTCCGCGCACTGCAGGGCGTAATGGCGGACAACTGGAAAAAATCACTGCTGTTCAAGGACTACGGCGATTACTTCTATGACACCTTCAGCGTCATTCCCCAGCGCATCGCGGGGCTCAACAGCCACCTGATCCAGCGAATGTCCCAGGCGACGACCTTGAGTTTCCAGGATGATCATGGCTCGTATTTCGACACCACCCTGGACAGCGTGAAGAAGTGGACCGACATCAACGGCGTCGGCAACTATGACCTGGCGCCCGGTGAGATCGCGACCCACAGCGACACCATCAATGGCCGGGTTAAATTCGTCGGCACGTTCCTCAGCACCATTCCGTTTGCGCGCAAATACGGCGTGCTGCAATCGCCGCTGGAGCTGTGGATCGAAAACTCCACCATCCAGAAAATCGCCACCGACGTGCCGGGCCTGGAACACGATTTCAACAAATACCTGGAGGCCAACCCGTCCAACCGGCGTATCGAGGAACTGGGCATTGGCACCAACGAAGGGGTCAAGAGCCTGTATGCGCGCAACGCCGGTTTCGAAGAGCGCCATTGCGGCCTGCACCTGGGGCTTGGAGGTGGGGCCAAGGGCAGTCATCACCTGGATCTGATTTTCGAGAGTGGTGTGCTGGCGCTGGATGATGAGGCGATGTTTGATGGGCGGTTTGTGTTTTAAGAGCAACGTTGAGCGGCAAGCTTCAAGCGAGGGGGTGGTCTGGAGGACAGTGGTTGGGGCTGCTGGCCCCTTCGCGAGCAAGCCCGCTCCCACACTGAGGCCGCGCCGGACACAAATGCTTCATTTATTGAAGATCAACTGTGGGAGCGGGCTTGCTCGCGAAAGCGGTCTCGTCTGCGCCGCAGCACTTAAGTCGAACCAAAAAAAACGCCAACCCAACGGTTGGCGTTTTTTCTTGAAGCTCGCCGCTAGCAGTTCAAAGCTGCCTTACTCCGGCTTACGCCGCCCAAACCCTGGACGCTGCCCCGAACCGGCCGGTGCGCCACGGCGCTTGCCCGAGGGCGCGTCGCGATCGACCAGGACGATGCCCGGGCGCTTCTTCGGTGCCGGCTTGGCCGGACGTTTGGTGTCGGCTGGGCGATCGGCCACTGGCGTACCACGGCCAGCGGGCGCACCGCGACCTTCGCCACGTTCAGTCCGACCGTTGGCCGGGCGCGGGCTACGTGGTCCGCGTTCGCCGTCCGGGCGAGCTGCCGGCTTGCGCGCCGGGCGTTCACCTTCGATCTGCGGCTCACGGGAAGGACGTGGGCCAGTCGCGGCACCCTCGGCAGCCGGACGCAGCGTACGTACGCGCTCAGTCTTGCCCATCGGACGCGAGGACTTGCGCTGCATCCGCTCCAGCTTGTCCTTGCTCTTGGCAGTCATCTGCGGCATTGCTACCGGCGCCAGGCCCACTTCGGCTGCCAGGATGTCGACTTCCTGCTGGCTCATTTCGCGCCAGCGACCCATCGGCAGGTCGGAGTTGAGGAACACCGGGCCGAAACGCACACGCTTCAGGCGGCTGACCACCAGGCCCTGGGATTCCCACAAGCGGCGAACTTCACGGTTACGGCCTTCCATAACCACGCAGTGGTACCAGTGGTTGAAACCTTCGCCACCGGGTGCCTGCTTGATGTCGGTGAAACGCGCCGGGCCATCTTCCAGCACGACGCCGGCCTTCAGGCGCTCGATCATTTCGTCATCGACTTCGCCACGTACACGCACGGCGTATTCGCGGTCCATCTCGTAGGACGGATGCATCAGACGGTTGGCCAGCTCACCATCGGTGGTGAACATCAAGAGACCGGTGGTGTTGATGTCGAGGCGACCGATGTTGATCCAGCGGCCCTCTTTGGGACGCGGCATTTTGTCGAACACCGTTGGACGACCTTCCGGGTCGTCACGGGTGCAGATCTCGCCGTCGGGCTTGTTGTACATGATCACGCGGCGCACCGTTTCAGCGGCTTCTTCGCGCTTGATCACCTTGCCATCGATGGTGATGGCGTCATGCATATCGACGCGCAGGCCCAAGGTGGCGTCTTTGCCGTTGACCTTGATGCGGCCCTGGGTGATCCAGGTTTCCACGTCACGGCGCGAACCGACGCCGATGCGGGCAAGGACTTTTTGCAGTTTCTCGCCGGCTGGGCCGATTTCCTGGCTATCGTTCTGGTCTAGGTCTTTCATTCTGGGCACCTCCCGGTGTGATCGGGTCAGGCGTGGCCTGACGCGTTGGAAACAGGTCTTCGGCGAAGGGATCGCCAAAGGGTCGCGAATCATACGCCCGTTGAGGCGTTTGCGCATCAGAGACTAGCTGATCAATGTAGCCTCGGCGGGTTTTCCGCCGATCGGCGGTCCGCCGCCCCTGCATTCCCCTGTGGTGCCAGATGGATCAATCATCAAACTGGCGACGTTCGTTCTCGATCGCTTCGGCCAACGCCCGGGCCTCGGCTTCTTCATCGCTCAATTCAGGCTCGGGTATGGGCGGCTCAAGAGCAGCAACGGCAGCCAGCAGTTTCTCCCGGGCTTCGGCAACACCAAGGATGTCCTCTTCGGGTTCGGGTTCCGCCTCGACCGCAGGTTCAACCTCACTGTCAGGCATCTCGTCTTCGGTACGCATGTCGTCACGCAGCAAATCGTCGAAGTCGGTCTTGAGGCCTTCCTCCATGGTGTCCAGTTCCAGCAACAACGAGTGGAAACTGGTTTCCTCCTTGGGCTCTTCCGGTTCGGCGCTGGCGTCGGCCAGTTCCTGCAAGCCCTGGGGCACCGGTGCGTCGTCGAATTCGAGCATCGGCTCGGGTTCCAGCTCACGCAACTCGGCCAGTGGCGGCAGGTCATCCAGGTTCTTCAGGTTGAAGTGATCGAGAAACGCCTTGGTGGTGGCAAACATCGCCGGTTTTCCTGGTACGTCGCGATAGCCGACGACACGGATCCATTCACGCTCCAGCAACGTCTTGACGATATGGCTGTTGACCGCCACGCCGCGTACGTCCTCGATTTCGCCCCGGGTAATCGGCTGGCGATAGGCAATCAGCGCCAGGGTTTCGAGCATCGCCCGGGAATAGCGCTGCGGCCGCTCCTCCCACAGCCGGCCGACCCAGGGGGCGAACTTCTCGCGGATCTGCAGGCGATAACCGGAGGCCACTTCCTTGAGCTCAAACGCCCGCCCCTCGCAGGATTTGCCCAAAAGCGTCAGGGCTTTCTTGAACACGGCCGGCTCAGGCCGCTCGCCTTCTTCGAAGAGTTCGAACAGCCGCTCCATCGATTGCGGCTTTCCCGACGCCAACAGGAAAGCTTCAAGCAACGGCGCCAGCTCGCGGGGTTCAGTCAGATTCATTGATTTGCTCGTTATTCGGCTCGTGCCCGCACGTGGATCGCTGCGAACGGCTCATTCTGTACCAGCTCGACCAAGGATTCCTTGACCAATTCCAACACCGCCATGAACGTCACCACCACCCCCAACCGGCCTTCCTCGGCGGTGAACAGCTCGACGAAGGGCACAAAGCCGCCGCCCTTGAGCCGTTCCAGCACATCACTCATGCGCTCGCGGGTGGACAGCGCTTCGCGGCTGACCTGATGACTTTCAAACATATCGCCCCGGCGCAACACCTCGGCCATGGACACCAGTAACTCTTCCAGACTCACGTCAGGCAACAATTTGCGCGCCCGCGCCTCGGGGGCATCGAGCTTGGGCACCACCACGTCGCGCCCGACCCGGCTGAGGCCGTCGATGCCTTCGGCGGCCCCCTTGAAGCGCTCGTACTCCTGCAAGCGGCGGATCAGCTCGGCGCGCGGATCGTCCTCTTCTTCCTCGACCGTCGCCGAACGCGGGAGCAGCATCCGCGACTTGATCTCGGCGAGCATGGCCGCCATTACCAGGTATTCGGCCGCCAGCTCCAGGCGCACCGACTGCATCAGCTCGACATAGCCCATGTATTGGCGAGTGATCTCCGCCACCGGGATGTCGAGGATGTTGATGTTCTGTTTACGGATCAGGTACAGCAAAAGGTCCAGGGGGCCCTCGAAGGCTTCGAGGAACACTTCCAGTGCATCCGGCGGAATGTACAGGTCCAGGGGCATTTCCATGACCGCCTGGCCATAGACCATGGCGAACGGCAGCTCCTGTTGCGCGCCGGCCTGGGGATCGGCATGTTCCACCGCTGCTTCCACGGCGGACATTCAGGCCTCGGCCATGAACGGCGCCGGATCGCCGCAACCGACCCGCACCACCTGCGGCTCGCCGTCGGCCAGATTGATCACGGTGGAGGCTTTCATACCGCCGAAACCACCGTCGATGATCAGCTCGACCTGATGTTCCAGCAACTGCCGAATCTCATACGGGTCGGTCATCGGCTCCGTGTCGCCGGGCATGATCAGCGTCACACTCATCAGCGGCTCGCCCAGCTCCGCCAGCAGCGCCAGGGCGATGGGATGGCTTGGCACCCGCAGGCCGATGGTGCGCTTTTTCGGGTGCAGCAACAGACGCGGGACTTCCCGCGTGGCGTTGAGGATAAAGGTGTACGGTCCCGGCAGATGAGCTTTGAGCAGGCGGAAGGTGCCGGTGTCGATCTTGGCGAACAGGCCAAGCTGCGACAGGTCGCTGCAGATCAGCGCAAAGTTGTGCTTGTCATCGAGCTGACGCAGACGACGTACCCGCTCAACGGCGTTCTTGTCACCGATCTGGCAGCCGATGGCGTAGGCGGAGTCGGTCGGATAGACCACCACGCCACCGCTACGGATGATCTCGACCGCCTGCTTGATCAGGCGCGCTTGCGGGTTTTCCGGATGAATCTGGAAAAATTGACTCACGTGTTCTACCTGTTCAGACGGCGGCGGTAACGGGATCATGTTTGAATCTACACCATAGTGGTGGCAGATCTTCCGGCAACGGGCGATATTCGCCAATCTCGGACCAGCCTCCAGGGCCATGGAAATCACTGCCGGCGGTCACCAGCAGGCCGAACTCTCGGGCCAGAATCGCCAGGCTGCCGACCTGCTCGGCCGGCTGATGGCCGTTGACCACCTCGATGGCGTGGCCCCCTGCTTGAATATAGTCGGCGACCAGCCGGCGGCGCTTGCTGCGGGTGAAATCATAGTGCCAAGGATGCGCCAGGCTGACCCAGGCACCGGCGGCCCGCAGGGTCTCGACGGTCTCTTCCAGGGTCGGCCAGTGCTGCTTGACGTCTCCCAGCTTGCCGGCCCCCAGCCATTTACGGAACGCCTCGGCGCGATCCTTGACGAAGCCCTCGCGCACCATCCAGTCGGCGAAGTGCGGCCGGGCCGGGGCGTTGCCACTGTCGCCCAGTTCCTGCTGGATCTGCCGGGCGCCCTCCAATGCACCAGGCATGCCCTTGAGCGCCAGTTTGCGGCTGATTTCTTCGGAGCGTAGCCAGCGGCCGTCGCGCAGCTGCGCAATGGCCTGGACCAGCGAGGGCGCACTCACATCGAAACCATAGCCCAGCACGTGAATGGTCGCCCCGCCCCAGGTACAGGAAAGCTCGACCCCGTTGACCAGTTGCATGCCCAAGGCAGTGGCGGCGCTACGGGCTTCGTCGAGGCCTTCGAGGGTGTCGTGGTCGGTCAGGGCCAGGACTCGCACGCCGTGCTCGAACGCTCGCGCCACCAGAACTGCTGGCGCCAGGGCGCCATCGGAGGCCGTGCTATGGCAGTGCAAATCGACATTCACGAGAGTTTGTTACCTCAAATCAGCTGGCCCTATCGCGGCCAAGGATGTTTGTTATTATGCCGCCACATCCTGCTTCTGGCTGCCACTGTGAAACAATTCATCGATTTCATCCCGCTCCTGCTGTTTTTCATCGTCTACAAATTTGATCCCCGCGCCGTCGACATCGCCGGCCACTCCTTGACTGTAGGCGGTATCTACAGCGCCACCGCCGTGCTGATCATCAGCTCCCTGGTGGTCTACGGCGCGCTGTTCATTTCCCAGCGCAAACTGGAGAAAAGCCAGTGGCTGACCCTCATTGCCTGCCTGGTGTTCGGCAGCCTGACCCTGGCCTTCCACAGCGAAACCTTCCTCAAGTGGAAAGCCCCGGTGCTCAACTGGCTGTTCGCCCTGGCCTTCATTGGCAGCCATTTCATCGGCGACAGCCTGCTGATCAAGCGCATCATGGGCCACGCCCTGAGCCTGCCGGACGTGATCTGGACCCGGCTGAACATCGCCTGGATCGCCTTCTTCCTGTTCAGCGGGGCGGCCAACCTGTTCGTTGCGTTCACGTTCCAGGATTACTGGGTCGACTTCAAAGTCTTCGGCAGCCTGGGCATGACGCTGTTGTTCCTGATCGGCCAGGGCATCTACCTGTCCCGTCATCTACACGATGCCGACACCACTACGCCAAAAACCGAGGACTGACATGCTCTACGCAATCATTGCCACTGACGTCGCCGACTCCCTGGAAAAACGCCTGGCCGCTCGCCCCGAGCACCTGGAGCGCCTGCAACAGCTCAAGGCCGAAGGCCGCATCGTGCTGGCCGGCCCGCACCCGGCGGTAGACAGCAATGACCCGGGCGCCGCCGGTTTCAGCGGCAGCCTGATCGTGGCCGAGTTCGAGTCCCTGGCCGCCGCCCAGTCCTGGGCCGAGGCCGATCCGTTCGTCGCGGCGGGCGTCTATGCCAATGTCGTGGTCAAGCCGTTCAAGCAAGTCCTGCCGTAACCCCCTCCCGACGCAATGGGCCTGCGCGGCTCATTGCGCTCAATTGCTCATTGTTCTCGTTTGCCTGCCGACAACCTGTCTAATCTGTCTTATCTCGACTGGAATTCAGGAGTGGCAATGCGCAAAGGTCCGTTGTGCCTGTTATGGGTCTCGTTGGTGATCGGGGCCCCCGCCCATGGTGAAGAGAATACCGAGGCCGTTCACTCGGCCCCCTTGTCCCTGAGCGCCGGCAGCCAGATCGCCGAACTGCAGCAACGCTTGAAAGACAGCGAGCATCAGCGCGAAGAGCTGACCAAGCAACTGCAGAGCGCCGATAACGAGCGCGAGAGCGCGTTGCTGGGCCGGTTGCGCCAGGAGAACCAGCGCCTGAAGCTGCAACTCAAGGAAGCCCAGGCCAGCCCCCTGCCGCGCCTGTTGACCGATCAACAGCAATGGTTCGTCATTGGTGCCGGGGTAGCGCTATTGGCCCTGCTCTGCGGTATCTTTGCCAGCGGTGGACGTAGACAACGTCGGCAATGGCTAAATTGAGTGAGTCATGAGCGAGCTGTTACTGATTGATGATGACCAGGAGCTGTGTGAGCTGCTGGTGAGCTGGCTGGGCCAGGAAGGTTTTCAGGTCCGCGCCTGCCACGATGGCCAGAGTGCCCGCAAGGCGCTGGCCGAAACCGCCCCAGCGGCGGTGGTGCTGGATGTGATGCTGCCCGATGGCAGCGGCCTGGAACTGCTCAAGCAATTGCGCAACGATCACCCCGAACTGCCGGTGCTGATGCTCTCGGCCCGGGGCGAACCACTGGATCGCATCCTCGGCCTGGAGCTGGGCGCCGACGATTACCTGGCCAAGCCCTGCGACCCACGGGAACTGACCGCACGCCTGCGCGCCGTGTTGCGCCGCAGCCACCCGACGGCGGTGTCCAGCCAGATCGAACTGGGGGACCTGACCTTCAGCCCGGTACGCGGCGTGGTCAGCATTGACGAGCAGGAACAGACCCTGACCGTTTCCGAAAGCCGCCTGCTCGAAGCCTTGCTCAAGCAGCCCGGCGAGCCGCTGGACAAGCAGGAACTGGCGCAGATCGCCCTGGGCCGCAAGCTCACCCTGTATGACCGCAGCCTGGACATGCACGTGAGCAACCTGCGCAAGAAAATCGGCCCCCACCCCGACGGCCGCCCGCGCATCGTGGCGCTGCGTAGCCGGGGTTATTACTACAGCCTCTAGAACACAGCGCCCACCCGTGGCGAGGGAGCTTGCTCCCGCTGGGCTACGAAGTAGCCCCAGAACCTCACACTGCAGTCCATCAGGCCGAACACTGTCATTTGCATGGGAGGGCTTCGCCCTCCAGCGGGAGCAAGCTCCCTCGCCACAGGTGCACACCATCCGCCAGGGTTTTGTCAGCCTCCCGACAAAACCTCTTTACCCAAGCTTTACGCCCCCCTGACCGCCGCTGACCTTGATCTTTGTAATCTGCACACATCCGGAACTGACCGGGAATGAGACAAGGAGATACACCATGCGCAAGACCCTTATCGCTCTGATGTTCGCTGCCGCCCTGCCCACCGTCGCCATGGCCATGCCTGAAGGCCCTGGCCCGATGGACGGACCGCGTCATGGCGGTCAGATGCACGACAAAGGTCCGTACAGCCAACTGGACCTGAGCCGCGAACAGCGCCAGCAGATCCGCAGGATCATGGGTGAACAGCGCCACGAGCGCCGCGAATTGGTAGAGAAATACCTGGCCAAACTGTCGCCGGCTGACCAGAAAGCCATGAAAGACGAAATGGCCGCCCGACACGAGAAAGTCGACGCCCAGATCCGTGGCCTGCTCAAACCTGAGCAGCAGAAAGAGTTCGACGCGATCCAGAAAAAACAGGCCGAGCGTCGCGCCGAGTGGGCAGAGTTCAAGGCCTGGAAAGCGCAACAACCGCAAAAAGCGCAATAATGCTCGGCAATTAAGCGCGCGACGAAGAACACCGTGGCGAGGGAGCTTGCTCCCGCTGGGCCGCGAAGCGGCCCCGGGATTTTACGGTCGCTACGCAACCGAGCGGGAGCAAGCTCCCTCGCCACGGGATTGTTGTTCGACTTTACTTCGCGTGGCTGACTGGTATCAGCCCATTGGGCTTTCTTTGTTTTCGAGGATTTACTGTGCGTTCATTGTTCTGGCGCATCCTGGCCAGTTTCTGGCTGGCCATCGCCCTGGTCGCGGGGCTGTCGATTCTCATGGGGCACATGCTGAACCAGGATGCCTGGATTCTCAGTCGCCATCCGGGGCTCAACACCCTGGCCGAAGAATGGACCCAGACCTACGAAAGCCAGGGCGAAGACGCCGCCCAGGACATCCTGGAGCAGCGCAAGCGCCAGTATCACATCGACGTCCAGGTACTCAACGAAAGCGGCGACCCGGTGGTGCGTGGCACTTTCCCGCGGCGTGCCGCCGCGTTCGAAGCGCGGCAGAACAACGACGACCGGCGTTTACCATGGCGACGCCTGACCGACGAATTCACCAGCGCCAAGACCGGTGACACCTACCTGTTCATCTATCGCATCCCGCATCCGGAACTGGACGCCTGGCATCGTGAGAGCCTGCTCTGGCCCCTCAGTGCGCTGGGCATCGCGCTGGTGGTACTGACCTTGTTCAGCCTGTTGGTGACCTTGTCCATCACTCGCCCACTGAGTCGCCTGCGCGGCGCGGTGCATGACCTGGGCCAGGCCACCTACCAACAGAACAGCCTCGCCAAGCTGGCCAACCGTCGGGACGAATTCGGCGTGCTGGCCACCGACTTCAACCGCATGGGCGCACGCTTGCAAAGCCTGATCGCCAGTCAAAGACAACTGCTACGGGACGTGTCCCACGAACTGCGCTCGCCCCTGGCCCGGCTGCGCATCGCCCTGGCACTGGCCGAGCGGGCCAGCCCCCCAGAACGGGAAAAGCTCTGGCCGCGCCTGACCCGCGAATGTGATCGCCTGGAAGCCCTGATCAGCGAAATCCTGGTCCTGGCCCGGGTCGATGCCGACAACGCCAGCGCCGAAGAGGTGGACCTCAACGCGTTGCTGATCGCCCTGCAAAAAGATGCACAACTGGCGTCACCTGAACAAAGCGTGCAGTTGGAGGCGGAACCGAACCTGACCCTCAAGGGTTGGCCGACCATGATCGAACGCGCCGTGGATAACCTGCTGCGCAACGCCCAGCGTTTCAACCCCGACGGGCGACTGATCGAGATGCGCGCGGTCCGCCAGGGGGAAAAGATCGTAGTGAGCGTACGCGACCATGGGCCAGGGGTTGAGGCCGAACATCTGGGCCAGTTGGGCGAACCGTTCTACCGCGCCCCCGGCCAGACCGCCGCTGGCCATGGCCTGGGCCTGGCGATCGCGCGCCGCGCCGCTGAACGGCACGGGGGCACACTGGTGCTGGGCAATCATCCTGGCGGCGGGTTCATCGCCAGCCTGGAGCTGCCGTTGGTACCGGGGGCGGTCGTGCAGCCGTGACCCTGGCCATCCGCTGCGATCAAGCGAGCCCACGACTCGCCAGCATCCGCTCGCGCACCACGTCATAGAGCCAGTGGTAGGCATAGGTGTACGGCAGGAAAAACAACAGCACGCCGATATCCAGCAAAAACGCTTGGCACAGGCTGATTTGCAGCCACCACGCCACCAAGGGCACCGCAACAGCCACCAATCCACCTTCAAACAGCAATGCATGGAGGACCCGGACCCACGCATTGCGCACAATCGCCAAGCGCCTGAGCAAGCGATCGAAGACGCCGTTGAACACTACGTTCCACAACAGCGCCAGCACCGCGATGGCGACCGTCGCCACTCCCATGTCGACCATTGGCTTATCCATGATCCAGGCCAACAACGGTGTACAAATCAAGATCGCCAGCAGTTCAAAGCCAATGGCCTGCAGGACGCGCTCAAGCAAGGTTTTGTGGACGTTCATATCGCCGCTCCGACAAAGAAGACGTGACGATCTTCCTTTGCCGGAGCGATACTTCAAAACCATTAACCATCGATCAAGGCGATAGATGAATGGTTTCCCATGAAGTCTTGACGGCCTTTGTCCAAGCGGCGGTCCAGGGATCGTTCTCGGCGGCGGCACGCAAGCTAGGCAAGAGCCAGTCGACCATCAGCGCCGCTGTTGCCAGCCTGGAAATCGACCTGGACCTGGTGCTGTTCGACCGCAGCAGCCGCAAACCGACGCTCACCCCGGCAGGCCACGTAATGTTGCAACGGGCCGAAGACATCCTTGCCGCCAGCCACCGCCTGGAACTGGCCGCCAGCCAGTTGTCCGCAGGCGTCGAGGCGAAGCTCACCGTGGCGATCTCCGACACTTACCAATCCGACCGTTTCGAAGCGACCCTCAGTGCGTTCGAGCTGCGCTATCCAGACCTGGAGCTCGAATGCCTGATTGCCGAGTGCGACGATTTGATCGCGCTGGTGCAACAGGGCCGGGCGCATGTCGCGTTCGCCGAGACACCGTCCGGGTATCCGCCAGACCTGACCTGGGCAACGGTGGACGAGCGCACTGAAATTGCGTTGTTTGTCTCCAGGCTGCATCCGCTGGCTGAACTGGAAACGGTCGACGAGCAGGCGCTGCGACGCCATCGCCAGTTACGCTTGGCAACCATCATCAACCCGTACGAAACCCGTGCCCAAGGTCGCGTCTGGTCGGCGCCCAGTTATCTGATGCTGCTGGAAATGGCCCAGGGTGGCTTCGGCTGGGCGTCACTGCCGCGCTGGCTGGTGGCCCGCTTCGGCGCTGACAAATTGCAGGAGTTGAAAGTGCGAGGCTGGCCTAGGCTGGTGTCGGTGGATGCGGTCTGGTCGAAACGGCACCCACCGGGACCGGCTGGCAGTTGGTTCCTGGGCAAGATGCTCGAATGAACAGGGTATTTGCTGCCCAACCAAACGATAATTGCTCTTATTTAAAGCCTTGCGCCCTGTTAGACTTTGCGCCCTCGTTTCAGTCGCCTCCCAGGATCGCCGATGCCGTCGTTGCTTCTTCGCTTATGTGCGCTATTCATGGCCCTTGGCCTGAGTGCCTGCGATGACGCCCCGCGTTTTACCCAGGCCGAACCCGGTGAAGCCCGGTCCGGGGGCGCTGCCACCGTGCGCAAGAGCGATCAGAACGCTTTCTCCCTGCCCTCGGCCAACCTGCCGCCCTCGCGGCGCGTGGACTTCAGTGTCGGCAACAGTTTCTTTCGCAGCCCCTGGGTGATCGCCCCTTCGACCACCACGGCCCGCGATGGCCTCGGGCCGTTGTTCAATACCAACGCCTGCCAGAACTGCCACATCAAGGACGGTCGCGGTCATCCACCGGCGCCGGACGCGACCTCCGCAGTATCGATGCTGGTGCGCCTGTCGATCCCCGACGCGCCGCCTTATGCCAAGGTCATCGAACAACTGGGCGTGGTCCCGGAACCGGTCTATGGCGGGCAGTTGCAGGACATGTCGGTGCCCGGCGTCGAGCCCGAAGGCAAGGTGCGGGTCGATTACACGCCGGTGCCGGTACGCTTTACGGACGGCACCGTCGTAGAACTGCGTAAGCCGAGCCTGCAAATTACCCAACTGGCTTACGGCCCGATGCACCCGGATACACGCTTTTCCGCCCGCGTTGCACCGCCGATGATCGGCCTGGGATTGCTCGAAGCCATCCCCGAGGAAGCCATCCTGGCGAATGCCGAGGCCCAGGCGCGCGAAAAGAACGGCATCGCCGGCCGCCCCAACCAGGTCTGGGACGATGTCCAGCAAAAAACCGTGCTGGGGCGTTTCGGTTGGAAGGCCGGGCAGCCCAACCTCAATCAACAGAACGTCCATGCCTTCTCTGGTGACATGGGCTTGACCACGAGCCTGCGACCGTTCGACGACTGCACCGAGACCCAGGTCGATTGCAAGCGCGCACCCAGCGGCAATGGCCCGGATGGCGAACCGGAAGTCAGCGACAATATCCTGCGACTGGTGCTGTTCTACAGTCGCAACCTGGCGGTACCGGCCCGTCGCGACGTGAGCTCGCCCCAGGTGCTGGCTGGCAAGAACCTGTTTTTCCAGGCCGGCTGCCAGTCCTGCCACACCCCGAAATACACCACCTCCGCCAACGCTGCCGAACCGGAGCTGGCGAACCAGGTCATCCGCCCCTACACCGACCTGCTGTTGCACGACATGGGTGATGGCCTGGCCGACAACCGCAGCGAATTCAAGGCCGGTGGCCAGGATTGGCGCACCCCGCCGCTGTGGGGCATCGGCCTGACGCAAACCGTCAATGGCCACACCCAGTTCCTGCATGACGGTCGCGCCCGCAACCTGCTCGAAGCCGTGCTCTGGCATGGCGGCGAAGCACAAGCGGCGCAGCGCCAGGTTTTAGCGTTCAATGCCGAGCAGCGCGCTGCGTTGCTGGCCTTTCTGAATTCCCTTTAAACGTCTTTTTCGAAACACGGGAGCCCGACATGTTCCGTCCCAAGTTGTTGTTCACCAGCCTCGCCGCCCTCGCCCTCGGCGCCTGCTCGCCGCAGGATCCGCAGGCTGTCACCTCGGCAGCCATCGCCAAGCAGGTGATCCTGCCGACCTACAGCCGCTGGGTCGAAGCCGACCGGCAACTGGCGACCAGCGCCCTGGCGTTCTGCCAAGGCAAGGAAAACCTGGAGACCGCCCGCGCCGACTTCCTCAAGGCGCAAAAAGCCTGGGCCGAGTTGCAGCCGCTGTTGATCGGTCCGCTGGCCGAGGGCAACCGCGCCTGGCAGGTCCAGTTCTGGCCGGACAAGAAGAACCTCGTAGGCCGCCAGGTCGAGCAGTTGGTCAACAGCGAGCCGCAGATCGACGCCGCCGGCCTGGCCAAGTCCAGCGTCGTGGTCCAGGGCCTGTCGGCTTATGAGTACCTGCTGTTCGACGCGAAAATCGACATGGCCGACAGTGCACAGAAAGCCAGGTACTGCCCGCTGCTGGTGGCCATCGGCGAGCGCCAGAAACAACTGGCCGAAGAGATCCTGTCACGCTGGAACACCAACGACGGCATGCTCGCGCAGATGAGCAAGTTTCCGAACCAGCGCTACGCCGATTCCCACGAAGCCATCGCCGATCTGCTGCGGGCCCAGGTCACCGCCCTCGACACCCTGAAGAAAAAACTCGGCACCCCGATGGGACGCCAGACCAAGGGCGTACCCCAGCCATTCCAGGCCGACGCCTGGCGCAGCCAGTCGTCGCTGCAAGGCCTGGAAGCCAGTTTGAGCGCCGCCAGGACCATCTGGGCCGGTGTCGACAACAAAGGCCTGCGCGGCCTGCTGCCAAGCGAGCAAAAGCCGCTGGCCGACAAGATCGATGCGGCCTACGATGCCTCGCTGAAACTGTTCGCCAGCACCCAGCGCCCGCTGACCGATATGCTCAACGATGACGCCGGACGCCAGCAACTCAACGATTTGTACGACAGCCTCAACGTCGTCCACCGCCTGCACGAAGGCGAACTGGCCAAGGCGCTGGGCATTCAACTGGGCTTCAACGCCAACGACGGTGACTGATCATGTTTCGACGTCAGGCCCTGGCACTGGGCAGCTTGCTGCTCGGCGCCGTTACCCTGGGCGGCTGGACGCTGTTCAAGCAAAAGGACAAGCGTCCGCTACTGCTTTCGGCGCGGGACGATAGCGACGGCAAGCACTACGCCGTGGGTTATCGGCTCGATGGCAGCCGGGTGTTCGCCACCCGGGTCGGCCAGCGCTGCCACGACATCATCAATCACCCGACACAGCCGATTGCACTGTTTGTCGCACGACGCCCGGGTACCGAAAGCTACCTGATCGACTTGCGCGACGGCACGCTGCTGCAAACCATCGCCTCGTTGCCGAACCGACACTTCTACGGCCACGCGGTGATCCACAAAAGCGGCGAATGGCTGTATGCCACCGAGAACGACACCACCGATCCGGGACGCGGCCTGCTGGGCGTTTATCGATTCGAGGGTGAGCGGTTGGTGCACAGCGGCGAGCTCCCTACCCATGGCATCGGTCCGCACCAGGTGTCGTGGATGCCCGATGGCGAGACCCTGGTGGTGGCCAACGGCGGCATTCGCACCGAAGCCGAGAGCCGCGTCGAAATGAACCTCAATGCCATGGAGCCGAGCCTGGTGCTGATGCAGCGCGACGGCACCCTGCTGAGCAAGGAAACCCTCGCCCAGTCGATGAACAGCGTACGGCACATGGGCATCGCCAGCGACGGCACCATCGTCACAGGCCAGCAGTTCATGGGCGATGCCCACGAATCTTCGCAACTGGTGGCGATCAAACGTCCGGGCCAGCCATTCCAGGCGTTCCCGGTGCCCGAGCAACAATTGCAGGCAATGGGGCACTACACCGCCAGCGTCGCCGTGCACAGCGACCTGCGCCTGATAGCCCTGACCGCACCGCGCGGCAACCGCTTTTTCATCTGGGACATGGACACCGGTGAGGCACGCCTGGATGCGCCCCTGCCGGACTGTGCCGGTGTCGGTGCGGTGGCCGATGGCTTCGTCGTAACGTCGGGCCAGGGACGCTGCCGTTATTACGATTGCCGCCAGTCACAATGGGTTGCAAAACCGCTGGATCTGCCCGCGGGGCTCTGGGATAACCATTTGCATCTGGTGTGACGGACGGGCATCGCGCACAAAAAAATAGCATTACACATTAACAACAAACATCATTTGGAATCGCCGGCGCACTCGGAGTAAGGTGCCCGCCTGACTGTCTTTCATCTCGGCTTTTTTCCAAGGAAGTGGAACATGCTGCGACGCCGCATGCTGATCATGTTGGGTGTTGTCCTGCTGGTGGTGCTGTTGCTGGCAGGCTACAAGGCCTTCACCGTGTACCAGCAGATCCAGATGTTTTCCGTACCAAAACCACCGGTCAGCGTCGCCGTGGCCAAGGCCACCGAGCAACCCTGGGAGGCGCGCCTGCCCACCGTGGGCAGTCTCAAGGCGTTGCAGGGCGTGGACCTGAGCCTGGAAATTGCCGGGACCGTGCAGAAGGTGTTGTTCCAATCCGGGCAGAAGGTCAAGGCCGGCCAGCCGCTCCTGCAACTGGACAGTGACGTCGAAAGCGCCTTGCTCGAGACCGCCGAGGCCGACCTTGGCCTGTCGCAACTGGACTTCAATCGTGGCCGGCAACTGGTGGGCAGCCAGGCGATCTCCAAGGGCGAGTTCGACCGACTCTCGGCGCAGTTGAAAAAGAACCAGGCCACGGTCAACCAGCTCAAGGCGTCCCTGGCCAAGAAACATATCGTCGCGCCCTTCAATGGCACCATCGGCATCCGCCAGGTGGACGTCGGCGACTATCTGGCCAGTGGCAGCGTGATCGCCACCCTGCAGGACCTCAGCAGCCTTTACGTGGATTTCTACGTGCCCGAGCAAACGGTGCCCAGGCTCGCCGTTGCCCAGCCGGTCAACGTCAGTGTGTCGGCCTACCCGGGGCAGACCTTCGTCGGCTCGATCAGCGCGATCAACCCCAAGGTCGAGGACAGCACCCGTAACGTGCTGGTGCGTGCCACCCTGGCCAACCCCGACGGCAAGTTGTTGCCCGGGATGTTCGCCGACCTGCAGGTGATCCTGCCGGACGTAGCCGCCGGAATCGTCGTGCCGGAAAGTGCCGTGACCTACACCCTGTACGGCAATTCGATGTACGTGGTCACGCAGAAAAAAGCCGCCGACGGCAGTATCGAGAAGGACGAAAAGGGCCAGCCGCTGCTGATCGCCGAACGGCGTTTTGTCCAGACCGGTGAACGCCGCGGCGGTCAGGTCCTGGTGTCCAAGGGCGTGCAGAGCGGAGAACAGGTGGTGATCGCCGGCCAGATCAAGCTCGACAACGGCACGCCCATCGCCATCAGTGACGACAAGACCCTGACCGAACAGAACAGCCCGCCGCGCGCGGACTGATCAAGGAACCCCCATGGCTTTTACCGATCCGTTCATCCGCCGTCCGGTGCTGGCCACCGTGGTCAGCCTGTTGATCGTGCTGCTGGGCTTCCAGGCCTGGAGCAAGTTGCCGCTGCGCCAATACCCGCAGATGGAAAACGCCCTGATCACGGTCACCACTGCCTACCCCGGGGCGAACGCCGAAACCATCCAGGGCTACATCACCCAACCGATGCAGCAGAGCCTGGCCAGCGCCGAAGGCATCGACTACATGACCTCGGTCAGTCGGCAGAATTTCTCGGTGATCTCGGTCTATGCCCGTATCGGCTCCAACAGCGACCGGCTCTTCACCGAATTGCTGGCCAAGGCCAACGAAGTCAAGAACCAACTGCCCCAGGACGCCGAAGACCCGGTGCTCAGCCGCGAGGCCGCCGACGCCTCGGCGCTGATGTACATCAGCTTTTTCAGCAAGGAACTGAACAACCCCCAGATTACCGACTATCTCTCACGGGTGGTCCAACCGAAACTGGCGACCTTGCCGGGCATGGCTGAAGCGGAGATCCTCGGCAACCAGGTGTTCGCCATGCGCCTGTGGCTGGACCCGGTCAGGCTTGCCGGTTTCGGCCTGACCGCCGCCGACGTGACCAATGCCGTGCGCCAGCACAACTTCCTCTCTGCCGCCGGTGAGGTGAAGGGCGAGTACGTGGTCACCAGCATCAACGCCAACACCGAACTCAAGTCCGCCGAGGCCTTCGCCGCGATCCCGCTCAAGACCGCCGGCGACAGCCGCGTGCTGCTGCGGGATGTGGCCCGGGTGGAAATGGGTGCCGAGAACTACGACACCATCAGTTCCTTCGGTGGCACGCCCTCGGTGTACATCGGGATCAAGGCCACCCCGGGGGCGAACCCGCTGGACGTGATCAAGGAAGTGCGCAAGATCATGCCGGAGCTGGAGGCCCAACTGCCCACCAACCTCAAGGCCGAGATTGCCTACGACGCCACGCTGTTCATCCAGGCGTCCATCGACGAGGTGGTGAAAACCCTGTTCGAAGCCGTGCTGATCGTGATCGTCGTGGTGTTCCTGTTTCTTGGCGCCCTGCGTTCGGTGGTCATCCCGGTGGTGACCATCCCGCTGTCGATGATCGGCGTGATGTTCTTCATGCAGTTGATGGGTTACTCGATGAACCTGCTGACGCTGCTGGCCATGGTGCTTGCCATTGGTCTGGTGGTGGATGACGCCATCGTAGTGGTGGAAAACATCCACCGGCACATCGAGGAAGGCAAGAGCCCGTTCGAGGCCGCGATAGAAGGCGCCCGGGAAATCGCCATGCCGGTGGTCTCGATGACCATCACGCTGGCCGCGGTGTACGCACCGATCGGCCTGCTCGAGGGCCTGACCGGGGCTCTGTTCAAGGAGTTCGCCCTGACCCTGGCCGGGGCGGTGGTGATTTCCGGGATCGTCGCCCTGACCCTGTCGCCCATGATGTGCGCCATGCTGCTGCGTCACGACGAGAACCCTTCGGGCCTGGCCCATCGGCTGGACGTGGTCTTCGAACGCTTGAAAAGCCGCTACCAGCGCCTGTTGCACGGCACGCTCAATGCCCGGCCGGTGGTGCTGGTGTTTGCCGTGATCGTACTGTTGCTGATCCCGGTGCTGATCATGTTCACCAAATCCGAGCTGGCACCCGACGAGGACCAGGGCATCATCTTCATGATGGCCAACGCCCCGAAGACCACCAACCTGGACTACCTGAACGCCTACACCGATCACTTCATCACGATTTTCAAGGAGTTCCCCGAGTACTATTCCTCGTTCCAGATCAACGGCTACAACGGTGTGCAGTCCGGCATCGGCGGCTTCCTGCTCAAGCCGTGGAACGAGCGCAGTCGCAGCCAGATGGAGGTCCTGCCGGACGTCCAGGCCAAGCTCGAGCAAATCCCTGGCTTGCAGATTTTCGGGTTCAACCTGCCTTCATTGCCAGGCACCGGCGAAGGCCTGCCATTTGCCTTCGTCATCAACTCGCCGAAAGACTACGCCACGCTGCTGCAGATCGCCGAGCGGGTGAAAAAACGCGCCCTGGAATCCGGCAAGTTCGCCTTCATGGACATCGACCTGGCGTTCGACAAGCCTGAGGTGGTGGTCGACATCGATCGCGCCAAAGCTGCCCAGATGGGGGTTTCGATGCAGGACCTGGGCGGCACCCTGGCCACGCTGCTGGGTGAGGCGGAGATCAACCGCTTCACCCTTGAAGGGCGCAGCTACAAGGTGATTGCCCAGGTCGAACGGCCATTTCGGGACAACCCGGACTGGCTGAACAACTACTACGTGAAAAACACCCAGGGCGAACTGCTACCGCTGTCGACTTTGATCAAGGTCAGCGACCGGGCACGACCACGGCAACTGAACCAGTTCCAGCAGCTCAATGCGGTGACGATTTCAGGCTTTCCCATCGTGAGCATGGGCGAAGCCATCGAGACAGTTCGTCAGATCGCCCGGGAGGAAGCGCCGGTAGGGTTCGCCTTCGACTACGCCGGCGCTTCGCGACAATTCGTGCAAGAAGGCAGTGCGCTCTGGGTCACCTTCGGGCTGGCCCTGGCGATCATCTTCCTGGTGCTGGCCGCCCAGTTCGAGAGTTTCCGGGATCCGCTGGTGATTCTGGTGACGGTGCCGCTGTCGATTTGCGGTGCATTGATCCCGCTGTTCCTCGGCTGGTCGAGCATGAACATCTATACCCAGGTGGGCCTGGTGACGCTGATTGGCCTGATCAGCAAGCACGGGATCCTGATCGTCGAGTTCGCCAACCAGTTGCGCAAGGAACAGGGCCTGACGCCAAGGGAAGCCGTGGAACAAGCCGCGTCGATCCGCCTGCGGCCGGTGCTGATGACCACCGCAGCGATGGTGTTTGGCATGGTGCCGCTCATTCTGGCCACCGGTGCCGGCGCGGTCAGCCGCTTCGACATCGGCACAGTGATTGCCACCGGCATGTCAATCGGGACCTTGTTCACCCTGTTCGTATTGCCTTGCGTGTACACCTTGCTGGCGAAGCCGGACAGGGCGTGATGGGGCGAAGGTAGGTTTTTGTGGCGAGGGAGCTTGCTCCCGCTCGGCTGCGAAGCAGTCGCCGTCAGTATTGCCAAACGCTGAATTCATGGGACCGCTTCGCGGTCCAGCGGGAGCAAGCTCCCTCGCCACAGGGTCAGTGGGTGGTTGAATACTTGTGGGCGAGTGATGGAAGGCGCAAAAACAAAGGCCTCGCACATGCGAGGCCTTTATCCGGGCTTGATCAAACTCAACTCTGCGGCCTCATTCCTTGGGAAAGGCTGAACATGAACAACAGTAAGTCATTGTCCGGACGTATCGCCTCGCTGGCCTTTGCCACGCGTGGCAAAGGACAGTTTGCATCGTTACTGCTGACGCTGAGTATCTGCGACCGTGGCTGTTCCCAGACAGCCACCGCCATAGACGTAACTGCCAGGGCTCCCACTAAAAACAAACCTCTAGCAATTTCTAGTTTCATCGCTATAAACCTTTGATAGCGCTGCCAAACGCCGTCTCATAAAAATAGACGAGTTTTTTCCAGTCAGCGTCGCTGAACGACGAATGGCGCCGCAGCTGCTTCATGTCATGGGACGCCGCGCTATAAGCCGTCAAGCGCTGCCGACATTTCTCGAAATCCAGCAAGGCTATTTCGCCCTTGGCCGCCTCTCCTTCACCGGTCACGCGTATGAATACATGCTTGATGTAGATGCAGCCGTGCTGCCATCGTCCCTTGTGCATACGGGCCAGGGTTTCGGCCAACGTCTGAAGGATCTGCTCATGCACCGCTTCGCCGTGGCGCTCACGGCCACCTCCGGCATACCAGTGCTGAATCTCTTCAAAGCCTTCCAGCGCCCGGGTCACCAACAGCGCGCGCCACTTATGGACCGGGTCCCGTTGGGCGCCGCAGAAAACCAGCTGGGGCACACGCACGTTGAGTCGGGTCAATGCCAACAATGCATCCTGCTCGCGCAGCACGGTCGGCCGACCGAACGGATGCAACCAACTGCGATAGATATGTCCGGTCTGACGCTTGGCATAAAGCAGCTCACCGTCCTTGCCCTTGATCCGCTGCACACCGCTTTCACCGCCGCGACGCACATTGGGTTCTTCCACCCATTCCCCCTGCTGACTCCAGAAATACTCGAAGTCACCAGGAGGAGCTATCGATGAATCTGCTGCCTGCGCAACCATGCTGTTACCTCTTGCGTAATACATAAACTCGCCACATGGCATAGAGCGGTAGAAAATCCAGTTGTTCCTGAATGCGGAACCCGGCCTGCCGAAACTCCTCCTCTACCGTAGCGGCCGGTAACACAAATCTGTTCTGGTAGTCTTTTTTCCCACGGGTACGTTCCTGACGCTTGCGCTTCCAGGCCTTGAAATTGCCATCGACCCACAGCGAAATAATCACGCTGTCGCGGCTGACACGCTCGAATTCCTTGAGGATCGTCAGTCGATGCGCGGGTTCACCGATGTGGTGCAGCAAGCGCATGCAAAAAATGCTGTCGACAGCCTTATCCGGCAATGCAATCTGGAACGCAGACGTGTGCAAGGGTTGTACCCGTTTAACCACATCCGCCGGTTGAGACTCCATGGCGGTCTTGAGCATGGCCTCGGAATTGTCCGCACCGATGATGACTCGGTTTGGCTTCTCGGCCAGCAAGGACCAGAAACGTCCGGCTCCGCACGGCAAGTCCAGGACCAGGCCAGGATCGCCAACAAGCGCCAACGCCCGCCTGGCCAATTGCTGATCGCGCAGATTGGAAAGACGACGACTCAAGCCGCTGCGATGCTTGTGAAAGTATTTCTGGGCATGCTGCTCGTTGTACTTCTCGGAAAAATCGAGCTTGATAGGTTTGGACATCAGGGGGGCTCCATTACTGATCAGCCCAACCTTATGAACCCCCATGTCATGGCTTTGTGAAAAAATCGTCACACAACCTGTGGAATCATTTCAAGATTTTTCCAAGCCGAGCGCTTATCCTTGAGGGTCAAGTTCCACTTCAAAGCGGCAACCGTTGGGCTCCATGGTGCTGAGGCTCACGACCCAACCCTGGTTCTCGCAGATCCGCTGCACCAGTGACAAGCCCAACCCCAACCCCTCGCCGCGCTTTTCGTTGCCCCGTACGAACGGCTCGAACATCGCCTCGCGTTTTTCCTCGGGGATGCCCACGCCACTGTCCTCGACCACAAATCCGGTGGCATTGAGCGAAAGGCGGATGAACCCCTGGTCGGTGTAGTGCAAGGCGTTACGCAGCAGGTTGCCCATCACTGCGGTCAGGAATGTCGCGTTATACAGGGTGTCGGCGGGTTGACCCGGTTCGACGATCAGCGTCAGGCCCTTGGATTCGATCGGTCCATGCCACACCCCGAGGAGATTTTCTGCCACTTGAGCCAGCGTCGACCGAGGCGCCATGCCGTTGTCATCGCGCTGGGCCCTGGCGAGCATCAGGAAGGTCTGCACCAGCTCTCGCATTTCCTCACTGGCCCGGTTGATACGCTCGACCTGGGTACGACCGCGCTGATCCAGCGCCGGGTTTTCCAGCAACAGCTCGCAGGAAGTGGCAAGGACCATCAGCGGCGTGCGCAATTCATGGCTCACGTCGCTGGTGAATAACCGTTCGCGAGTCAGGGCCTGGCGCAAGCGTCCCAAGGTTGCGTCAAACGCCACGGCCAGTTCTCCCACCTCATCGGCGGCATAGTCCGGCGCCAGCGGCGGGGCAAGCCCCAGGAGCTGGTCGCGGTGGCGCACCTGGCGGGCCAGGCGCACGACCGGTGCCATGACCCGGCGAGCCAGGACCCACCCCAGGAACACTGCCAGGGCCAGGCTCAGTACAAAGCCCACCAGCACCACGGCGAACAGCACCCGTTCGCGCTCTTCAAAGTCACTCTGGTCTTGCAGCAGCACATAATGCCGGCCGTCTACGATCTCGACCATGGCGTGATACGACAGTTGCTCGCGAAACACCTCGTGGAACCCAGGCTCCAGATGACGCAGGTCCTTGGGCAGTTCGAAGTCGCCCGGACCGCCGCTGAAGTAAAACAACTGGTCGGGTTCTGGCCGATGGTTCCAGTCCGAGACGTTGTCCATCAACAACAGGCGCTGCAAATCGCCCCCGAGCCCGGCAGAAATCAGTTTTTCTTCCACCAGGTGAACCGTTGCCACGATGCCCATGGCGAAGGCCCCGGCGACCAACGCACTCATCAGCGCAAAGGCGATGATGATCCGTTGGGCAAGGCTCTGCTTAAACTCCATCGCGCCCCTCGGCCAAGCGATAGCCAACGCCATGCACGGTGTGCAGCAGCGGCTTGTCGAACGGTTTATCGATCACCTGGCGCAGTTGATGAACGTGGCTGCGCAAACTGTCGCTGTCCGGGCAATCATCGCCCCACAGCGCTTCTTCGAGGATTTCCCGACGCAACACGTGAGGGCTTTTCTGCATCAGCACCGCCAGCAACTTCAGGCCGACCGGGTTGAGCTTGAGCAGTTTGCCTTGACGGGTCACTTCCAAGGTATCGAGGTCGTAGCTCAGGTCACCGACCTGCAGGGCACGTCGCCCGCCGCCCTGGGCCCGGCGCATGACGGCTTCGATCCGCGCTGCCAGCTCCGACAGGGCGAACGGCTTGATCAGGTAATCATCGGCGCCGGACTTGAAGCCCTGCAGACGGTCATCCAACTGGTCGCGGGCGGTGAGCATGATCACCGGCGTGTCGCGCCGGGCGTCTTCGCGCAGGCGCTTGCACAGGGTGTAGCCGTCGATACCCGGCAGCATGATGTCGAGCACGATCAGGTCGTAGTGTTCGGTCGCGGCCAGGTGCAACCCCGACAAACCGTCCTGGGCACAATCGACGGTGTAGCCCTTGAGCCCCAGGTAATCGGCCAGGTTAGCCAGGATGTCGCGGTTGTCTTCGACCAATAGAATTCGCATGGGCATCTCCTGCGTACACGGTTAACGGCCGTCTTGGCCCGCGCAGCTTACGGCCATTACCGACTCAGGGCTAGGGCGCAAGCGGCGCGAAGCTCAACAGCGTCAACAAGACAATCGTTGATGAGTTTTTCACCAGAGGTTCACAACCTGACTACAGTGAAGGAGCAACACTTTCGCGCTATCGGATTGATAAATAAGGAATGTACTAAATGGACTTTATAAAAACGGCGCCCATGCGCCTGCTGTTTTTGATCACCAGTGCCTGGCTGGTGGTGTTTTTCCTGACCCGCACTGCCCTGCTGCTGCCCCATCTGACTGAGGTCGGTGGCGGCACGTTCACCATTTTTGGCACCGGCTTGCTGTATGACCTGGGTTTCCTTGCCTACGCGATCTTGCCGATAGGCCTGTATCTGCTGCTGTGTCCCCCGGCCCTGTGGCGCCGCCGCAGCCATCGTTGGTTTCTTCAGGGCTTGCTGACGGTCACCGTGTTCATGATGTTGTTTACCTCGGTGGCCGAATGGTTGTTCTGGGATGAGTTCGGCGTACGTTTCAACTTCATCGCTGTCGACTATCTGGTGTATTCCGATGAAGTGCTGAACAACGTGCTGGAGTCGTATCCGATCGGTACGTTGTTGACGATCCTAGCCGTGCTGGCCGTAGTGCTGAGCCTGGCGTTGCGCAAGCCGTTCAATGCCGCACTGGCCGCTCCATTGCCAACGCTTCGTGGTCGGTTGTTCAACGTGCTGGCTCTGCTCGCTGTCGCCGGCCTGAGCCTGCAACTGCTCAGCCAGGATGCGCCACGCGCCCAAGGTGGCAATGCCTACCAGAACGAACTGGCGAGCAACGGTCCGTATCAGTTTTTCGCGGCATTTCGTAACAATGAGCTTGATTACGAGCAGTTCTACACCAGCCTGCCGTCGGCCGCCGTCGCCCAGCAGATCCGGGCGGAGTTGAACGAGCCCAATACGCGATTTATCGGACAAGACCCACAAGATATTCGCCGCATGGTCGACAACCCGGGCACCGTCCGTAAACCCAATATCGTGCTGGTCACCATCGAAAGCCTCAGCGCCAAGTACCTGGGCAGCAACGGTGACAAACGCAATCTCACACCGAACCTGGACGCCTTGCGCAAGCAAAGCCTGTATTTCAATAATTTCTATGCCACTGGCACCCGCACCGACCGTGGCCTGGAAGCCATAACCCTGGCCATTCCACCCACACCGGGACGCTCGATCGTCAAGCGCATCGGCCGGGAGAGCGGTTTTGCCAGCCTGGGCCAGCAACTGACCTTCGTCGGCTATGACAGTGTATTTGTCTATGGCGGACGCGGCTATTTCGACAACATGAACGCGTTTTTCAGCGGTAACGGTTATCGCGTCGTCGATCAGAGCAGCGTCGATGAGTCAGAGATCCATTTCAAGAACGCCTGGGGCATGGCCGATGAGGACCTGTACAAACAGACGTTGAAACTGGCCGATGCCAACCACGCCAGGCAGCAGCCGTTTCTGTTGCAACTGATGACCACCTCCAACCACCGTCCCTACACCTTTCCGGACAACCGGATCGACATCAAGTCGGGTAATGGCCGTGATGGGGCGGTAAAGTACACCGATTACGCCATCGGTCAGTTCCTGGAACAGGCGCGGCAAAAACCATGGTTCGATAACACGATTTTCGTCTTCGTGGCCGATCACACCGCCGGTAGCGCCGGGAAGGAAGACCTGCCCATCAGCAACTATCAGATCCCCTTGTTCATTTACGCACCCAAGCTGATCGAACCACGAGAAAACGATCAACTCGCCAGCCAGATCGACCTTGCGCCGACCCTGCTCGGGTTATTGAACCTGGATTACCAGTCGACGTTCTTCGGTCGTAACCTGTTGCAGGACAATCCGCTACCGCCTCGTGTCGTCGTCGGCAATTACCAGCATCTGGGGCTGTTCGACGGTACCGACCTGGCCATTCTCAGCCCACGCCAAGGCATGCGACGGCATGATGACGCGTTGATCGAGAGCCTTGAGTCTCGCACCACCGGCGATGACCCCTTGATCAAACGGGCTATCACGTATTACCAAACCGCCAGTTATGGCTTCAAGCAACAGCTGCTTGGCTGGAAAGCACCCAAGGAGGGTGGCGAGCAAGTCAGCGAACGTTAACCGAACTGCCCCAGGCTGATGTCCCGGGGCGTTTACCTTGTGCAGGACCTGTCATGTCATCAAGCGTCTCACGCTCCGCCCCCCGCCCTCTGAACTTCTGGCTGTGCCTGGGTGTTCCGATCGTTGCGGCGATCATTCTGATCTTGCTGGAATGGACCGATCTGGACATGGCATTGGCTCGCCTGTTCTATGAGCCGTCCGCCGGTGACTTCATCGGGCGCCACAGTTACTTCCTGGAAAACATTCTTCATGACCGGGCAAAACAGGTGGTCATCGCCTTTTCGGTGTTTGCGATCATCGGGTTCATCAGTGCGTTTTTCTTCGACCGGCTCAAACCATTCAAGCGAGAACTGGGTTGCCTGGTGCTGTCCCTCGCGCTGGCGACTTCGTTTGTCACACCGGTGAAGGCGGTGACCGCTGTTCAATGCCCCTGGAGCCTGAAAGAGTTTGGCGGCAAGGAAACCTACAGCGAGCTGCTGAGCCCGCGTCCGGCCACTGACAAACCCGGGCGCTGCTGGCCCGGTGGTCATGCGGCCACCGGGTTCACCTTGTTTGCGCTGTTCTTTGTATTGCGTGACCGCCGTCCGCGCCTGGCCCGCCAGGCCTTCATATTCGCCTTTACCCTGGGAACGGTGTTCTCCCTGGGACGGATGATGCAGGGGGCGCACTTCTTCTCCCACAATGTCTGGACCGCAGTGTTCTGCTGGCTGATTTGCCTGGGGTGTTACTACTTCATCCTGTACCGACCCGCCGCCATGGCGGATCGCGTAGCCCTGCCCGACCCTGCCCGGGCCTGAGGACCTCAAACGTGGGAGAGCCTGCGATAAAGATGCTGGGGCTGATGGCCCTTCGCGAGCAGGCTCGCTCCCACAGTTGATCTTCAGTGATCACCGGATTTGCGCCCACCACAGTCCCCTGTGGGAGCGAGCCTGCTCGCGATGGCGGTGGGTCAGTCAATGAAGAGGCTGGATGTGATGGCCTCTTCGCGGGCAAGCCCAGCTCCCACAAGGGGCGAAGCCAATAAAAAACCCCGCCTGCTTTCGCAGGCGGGGTTTTTCGTTACAGGGGTAAGGCTGGCTTACATCATGCCGCCCATGCCGCCCATGCCACCCATGTCTGGCATACCGCCGCCAGCTGCACCTTCTTTCTTCGGTGCGTCAGCCACAGCGGCTTCGGTGGTCAGGATCAGACCGCCGATGGAGGCTGCTGCCTGCAAGGCCGAACGGGTGACCTTGGTTGGGTCCAGGATGCCCATTTCGATCATGTCGCCGTACTCGCCGGTCGCAGCGTTGTAGCCGAAGCTGCCTTGGCCGTTCTTGACCTTGTCGACCACTACGCTTGGCTCGTCGCCGGAGTTGGCAACGATCTGGCGCAGCGGGGCTTCAACAGCGCGACGCAGGACAGCGATACCGACGTTCTGGTCGGCGTTGTCGCCTTGGAGTTCGGTCAACGCTTCCAGTGCACGGATCAGCGCAACACCACCGCCAGGCACCACGCCTTCTTCAACGGCTGCACGGGTTGCGTGCAGGGCGTCTTCAACGCGGGCTTTCTTCTCTTTCATTTCAACTTCGGAACCGGCGCCAACCTTGATCACTGCAACGCCGCCGGACAGCTTGGCCAGACGCTCTTGCAGTTTTTCACGGTCGTAGTCCGAGGAAGTCTCGGCAACCTGGGCACGGATCTGGCTGATACGGGCTTCGATATCGCCTTGAACGCCAGCACCGTCGACGATGATGGTGTTTTCCTTGGACAGGGTGACGCGCTTGGCGTTACCCAGGTGCTCCAGGGTGGTGCTTTCCAGGCTCAGGCCGATCTCTTCGGAGATCACGGTACCGCCGGTCAGGACGGCGATGTCCTGCAGCATGGCCTTGCGACGGTCGCCGAAGCCTGGCGCCTTGACGGCTGCGACTTTGACGATGCCACGCATGTTGTTCACAACCAGGGTCGCCAGGGCTTCGCCTTCAACGTCTTCGGCCACGATCAGCAGTGGACGGCCGGCTTTGGCAACAGCTTCCAGCACTGGCAGCATTTCGCGGATGTTGGAGATTTTCTTGTCAACCAGCAGGATCAGCGGGCCATCCAGCTCGGCAACCATGGTGTCCGGCTTGTTGACGAAGTACGGGGACAGGTAGCCACGGTCGAACTGCATGCCTTCTACGACCGACAGTTCGTTTTCCAGGCCCGAGCCTTCTTCAACGGTGATCACGCCTTCTTTACCGACTTTTTCCATGGCTTCGGCAATGATGTCGCCGATGGAGTTGTCGGAGTTGGCGGAGATGGTGCCGACCTGGGCGATGGCTTTGAAGTCAGCGCAAGGCTTGGACAGGCCCTTCAGCTCTTTGACGATCGCGATGGTCGCTTTGTCGATACCACGCTTGAGGTCCATCGGGTTCATGCCGGCAGCGACGGCTTTCAGGCCTTCGTTGACGATCGACTGAGCCAGGACGGTGGCAGTGGTGGTACCGTCGCCGGCGTCATCGTTGGCACGGGAGGCAACGTCTTTGACCAGCTGCGCGCCCATGTTTTCGAAACGGTCTTCCAGCTCGATTTCCTTGGCTACGGAAACGCCGTCCTTGGTGATGGTCGGAGCGCCGAAGCTCTTCTCGATGATCACGTTACGGCCTTTCGGGCCCAGGGTCGCTTTTACTGCGTCAGCCAGGACGTTGACACCGGTGAGCATTTTCTTGCGGGCGGAATCGCCGAATTTAACTTCTTTAGCAGCCATGATCGATATTCCTTAAATACTGTGTAGTAGCGGGAAATTGAGCGGGGAATCAGCCTTCGATAACAGCGAGGATTTCGTTCTCGCTCATTACCAACAGGTCTTCGCCGTCGACTTTCACGGTGTTGCTGCCGGAGTACGGACCGAACACAACCTTGTCGCCCACTTTCACGGACAGAGCACGTACTTCACCGTTGTCCAGCACACGGCCGGTACCGACTGCGAGGATTTCGCCGCTGTTGGCTTTCTCGGCAGCCGAACCTGGCAGGACGATACCGCCAGCGGTTTTCTTCTCTTCTTCGCTGCGACGGATAACGACGCGGTCATGCAGAGGACGAAGCTTCATTGTCGATCTCTCCTAATTTTGGTTTTCATCGGCCGGTGTAGTCCCGGCGGGTTTAACAAAGCCGGCAAAGCCGGGTGCGGTTCGTCAGTCGAACCGCGGAAGTCTGTCCGGCGTAGCCACCGGAAACCTTGCGGTGACCGATACATAAGGGCGCGCAAGCCGATTACAAGGGCCGGGCATAAAATTTTTTACTTCACGCAGCCTGAAACGAACACGGCACCCGAAGGTGCCGTGGGGATGGATCATTTGGAATCACGGTGCTCGAACTCACCTTCGATGACATTGGGCTCGCGGCCCACTGGCTCACGCGGGGCCGGACCGCCACGGGGCTGGAGGTCGTCGGCGAAAGCACGCTGGCGCATCGCCTGTTCTTCGGCGCGCTGACGCATTTTGTTGGCCAGCAGCCGTCGGGTGAACGGCATCAGCAGGACCAGGCCCAGCACATCGCTGATAAAGCCTGGCAGGATCAACAGGCCGCCACCCAGGGCCAGCATCAGGCCTTCGAGCATGGTCTGGGCAGGCAGCTCGCCACGGCTCAGGCTTTCACGGGCGCGCAATGCCGTGGCGAGGCCAGCGATACGCAGCACGAATACACCGAGCATCGAGCCGAGAATGACCAGCAGCAGCGCCGGGAAAAACCCGATCGCACCGCTGACCTTGACGAATACGAACAGCTCCAACACCGGGAACAGCAGAAAGAGCAACAAAAAAGGGCGCATCAAATGGTTCCTCAACGCAAGAATGCCTTGCTATGAAACCTTAAATGACGTCGCCCTTTCGTGAATTCAAGCATCGGCCTCTGCATTTTTCGGCCAATGCTCGGCGTGAGCCAGGTAAACCAAGGCTTCGCGCACTTGTGTCGGCGTGTTGCAGGGGGCTTGGAACGCCAGCCAATGCAAGCCCTGGCCGATCCGCAGGTGCATGCCTTCGCTGTCGATGCCGACCAGCTGCGCCGGCTCCGATGTGGGCAGGTTGGCCAGCGTCACGTAATGGGCAATGGCCTTGGCGTGGTCGGCATTCATGTGTTCGATCATGCTCGCCTCGGCCTTGCCGGCAAACGGATTGGGCAGAGTGATCTGGTCGAGCCAGTGAATGGCGCCGAAGCCGCCGATGTAGCGGTGGCGGACCGGTTCAAGCACCCAGAAATCGAAGTCGTGGGCCTTGTGATAGTTCTGCGACTCGGGGAAATAGCGATAGTAGCGCTCAGCGGCGGCGTCGATGCTGGCGCTGTCTTCAAGCTTTCTAGCCTCAGCCAGATAAGTCAGGCGCCCAACGGCCTGCACGTCCTCGGCGCCCCGCTCGCCCACCAGCATCGAGCACTTGGGGTCTTTTTGCAGATTGTGGGTGTGCTGGGCAATGCGGCTGATCAGGATCAACGGCCGGCCCTGCGGGTCCAGGCAATACGGCACCACGGAGCCGAACGGAAAGCCGGGCATGGATTTGGAATGGGTGGAGAGCATTCCACGGTATTCCTTGAGCAGCAATTCTCGTGCATGCTTGGCAGCGTCAACGCTCAATTTATGACTCCTTTGATGAAAGCCGTATTAAAAACGCTCGAACAGCCGGACTACGTTCCAACTGTTCGCGGGACCTTTCTAGTATGCAGCCGGGCTGCGCTGTAGCAGATCGAGAGCCCTTCACAAAGGACATCCTTCACCGCACCGCCACCGGGACAAGCACATGCAACTCACCGACAAAGTAATCATTATCACCGGCGGTTGCCAGGGTCTGGGCCGCTCCATGGCCGAGTACCTGGCGGGCAAAGGCGCAAAACTCGCCCTGGTCGACCTCAACCAGGAAAAACTCGACCAGGCGGTCGCGGCCTGCACGGCCAAGGGCGTCGAAGCACGCGCCTATCTGTGCAACGTTGCCAATGAAGAACAGGTCAACGACATGGTTGCCCGGGTGGCCGAGGACTTCGGCGCGATCCACGGCTTGATCAACAACGCCGGGATCCTGCGTGACGGCTTGCTGCTCAAGGTCAAGGACGGCGAGATGAGCAAAATGAGCCTGGCCCAATGGCAGGCGGTGATCGACGTCAACCTCACCGGCGTATTCCTGTGCACCCGTGAGGTGGCGGCAAAAATGGTCGAGCTGAAGAACAGCGGCGCGATCATCAATATTTCGTCGATCTCCCGCGCCGGCAATGTCGGCCAGACCAATTACTCGGCCGCCAAGGCCGGCGTGGCCGCTGCCACCGTGACCTGGGCCAAGGAGCTGGCGCGCTATGGCATCCGTGTCGCCGGCATCGCACCGGGCTTCATCGAGACCGAGATGACCCTGGGGATGAAACCCGAAGCGCTGGAGAAAATGACCTCGGGGATACCGCTCAAGCGCATGGGCAAGCCCGAGGAGATTGCCCATTCGGCGGCGTATATCTTCGAGAACGACTATTACACCGGTCGGATTCTGGAGATGGATGGCGGGTTGCGGATCTAAGAGCCCTGCACACATAACCCTGTGGGAGCGGGCTTGCTCGCGAATGCGGTGAGTCATTTAACAGATAGGTTGAC
>NZ_JALJDX010000172.1 GCF_022952855.1 Pseudomonas sp. RGM2987 | reverse complement strand
CTCCCGCTGGGACGGTCCGACGCCTCGGGCGAAGCGGCCCCTCTGTTCACGAGTGCTACGCACTCGAGCGGGAGCAAGCTCCCTCGCCACGGTTCATTTACTCAGGAACACATCCATGAACATCCTCTACGACGAGCACCTCGACGGCCCGCTGCCAAAGGTCGACAAGCAAGCCCTTCTCAAAGCGTTGCAGACCCGGATCCCGGACCTGGAAATCCTCCACCACCAGGAAGACCTCAAGCCCTACGAGTGCGACGGGCTGTCGGCCTACCGCACCACGCCAATGCTGGTGGTCTTGCCGCGGCGGGTCGAACAGGTGCAGGCCCTGCTCAAGCTGTGCCATGGACACAACGTCCCGGTGGTGGCCAGGGGCGCCGGGACCGGTTTGTCCGGCGGCGCCCTGCCCCTGGAGAGCGGTGTGCTGCTGGTGATGGCGCGTTTCAATCAAATCCTGCACATCGACCCGCAGGCACGCACCGCACGCTTGCAGCCAGGGGTGCGCAACCTGGCGATCTCCCAGGCCGCGGCGCCGTTCGGGCTGTATTACGCGCCGGATCCTTCGTCACAGATCGCCTGCTCCATCGGCGGCAATGTCGCGGAAAACGCCGGCGGCGTGCATTGCCTCAAGTACGGTCTGACGGTGCACAATCTGCTGAAGTTGGAAATTCTGACCATTGAAGGCGAACACCTGACCCTGGGCAGCGAGGCCTTGGACGCCCCGGGCCTGGACCTGCTGGCGCTGTTCACCGGCTCCGAAGGGTTGCTGGGGATCATCACCGAAGTGACGGTAAAACTGCTGCCACGGCCCCAGGTCGCCAAGGTGCTGCTGGCCAGCTTCGATTCAGTGGACAAGGCCGGACGAGCAGTGGCCGATATCATTGCCGCCGGCATCATCCCCGGGGGCCTGGAGATGATGGACAACCTGGCGATCCGCGCCGCCGAAGACTTCATCCACGCCGGCTATCCGGTAGAGGCCGAGGCGATCCTGTTGTGCGAGCTGGACGGCGTCGAGTCCGACGTCCACGACGATTGCCGACGGGTCGACCAACTGCTGCAACAGGCCGGGGCCACCGAGGTGCGCCAGGCGCGGGACGAAGCCGAGCGCCTACGGTTCTGGGCCGGGCGCAAGAATGCCTTCCCGGCAGTGGGTCGCCTGGCGCCGGACTACTACTGCATGGACGGCACCATCCCCCGCCGTGCCTTGCCCGAAGTGCTGCAACGCATTGCCAGCCTCGGCGCCGAACATGGGCTGCGGGTCGCTAACGTGTTCCACGCCGGCGACGGCAACATGCACCCGTTGATCCTGTTCGACGCCAATCGTCCCGGCGAACTGGAACGCGCCGAAACCCTGGGCGGGAAAATCCTTGAACTGTGCGTGCAGGTCGGCGGCAGCATCACCGGCGAGCACGGAGTCGGCCGGGAAAAAATCAATCAGATGTGCGCCCAGTTCAACAGCGACGAGCTGCAGCTGTTCCACGCGGTAAAAGCCGCGTTCGACCCCCAGGGCTTGCTGAACCCGGGCAAGAACATCCCGACCCTGCATCGCTGCGCCGAGTTCGGCGCCATGCACATCCATGGCGGGCAACTGCCGTTTCCCGAGCTGGAGCGTTTCTGATGATCGGCGCAGCAGACGGCGACGCCAGCGAGCTGTTGCTGGACCAGGTCAACCGCGCCCGGGCCGACGCCACGCCGCTGCGTATCCAGGGTGGCAACAGCAAGGCATTCCTGGGACGCGAAGTGGCCGGCGAAGTGCTGGACACCCGCGTTCATTGCGGCATCGTCCATTACGATCCCACCGAACTGGTCATCACCGCCCGGGCCGGTACCCCACTGCGCATGCTGTTGGCCGCCCTGGACGCCGCCGGGCAGCGGCTGCCCTGCGAGCCGCCGACATTCGACGGCAACGCCACCGTGGGTGGCATGGTGGCCGCCGGGCTATCGGGGCCGCGTCGGCCCTGGGCCGGTTCGGTGCGCGACTTCGTGCTCGGCAGCCGCCTGATCAGCGGCCACGGCACGCATCTGCGGTTCGGTGGCGAGGTGATGAAAAATGTCGCCGGCTATGACTTGTCGCGCCTGCTGAGCGGCAGTTTCGGCTGCCTGGGGGTAATCACCGAAGTCTCGTTGAAAGTCCTGCCCAAGCCTCGTCACAGTCTGAGCATTCGTCTGGAAATGGACGCCAGCCAGGCCTTGGCAAAACTCGCCGAGTGGGGCCGGCAGCCTTTACCCATCAGCGCAGCCAGCCATGACGGCGACTGTCTGCGCCTGCGCCTCGAAGGCGGCGAAGGATCCGTCAGTGCCGCGCACCAGCGATTCGGCGGCGAAGTGATCGATGACATCTATTGGGCGGACCTGAACGAACATCGCCTGGCATTTTTCGACGAGCGCCTGCCGCTATGGCGCCTGTCGCTGCCCGGCACTACCGGCCCACTTGCCTTGCCCGGCGCGCAATTGATCGACTGGGGCGGCGCCCAACGCTGGTTGAAAACCGATGCCACTACGGTACACCCCCTGGCCCTTGAACTGGGCGGCCATGCCACCTGCTACAGTCATGGCGTCAGCGAGACACCGTTCCAACCGCTGGCCCCGGCGCTGCTGCGTTACCACCGCCAGCTCAAGGCCCGGCTCGATCCGCTGGGGCTGTTCAACCCCGGTCGGATGTACCCGGAGCTATAGTGGCCTGTGTGGCTAATTCGAGCACTCAAATTAACCGTACAGGCCATCAACGTATGCAAACCCGTTTCAGCGACGACGCCAAACGCCTGCCCCGCGCCGAAGAAGCCGAACGGATCCTGCGCAGTTGCGTGCATTGCGGCTTCTGCAATGCCACCTGCCCCACCTATCAACTGCTCGGCGATGAACTGGACGGCCCGCGCGGGCGCATCTACCTGATCAAACAGGTGCTCGAAGGCCAACCCGCCACCGCCAGCACCCAACTGCACCTGGATCGCTGCCTGTCCTGTCGCAGCTGCGAAACCACTTGCCCGTCCGGCGTGGATTACCACAACCTGCTGGACATCGGCCGAGCGATGGTGGATCAAGCCGTCCCGCGCCCGGCCGGCCAACGTGCATTGCGCCTGGGCCTGCGCAGCCTGGCCGCCAGTCCCGAACGCTTCAAAGCCCTGCTGCGCCTTGGCACGGTGTTTCGTCCGCTATTGCCGACGCCCCTCAGTGGCAAGCTACCCCACCCCTCGGCTTCCCACGGCGAGCGCCCGCCGGTGCGCCATGCCCGCCGAGTGTTGCTGCTCGAAGGCTGCGTGCAACCGGGGCTCTCGCCCAATACCAATGCAGCGGCAGCACGGGTACTGGACCGCCTCGGCATCAGCGTCATCGCTGCCCCTGAAGCAGGCTGCTGCGGCGCGCTGGATTATCACCTCGACGCCCAGGCAACCGGCCTGGATCGCGCCCGGCGCAACATCGACGCATGGTGGCCGCATCTGGACAAGGGCGCCGAGGCCATCGTCCAGACCGCCAGTGGCTGTGGCGCTTTCATCAAGGACTACGGGCATCTGCTGGAACTTGATCCAGCCTATGCCGCCAAGGCCAGACAGGTGAGCGAGCGGGCCCTGGACCTGGTGCAAGTGCTCGGCCAGGAGCCGCTGGAACAGATCTGCGCCGCCAGGAACCAGCGCATCGCCGTCCATTGCCCTTGTACCTTGCAACATGCGCAAAGACTCGGTAGCCACATCGAGGCGTTGCTGACGCGCCTGGGCTTCAACCTCACCGAAGTGCCCGACAGCCACTTGTGCTGCGGTTCGGCCGGTACCTACTCGCTGACTCAGCCGGTGTTGGCGCGGCAGTTGCGCGACAACCGCCTCAATGCCTTGGAAAGCGGCCGACCGGAGCTGATCGTCACGGCCAACGTTGGCTGCCAGAACCACCTCGACAGCGCCGGTCGCACGCCCGTGCGGCACTGGATCGAGCTGGTGGATCAGTCCCTGGCAGAATGAAGTCCGGAAGATTCTTCGTTTGCCGGGATGGGTGAAGGCTGCGATCTTTCTCGACACTTCCCACAGCCAGCGCCAGGAATTCCCACAATGAGTTTCGTCAGTCCCGACCTGATCCGCCAACGCTTCTCCCGAGCGATGTCCGACATGTACCGCGACGAAGTGCCGCTGTATGGCGCGCTGGTGCAACTGGTGGAACAGACCAACGCCCAAGTGCTGGCGCAAGCCCCTTCGCTGGCCGCCCACCTGCGCAGCACCGGTGAACTGGAGCGCCTGGACCTGGAGCGCCATGGCGCGATCCGCGTCGGCACGGCGGCAGAACTGGCGACGCTGGGGCGATTGTTTGCCGTCATGGGCATGCAGCCGGTGGGCTATTACGACCTCACGCCAGCCGGGGTGCCGGTGCACTCCACCGCGTTCCGTGCCGTGCATGAAACCGCGCTGCAAGTCAGCCCGTTCCGGGTGTTTACCTCGCTGCTGCGCCTGGAACTGATCGAGAACACCGAGCTTCGAAGCTTCGCCGAGTCAGTCCTGGCCAAACGACAGATCTTCACCCCGCGCGCCCTGGCGCTCATCGATCTTGCCGAGGGTCAGGGTGGGTTGACAGAGTCGCAGGCCGAAGACTTTGTCCTACAGGCCTTGGAGACCTTTCGCTGGCACCACAGCGCCACCGTCACCGCAGAGCAATACCGGCAGTTGAGCGCCCAGCATCGGCTGATCGCCGATGTGGTGGCGTTCAAGGGCCCGCACATCAATCACCTGACGCCGCGCACCCTGGACATCGACATCGTCCAGGCCCAGATGCCCGTGCATGGCATTACTCCCAAAGCCGTGATCGAAGGCCCGCCCCGTCGCCAGTGTCCGATCCTGCTGCGCCAGACCAGCTTCAAGGCCCTCGACGAGCCCGTCGCCTTTACCGACCAGCCGCAGTCCCAAGGCAGCCACAGCGCCCGCTTCGGCGAAATCGAACAGCGCGGCGCCGCCCTCACGCCAAAGGGTCGTGCGCTTTACGATCAATTGCTCAACGCGGCGCGTGATGCCCTGGGGGCGTTTCCCAACGAAGCCAATGCCGAGCGCTATAACACGCTGATGGCCGAGCACTTCGTGTCGTTCCCGGATACTCACGATGAATTGCGTCGGCAAGCTTTGGCCTACTTCCGCTATTTCGTGACGCCCGAAGGCCTTGCCGCCAAAGGCACCCTCGACCGAGGCGCTACGCTCGAACAACTGCTGGAACAGCAATACCTACGCGCCGAGCCTTTGGTGTATGAAGACTTCTTGCCAGTCAGCGCCGCCGGTATCTTCCAGTCCAACCTCGGCGATGCCGCCCAGAATCACTATGCCGGACAGTCCAACCGCCAGGCTTTCGAAGAGGCGCTGGGGCGGGCGACGATCGACGAGTTGGGGCTGTATGCCCAGACGCAACAGCGCTCCATCGATGAATGCCTGGCGGCGTTGGGTGTGTAGGAATAGGTTGTAAGACGGGGATGGCAGGAAGTTGCGTTGGGCTGGGCAAGGCTTGATGCGATTTTCTGTCAGCACAGCGTGGATTTGTGCAAACAAAACATCCAACGCATTGATTTAGAAGATTTTTTTAAAAATGGCACAGCTCTTGATAATCGTCTGGCCCCTCGGGACGATTCACGTCCTCGAGGACTTCGTTATCCAGGAAGGAGCGTCCATTGGCTATCCCCGCATACATGTCCATTATTGGCCCGAACAACGAATTGGTCACCGCAGACGCGTCCACCCCCAAGTCGGTAGGCAATCTGTACCAGTCCGGTCATATAGATGAGGTGATGGTACAGGCTATCGAGCATCGTATAACCGTCCCGTATTCCCCCCAGTCCGGTCAGGTAGCTGGCCAGCGCCTCCACCATCCTCTGGTTGTCACCAAGATATTCGACAGGACCTCGCCACTGTTGCAGGGATTCCTGAGCAGCCGCCAGCTCCTGAAGAGCGTTGAAATCAGCTGGTACCGAACTTCCAGCGAGGGCAAGGAGGAGCGTTACTACACCACTACCTTAATGGACGTGTCTATCGTCGAGATCAAGGACTACATGCTCCATTGCCAAGATCCGGCCAACGCGCATCTTACCCACATGCAGGAGGTACATTTCTCGTACCGCCAAATCGATTGGACTCACATTGGGAGCAGTACTTCAAATACCGACAGCTGGGGTGCGGCGCCCGCCGCTTAACTCCGACACAACCATCCACTCATCGACCAGCCGCTGCTGGTCGATGTGCAATCAGACTTATCAAAAAGTTTTAATCCGGATGGTGTTCGCCCAGTGCAACGGCCTCGGCATTCCATGCACTGGTAAAGAGCCAACACTGGGCGAACGGGCACAATAATAGTGGAACTTTCACACTGTGTCCGCCGTCCCGTTTAAATATCTGTTTATCTTTAGTCGTAACTATCAACGACTGAACAAATACCCTCCCGTTCGTACAATTACATTTGATCTACACCGCCCCTGTGGCGAGGGAGCTTGCCCCCGCTCGGCCGCGCAGCGGACGCCGCTTTTGGGGCCTGCTGCGCAGTCCAGCGGGAGCAAGCTCCCTCGCCACAGGGATTTGTGTGTGACACATATCACCTATAAATAACTGTACAAACAGCTATACAAAAATAATTAGCAAGTACAAAAAGTTATCAGCTAGCCCACCCAACACTTCACAGCCGAGTTAAACATTTATTAACAAATTCGTTTAATAACTGACGATATATGCGAAGTCAGTCATGCCGCCCGGTTTTCTGTGCATCGGTCTCCCCCGCCTCGGGGTCGCCCTGCTGCTTGCGCTTGACCGGGTCGTTCGGGCGAAGGGCGTCGTTGTCGCGCTCCACTTCGCCGGGCATTGCCGGTTCGTCGGGGTTCTGCTGGGCTTGATCAGGATGGTGCTTCATGGCGAACTCCTTGGGTCGTTCGCGCCTGGGATCAGGCGTCGGGGTCGGCGACTTCTTCGGCGACATTGGCATCCGGGGAACGTTGGTGCAGTTGCTCGGCCCGGGCCTTGAGCTCCTGCCACTGCGTCAGGTCGATGGCGCCCTGGCCGAACAGGTCGTCGGCCACTCGCATCAACTCGGTGAAATGGGCGTCGGGGGACTGCTGCCAATAAGCTTGGTCGTCGAACAGTCGCTGCCAATCGGCCAGGGACGGAAGTTTGAGGTCATCGCTCATGACGGGCTCCTGCGAGGCATTCATAAGCTATGAGGGTCGAGGTTTGGGAGGAGTTCCGGCGGGTTTCAGTAGCCGGTCATTTCCAGGTAGCCCGTGCCGCCGTGGCTGCCCTGCAACTGCACCGGGCCTTCCCAATAGGGAATGCGCAGGTCCATCCAGGCGTCGGGGTTCAGGGCCTGGGTGGTGATGTCGAGCTGTTTGCCGGGAATCCTGATCGACCAGCGCACCGGCATCGAGCGCCCGGCGACCTTGGCCCGGTCCAACGGCACAAGCTCGATGTCCCCGGCATGCAGGCTCTGCGCCTGGCCGCGAGCATCGATCCACGTGCCGGTGAGGTACGGCGCGCCGTCCTTGTGGCGCATGCGGTACAGCATCACATGTTCGCCATTGTCCAGGTGCAGGGAGAACCAGTCCCACCCGGTCTGGTTGGCGGTAAGGGGTTGGCTGCTCCACTCCCGGTCAAGCCAGGCCGGGCCGTTGACCTGATAGCGCTGGCCGTCGATGTCCAGTTGGCCGCTGGCCTGGAAGAACGGCTGGCTGTAGTAATACGACGCCTGGCCGGCAGCGGATTTCTGGCTGAAGCCATTATCGCCCTGTAACACCAGCGGCCGGGTCGAGGTGAGCCGCAACTCGTAGCTGAAGCGCGGGTCACGGGCCTTCAGTTGCATGTCCGCCAGAGGGTCGGCCCCTGGCGCGTGGGTAGCGAACTGCCAGTCATCAATCCAGGCATTGAATGGCACAGCCTGCACGCCGGCCTGCCCCACCCCGCCCCGGGCGTAGCGTTCGGCGGCGTGGTGCACAGTGGCGGACGTGACGGCGGCGTGACCGAGCCAGATCGTCTGGTTGCGCCAGCCGCTCACCTGGGGTGCGGCATTCAGGGCGCTGCGAAACAGCGTCCACTGCACGCCGAATTCCCGGCCCTGGGCGTCCTTGAGATTGGCGGTGACGTACCACCACTCGATACGAAAACCTTCATGGGCGCCATGGTCAGCCGGGAAGCTGAACACCCGCCCCGGCACCACCGGCGTGAACGCGACAGCCTGGTCGCCCAAGCCGGCAAAGCCCTTTTGCGGCGCCTGGGCGTTGTCGCAGCCGTTGAGCAACGCCAGCAACATCAGCCCGATCCTAATCTTCATGGGCGAAGGTCCTCAGCAAATCCGCCGGATGCGTGCGGTACAGCGCGTACAGCGGCCAGGCTGACGCCAGCAGCGTGGCAAGCATCGCCAGGGCCAGCAATTGCGCCAGTTGCAGCGGGAACACCCGCAACGGCAGGCGCCAGCCGAAGGCCTGCACGTTGATCACCGCGTCCAGGCACCAGGCCAGGGCGATGCCCAGCGGCACGGCCAGCACCAGGGTCAACAGCGCCAGCAGCCAGGTCTGGCCGAGGTTGAGCAGCATCAGCTGGCGCCGCGTCACGCCCAGCGCCCACAGCGGCGCCAACTGGCCGAGACGACTCTGGCTCTGGGTCAGCAGGCTGATGAACAGCGCCACCCCGGCCACCGCCAGGGTCAGGCTGTTGAGCGCGGCGGTGGCGGCAAAGGTGCGCTCGAAGACCTGGGTCGACCAACCCTTGAGCCGCGCCTGATCGACAATGTGGTTGTCATCCAGAGTGAAGCGGCTTTGCAGCGCCGTCAGCAGCGAAGGGATCGCGGACGGCTCGATACGCAGGTTGAAGCGATTCGGCGTCAGCTGCGGCCAATGGGCCAACAAGTGATCGGCATTGACCAGCACGTGCCCCTTGGGATTGCCGTAGTCGGCGTAGATCCCGACGATGCGCGGCGTCCAGGGCCCCTGGGGCGTCGGCAATGTCATCTGATCGCCAACCTTCACTTTCAGACGCCGGGCCAACTGCTCGCTGAGCATCAGGGTATCGGCGCCGGCCAGTTGCTCCCAGGGCTTGTCGCCGGCGGACTCCAGCAGCGGCCAATGCTGGCGGTAGTTCGGGTGATCGATGATGCCGTAGACGTCGGTCGGCCAGCCTTGCACCGGCACGGACACTTGCCAATTGGGCAGTACGGCGCTGATCGTCGGCTGTTGCATGAGCCAGCTTCGCAGCTCACCCGCCTGCGCCGCAGTTTGCGGGTTGATGTACAGCTCGGCGGTCAGGCGCTGTTCAAGCCAGTTGTTGAAAGTCTGGCGGAAACCGGAGGTCATGCTGCCGGCGCCGATGTTCGCCGCCAGCGCCAGCAGCAGCGCCATCAGGGCCAGGCTCAGCGTCGGCAATTGCTGGCGGCAGTCAGCGAGAAACCATTGCCCGAGCACTGAGCGACCGCGCCGCGCCAACTGGTTCAGCGCTGCGTTGAGCAACACCGGCAAGGCCAGTGCCGCGCCCAGCAACAGGGCCGTCATCAGGACAAAACCACTGGCGAGGCTGTCACCCCAGATCAACGCCGACACAGCGATCAATGCCGCCAACGTGGCCACCCAGCCCTGGCGTCGCAACCAGCGCCCATGGGCCTGATGCCAAGCTTGGGGGTTAGCCAGCGCCAGCAACGGCAGACGCGCCGCCCGCAGCAAGCTGTCGGCCCCGGCCAGCAGCGCGCCGAGCAGGCTCAGGCCGATACCGCTGAACCACCATGCCGGGCTGAGGTTCAGGTGCCCGGCCACTTCGGCGCCGTACAAGCCGCGCAGGCTCGCTGCGACATCGGGCAGCAGCAGGCTCGCCAGCCAATAGCCACTGATCACCCCGGCGACCCCGCCCAGCAAGGCCAACGCACCCAATTCCATGACCAGGCTAGCGATCAGCACCCGGGCACTGACGCCACAGGCGCGCAGGGTTCGCAGCAGACTGCGGCGTTGCTCCAGGGCCAGGCCGATGGCTGCATGAACGATGAACAAACCAACCACAAAGGATAAAAACCCCAGCGCATCAAGGTTCAGGTGAAAGCTTTCGGTCAGGCGCGACAGGTTGTTTTCTTCATCGGCGCGCTTGAATTGCAGCCGACCGTTGAACGCCTCCGGCAACGCGGCGCTGAACGTGGCGGGCAGCAGCAGTCGCGACAACTGGTCCGGCAGCCCGAGCACCTGCTGGGCAAAGCCGATGTCCATCAACAGCAGGCCCGGCGCCATGTCCACCTGGACATGCAGCGGCGGCAGCGTTTGCCCGTCGGCGGTCTGTGGCCGGTCACCTTCACTCAACCTCAAAGCTTGCAGCGTCTGGGGCGCGATCCAGGTGCGGCCGGGGTCGGTGAAAAATTCCACGACCTCGGCCATCTCCCGCGCCTGCCCCGCCAGCGCCGTACCGGGTGGTAGCGACACCGGGTCGATGCCCATCAGTTGCAGGCGCTGGTCCTCATGCCCCTTGAGCACCACCCGGGCCTGCAACACCGGCGACACCGGCCAGCCCTGGCGCCGCAGCTCGACGAACCATTGCTGGGTAAAGGTGCCGCCACCGGGCGCGCTGAGACTGGCCTGGGGCTGGCCACCAATGAGCTGGCTGGCCCGGGCATAGCTTTCCCGGGCCTGACTGTTCAATGCCTGGACCCCGGTAAGCAGACTGGTGGCGAGCCACAGGCCGGTCAATACGCTGAAAAACTGCACCGGGTGCTGTCGCCAATGGCTGAGCAAGGCCTTGAGGGTCTGGCGAAAAATCATCACGCCTGGGCCTGCGCCAGACGTCCACGGTGTAACACCACGCGCTGGGCCAGACGCGCCGCCACCCGCGAACTGTGGGTCACCATCAAAAGGCTGGTGGAGCTGCCGTCCAGCAGTTCCAGCAACAGCTGCAAGACTTCATCGCTGGTGGCCTCGTCGAGGCTGCCGGTGGGTTCGTCGGCCAGCAGCAAAGGCGGTCGAGAAGCCAGCGCCCGCCCCAACGCCACCCGTTGCTGCTGCCCGCCGGATAGTTGCTCGGGATAGCGGCGCAACAGGTCCTTGAGCCCCAGCCGCCCCACCAAATGGCTTTGCCAGGCCGGGTCGTAGCGGCCAGCCAGTCGCGCCTGGAACGCCAGGTTGTCTTGCACCGACAAGCTGCTGATGAGGTTGAATTGCTGGAACACCAGGCCGATTTCCGTACGCCGCCAGTTCGCCAATTGGCTTTCGCTCATCCCGTCGAGCTGATACTCGCCACTGCGGATGCTGCCGCCATCAACCTTGTCCAGTCCGGCCACCAAGTGCAGCAAGGTGCTCTTGCCACTGCCGGACTCCCCCATCAACGCCAGGCTGCTGCCGGGTGGTAGCGTCAGGTCGATGCCTTGCAACACCGGCAGCGGACCCTGGGGGGTGAGGTAGCTTTTGAATACTTCACGCACTTGCAGCATGGAACGGCCCGATGGATAAACGTAGGGCTCAGGATAGCGGAGTTGAGCGGCGGACCCATCCAGAAATGACTACGCGACTGGCTTGCCGCCACGGCAAACCGACAGACCGCTATCGCGAGCAAGCTCGCTCCCACAGGGATACGTGGCGGACACCATTGCCATGAACACCCCTAAATACTGTGGGAGCGGGCTTGCTCGCGAAGGCGTCATCACATTCAACATCATTGCAAGCTGACACACCGCTTTCGCGAGCAAGCCCGCTCCCACATTAGGGGATTCGTGGCGGACACCATTGCTTTGAACTCCCCGCTCCCACGGGGGGCTTTGGACGCTCAAGACCTCATGTGGAATCAATGCCCCGCCGTCATTTCAGCCTGGGTCGGTTTGGGTGTGACTATAGTGTCAAGGTCAATGTGCCGCCACGCCGGTTTCGCTCCCAGTCGGGCGTTGAAGCGGTAGTTGAAGGTGAAGTCGTCATCGGTGGGTTGGTCCAGGGCCTTGCCATAAGCCGATTCGGTCGCGGTCGGTTCGTATCCCATCAAACGCAACAGGGTTGGGAAGATGTTGTAGTGACTGGAGCGATCCTTGTTCTGTGCCCAGGCCCGTTGCCAATCCAGGGTGTGCAACTGCGCCCCCTCCATCACCACCAACGGCACCAGGCCCTCTTCCGCTACCGGATAGCCACCGCAATGGGTGTTGAGCCCGGGATTGCCGCGCTCGTGCAGGTCCTGGCCGTGGTCGGAGGTGTAGATCACGACGGCATTGCTCAAATTGCCCTGCTGGAAGATTCGCTTGAAGAACTCGCCGACATTCCACAGCAGGGTGTTGCGGTAAGCGTTGCGGTACAGCACCCAGTCATCGCTCTGACCATTGAAGCCATCGCGCTTGCCAGTGTCGGAAATGTCCTGGAATTGCCCACGGGGCAAAGCCGGCCGGTAGCGCATGAAGTCGTCGGGGTATTTGTCGTGGACCGGGAAATGCGCCCCCACCTTGTTGACCACCACCAGTTCGGCCCGGTCGTCGCCCAGCAGCTCGATCAGTTTTGCCGCAGCGGCCATGTCGCGATCGAGCACACGGGCCTGGTCGAATTGGACGAATTCGTCGATGTCCCGTTTTTCGACATCGGTCATCAGGTTCTGCAGATTGCCGCCTGTGCGCTGGGCGTCGATGTACACCGTGCGCAAACCGGCTTTTTTGGCGTACTGCCAGATCGACGGCAAGGTGCTGTTGATGCGCACATAGTCGGCGCGGGTGCCACCGTAACGCAGGGTGACATTGGTATCGGCGCTGCAATTGGCGATGGAGGCCGCATAGCCAAAATTGAAGACCCGCACGCCGTCAGGCGGCGTTTCAAGCCCCGTGGGCACACCTCCCGCAGTGTTGATATCCAGGTAATTGCCCGCCACGCTCTCATCGATGATCAGTACGATATCGTGATTGATCGGCGAGGTTAGCCGCGCGATACGAATCGATTCGCGAGGGCCGATCGTGCTGTGCAAGACCTCGTAGCCAAACAGATTCAAGTAGGCCAGCGGCGTGTACATGATCGGCAGCCCGCGCGCGCCCTCCCCCGCCCGCACGAACAGCACCGTACTGAGCAATAGCACCCCGAGCACTGGCGCGGCGACGGGCAGCCAGGCCGGCATCGCCATCCGCCGACGCGGCTTGAGGCCGATGCCCAACAGCAACAACAGGCCGCCGGCCGCCGAGCTGATGATCACCTCGCGGTACTGGTAGGCCGCCTCCTGGATGAAACCGCCGGAATAGACCAGCGACACGAACTGGCTGTAGGTCAGGTAACTGTCGGTCACCCGCCCATAGACCTCGAAAAACACCGCCGAGATAAACATCGCCAACGCGAACAGATGCCGCACCAGCGCCTGGCGGATGTAAGCAGTCATCCACAGCGCTACCACCAATGCCACGAACATCGCACCGTACAACAGCGTGGCGACGCCAATACCCAGTGCCGCCAGACGATCCAGGTAATCGTGATAGCCACGGATCAGGTACAGCACCAACAGCAGTTCCTTGACGTATCGGGTCATGGTTTTCTCGACGGATTCGCGGTGCTGGAAACAGGGTTGATTTGTGGACACTAGCAGCCGCTTCCCAAAGCGCAAGAAAGTTCATGCGTCAAAAAAAAGTTAGCTCGAAAATGACACACTTAACAGGTGAAAATCGCCAAAATCTATGGATAAATACCGTTCATCGCTTTGTTAAACAGGCTTTTAACCCTTTAAAAACGTGACTTTTTCAAGTCAGTCAAGGACTTGATATCAAAACGCCAAGTGCTGTCTAGTTTTATCGAAGATGACAACTGTCATTTTGCTGACACGCTTTTCTGAGGCTGCGCTATACCCCCTCTTAACAGTTTCATCCGAGTTACATAAACCGGTTGATGAGGCGTGCCAAAGATGGACGTGAGCGTATTTGGAACGGGGTATGTGGGGCTGATCCAGGCGGCGGCGCTGGCCGATGTCGGACACCGGGTTTTGTGCATCGACATCGACCCGAACAAGATCCGTCAATTGCAACAGGCCGTGCCACCGATCAGCGAACCCGGCCTGTCCGATCTGCTCGAAGACAACATCAAAGCCGGTCGCCTGCTGTTCAGTAGCCAAGCCAGCGATGCAGTCAACCATGGCGAGCTGATTTTCATCGCCGTCGGCACCCCTGCCGATGAAGACGGTTCGGCCGACCTTAGCCATGTGCTGGCCGTGACCCGGCAGATCGCCGACTTCATGGACAGCGACCGCACCCTGATCATCAAGTCCACCGTGCCGGTGGGCACCGCCGACAAAGTGGCCGAATGCGCCCGCCAGGCGCTGGCTCGCCGGGGCCTGAAACAACTGAACGTGCGGGTGGTGTCCAACCCCGAGTTTCTCAAGGAAGGCAGCGCCCTGGCCGATTGCATGCGTCCGGACCGGATCATCATCGGCACCACCGACCTGCTGGCCCGCGAGCAGATGAGCGAGCTCTACGCGCCGTTCTGCCGCAACCACGAAAAGCTGATGTTCATGGACAACCGCAGCGCTGAACTGACCAAGTACGCCGCCAACGCCATGCTCGCCACCCGCATCAGCTTCATGAACGAACTGGCCAACCTCACCGAACGGTTGGGGGCCGACATAGAAGCAGTGCGCAGGGGGATCGGCTCGGATCCGCGCATCGGCTATCACTTTATCTATCCCGGCTGCGGCTTCGGCGGCTCGTGCTTTCCCAAGGACCTGCGCGCCCTGCTGCATACCGCCGAACAGAGCGGCATGCCGCTGCGCCTGCTGCGCAGCGTCACCGATGTCAACGACCGCCAACGACATATCCTGTTCGAGAAACTCTCCCAGCAATTTCCCGACGGCCTGGCCGGCAAATCCATTGCGATCTGGGGCCTGGCGTTCAAACCCAACACCGATGACATGCGCGAAGCACCCAGCCGGTACCTGATGGACGCACTGTGGCGCGAAGGCGCACGGGTCCAGGCGTATGACCCGGAAGCCATGTCCGAATGCCGTCGCCTCTATGGCTATCGCAAGGACCTGAATCTGTGCGCCACTCGCGACGACACCCTGGAAGACGCCGACGCGCTGGTGATCTGTACCGAATGGAAAAATTTCCGCGTGGTGGATTTCGACCTGTTGGCCAGTAAGTTGCGCGCCCGGGTGATCATCGACGGACGCAACCTGTACAACCCTGAACACCTGGCCGCCGCCGGGCTTGTGTATCGCGGCATCGGCTTGCGCCATACCGTGCCGCACGCCCACGTCACAGGGCCACAAGCGTGAATATCCTGGTGACCGGCGCAGCCGGGTTCATCGGCGCTCACTGCGTCCTGCGGCTGACCCGTGACGGCCATCGGGTCTGCGGGCTGGACACTTTCCTGGAAATTTGCCGTTGCGATCCGGTCAGGTACCTGATCTGCGCCTCCTCAAGCTCGGTCTCCGGATTCACACCAGGCATCGAACTGGACGAGGGCCTGGGCCGTTTCATCCAGTGGTTCCTCGATTACTACCCACTGCCTGTCGCCCACGCGCCGCTTGCGGCCGAACTTCAGCGGAGGAGTCTATGACCCGCCATGAGCATGACCTGCCCACCAACGCCCTCGGACGCGACAAACGTGTCGACCCCGACCACCGCCGGCGCCTGGACGCCGCCATCCACCGCCAAGGCCGTGGCTGGCTGACCGGCCGCTACGGTGGTCGGCCGTGGACCGTCTCGCGCACCAACCGGATCGTGGCCTGCCTGGGCGCACTGGCCATTTTGCTGCTGCTCTGCCCGCTGCTGCTGGGCCTGGCGCTGCTGGTGAAACGCTCAAGCCCAGGCCCGGTGCTGTTCGTGCAGAAACGCACCGGCTACCGCGGCCGCGTGTTCGGCATGTACAAGTTCCGCACCATGGTCGCCGACGCCGAGAGCCTCAAGGAGTCATTGCGCCATCTGAACAAACACGGCGCCGATGCCATCGACTTCAAGATCGACAACGACCCACGCATTACCCCTATCGGCCGGTTCCTGCGCCGCAGCAGCCTCGATGAACTGCCGAACCTGATCAATGTAGTGACTGGTGACATGCGCCTGGTGGGCCCGCGGCCGACCTCGTTCAACGCCTATCGCTACAAGGACAACCATCTTGTGCGGCTGAGCATCTACCCCGGCATGACCGGCCTGTGGCAGATCTCCGGGCGCAGCAATATCGACTTCGACCAGCGCGTGGAACTGGACCTCAGCTATATCGCCGAGCAGAGCCTGTTGCTGGATTTGAAGATCCTGGTGATTACCCCCTTCAAAGTGTTCAGCGGCCACGGAGCGAGTTAAATGGACGGTTCGACGAATATCCTCACCATAGCGAGCCCGAGCGAGAGCAACCTGACCTCGACCGTGCTCGACCCTTCACTGCGGACCTTGCTTCTGACGTCCGCCAATACCGGCACCGGCACCAGCACCAGCGCCATGGCGCTCGCCGCGCAACTGGCGCAGATGAGCAGCGGCCCCGTGCTGCTGGTGGATGCCAGCCAGTCGCCACGCAACCTCAGCCAGCAGCTATCGCTGCACAAGGAGCGCGGTTTCAGCGACCTGCTGTTCAACAGCCTCGCCCCACCGCTGTTGCAAGACTGCGTGGTGCAGGTGTCCAGCCTGCCCTTTGATGTGCTGCCCCAGGGTCGCCTTGGGCGCAATGCCGAACGCCTGAGCCCCGAGCGCCTGCGCCCGCTGCTCAAGCAATTGTCGTCACGCTACCGCTTCGTGGTGATCGACGCCGACGCGGTGTATTCGGCCAGCGACACCCTGGTGCTCAGCACCCAGGTTGACGGCGTGGTGCTGGTGGTACGCGGCGAGGACACCCGCTGGGAAGTGGCCCAGGCCACCCGCCAGCGCCTGGCCCAGGCCGGCGCGAAAGTGGTGGGCAGCGTGTTCAACCGCCGCAAGTACTACATGCCCAAGTGGCTCTACAACAACCTGTAAGCCTGCAAAAGGATGACGAGATGAACGCCAAGATGCTTGTCCTGCTGTTGCTGCCGCTTGCCGGTTGCTCCAGCACTTCCGATACCCGATCGATGCCGGTGCAGATCCTCACGGCCGCACCGGCCAACGCCCAGGCCACCGACATGCCCAGGGTCGAACAGACCCTGCGGCCCCAGGATGTGCTCGATGTGATCTTTCACATCGGCACCACCAGTCCCCAGGCTTACCGCGTGCAGCCGGGTGACCAGGTTGCCCTGAACTTCACCGCCGCCAGCCAACTCAACGGCACGCAACTGGTGATGCCCGACGGCAGCATCGACCTGCCGGGGGCCAACACGTCGGTGAACGTCGCCGGCATGACCACCGACGAAGCGCGTCTGGCGGTGCAACGGGCCTATGACCAGAAGATGCTGTTCCAGCCCAATCGCAACCAGTTGACCGTAATGGTGACCAGCCCGCTGTCCGGCGAGACGAGCCTGCGCAACACCCTGACCCACCCGGCCACCGGCATGAGCCGGGACATCATCGTGGGCCGGGATGGCTACGCCAGCTTCCCGGAAATCGGCGCGGTGCCGTTGCAAGGGATGACCGTCACCCAGTTGGAGACCTTCCTCAACGAGCGCTATGCCCAGCTGCCCGGCCACATGACCGTGGACGTGCTGCTCAAGTCCACCGCCGGTAACGAAATCTACGTGCTCGGTGAAGTGGCCCAACCCGGTTCCTACCCGATCCGCCGGCCGATCTCCGTTCTCGAGGCGCTGACCCTGGCCCGGGGCACGAACGTCAAGGCAAGGCTCGATTCGGTGGTGATCATGCGTCGCAACGGCAATCAGGTTGAAGCCCGCCACTACGACGTGGAGAAGGCCCTGAGCGGAGACGCCTCGCAGATCGCCTACCTGCAGCCGGAAGACATGCTTTTCGTGCCCAAGACCGGCCTGGCCAAAGCCGGTGAAATGGCCCGGCAGCTGGCCGATGTGGTGCTGTTCCAGGGCGTTGGCGTCAGCCTCGGCTACGAGCTCAACAACAGAAGCGGCAACAGTAACTGACCCAGGTGACCGATCATGAACCCCAAGGAAAACTATCTGCACGAGTTCTTCAGGATCTTCTTCGCCAACAAACAGTGGATGAAGCGCGTCTTCCTGATTTTTGCCGTGATCGCCCTGGTGCTGCCGTTGATGCTCAAGCAGAGCTTCGATATCACCGCCCAAGTGATCGTCCAGTCGAAAAAGCTCTCCCAGGGCGACGCCACGACTTCGCTGAACCAGGAAAACGCGACGTTCGTTCCACCGTCCCTGGCGGACATGGAAACCGAAACCAACATCCTGCGCTCACCGGCGTTGATTCGCGAAACCATCAAGACCCTGCGCGACCAGGGCGAGTACACCCCAAGCCCGGGCGTGCTCAACAAGTGGGTGAGCGAACCACTCAAGCGCTACGTCACCCAGCCATTGCGTGAGTACGTCATCAATCCGCTGCGCGACGGCTTGGGGCTCGAGGTCGATCCGGTACGCGACACCGTGCTCGATACGCTGACTGACGAAGCCATTGAAAACCTGAAGATCGAGACCTTGCCCGGCTCCAACGTCATCTCCATCGTCTACAGCTTCGGCGACCCGGCCCAAGGCACCCGGTTCGTGGCACAACTGCTGGAAAACTACCTCACCGGTCGCCAGGACCTGCAATCGATAGAGTTGCCCCAGACGTTCTACGAGCAGAAAAAAATCCAGTACCAGACTCGCCTTGACGGCTTGGAGGGTAACCGCTTGACGCTGCTTGAAGGCGTAGGCTCTTCCGATCCCAAGGAAGAAATCACTTTTCGCTTGAATGCAATCAACACCGAGGAACAGGCGCTGAGCCTGTACCAGGACCGTCTGCTGCAAGGCCAACGCTGGCTGGATTACCTCAAGACCAGCCTGGCGGCGGCGAACAGCTCGCGACTCACCGACGCCTTCCCGTTCACCTTCACCACCACCGTGGACAACGTTGCCTTCGACGATCAGGAAATCAGGCAAATGGGTGAGCAATTGACCAACCAGGTCAACCGTTACCTGAACGACCTGGCGATCTTCCAGCCCGGCAGCGAACCGATGCTGCTGGCCCGGGAGCAGATCATGCGCACTCGCCAGCAATTCCTCAAAGTGGTGAACAACCGCATCCAGGAACGCACCACCGACCTGGCGGTGGTCAGCTCGGTGATCAACCAGAAAGTCGAACGTATCGCCGCCTTCAAGGAACGCATCCACCAACTTCAGGAAACCCAAAGCAAGCTGCGGCAGATGGACACCGAGATCAACGCCCTGCATGCGGCGTTCTCCACCTATGCCCAGCGGTTCGCCGAAGCCAGTTCTACCCGTTCGCTGGACAACGACCTGTCCAACGCCCGGGTCTTGAGCCCGCCATTCGAACCCACCGCGGCGGCGTTTCCCAAGCCCATCCTGATTATCCCGTTCGGCTTGTTCACCGGCCTGCTGTTGGCGATCGCCCTGGTCTATGTACGTGAGTTCTTCGACCATCGCTTCAAGCATCCGGCACAAATTGGCCACCAATTGGATCTGCCGGTGCTGTTGGTGATCAACGAACAGTCTCCCGACCAGGTCAATCCGCATCGCAACTGGAGCGTGCCCAGCCTTGTCCATTGGGTGAAAAATTGAACGCGCCGTTCAGCCCAGCCCAGCGCAGCCGCCCCCTGTCGATCATTCATCTGCTCGGCAGCGCTGGCTTCTATGGGGCCGAGCGGATGCTGCTCGATCATTGCGTGGCGACACCCGGCCAGCATCAGGTGCTGTTCCTGGAGGCGCCGCCGACTTTGATCACGCGGTTCCGCCAGGCCGGGATCGACTGCCACCACTGCGCCAGTTGGCCCGAACTGTTGCAGCATCTACGGCAACGGCGCGCCGAGCGCCCGCTGATCAATACGCACAACTTCAAGGGCCTGTTGTTCGGCTGGGCGGCGGCGACCCTGTTGCAGCTGCCGCTGGTGATCACCCAGCACGGCTTCACGCCACGCAGCCCCAAGCAACGCTTCTATACGTGGTTGAGCCTGCAACTGTGCCGTACCGCGCCGGTCAAGCGAGTGGTGTGCGTGGCTGAAAGCATCGCGACGCTGCACCGCCAGGCCAGCGTGAATGCGGAAAAACTCGACGTGATCCCCAACGGTCTGCCGGCCGTCACGACGCCGCTGCCTCATCGCGACGACAGGCAACGCTGGCGGGTCGGCTACGTCGGCCGCTTGAGCAGCGAGAAAGGCCCGGACCTGTTCCTCGACGCGATGATCCCGTTGTGCCAGCGCCATGCGTCGCTGCACGCGGTCATGCTCGGCGACGGCCCGGAGCGCCAGCCCTTGCTCAAGCGCATCGCTGATGCCGGGCTGCCCACGCGCATCGAATTGCCCGGTTATCAGACGGACATGAACGCCTGGTGGAGCCGCCTCGATGCACTGGTGATCAGTTCACGCACCGAAGGCACGCCGATGATCCTGCTCGAAGCCATGCAGGCCGGCGTGCCCGTGGTGGCGTTCGGCGTGGGTGGCATTCCGGACGTCTTGCAGGACCGTCACAACGGCCTGCTCGCCACGCCGGCCGACAGCGAGGAGCTGGCGCGCCAGATCGAAACGTTGTTCAGCGAACCGCCCCTGGCGCGGATCCTCGCCGACAACGCGCGCCGCACCCAGCGCGACCGCTACGACCTGCGCACGCTGGCCGAACGCTGGTCGCAACTCTATATCCGCACGGCGCGGGAGGCTCGGCCATGATTGTCCCGCTCTCGATCGTCAGTCTACTGGGGCTGGTGTGCCTGGCCTTGCTGGCCAGTCCTTATCCGTTTCTCGCACCGGGTGCGGTGCTTGGGCTGGTAGGCGTCGCCATGCTGTACCGCAAGCCCGGCTGGGGTTTGCTGGGCATTGCCGCGCTGCTGCCGCTCGAAGGCCTGTTCAAGGACAACGCGTTGTCCGGCAGCAAATTCCTCGGCGTGGCGCTGATCCTGATCCTGCTCCTGCAGCTGGCCTTGCATCAGATCCCTGCGACGCGCTTGCGTAGCAATATCTGGAAGCCGTTGATCGGCTTTCTGGTGCTGTATGGCTTGAGTCTGTTGATCTCGGAAAACATGGACGCGTCCCTGACGCATCTGCGTGAACTCTCAGTTGGGCTGATTCTGTTCGTGATCACGTTGTTGATCGGTCGCGAGCTGAACCTGGAGATGTTCGCCCGGCTGATGACCGTGAGCGTCGCCACGACCTGCGTGCTCGCGATGTTTTCAGCCAAATACCAGGATCAGGGCCGCGCCTCGGGTTTGCTGGCAGACCCGAACGCCTTTGCGCTGTTGATTGTGTTTACCGTACCGCTGGCATTGTTGTTGACTCTACGCAGCCAGAACCTGCTGCACCGGTTGTTCTGGGGTGGCGCTTTGATCCTGTTGTTGGGTGGAATGACCAAGAGCGAATCGCGTTCAGGACTGGTCGTGCTGTTGCTCACGCTGATGATCGGGTTGTATCACTATCGGGCGCAGCTACCACGGGTACGTCCTCGGCACCTGGGGTTCGCGATGCTCGGCCTGGCGCTCATGGTCCCGGCGACAATCGCCTTGATGCCCGCCGGCTACGTGGCACGCATCCAGTCATTGAGCATCCTCAGCTCCGGCACCAACGACCATAAGGACGGCTCCTTGGGTCGCCGCGCCTCATACATTGTGGTGGGCAGCCAGATGATCCGCGAGAAGCCGATACTCGGTTCAGGCCCCGGGACGTTTCCGCAGCACTACGCCCCTACCGGCTACGCCAAGGCGTTCTCGGCCAATCGCAAACGCGGGGATCTGTACCGCGAGGCCCATAACACCTACCTGGAAATCTTCAGCGAAACCGGGGTGCCAGCCGGCTTGATGTTTGTCGGCATGATTGGGCTGGGCCTCTACAACCTGGTGCGCACGCGCCAACTCTGGCTCCAGCGTCGGGACTGGGCCCAGGCGGACCTGTTGACGCACCTGGGCATGAGTTTCCTGTCGCTGGCGTTGTTCCTGATGTTCTTGAGCGCGCCGAACCACAAGTTACTTTGGATCATGCTCGCCTTGACCAGCATCTTGCGCTACGACGCCGAACAGTCCGCGCCGCAGGAGGCCCGGTCATGAACCGTATCAGTATCGTCATCCCGATGTACAACGAGGCCCGGCATATCGCCCGGACGCTGTTGGCGGCGCAGGAAGCGGCACGACAAGCGCAACTGGAATGCGAGCTGATCGTGGTGGATAACGGCTCCGACGACCACGGCCCGCGCATCGCCAGCGAGCTGGGCGCGCGAGTGCTGCTGGTGCCCGGCGTGCATATCGGTGCCCTGCGCAACCGCGGCGCTGCGCTCGCCAGTGGTGAGTGGCTGGCCTTCATCGACGCCGACATCGAAATGCCCGAGGACTGGCTGACGCATTTGCTTGAGTTGGAGACCGCAGACACCGCCGATGTATTCGGCCTGGACCTGCACACCCCCGCGCAGGCACCCTGGTATGCCACGGCCTGGCATCGACGGACCTCGCTCCCCTCGCGGCATACCGTGCAGCGCGTAGATTGGCTGCCCACCTCCAACCTGCTGATGCGTCGCCAATGGTTCGACAGGGCCGGAGGGTTCAACGAGACGCTGCACACCGGTGAGGACAAGGACTTAACCCTGCGCCAGACGGCCAAGGGCGCACGGTTACTGTCGGTCAATGAATACACCGCCCTGCACTGGGGCTACGAAATGAACTGGCGCGAGTGGATGGGCAAGGAGTTGTGGCGCCAGGGGAGTCTGGTGCAGTTGCTGCGTACCAATGGCTTGAGCCTGCGCCTGTTGCGCTTCCCGATGTTGGCTGTGCTCGTCTGGCTGCTGGACTTCCTGGCGATCTGCGCGCTGGTCACTGGCGCTCCTCAACATGCACTCATGATGGGGCTGTTGACGACCGTGCCGGGGTTGGTGCTGAGCGTGCACCAAAGCCACAAGCACCGTAACCCGTGCCTGACGCTGCAGCTCTGGGGCCTGCACTGGGTGCGCCTGCACCTGGCCGGCGCCGCGCTCATCCTCAGCCTTTGTCATTGGAAAGCAAGGAGGCCTGCCCGTGGCTGAGTTCATTTTCTGGCTGTGCCTGTTACTGCCGGTATACGCCTACCTGGGTTACCCGTTGCTGCTGACGCTCGCCGGGCCATTTTTTCCCAGGCCCGGGCCTGAGCCTCTGCCTGCGCAACGGGTCAGCGTGATCGTCGCCGCGCACAACGAACAACGCACTATCGAGAACAAACTGCGCAATCTGCTGGCCCAGGACTATCAGGCCGCCAGCCTGCAGATCGTTGTCGCCAGCGACGGCTCCACCGATCAGACCGTGGCCCTGGCGCGCCGCTTCGAAGATCCGCGCATCGAGGTGCTCGACCTGCCGCGCCAAGGCAAGAACAGCGTGCTCAACGTCGCGGTCAGTCATTGCACGGGCGATATCCTGGTATTTACCGATGCTGATGTGCACTGGCTCGACGGTACGCTTGAGCGCCTGCTGGCGCCATTTTCCGATCCTGGAGTCGGCGGTACGGTCGGCAATATGAACATTCCCGTCCCAGGCTCAGGCCTGAGCGTGGGCGAAAGCCTGTACCGCCACTACGAAGCCTGGCTGCGCCGGGTGGAAAGTCGCGCCGGTTGCACGGTCTCGGCCGACGGTGCCCTGCAGGCGTTGCGCCGCGAGCTATACCAACCGATTCCAGCCCTGGTCAACGACGATTTTTTTATCAACACCTGCGCACCGGTCGCCGGCAAACGCGTCGTCTACGTCGACGACGCCAAGGTACTCGATCAAGGCGTGGACGAAGCCGGCCGACAGTTCAGCCGCCGCCAGCGCGTCACCGTCGGCGGCCTGATCAGCCTGGCGGCCCGGCGTGAGCTACTCAACCCGCTGCGCCATGGCCTGTACGCCATCGCGTTGATCAGCCACAAGCTGATCCGCCGGCTGGCGCCGGTGCTGTTGCTGCCCCTGCTGATGGGCAACCTCTGGCTGCTCGACGGGCATGGTTTCTACCGCCTGGCCCTGTCTGCCCAATTGCTCGGCTACGCCTTCGCCGTGGCCGGCCTGTTGGACGCGCGGCATCGTTTGCCCAGACCGTTTCGCCTCGCCGCGTTCGTGCTGGTGACCCTGGCCGGCATGGTCGTCGGTCTGTGGCAGTTCCTGCGCGGACACAGCTACAACCAATGGAACCCCGATCAGACTCGATGAGTGCCTGCCATGCCGATCAATACCCGCATCAAGACCACCATCAAGCGCACCGGCGGCTGGCTGTACCTGAACACGTCCCTGGGTCGCCATGCATTACGCGGCGCCGGCGTCATTCTGATGTTGCACCGGATACTGAACAACGACCGCGCCGCCGAATTGCCTCATCGCAATGAACTGTGCGTGGGGCCCGAAGCGTTCGAACACTTGTTGATCTGGCTGCAACAGCATTTTGAATGCGTGCCGTTGATGACTTTGTTGCTGGCCGACCCTGAAAGCGTTCCAAACCGTCCCCGGGTGGCCCTGACTTTCGACGACGGCTGGCGCGACAACGCCATGAACGCCTTTCCCCTGCTACGCCAGTACCAGATTCCGGCGAGCATTTTCCTCTCCACCGATTTCGTCGGCAGTCGCCAGCATTTCTGGTGGGAGAGCATCGGCGAAACCTTGTGGGGCAGCCATGGGCAGGTGGTGCGGCGCTCGCTGATCGAGCATTTGCAGCTCGCCGGCCGGCCGTTGCCGGTGCTGCTCGATGACCTCGACGACGAGCGCCGCAGCCTGGCGCTGCTGCACTACCTGCAAAGCCTCAAGACCCTAGATCCAAAAATATTGAGCGACCTCACCGACGTCTGCCCACAAGGTTCCCAGCCCCAGGCGCTGGACTGGACCCAGGTGCGCATGCTGGAAGACTCCGGGTTGATCCGCTTCGGCCCTCACGGCGCCAGCCACGCGATCCTCACCGGGTTGGACAACCATCGCCTGCACGAAGAACTGACCCGCAGCCGCACGGCCCTGGAAAACGGCTGCGCGCAACCCTTGCCGGTGTATTGCTACCCCAACGGTGACAACGACGCTCGTGTGCGCGAGCAGGTGGCAGCCCATGGTTTTGCGTTCGCGTTGGGCACCGCGGCCGGACTGTATCGCCATGATTGCGACCCGCTGAACCTGCCACGTTTCGGCGTCAGCCAACGCAACGCCTGTCACCCTGAGTTATTGGCCTGGCGTATTCGCCAAGGAGCCCGTTCATGAACCGCGCACGTTACCTCAGGCTCTTGGCGTTGAGCATGGGCACTAGCCTGGCGATGATCGGCCTTCGCTTGTTGCGCAACGTGTTGCTGGCACGGATTCTGGGGCCCAGCGAACGCGGGCTGTTGGCGCTGCTCAGCACCCTGCCGGACCTGATCAGCGCCACCACCAGTGGAGGCCTGAATTCCGCGGTGGGTTATCAAGCGGCGCAGCATCGCTCGATGAGCCTGTTGCTCAGCCACGTGCTGGTCTTCGGTTGTCTGCTGGCGGGATTGCTAACGTTGCTGGTGGTGGCACTGGTGCGTGAATTCGGCGCCGAGCTGGACATCACTATGCAACTGGGATTGCTGGCCTGGCTGCTGTTGCTGGCCGTGCCGCTGGCGGCGCTCAAGACCGGCCTGCTGACGCTGCACAACGCCTCCGGCGGTGTCGGCGTGTTCAACGCGTTGCGGCTGATGGAATCCCTGATCCCGCTGTTGCTGTTCCTGGCGCTGTTCTGGATGTGGAAAGACACGGCGCTGGAAGCGGCGCTGATCAGCTGGCTGGCGGGCCTGAGCCTGGTGGTGCTGGTGGGTTTGATGTGGTTGCGTCGCGATCACGCGGTCACCCTGCGCTGGGATCGCATCGGCCAGATCGAACTGTTGCGGTACGGTGTCCGCAGTCATCCAGACCTTTTGTTCCAGCAACTGTTGACGCGCTCGGATTACCTGTTCATCGGCGCGCTGCTGGGCAGCACGGCGCTAGGGCACTACGCCATGGCCAGCGCGGCGGCCGAACTGCTTCATATCGTTCCGGAAGCCGTCACCACGCCACTGATGAAACGCCTGCTGCAGCAGGACAGCGACATGAAGCGCCTGACCCCGCTGGCCTTGCGCCTCACCGCCACGGCCATGCTGGGCGCCTGCCTGGGGATGGTGCTGGTCGGCGAATGGCTGATCGTCACCCTGTTCGGCATCGACTATCAACCGGCGTACCCGGCCCTGCTGGCGCTGCTGCCAGGGGTGTTCGGCTTGTGCTATGCGAGCATCCTGCGCCTGGACCTGCTGGGCAAGAACCGTCCCGGCGCTGTTTCGCTGCTGATGGGCGGGGGGGCGCTTTTGAACCTGGCGCTGAACCTGATTTTGATCCCACGCTACGGCATCGTCGGCGCTGCCGCCGCGTCCTCGATCGCCTACCTGGGCGTGACCCTGGGGCTGCTGGTGATGTATTGCCGCCTCAGCGGCGTGGCGCTGTGGCAGACACTGATCATCCTGCCCAGTGATTTGCTGCCGATGCGCCAGATGCTCCTGGGGAAATCGGCATGAAACTCTTCGTCGCCTGCCAGTACGCCATCGCGAGCAGGCTCGCTCCCACCCTGGACGGGGGCCGGTCGCAGAGATTGTTCCCAGCATCAATCCCCTGTGGGAGCGGGCTTGCTCGCGAAAGCGGTCGCTCGGCTGGCCGTGATGTTGAAGGTGCCGACCTGTTCGCAAGCAAGCCCGCTCCCACGGGGACCAATAATGCCCTTGTGGGAGCGAGCCTGCTCGCGATGGGGTCAACGCGGTGGTGCTGGAGAATCAGCCTGTGGCTGGGCCTGTGGGGCCTGGCGCTTTCGGCCCAGGGCGCGTCCATGGCCTGGACCGGCATCCGGGACGGCAGCCTGTATCTGCAAACCGACCACCCGGACGTTATCACCGTGCGCTGGGTGCCCGCCTGGCAAGCCGAGGCCAATGTCGAGCACCTGTATCTGCTCGACGGCCAGGGCCGATTGGCGGGTGAACGCCTGGTCACGGCGGATCAGACCCGTGGCGAACAGCAATGGCCGCTGCCGCCGGGTGCCGCCAGTTATCGCCTGGAAATTCCCGGCTACAGCTTCCGTCGCTACACCGTTGAGCACGACGCGCGCACCCGCGCCCTGTTTGCCCCGGCAAAGGTGCATTTCAATGCCGAAGCCCACGACGGCGACGAGCTGTATTTCAAGGTAGCGGCTGGCGAACAAGCGGTGCTGGCAGGCAAGTTTCACGGCGGCGTACGTGCGCTGCAAGCCCGGCGCGTCGGCGATGGCAAGCAGTTGCAACTGAACCTCAAGCCATACCGGGCCTATTGGCAGTTCGATCAGGTCGCCCTGCCGGTGGCTGACGTCGAACAGATCTGGCGCTTGCACCTGCAGGGCAACGGCAAGGCCGCGTTCTGGCTGGACGGCACCGCCAACCTGTTCGCCCAGGATCCGGAGCACCTGCTGCCACTGCGCCAGGATCCGGGTCAGACCCACCTTAAACTGCACGACGAGTCGCTTGGCACCACCCCCAAGCTGGGCACAGCCCTGCCCTACGAGTTATTGCCGCCGTCCAGTCACGCCGCCCTCGATGCGCTCAAACCCCAGGCGGCAAGCCTCTACAGCTTCGTCGATATCACGGCGGCCAAGGCCACTTATGAAGATGCCTTCCGACGCTTGTACCAGGACCGCTTCGCCATCAGCCAAGACATCACCCTGCTGGCCGCCAGCCAGCGCCGATCCGATCTAAAGCCCGACCAGACGAGTCACAGCGGCTTGCAAGCCTGGCTCACGTCGACCCGCGCGTTGGGCGGCAAAGGCCTGCACTACCTCAGTTTTGCCGACGAGCCGAACCTCGGTTACCCAGACTTCGCCAGCTTCCAGCAAATGTTCCAGAGCATGGCTGCCCAGGTCCGCGCCGATCCTGCCAACGCACGCGCCGGTGTGCGCATCGCCATGCCGGCCAGCTCCCAGTTCACCAATGGTCCCCTCACCGAAAACGCTGTTGACAAGCGCGGGATCGACTGGGCAAGGCGCCTGCTGGCGACATCCGACGACCAGATCGACGCCCTGGCCTGGCATGAGTGGATGATCCGCGACCTGTTGGCGACCCGGGTCTACCGCGACAGTGTCCGCCAGGCCGCCAACCTGGTGGGACTGGACAGCCGGGGTCGGCCACGCAAGGCCTTGCTGTTGGACCAGACCAACATCTCCAGTGGCTCGAGTCTCAGCCCTTACGATCAGGAAACCCATTACGCCGCCCTGTGGTGGACATCGGTGGCCATTAACGCCTCGGCCGATGGCTGGCTGGACATGCTCAACTGGTTCATGGCCGCCGACGAACCGGAGTACCCCAAAGGCATGGTGCGGGTGCTGGACGATCAGCGCTTGGAGCTCAAGCCCGTGGGCTTGGCCCAGCAGTTCATTGAGCAACACTGGCTCGATCAGGTGCTGCGCCTGGACAACGACGCGTTCGAAGTCGACGCCCTGGCCATGGCCACCGGCAAGCAGCGCAGTCTGCTGGGCGTGAACAAAAGCACGCGAGCCCATCAGGTCAGCCTCGACGGCACGGCCTGCCCTCAACCTGGCATGACCTTGCTGTATTTCGGCCCGGACAACCGCAGCCACAGCGCTGCGCTCGATTGCAAGGCCGGCCAGGTCGGGTTTCTCCTGCCAGGGGAAACCGTGTTCGCCCTCAATTGGACAGCTTCCCTTCCCCCCCAACCTGCCACCCCTCAGGAGGCACCATGAACGCTCTGCAAAGAGTGCGTGATCGCATTCAGAAAAAAGGTCTGCGGGCCGTCCTTAAGCAGCTATGCAAACGCTACGTATTTTCCCACACCCGATTGCTGTGGCTGGAGCATGATATACGGACCCCGCTTCCCCCCCATAACCTCAGGCCCTACCCACCGATGCGCCTGGAGTTCATCACAGTCGCCAATGCCGATGCTTTTGCCCGGCACTTCGGCGACCGCGTCGAAACCATGCGCGAGCTGGCGGCCGAAGGCTACACAGGCTTGATGTACCTGGATGATCAGGGCGACACCGTGGGTTTCGCCTGGGCCAGTACACGGGACTATTTCGACCGCCATTTCTATCACTGCAACTTTGCGATCAAGCCTGGCGAGTACTTTCAGTTCGGTGGCGAGGCGATCCCTGAATACTGGGGTTCCCGGATATCGGCGGACATGCAGTTGCAAGTGTGGAAAGTCATGGCAGAGCACGGTTGCAGCACCATGGTCGATGTCTGCGATTTGCAAAACATCCAGGCGATCAAGATGCATATCCGCATGGGCTTCCAAGAGCGCGGGCAGATCACCCACCTATACTGCTTGCTCGGTCGCTGGCGGCTTCTGCGCAATACGTCTTACACCGGCACGGTACTGGACGCGTTTCGTAAACCGGCCCCGCCGGCTGCCTCGACTTCAGCGGCCTGATCCCCATGGCGATCCGGTTCCAATGGTGTCGCTCCCTGGGCGCGGCGGACTTTCCTGTCTCAGCTTACGAACAGCTGCGAACCCAGGTGGCCGACTCAACGCCGTTCAACACCCTGGCCTGGCTGCAAGCAGCGGAAATCGCCCTGTTGCCCGAGCAGCAACTGCATGTGCTGCTGGGCTGGCAGGATCAGACCTTATGCCTGTGCCTGCCCCTGATATCAGGACTTGAACGTATCGGCGGGCTGCGGTTCCGGGTGCTGCATCATTTGGGTTTTCCAATGGCCGACCGCATCGCCCTGCTGGCGCGCCTGGATGTCGAGGACATGGGCCAGGCGCTGATGCAGATCCGCCGGCACTTGCCTCACGCGTTGCTGCAACTGAACGAAGTGATCGAACCGGTCGGTGAACAAAGCGTCCTCAGCGCCTGGATGGCGCTGAGTTCCACCGGAGAGCGGCGACTCAGTTGCCGGGTGCCGGTGCACCTGATCAGCGACAGCGATCATCAGGAGGTCTCTGGCGATCCACGCTACAAGCTGCGTCGAGCGCGCAAGCGAATCGCTGCGTGTGGCGGCGAGATCCGCCGGATAACGCCAGATGCCATCAGCATGGGGCAATTGTTGCGAACCCTGGCCGAAGTCGAGGACGCCAGCTGGAAAGGCGACGAGGGTGTCGGCATCTTCGCCACCCCCATTCGCCGACAATGGATGAATCTCGCCTTCACCGCCCTCGCCGCCCAAGGGCTGGTGCGGGTAGTAACGCTGGAGCTGAACGGCGAGTGCATCAGCTATCGCCTGGGCCTGCTGGACCAAGGCCGATTGTATGACTACAACCTGGCGTTCCTGCCGCAACACGCTGACCTGGGCAGCGGCCGGGTATTGCTCGAAGAATGGATTCGCTGGGGCCTGGACGAAAACTGGCGGTGGATCGATGCGTCACGGGTCAGTCTCAATAACTCCAGCCATCAATTGCACGAACGCATGACCGGACAACTGGAGCATTGGCGTTGGAGTTTTTATTCCTGGCGGCCCGATGGACTGATATTGGGGCTTGCCCTTCGGCTCTGGAAAAGCCTCAAACAGGCACGGCTTCGAACGAGCCTTTGACCTGGCCCAACAACCGTTGCTCGACGGGCGCGTCGACCTGCACTTCACGTTGACCTTGTGGCGAGGGAGCTTGCTCCCGCTGGACTGCGAAGCAGTCCCCTGGAACAAGGCCCGCTACGCGCTGGAGCGCCAGCCCGGCCCAGCGGGAGCAAGCTCCCTCGCCACAGGTGTGAATCCAGATTCAGAAACAATATGGCGCCGTCAGCGGTCCAGCTTCTGTTCAACCTGCCCGATCTTGTCCTTCAGTTTTTCGGCGTCCTGCTCGTGGCTCTTGATCGACGTGGGGGTAATCACCTTGTCGACCTTGTCAGTGTCTGGATCGGGCCGGCGGATATCGCGCTCCACCACCGGGACCGGCTCGCCGCTCGCATCCTTGGCCGGCATGGTCCCCACCTCTTTATCCGAATGTTGCGTCGTCATGAAATCGCCCTCGATGTTTGTGGGTGTTGAGTTTTCGAGTGAGGGCGTGACGCAGGAGTTCGATTGGATTGAAAAGCCTCGGCCTCTGAGCCAAAAGACCCTCCATCCATCGGAGGAATCTGCTAAAACGCATCTTCTGTTCCCATTAGCGAATCGCGTCGATGTCTTTACTTTCCCTCCCCATTTTAAAAAGGCGCTGGCTGGCATTTTCCTTCATGGCGGCAATGGTGGTCGGGTTGCCGGTGGGCTGCGCTGTGTTGCAGCACAAGGAACGGGAGTTAGTGTTTCGCATCGAGCCGGGCACCGCGACCTGGTTCAGCGGGATTCCCAAGGGCCTGCAAGAGTTCGATCTCAAGCCTGCGAGTTTCAAGGCCGGGGAAAACATCCATGGGTGGTGGTGGCCGGCCACGCGCAAGAACGCGCCGGCCATTCTGTATCTGCATGGGGTGCGCTGGAACCTGACCGGGCAGTTGTTTCGTATCCAGCAGTTGAACGCAATGGGCTATTCAGTGCTGGCAATCGATTACCGCGGTTTTGGCAAGAGCCATGGCGATCTCCCTTCGGAAGCCAGTGTCTATGAAGATGCGCGGATCGCCTGGGAGCGCCTTGAAGTATTGCAACCGGACCCGGCACTGCGGTTGATCTATGGTCATTCACTGGGGGGCGCCATTGCCGTGGACCTTGCGGCGGACCTGGGACAGAAGGCCGCCAGGGAAGGCCGTGTCGTGCCGGCCCGGGGCTTGATCATCGAGTCCACGTTCACCTCCCTGGGGGATGTGGCAACGGCCATGGCGGACACCTCCCTGCCGGTGCGCTGGTTGCTGTCACAGAAGTTCGACTCTATCGACAAGATTCCCGAGATCAACATGCCGCTGTTGATTGTTCATGGCGCAGCCGACCGTTACGTGCCACCGCGCTTCAGCCAGCAGCTGTTCAACGCCGCCCGCGAGCCCAAGCGCCTGCTGATGGTGCCGGGCGCCACCCACAACAACAGCATGAGCCTGGCGGGCCGAAGTTATCGCCAGGCCCTTGAAGCATTGATAAGCACCCGACCGTCGCCCGTGGCGGTACAACCCCGGGCAGGGTCGGCCAAGGCGGGCTGAAGCCCACTTTGGTTTAAGGTGTTCATGAATCCTGCGTTCACCACAACTCCCTTGTGGGAGCGGGCTTGCTCGCGAAAGCGGTGGGTCAGATTGCTGAGATGCTGGATGGGCTGACGCCTTCGCGGGCAAGCCCGCTCCCACAGGGTGCGCGCCAGCCGCAAGTCTCCAATACACCTCAAATCAACTGTGGGAGCGGGCTTGCTCGCGAAAGCTGTGAGTCTGCTTGCATTGATGTTGAATGTGCCGACTCCATCGCGAGCAGGCTCGCTCCCACAGGGATTCCTGGGTGACCAATGATTCGGCGTTCACTACAACTACCCTGTGGGGGCAAGACGAAAAAAACGGCACCTTTCGGTGCCGTTCGTCTTTCACTGATCAGACGCTTTACTTGCGAGCCGCCTCCCAGGATTTCAGCAACTCGCTGTAGCTCACCGTTTCGCCTTTAGGCTTCTCGTTCGCCAGTTTCGGCTTCGGTGCGCCCGGTTGATCGAACCAGTATTGCGCGTCGCGCTCGGGGTTCATCTTCGGTGCGCAAGTGGCCTGGGCCTTGGAGCGTTCCAGACGGGTCATGATCGCGTCCTGATCCTTGGCCAGGCCGTCGAGCGCCTGTTGCGGGGTCTTCTCGCCGCTGGCGGCTTCGGCGATGTGGCTCCACCACAGCTGCGCCAGACGCGGATAGTCCGGCACGTTGGTCCCCGTCGGGGTCCACTGCACACGGGCCGGGCTGCGGTAGAACTCCACCAGGCCACCGAGTTTCGGTGCCAGGTCGGTCATCGCCTGGGAGTTGATATCCGACTCGCGAATCGGCGTCAGGCCGACGATGGTTTTCTTCAGCGACACGGTTTTCGAGGTCACGAACTGCGCATACAACCAGGCCGCGAGGCGCTGTTTCTCAGGCGTGGATTTCATGAAAGTCCACGAGCCCACGTCCTGATACCCCAGCTTCATGCCCTCTTCCCAATATGGACCGCGCGGCGAAGGCGCCATGCGCCATTTCGGCGTGCCATCGGCGTTGACCACCGGCAGACCCGGTTTGGTCATGTCGGCGGTGAAGGCGGTGTACCAGAAGATCTGCTGGGCGATGTTGCCCTGGGACGGCACCGGGCCGGATTCGGAGAAGGTCATGCCCGCCGCTTCCGGTGGCGCGTACTTCTTCAGCCAGTCCACGTATTTGGTGGTCGCGAACACGGCTGCCGGGCCGTTGGTGTCGCCGCCACGGGTCACGCTGGAGCCGACCGGATGGCAGTCCTCGACGCGGATGCCCCACTCGTCCACCGGCAGACCGTTGGGCAGGCCCTTGTCGCCACCGCCGGCCATGGAGAACCAGGCATCGGTGAAGCGCCAGCCCAGGGACGGGTCTTTCTTGCCGTAGTCCATGTGGCCGTAGACGCGCTTGCCGTCGATCTCCTTGACGTCCTCGGAGAAGAACTTGGCGATGTCTTCATAGGCCGACCAGTTCACCGGTACGCCCAGCTCGTAGCCGTATTTCTCCTTGAACTTGGCCTTCAGGTCCGCACGTTCGAACCAGTCGGCGCGGAACCAGTAGAGGTTGGCGAATTGCTGGTCGGGCAGTTGATACAGCTTGCCGTCCGGCGCGGTGGTGAACGACGTGCCGATGAAGTCCTTGATGTCGAGGGTCGGCGAAGTGAAGTTCTTGCCTTCATTGGCCATCAGGTCAGTGATCGATTCGGTCTTGCCGTAGCGAAAGTGCGTACCAATGAGGTCCGAATCGTTGACCCAGCCGTCATAGATGTTTTTGTCAGACTGCATCACCGTCTGCATCTTTTCCACCACGTCGCCTTCTTGCAGCAGGTCGTGGGTCAACTGGATCCCGGTGATTTCGGTGAAGGCCCTGGCCAGTACCTTGGACTCGTATTCGTGGGTGGTGAGGGTTTCCGACACCACGTTGATCTTCATGCCACGAAACGGCTCGGCGGCCTTGATGAACCACTTGAGCTCTTCGAGCTGCTGCTCGGCTGTCAGGGTTGACGGCTTGAATTCACTGCCGATCCATTTTTTAGCGGCGTCTTCATAGGCGTCAGCCCAGGCCACAGCGCTCAACCCGCTGAGTGCCAGTGCGGCTGCCAATGAAACGCTATGTCGCAGCTTATTGTTTTTATTGAACATAGAGACCTCCTGTTTGGGTTTAAGAGCCTGATCGTCAAATATGCGCGACTAGCCCCACCGCATCACTGCCAACAGCCACACCCAAGACAACGCGAACGCTGTCCAGATGCTCCAGTCGGTGGCGCCGATTACCAGCAGATGCAGGTAGGCGCTACCGAGAAGACCGATAAACAACCGATCGCCACGGGTGGTGGTGATCGGCAGAAAACCACGCCGAGGAATACTCGGCGAACGCAACTCCCAAGTGGTCATGCCTACCAGGAACAAGGCGATAACCCCAAAAAACACCGCCGTGGGGACGGTCCAGTTCATCCATTCCATCATCGACTCCTCAGACCCGACCCAGGGCAAAGCCCTTGGCCACGTGGTTGCGAACGAACCAGATCACCAGCATGCCCGGCAGGATGGTCAACACCCCCGCCGCCGCCAGCACCCCCCAGTCGATCCCCGAGGCCGACACGGTGCGGGTCATGACCGCAGCGATCGGCTTGGCATTCACCGAGGTGAGCGTGCGCGCCAGCAACAGTTCGACCCAGGAAAACATGAAGCAGAAGAACGCCGTGACGCCGATGCCTGAGCCGATCAACGGGACGAAGATCTTCACGAAAAACTTGGGGAAACTGTAGCCGTCAATGTAGGCCGTCTCGTCAATTTCTTTCGGCACCCCGGACATGAAGCCTTCGAGGATCCACACCGCCAGCGGCACGTTGAACAGGCAGTGAGCCAGAGCCACGGCAATATGGGTATCGAACAGGCCAATGGACGAGTACAGCTGGAAGAACGGCAACAGGAACACTGCAGGTGGTGCCATGCGGTTGGTGAGCAGCCAGAAGAACAGGTGCTTGTCCCCCAGGAACCGGTAGCGCGAGAACGCATAGGCTGCCGGCAGCGCTACGGCCAGGGAAATCACCGTGTTCAGACTCACGTAGTACAGCGAGTTCAGGTAACCGGTGTACCAGCTCGGGTCGGTGAAGATCACCTTGTAGTTGTGGAAGGTGAAATCCTGCGGCCACAGGGTCAGGCTGCCGAGGATCTCGGTGTTGCTCTTGAACGACATGTTCAGCAGCCAGTAGATGGGCACCAGCAGGAACAGGATGTAGATCAGCAACGGAACCAGCTTTTTCTTGCTCATCGTCCAGGCCTCAACGGTTGGCGTCGGAGTGCGTCATGGCGGTATAGAACAGCCACGACACCAACAGAATGATCAGGAAGTACACCAGGGAAAACGCTGCCGCCGGACCCAGGTCGAATTGACCGATGGCCATCTGCGTCAGGGTCTGGCTGAGGAACGTGGTGGCGTTGCCCGGCCCGCCGCCGGTGAGTACGAAGGGTTCGGTGTAGATCATGAAACTGTCCATGAAGCGCAGCATCACGGCGATCAGCAGCACGCTCTTCATCTTTGGCAACTGGATGTGCCGGAACACCGCCCAGTTGGACGCCCGGTCGATCCGCGCCGCCTGGTAGTACACGTCCGGAATCGCCCGCAGCCCCGAGTAGCAGAGCAGCGCCACCAGGGACGTCCAGTGCCAGACGTCCATCACCAGCACCGTGACCCAGGCGTCCATGGTGTTGGCCGCATAGTTATAGTTGATGCCCAGGCTGTTGAGCGTGGAGCCCAGCAAACCAATGTCGGCGCGACCGAAGATCTGCCAGATGGTGCCCACCACGTTCCACGGGATCAGCAGCGGGATCGCCAGGATGATCAGCACCAGGGACGACCATTTACCCTTGGTCGGCATGGTCAGGGCGATGGCGATCCCCAGCGGGATTTCGATCAGCAGCACGCACGCCGAATAGATGAACTGGCGCAACAGCGAATCGTGCAGCCGTGGATCGAGCAGCACCTGCTTGTACCAGTCGGCCCCGACGAAGTAGCGGCTGGACTGGTCGAAGATGTCCTGCACCGAATAGTTGACCACCGTCATCATCGGGATCACGGCACTGAAGGCCACCAGCAGGAACACCGGCAATACCAGCCACCAGGCCTTGTTGTTCTGCACCTTGTTCATGGCTGCACCTCGCTCAACGGTTCCAGCAGGTATTCATCGGCATAGACCATCAGCCATTGCGCCGGGAAACTGATGTACGCGGTGCCTTCGGGCACCGGCTTGTCTTCGGCCAGGCGCACTTTCAGTGGCGCGCCATCGAGGTTGAGGGTCAGGATCTTGTAGGTGCCCAGGTCTTCGACGTGGACCACCTCGGCGCGCATCGCGTCGTCGTACGGCCCATCCCAGACATGAATGAATTCCGGACGGATGCCGACCTTCAGGCGCTTGCCCTGCGCTTCGGCCACCCGCTGTTGCAAGGTGGCCGACAGCGGCAAGTGGGTCGAGGCGAAACCGACGCCACCGGGTTGCGCCGTGACCTCGATCAGGTTCATGCCGGGGCTGCCGATGAAGTAGCCGACGAAGGTGTGGCTCGGGCGCTCGAATAAGTCACGGGGCGTGCCGAACTGCACGATTTGGCCGCCATACATCACCGCGATCTTGTCGGCGAAGGTCGAGGCCTCCAACTGATCGTGGGTGACGTAGACCATGGTGATGTTGAACTGCTCGTGGATCTGCTTGAGCTTGCGCCGCAGTTTCCATTTCAGATGCGGGTCGATCACCGTCAGCGGTTCGTCGAACAGGATCGCCGACACGTCATCGCGCACCAGCCCGCGGCCCATGGAGACTTTCTGTTTTTCATCGGCGGTGAGGTTGCGGGCTTTCTTGCCCAGCAGGTTCTGCAGGTCGAGCACCTCGGCGATTTCCTGCACCTTGGTGTGGACTTTCGGCTCGGCCATGCCTTGGTTGCGCAGCGGGAACGCCAGGTTGTCGAACACCGTCATGGTGTCGTAGACCACCGGGAACTGGAACACCTGGGCAATGTTGCGCCGCTCCGGGCTCAGCTCGTTGACGACCTTGCCGTCGAACTTCACCTGGCCCTCGGAGGGGCTGAGCAGACCGGAAATAATGTTGAGCAACGTGGATTTACCGCAACCCGATGGACCGAGCAGCGCATAGGCACCGCCCTGCTCCCAGACGTGGTTCATCTCGCGGATCGCGTAGTCCTCAGGGCCCGCCGGGGTGCTGGTGTAGCTGTGGGCGAGGTTCTGCAAATGAATTTCAGCCATCAGGCAACCCTCGCAATACGCTGGCCCGGGGCTTGGACCAACTTGCCCTGGGCGTCGAAGACAAACAGTTTGTGGGTCGGGATATAGATACGGATGGGCGCATCCACGTCGTACTCGTGTACGCCCGGCAAGTGCAGTACCAGCAGGAAATGTTCGTTGCGCACGTGCAGGAAGGTTTCCGAACCGCTGATTTCGGCGACCTCGACGGTCACCGCCAGCTCCAGGTCGTCGTCGTTGCTCGGCACCAGCGAGATATGGCTGGGACGCACGCCGAAGCGGAACTCACCCTCGCCCACCGGGCGCAGGTCAACGTTCAGCGGGAAGTGCACGAAATTGGCGAAGCTCACTTCATTGCCGGCGATGCGCCCCGGCATCAGGTTGATCGGCGGCTCGGAGAACAGTTCGGCGGCCAGCACGGTTTGTGGCTGGTGATACACAGAGGACGATTTACCGCTCTGGATCACCCGCCCTTCATGCAGGATCGTGGTCGTACCGCCCAAGGCCAAGGCCTCGTTGGGCTCGGTGGTGGCGTAGACCGCGATGGTGTGCCGCGCCTGGAACAGTTCGCGCATTTCCTGGCGAAGTTCCTCACGCAGCTTGTAGTCCAGGTTCACCAGCGGCTCGTCGAACAGGATCAGCTCGGCATCCTTGACCAGCGCCCGGGCCATGGCCGTGCGTTGTTGCTGGCCGCCGGACAACTCCAGGGGATGACGCTTGAGGAATTTCTCGATCCGCAGCATCCGCGCGGTTTCCAGCACTTTGCTCTGGATCACCTCATCGGACACACCAGCCTGGCGCAACGGCGAGGCGATGTTTTCGAAAACGGTCATGGTCGGGTAATTGATGAACTGCTGATAGACCATCGACACGTTGCGCAACCGCACCGGGCGATTGGTGACGTCGACGCCGTTCATCAGGATGCGACCGCTGTCGGGCTTGTCCAGCCCGGCCATCAGCCGCATGAGGCTGGTCTTGCCGGACAACGTACGGCCCAGCAGGACGTTGAAGGATCCGGGTTCGAAACTCAGATTGGCATCGTCGATCCAGGTCTGGCCTTCGACGGTGCGACAGATATGCTCAAGCTTTAATGACATGGCTCGGCCTTTTTATTATTTGGAGTCAAGCGACCTACGTACAAAAGCGAAAGCCGTGCCAGAAATTGCAAGCCCTTGATCTTGCTAGGCTTACCTGAAATCTCTCAAAAAAATGTGTTCGTTGATGAACGAAAGTGAACAACTCAGGCTGAACAACTGAACAGTCCAGCCGTTGACAATGAACAAATTTGAACAACACTGAATGAATGCTATAGCCGGGCCGGACGCGAATCCCTGTGGGAGCGGGCTTGCTCGCGAAAGCGGTGTATCAGTCGACATTCATG
>NZ_JALJDX010000173.1 GCF_022952855.1 Pseudomonas sp. RGM2987 | reverse complement strand
GTCCGATGCCTCGGGCGCAGCAGACCCAAAAGCCATTGCACGGTGAATCAGGCAAATGGCATCAGCCAGTTTCAGGACCGCTTCGCAGTCCAGCGGGAGCAAGCTCCCTCGCCACAACGGTGTTTGCAGCTCAGGCTTGACTTAAAGGCAAGGCATTAAAAAGGGCTCCTCGAAGGAGCCCCCTGGGCCGTAGCCCGCCGTCCGGATGGGACGCGCGTGGTTAAATCGATTGTGGAGTCAGATTGTCGAGTTTCTGAGTAATAAGCCCTGTGTCAGCCGACGGCGTGAAGTTCGTTGAGTCTGTGGATACCCGCAGTGCCGGTCATACCGTCCCAGTTGTCGCCGCGTCCTTCTCGCCAGCCATTGATCCAGGCTTGACGTACTGACGGTAGAGTAAAGGGGCAAAGCTCACGGGATTTACCACCAACGCCATATTGGTAACCGCGTAAAAATGCTCTTTCCAACGGATCACGCTTAAGTCTTCTCATAGGGTGTTGCCCTCACTTGTTGACTGTTGCTTAGCGTCGACCTCTAGCGAGGCCGGGGCAGAATCATTCTGCCGTTGGTGGCTCGTTGCCGGCGTGACGAGCCAAGGTGTTGGCGCCGTTGTGGCGTCAACCTGTGTTGAGTTCTAACCAAATGGTCACATGGATGGAATGATCGTTTTGTCATAAGCACGTAACAATAAAGATGCTAGGGCGATAAGTAACTTGATGTTCGTTGACCGCTTTTGAGCGAGACCCCTGTATGATCGGCCCTGCGCCGAAGGGCGCGGACTTTGTTCGAATGAGAATGTCCCCCTGTTGCACTCGGGTACTATTCGACGAAAGGGTCGAGTTTTCATAATTTGTTGCACAGAATTTTTTGCCTGCCCTCTCATCTAAGCTCTTTTGACCTGAGCGAGGGCGGAACGGCACACCCTCGTGCCATGCGGGTGCTCTTGAGAAAAGCACCTGATTGAACCCGGCCCGGCAATGCGTTGCCCGGTCCACTTAGCCAAAGGCGCTGGAAATCCCATGTCCGATCGTTTCGAACTCTTCCTCACTTGCCCCAAGGGCCTCGAAGGCCTGCTGATCGAGGAAGCCGTCGGGCTTGGCCTTGAAGACGCCCGCGAGCACACCTCGGCCGTGCGCGGCAGCGCGGACATGGAGACGGCTTACCGCCTGTGCCTGTGGTCGCGCCTGGCAAACCGTGTACTGCTGGTACTCAAGCGTTTCCCGATGAAGGACGCCGAAGACCTGTACCACGGCGTGCTGGACGTGGATTGGCAAGACCATATGCTTCCCGACGGCACCTTGGCGGTAGAGTTCAGCGGCCACGGCTCGGGCATTGACAACACCCATTTCGGCGCCTTGAAGGTCAAGGACGCCATCGTCGACAAACTGCGCACCCCGTCAGGCGAGCGGCCGTCCATCGACAAGCTCAACCCGGACCTGCGCATCCATCTGCGCCTGGACCGTGGCGAAGCGATCCTCTCCCTGGACCTTTCCGGCCACAGCCTGCACCAACGCGGCTACCGCTTGCAGCAGGGCGCCGCGCCGCTGAAGGAAAACCTTGCCGCCGCGATCCTGATCCGCGCCGGCTGGCCGCGCATTGCCGCTGAAGGCGGGGCGCTGGCCGACCCGATGTGTGGTGTCGGCACGTTCCTGGTGGAAGCCGGGATGATCGCCACCGACATGGCGCCGAACCTGCGCCGCCAGCAGTGGGGTTTCACCGCCTGGCTCGGCCATGTGCCGGCGTTGTGGAAGAAGCTCCACGAAGAGGCCAGCGAGCGCGCTGCCGCCGGGCTGGCCAAGCCGCCATTGTGGATTCGCGGCTACGAAGCCGACCCACGGCTGATCCAGCCGGGTCGCAACAACGTCGAGCGCGCCGGCCTGAGCGAGTGGATCAAGATCTATCAGGGCGAAGTCGCGACCTTCGAGCCGCGCCCGGACCAGAACCAGAAAGGCTTGGTGATCTGCAACCCTCCGTACGGCGAGCGTCTGGGTGACGAAGCCAGCCTGCTTTACCTCTACCAGAACCTTGGCGAACGCCTGCGCCAGGCCTGTCTGAACTGGGAAGCGGCGGTGTTCACCGGCGCGCCGGACCTGGGCAAGCGCATGGGTATTCGCAGCCACAAGCAGTATTCATTCTGGAACGGCGCCTTGCCGTGCAAGTTGCTGTTGATCAAGGTCCTGCCGGACCAGTTCGTCACCGGCGAGCGCCGGACCCCGGAGCAGCGTCAGGCCGAACGCGAACAGGCGCAGTACGATGAGGCTCCCGAAGTACCGCAAGAGCGCCAGTACAACAAGAACGGCAACCCGATCAAGCCGGCTCCGGCCCCTGCACCGGTGGTGGAGCAGGCACGCTTGAGCGAAGGCGGGCAGATGTTCGCCAATCGCCTGCAAAAAAACCTCAAGTTGCTGGGTAAGTGGGCCAAGCGCGAGGGCGTGGACTGCTACCGGGTCTACGATGCCGACATGCCCGAATACGCCATGGCCATCGACCTGTACCACGATTGGGTGCATGTCCAGGAATACGCCGCGCCAAAATCCATCGACCCGGAAAAGGCCTCGGCCCGGCTGTTCGATGCCCTGGCGGCGATTCCCCAGGCCTTGAATGTCGACAAGAGCCGCGTGGTGATCAAGCGTCGCGAGCGCCAGAGCGGCACCAAGCAGTACGAGCGCCAGAGCGCCCAAGGCAAGTTCACCGAGGTCAACGAAGGGGGCGTGAAGCTGCTGGTCAACCTCACCGACTACCTGGACACCGGGCTGTTTCTCGACCACCGGCCAATGCGCCTGCGGATCCAGAAAGAGGCGGCGGGCAAGCGCTTCCTCAATCTGTTCTGCTACACCGCGACCGCCAGCGTTCACGCTGCCAAGGGTGGTGCCCGGAGCACCACCAGCGTCGACCTGTCGAAGACCTACCTGGACTGGGCGCGGCGCAACCTGTCGCTCAATGGCTTCTCGGACAAGAACCGCCTGGAGCAGGGCGACGTCATGGCCTGGCTCGAAACCAGCCGCGACGAGTACGACCTGATCTTCATCGACCCGCCGACCTTCTCCAACTCCAAGCGCATGGAAGGCGTGTTCGACGTGCAGCGTGACCATGTCCAATTGCTGGACCTGGCGATGGCGCGGTTGGCGCCGGGCGGCGTGCTGTACTTCTCCAACAACTTCCGCAAGTTCCAGCTCGAAGACAACCTCGCCGAGCGCTACGCGGTGGAAGAGATCACGGCCAAGACCATCGATCCGGATTTTGCGCGCAATGCCAGGATTCACCGTGCCTGGAAAATCATGGCGCGTTGATTGGATCCATGCAGGCCTTGTAACTCAAGGCTTCCAGCCTCATTTTGGGGCTGGTCAAACTGATGGCTAATAGCTATAACTTAGCCAGTGGCCGGCGCTGTTCCCTGCCGGTCCTTTCTGAGTCGTGTTTATGGCATTGCATCAGGTGCGTCCCAGGATCCTGGGCTTTATCAGCGAAGATGTGTCGGCCTGGCTGGTGGCTTCGCTGGTTCTGCTGGCCGGTACGTTCATGACCGGTCTGCTGACCTGGGCGATGTTGAATCTGTTCAACCAGCAACTGCGCCAGCGCTTCGAGCTGCAAGCCGAGGAGCGTTTCAGTCGTATCGAGGAGCGTTTCCAGGAGCAGGAGCAACGTCTGGACGGCCTCAGGCGGTTCTTTGCCAACTCCGAAGGGGTGTCCAACAGCGAGTTTCGCGGCTACGCCGACGCCTTGTTGCGCCGCACCCGGGCCTTCGCCTGGGCACCGAGAGTACAAAGGGACGAACGGCAGGCGTTCGAGCTGCAGGTGCAGGCCGAAGGTTCGACCAACTTCATCATTCGTGAAGCGGACGGCAGCGGTGGCCTTCGGCAGGCTGGCGAACGGGATGAATACGCGCCGTTACTCTACGTCCAGAGCCAGGCTTCCTACGGGTCGCCACTGGGACTGGACCTGCTTTCCGACCCCCTGCGCCGCGTTACCCTTGAGCGGGCTCGTCGGCTCGGCGGGCTGGCGGTTTCGCAACCATTGGACCTGGTCGGCGTCGACCCGGCGTACACCCGTGGGGTGCTGCTGGTTGCCCCGGTTACCCGGGAACCTTCGAAAGAGCCGTTCGGGTATGTGGTAGCGGCCATCAGCATGCGCCAGTTGGCGGGTGACGGCTTGCCGACGCCCGGTCATGACAATCTCTCGATGCGTGTCCTGGATTTGTCCACCAGCGACCGCGAGGAAGTGTTGTTCGAATCCCACACCCCGGCGGGCCACAGCGACTTGGCAGCGATCCGCCTGCTGCGTCTGGCCGATCACGACTACCGGGTCGAGTTGCGTCCCAGCCGGATGTTCCTGGCGACCAACCATTCGTCGGTGGCGAGCCTGGTGGTGCTGGGCGGCTTGCTCAGCCTGCTGCTCAGCGCTTTGCTTTACGTGCTGGTCAGCCAGAGGCAGCGGGCGTTGAAACTGGTGGAACAACGCACCCGTGAGCTGCGCGCCCGGGAACAGGAACTGCGTGGCACCCACGGCCAGCTGCGCGGCGTGCTGGATGCCGCGACTCAGGTGGCGATCATCGCCACCGACCTGCGCGGGGTCATTACCACCTTCAACGCCGGTGCCGAACAGATGCTCGGCTATCAGAGCTGCGAAGTTTTGCAAAGCATGACGCTGGAAAGCCTGCACCTGCCCCGCGAACTCCAGGCCCGGGCCGCCCAGCTCGGTGCGCGGTTCGGCAAGCCGATCCCTACCTGCCATGCGATGCTGCTCGAGGGCGGCGAGCAGGGAGGGCAGCAGGCCCGGGAATGGACCCTGGTGCGCCGCGACGGCAGTCATTTGACCGTGAATATGCTGGCGACTCCGATGCTCGACGATCAGGGCCTGTGGATCGGGCACCTGGCGATCTGCATCGACATCACCGAGCGCAAGCGCGTCCATGAAGCGCTGGCGGCCCGGGACTTGTTGCTGAAAAAACTCAGTGCCCATGTGCCTGGGGGCATCTATCAGATCAAGATGGATTTCAATGGCCGCTTCAGTGTGATCTATGCCAGCGACGGAATTCGCGACATCTACGAGCTGGAGCCTGAAGTGCTGGTGCGCAACTCCGAGGCGATATTCTCGCGTATTCACTGCCTGGACGCTGCCAGGGTGCGCTCGTCGATCCGTGCCTCGGCCGATACCTTGAGCCCGTGGCGTGAAGAGTACCGCTTGCAACTGCCGCAGCGCGGTTTGCGCTGGGTCCGGGGCGAGGCGACGCCTGAGGAACTGCCCGGGGGTGGGGTGTTGTGGCACGGCTATATCTCGGATATTTCCGATCTCAAGCGCGTGGAAGAAGAGTTGCGGGCCTTGTCGGTGACCGACGCGCTGACCGGGATTCGTAACCGCCGCTATTTCCAGGAGCGCCTGACCTCGGAAATGGCCCGGGTCGAACGCGGGCCGGGGGATCTGGCGGTCATCATGCTCGACATCGATCACTTCAAGCGTATCAACGACCAGCACGGGCATGCCGTGGGCGACCGGGTGTTGCAGGCGGTCTGCCAACGCGTCATCCAGCGCTTGCGCCGTACTGATGTCTTTTGCCGGCTGGGCGGGGAAGAGTTCGTGGTGCTGTGCCCGGACACCGACATTGACAGCGCCTATACCCTGGCCCTGGGGCTATGGGAAAACCTGCGGGCGACCCCTATCGAAGATGTCGGCACGATCACCGCAAGCTTCGGCATCGCCAGCTGGCGTGCCGGGGAGGGCGCGGACGCCTTGCTGCTCAGAGCCGACTCCGGGGTCTACGCCGCCAAGCAGGCCGGACGGGATCGGGTCGAGACGCAGTTGGGGTAGCACGAAGGGTTGTGGGATATATCCGGGTCTTGCGGCTGGCAGTTGACCCTGTGGGAGCGAGCCTGCTCGCGATGGCGGTGGTTCAGTCGACTTGGTTGTTGAATGACACCCCGCCATCGCGAGCAAGCCCGCTCCCACATGGGTTTGGGGTGGGTCAGAGCACCGAAGCCGTCTGTGGGAGTTTCGGCTGGCGGTACAGGTCCAGCAGTACCTGGTCCAGTACCGATGAAGCGCCCCATGGCTTCGGATCGTTGAGGATCGCCACCACCGCCCAGGTGTTGCCGTTGATGTCGCGGCTGAAGCCGGCGATGGCGCGGACGGTGTTAAGGGTTCCGGTCTTGATGTGGGCTTCACCGGCCATGGCGGTGGTCTTGAGGCGTTTGCGCATGGTGCCGTCGGTACCGGCGATCGGCATCGAGCTGATGTATTCGGCGGCATACGGGCTGCGCCAGGCGGCTTGCAGCATCGCGGCCATTTCCCGGGCGCTGACCCGTTCGGCGCGGGACAGGCCCGAGCCGTTCTCCATCACCAGATGCGGCGCGGTGATGCCTTTCTTCGCCAACCATTGGCGCACCACCCGTTGGGCGGCCTTGGCGTCGTCGCCGTCGGCCTCGTTACGGAACTGCGCGCCCAGGCTCAGGAACAGCTGCTGGGCCATGGTGTTGTTACTGTATTTGTTGATATCGCGGATGATTTCCGCAAGGTCCGGCGAGAACGCCCGGGCCAGCACCTTGGCGTTGCTCGGGGTCGGCGCCAGGCGGTCCTTGCCCTGGATGCTGCCGCCCAATTCCTTCCAGATCGCCCGCACCGCACCGGCGGTATACGTGGCGTGGTCCAGCAGCGACAGGTAAGTCTGGGAGCTGCAACCGTCACCCAACTGCCCGCCGACCGTCACGGTCACGCTGCCGTCTGCCTGAGGCACCGGGTTGTAGCGCACACCGCCGGCGCATTGCTTGGAGTTGACCGCCTTGACTTGGTTGTCAATGCGAATGCTGGCAATCGGCGGCTCCACCGACACCAGCACCCGGCCGCCATCGTTGCGGGCGACGAAACGCAGGGCCTTGAGGTTGACCAGCAGCGAATCAGGCTTGACCAGGAACGGTTTGTTTTCATCGTTACCGTCGTCGTTGAACTCGGGCAATTGCGGCTGGATGAAGAACGTGCGGTCCAGCACCAGGTCGCCGGTGATCTGCTGGACGCCGTTGGCGCGCAGGTCACGCATCAGCAGCCAGAGTTTTTCCATGTTCAGCTTGGGGTCGCCGCCGCCCTTGAGGTACAGGTTGCCGTTGAGAATCCCGCCGCTGAGGGTGCCGTCGGTGTAGAACTCGGTTTTCCACTGGTGATTGGGGCCGAGCATTTCCAGGGCCGCATAGGTGGTCACCAGTTTCATGGTGGACGCCGGGTTTACCGAGACGTCGGCGTTGTACACGGTCGGGGTGCCGGGGCCGTTGAGCGGCACCATCACCAGGGACAGCGCGTCATCCTGCAGTTTGCTGGCCTTGAGGGCCTTTTGCACATTGGGCGAGAGGGCGGTGTTGATCGTGGCGGCGTAGGTGGGGACAGGCAGGGCCAGGGGAAGAAGAAGGCTGGCCAGAAGCAATGGACGCAAAGATTTGATCATCTGAAATAAAACCCTACAGGCGAGGGGGAAAAGACGAGGACATGAAAATGAACGCCCTCAACGGTCATGAAAGTGTCGGCATTATGCCCCAAGCTGCAACGGCTTGGGCCGTGCCTGAGCCCTTGGAGCGCTATTTTTTACCGACGGTAGCCCGATACCCCCGATCAGTCGGGCAATCGATGCGCCAAACTGGTAAAGTGCCGGCCGTTATTACTTATGAGGATTGTTCCAATGGCGACTAACCGTTCCCAGCGTCTGCGCAAAAAGCTGTGCGTGGATGAATTTCAAGAGCTGGGTTTCGAACTGAACCTGGATTTCAAAGAAGATCTGGCCGACGAGGCTATTGACGCTTTCCTCGACGCTTTCCTCAAAGAAGCCATGGAAGCCAATGGCCTGGGCTATGTTGGCGGCGACGACTACGGCCTGGTCTGCCTGCAGAAGCGCGGCTCGGTGACCGAAGAACAGCGCGCAGCCGTTGAAGCCTGGCTCAAGGCGCGTCCTGAGCTGACCAGCGTTGAAGTCAGCCCGCTGATGGACGTGTGGTACCCGGAAAAGCCGATCAACGCCAAGGCGTGATGGCTTGATGGTCAGAGCCGGCAGTCCGTTTGGGTGCCGGCTTTTTTGTGTCTGCTTGTTGGGTATCGGGTGACTGCCAAGCCGCCTTCGCGAGCAAGCCCGCTCCCACAGTGGATTTGTGTCGTTCACATAACCCCTGTGGGAGCGGGCTCGCTCGCGAAGCTTTTAAGCCTTGCGCCAGTTCAGGATCAGCAAGGTCAACACCCCCGCCACAATCCCCCAGAACGCCGACCCGATGGAAAACAGCGTCAGCCCAGACGCCGTGACCATGAAGGTGATCAGCGCAGCCTCCCGTTCCCGGGCTTCGCTCATGGCGATGCTCAAGCCGTTGATGATCGACCCGAACAGCGCCAACGCTGCAATGGACAGCACCAGCTCCTTGGGTAGCGCCGCGAATAGCGCTGCCAGCGTTGCGCCAAACACCCCGGCGATCCCGTAGAAAACTCCACACCATACCGCCGCCGTGTAGCGTTTGTTGCGATCTTCATGGGCATGGGGCCCGGTGCAGATCGCCGCGCTGATGGCTGCCAGGTTAATGCCATGGGAGCCGAACGGTGCCAGCAGCAGCGAGGCGATACCGGTGCTGGTGATCAGCGGCGAGGCCGGTACGTTGTAGCCATCGGCCCTCAGCACGGCGATGCCAGGCATGTTTTGCGAGGTCATTGCCACCACGAACAGCGGGATGCCGATGCTGATGGTCGCGGCCAGGGAAAAGTGTGGCGTGGTCCAGACCGGCGTGGCGACTTCCAGGGCAAAGTCGCTGAAGTCCAGCAACCCCAACAATCCCGACAGCGCCGTGCCCACCAGCAGCGCGCCCAGCACCGCGTAGCGCGGTGACAGACGCTTGACGACCAGGTACGTGAAAAACATCCCCAGCACCAGGCCGGTGCGATGCTGGGCGGCGACGAAAATCTCGCTGCCGATCTTGAACAGGATCCCGGCCAGCAACGCCGCCGCCAACGATGCCGGGATACGCTTGACCAGGCGCTCGAAACTGCCGGTCAGGCCACAAATGGTCACCAGTACCGCGCAGGTGATGTAGGCGCCAATCGCCTCGCCATAACTCACGCCGCCCAGGCTGGTGATCAGCAGCGCCGCGCCGGGCGTCGACCAGGCGATGGTAATCGGCGTGCGATAGCGCAGCGACAGGCCAATGGAACACACCGCCATGCCGATGGAAATCGCCCAGATCCACGAGGAAATCTGCCCGCTGCTCAACCCCGCCGCCTGCCCGGCCTGGAACATCAGCACCAGGGAGCTGGTGTAGCCGGTCATCATCGCAATGAAGCCAGCGACGACGGCCGAAGGCGAGGTGTCGGCGAGCGGGCGAAGTGGCGTGGTCGTGACTTCCGTCATGGTGGAAGATGATCCTTGTTGTAGATTGGGCACTTGTGGGTTTAAGCCTAAACTCAACCCAGTAGCCGATTGCAATACAGCCATGTCAGCAAACAGCCGTACAGTCGTGTTGCCATCAGAGGTTGTGTACAATCCAGGTGTTTTTTACCCGATACTTGCCAGCGACCCGTTGTGCCGTATTACAGTCACGGTCAATTCGCCGCAGTTTTCCGACTCGAGTGCCCATGAACGAACAGTTGCAACCCCTCAAGAAACAACCGCGTGCAGGCAAAGCCGGACGCAGCGGAACCCAGGACGATATTGTCTACGCGCATATCTTCGAGGCCATCCTCGAACAACGCCTGGCGCCCGGTACAAAGTTGAGTGAAGAGGCACTGGGGGAGATTTTCGGGGTCAGCCGCACGATCATTCGCCGCGCGCTGTCACGCCTGGCCCATGAGGGCGTGGTGTTGCTGCGGCCCAATCGCGGCGCCGTCGTCGCCAGCCCGAGCGTCGAGGAAGCCCGCCAGGTGTTCATGGCCCGGCGCCTGGTGGAGCGGGCGATCACCGAACTGGCGGTGCAACACGCCACGGCCGAGCAACTGGCTGAATTGCGGCAAATGGTCAGCGACGAACGCGACAGTTTTTCCCGTGGCGACCGCGGTGCCGGTATCCGCCTGTCGGGCGAGTTCCATCTCAAGCTGGCCGAAGCGGCGAAGAACGCGCCGTTGATCAGCTTCCAGCGCAGCCTGGTGTCCCAGACCTCGCTGATCATCGCCCAGTACGAAAGCGGCAACCGCTCGCACTGTTCCTATGACGAACACACCCAATTGATCGACGCCATCGAGGCCCGCGATGCGACGCTGGCGGTGGATTTGATGATGCATCACATGGATCACATCGACAGCAAGCTCAACCTCGACGAAGAAAGCGCGTCGGATGATTTGCATGCAGTGTTTTCGCATTTGTTGCAGAGCAAGAAGCCGGGGCGTTCGACGGCCAAGCTTTGATGGGGTGAGTCAAGGGCACCGAGTCGTGTCCTTCGCGAGCAAGCCCGCTCCCACAGTTGATCGGTGTTTTCATGACATACACCGATCAACTGTGGGAGCGGGCTTGCTCGCGAAGGCGATCTAGAAGGCAATAAAACCTACCGCTGATGCACCAACCGCCCCGCCGCATAAGTCTGCGCCACGGTCCGGTCATCCCCCAGCGTCATCAACACAAACAACCGCTCGGCAATGTCCCGTGCCTGCTTGAGGCGATAGCTCAGCAGTGGCGTGGCGTTGTAGTCCAGCACCAGGAAATCCGCGTCAGTGCCCGGTTGCAAGGTGCCGATCCTGTCTTCCAGGCGCAAGGCCCGGGCGCCGCCGAGGGTCGCCAGGTACAACGACTTGAACGGGCTCAGCCGTGCGCCTTGCAGTTGCATGACCTTATAGGCTTCGTTCAGGGTCTGCAGCAGCGAAAAGCTGGTGCCGCCGCCCACATCGGTGCCCAACCCGACGTTCACCTTGTGCTTCTCGGCCATCGGCAGGTTGAACAGGCCGCTGCCGAGGAAAAAGTTCGAGGTCGGGCAGAAGGCGATGGCCGAACCGGTCTCGGCCAGGCGCGCGCATTCGTCGTCACACAGATGCACGCCGTGGGCGAACACCGAGCGCTCGCCGAGCAACTGGTAATGGTCGTAGACGTCCAGATAGCCCTTGCGCTCGGGAAACAATTCCTTGACCCACTGCACTTCCTGCAGGTTTTCACTGATGTGGGTCTGCATGTACAGGTCCGGGTATTCCTTCAGCAGTTGACCCGCCAGGGTCAGTTGCTCCGGGGTACTGGTAGGTGCGAAACGCGGGGTCACGGCGTAATGCAGGCGCCCCTTGCCGTGCCAGCGCTCGATCAGCGCCTTGCTCTGGGTGTAGCCGGATTCGGCGGTGTCGGTCAGGTAGTCCGGGGCGTTGCGGTCCATCATCACCTTGCCGGCGATCATCCGCAGGTCGAGCTTCTGGGCTACCTCGAAAAACGCGTTCACCGATTGCGGGTGCACGCTGCCGAATACCAGGGCCGTGGTGGTGCCGTTGCGCAGCAATTCCTTGACGAAAATATCGGCCACGGCGTCGGCGTGAGCCTGGTCGGCGAACTGGCTTTCGCAGGGGAAGGTGTAGGTGTTCAGCCAGTCCAGCAGTTGCTCGCCGTAGGCACCGACCATGCCGGTCTGGGGCAGGTGGATGTGCGTGTCGATGAAACCGGGGGTGATCAGCGAATCCGGGTAGTGGCTGATTTCGATGTCCGCCGCCAGGGTCGGCAGCAAGTCATGGGCATGGCCGATGGCGCTGATTTGGCCGTTTTCCACCACCAGCAGACCGTCCTCGAAATATTCATAGGACGCTTCGAGGCCGACTTCGGCCGGGTCGGCGAGGCTGTGGAGCAGGGCGGCGCGGTAGGCTTTGCGTGTCAGGGGCATGAACTTGTCTCAATTGAGGTGTCAACGCTGGCTGCGGCGTGAGGCCGGCAGCAGCTTGGCAATGGGTTCGGCGCGTGAGCTGTGCTGGCCGAAATCGGCGTTATAGGTGGCGATGATTTCGCCGGCGATGGAGATGGCGATTTCTACAGGCAGCTTGCCTTTGACGTCGCTGATGCCCATCGGGCAGCGCATGCGTTGCAGGGCGCCGCTGTCGAAGCCGCGGTCGCGCAGGCGGTGTTCGAACTTGACCCGTTTGGTTTTCGAGCCGATCAGGCCGAAGTAGGCGAAGTCGTTGCGCTTGAGGATCGCCGCGCTCAGTTCCAGGTCCAGCTGATGGTTGTGGGTCATGACGATGCAGTAGCTGCCGGCGGGCAGTTCATCGACTTCGTCCAATGGTTCTTCGCTGACGATCTTCTGCACGCCGTGGGGCATCTGTGCGGGAAACTCGCTTTCCCGCGAGTCGATCCAGCGCACGCGACACGGCAGGCTCGCCAACAGCGGCACCAGTGCCCGGCCGACATGCCCGGCGCCGAACACGGCAATCTGCGCCTGCACCTGGCCCATGGGTTCGAACAGCAGCACCGTGACGCCGCCGCAGCACTGGCCCAGGCTGGCGCCGAGGCTGAAGCGTTCCAGATGGGTATTTTGCTGGCCGCTGGCGAGCATTTGCCGGGCGATCTCCATGGCCTTGTATTCCAGGTGCCCGCCACCGATGGTGTCGAAGGTCTGGCTGGCGCTGATGACCATTTTCGAACCGGCATTGCGTGGCGTGGAGCCGAGTTCTTCGATGATCGTCACCAGCACGCAGGGTTCGCCGCGGGTTTGCAGGTCGGCGAGGGCGCTGATCCACTTGTACATGTTTACCTCGACATCTCTTTTGTCTGTTCGGGCACTTTCGCGAGCAAGCCCGCTCCCACATCTTGATCGTGGTCCCCTGTGGGAGCGGGCTTGCTCGCGAAGGCCACGCTGCGGTCTAGAGCGAAGCCACTTCAGTCTCAGGCTCCGCAGCCTTGACCACCTTCAATCCCCGCATCTGCTCACACCCCCACAACACCCGCTCCGGTGTCGCCGGGGCGTCGATCTTCGGTTGGTGCCGGTAATCCCCCAGGCTCGCCACGGCGTCCTTGATGGCGCACCACGCGGCAATGCCGAGCATGAACGGCGGTTCGCCCACGGCCTTGGAATGGAACACCGTGTCTTCCGGGTTCTTGCGGTTCTCCACCAGTCGGACCCGCAGGTCCAGCGGCATGTCGGCCACGGCGGGGATCTTGTAGCTGGCCGGGCCGTTGGTCATCAGCTTGCCCTTGTCGTTCCACACCAGCTCTTCCATGGTCAGCCAGCCCATGCCCTGGATGAAGCCGCCTTCGACCTGGCCGATGTCGATGGCCGGGTTCAGCGAGGCGCCGACGTCGTGGAGGATGTCGGTGCGCAGCATTTTGTACTCGCCGGTGAGGGTGTCGACGATCACCTCGGCGCAGGCCGCGCCAAAGGCGTAGTAGTAGAACGGCCGACCACGGGCCTGGCTGCGGTCGTAGTAGATTTTCGGAGTCTTGTAGAAGCCGGTGCTCGACAGCGACACCTGGGCGAAATACGCCTGCTGGACCAGCGCCTCGAAGGTCAGGATGTGATCGCGCACCCGCACATGGCCATTGTGGAATTCCACGTCCTCTTCGCTGACTTTGTATTGGCGCGCCGCAAACTTCACCAGGCGCTGCTTGATGGTTTCGGCAGCATTCTGCGCGGCCTTGCCGTTCAGGTCGGCGCCGCTGGAGGCGGCGGTCGGCGAAGTATTCGGCACCTTGTCGGTGTTGGTCGCAGTGATCTGCACTCGGTCCATTTCCACCTGGAACACCTCGGCCACCACTTGTGCGACCTTGGTGTTGAGCCCTTGGCCCATTTCGGTGCCACCGTGGTTCAGGTGGATGCTGCCATCGGTGTAGACGTGGATCAACGCGCCGGCCTGATTGAGGAAGCTGGCGGTGAACGAGATGCCAAACTTGACTGGGGTCAGCGCCAGGCCCTTTTTCAGGATCGGGCTGCCTGCGTTGTAGCGGCGGATCGCTTCGCGGCGCTCGGCGTATTGGCTGCTGGCCTCAAGTTCAGCGGTCATTTCTTCGAGCATGTTGTGCTCGACGGTCTGGTAGTAATGGGTGACGTTGCGCTCGGTCTTGCCGTAGTAGTTGGCTTTGCGCACCGCCAGTGGATCGAGCCCCAGGTACCGGGCGATAGCGTCCATGACTTCTTCGATGGCAACCATCCCCTGCGGCCCGCCGAAACCCCGATAGGCGGTATTCGACGCGGTGTTGGTCTTGCAGCGGTGACCGTTGATAGTCGCGTCGCCCAGGTAATAGGCGTTGTCGGCATGGAACATCGCCCGGTCGACAATCGAAGCCGACAGATCCGGCGAGCAACCACAGTTGCCGGCCAGTTCCAGGGCGATGCCGTGCAGGCGCCCGCTGCTGTCGAAACCCACGTCGTATTCGATGTAGAAGGGGTGGCGCTTGCCGGTCATCAGCATGTCTTCGACCCGCGGCAGGCGCATCTTGGTCGGTTGGCCGGTGAGGTGCGCGATGACGGCGCACAGGCACGCCGGGCTGGCGGCCTGGGTTTCCTTGCCGCCGAAACCGCCGCCCATGCGGCGCATGTCGACTACCACTTTATTCATTGATACACCCAGTACCTCGGCCACCAGCTTTTGCACTTCGGTGGGGTTCTGGGTCGAGCAGTAGACGAGCATGCCGCCATCTTCGGTGGGCATCACCGAGGAAATCTGAGTCTCCAGGTAAAAGTGCTCCTGGCCGCCGATGTGCAGCGAGCCCTGGATCCGATGCTCGGCGCTCGCCAGTGCCGTGGCCGAATCGCCGCGCTGGTGAGTGTGGCTGTCGAGCACGAAATGCCGCTTGCGCAGCGCTTCGACGACGTCCAGCACCGGTTCCAGGTCTTCATATTCAATGATGGCCGCCATCGCCGCCTTACGGGCGGTTTCCAGGTCTTTGGCAGCGACGGCCAGCACCGGTTGACCGACGAACTGCACGTCGTCGATCGCCAGCAGCGGATCCCCCGGCAACAACGGGCCGATGTCTTTCAGGCCCGGGATGTCTGCATGGGTGATGGCGATGCGCACGCCTTCGAAGGCGTAGCACGGCGTGGTATCGATGCGCAGGATGCGAGCATGGGCGCGGTCCGACAACCGGGCATAGACGTGCAACTGGTTGGGAAACTCCAGGCGGTCATCGATGTACTGCGCTTCGCCGGATACATGCTTGGCGGCGCTGTCATGCTTGACGCTGCGGCCCACGCCGGTGGTCAGGTCGCGGGCAAACAACCCGGCCAGTTCGACTTGGGTCTTCTCTACGGCGTGATGGTTAGACATAAGCGGTCACCCGAGTCTCGATGTGCGGCGTTTGTAGTTCGATGAAGTACTTGCGCAACAGGTTGCGGGCGCTGAGCAGGCGGTATTCCTTGCTGGCACGGAAATCCGACAGCGGCGTGAAATCTTCCGCCAGGGCCGCGCAGGCGCGTTCCACGGTGCTGTCGTTCCATGGCGCTCCGATCAGCACGGCTTCGCAATGGCTGGCGCGCTTGGGCGTCGCGGCCATGCCGCCGAAGGCCACGCGCGCATCGCGGACCACACCGTTGTCGATCCGCAGATTAAAGGCTGCGCACACGGCGGAAATGTCGTCGTCCAGCCGCTTGGACACCTTGTAGGCGCGGAACGCCTGTTCGGCGCGGGCCCGGGGCACGATGATCTTCTCGATGAACTCGCTTTCCTGGCGCGCCGTGACCCGGTAGTCGATGAAATAGTCTTCCAGCGCCAGGGTGCGCCGGGTCTGGCCCTTGCACAGCACGATCTGCGCGCCGAGGGCAATCAGCAGCGGCGGCGAGTCGCCAATCGGCGAGGCGTTGCCGATATTGCCGCCCAAGGTGCCCTGGTTGCGGATTTGCAAGGAGGCGAAGCGTTGCAGCAGCTCGCCAAAGTCCGGGTACTCGGATTTCAGGGCTTCGTAGCAGTCGGAGAGCGCGGTGGCGGCGCCGATTTCCAAGCGATCGTCGAAGCGCTCGATGCGCTTGAGCTCGGCGACATTCCCCACGTAGATCATCACTGGCAGGGTGCGGTGCAACTGAGTGACTTCCAGCGCCAGGTCGGTGCCGCCGGCCAGTAGCCGCGCTTGGGGATAGGCGTCGTAGAGGTCGGCCAGGTCGGCCACGGTCAGTGGCACCAGGCAGCGTTTGTCGCCGCTGTTGAGTTCGCCGGTTTCGGTTGGGGCGATGGCTTTGAGGCGGACGATGGTCTGGGCTTCGCGGGCGTCGAACTGGTCTGGCTGTTTGCCGCAGCAGGCCTGGTCGGCGGCGGCGAGGATCGGCCGGTAGCCGGTGCAGCGGCACAGGTTGCCGGCGAGGGCTTCGTGGGCCTTATGAGCGTCGGCTTGCTCGCTGTTCTTTTGCAGGGCAAACAGCGACATGACAAAGCCGGGTGTGCAGAAGCCGCATTGCGAACCGTGGCAATCGACCATCGCCTGCTGGACGCTGTGCAGTTGGCCCTGGTGCTTGAGGTCTTCGACTGTGATCAGCTGCTTGCCGTGCAGGGACGAAACGAACGTCAGGCACGAGTTCAGGCTGCGATAGCGGATCCGCTCGCGGCCGTTTTCGTCTGCATGCAGTTCCCCCACCACCACCGTGCAGGCGCCACAGTCGCCGCTGGCGCAACCTTCTTTGGTGCCGGATTTACCAACATGCTCGCGCAAATAATTGAGCACGGTCAGGTTCGGGTCCAGGGCGTGCTCGCTACGGAGTTCCTGGTTAAGTAAAAACTGGATCACGGAAGGCCTCGCAGACTCATTATTGTTGTTCGACGTGGACCGAATTTATCAGGTCTGACTTTTCGGTCAATGAATTTCTGACTTAAAGGTCAGGAAAATTCAGGTTGTCGATGAACAACGGGTTTCGGGTATTGGCCCACAGGCGATGTCCTATACCTTCAGTTAAGCGCAAATCCCTGTGGGAGCGGGCTTGCTCGCGAAGGCGGCGGTTCTGCCGAAGGATTTCTTGCGCACGGGCTGGCCTCTTCGCGAGCAAGCCCGCTCCCACAAGGTTCCTGTCAGTAAAATTTGCTTATATCGTGCCAAAAACCCGGTACAGGCCCTGCGCCATGACGTATCGAGTGCGCTACACTGCGCCGCTTGTGCAAATCGAAGAGTTTGAAGGACACCCATGACGTTCAAGGCCCCGGACAGCCTCGCCGAGCAAATCGCCCATCACCTGGCCGAACGCATCATTCGTGGCGAGATGAAGCCGGGCGAGCGCATCCAGGAGCAAAAAGTCACGCTGGCGCTCAATGTCAGCCGCGGTTCGGTCCGCGAGGCCTTGCTGATCCTGGAGCGACGCCACTTGATCGCGATCCTGCCGCGCCGTGGCGCCCACGTCACCGAACTCACCGAACACAATGTGCGCAGCCTCTGCACGTTGATGAGCGAGCTGTACATCCTGCTGGGCAATGCTGTGGCCCATGGTTGGCGTGAAACCGCCGACATGGCGCCGTTCGTGGCGATCCAGCAGCGTCTCAAGGACGCTTATGCGCGTCAGGACATCCGCACCTTCGTCGATGAAAGCTTCAGCGTGATGCGCGCCGCCTATCCGTTTGCCAATAACCCGTACTTGCAGGAAACCGTCGAGAATCTGCAACCGGCCATGAGCCGCGCTTACTTCCTGGCCCTGGAGCAGCGCAAAGCGGAAATGAACGAGTACCTCGGGCTGTTCCAGCGCTTGCTCGCCGCGGTGCTGGCCCGTGATTTGCCGCAGATCCGCAGCGTGCTGACGGCCTACGCCCAGCGCAGTTGCGATCTGGTGGTTTCTGCCCTGACGAAGGCCTGACGTGCGACTCAAGTGCATCAAGCTGGCGGGGTTCAAGTCCTTCGTCGATCCGACGACGGTGAACTTCCCCAGCAACATGGCGGCGGTGGTCGGGCCCAACGGTTGCGGCAAGTCGAACATCATCGACGCCGTGCGCTGGGTCATGGGCGAAAGTTCGGCGAAGAACCTGCGCGGCGAGTCGATGACCGACGTCATCTTCAACGGCTCCACCAGCCGCAAGCCGGTGAGCCAGGCCAGTATCGAACTGGTGTTCGATAACTCCGACAGCACCCTGGTCGGGGAATACGCGGCCTATGCGGAAATTTCCATCCGTCGCAAAGTTACCCGCGACAGCCAGAACAGCTATTTCCTCAACGGCGCCAAATGCCGGCGCCGCGACATCACCGATATTTTCCTCGGCACCGGCCTCGGCCCGCGCAGCTACTCGATCATCGAGCAGGGCATGATCTCCAAGCTGATCGAGGCCAAGCCCGAAGACCTGCGCAACTTCATCGAAGAAGCCGCCGGTATCTCCAAATACAAGGAGCGGCGCCGTGAAACGGAAAACCGTATCCGCCGCACCCACGAAAACCTCGCCCGCCTGACCGACCTGCGCGAAGAGCTCGAGCGCCAGCTTGAGCGCCTGCACCGTCAGGCCGAGTCCGCGAAGAAGTATCAGGAATACAAGGCCGAGGAGCGCCAGCTCAAGGCCCAGCTCTCGGCCCTGCGTTGGCAGGCGCTGAACGAGCAGGTCGGCCAGCGCGAGGCGATCATCGGGAACCAGGAGGTCAGCTTCGAAGCCCTGGTGGCCGAGCAACGCAATGCCGACGCCGCCATCGAGCGCTTGCGCGATGGGCACCATGATCTGTCCGAACGCTTCAATCTGGTGCAGGGACGTTTCTATTCTGTGGGCGGCGACATCGCCCGGGTCGAGCAGAGCATCCAGCACGGGCAACAGCGCTTGCGCCAGTTGCAGGACGATCTGAAGGAAGCCGAACGGGCGCGCCTGGAAACCGAATCCCACCTGGGTCATGACCGCACGCTGATGCTGACGCTTGGCGAAGAGCTGGAAAGGCTCACGCCGGAGCAGGAAATTACCAGCGCCGCTGCCGAAGAGGCCGCCGCGGCCCTGGAAGAAGCCGAGCTGACCATGCATGGCTGGCAAGAACAATGGGACAGTTTCAACCTGACCTCGGCCGAGCCGCGGCGCCAGGCTGAAGTCCAGCAGTCGCGTATCCAGCAGTTGGAAACCAGCATGGAACGCCTGGCCGAGCGCCAACGGCGTCTGGCCGAAGAGCGCGCTTTGCTGGCTGCGGATCCGGAAGACGCGGCGATTCTCGACTTGAGCGAGCAACTGGCGGCCAGCGAAGCCACGCTCGAAGACTTGCAGGCCAGTGAAGACGCCCAGGTTGAACGCCTGGAGCAGTTGCGCCAGGCCTTGCAAGCAGCTTTGCACAATCAGCAGCAGGCCCAGGGCGAATTGCAGCGGCTCAATGGGCGTCTGGCTTCGCTGGAGGCCTTGCAACAGGCGGCACTGGACCCGGGCACCGGCACTGCCGAATGGCTGCGGGACCAGCAGTTGGCCGAGCGTCCGCGGCTGGCCGAAGGCCTGAAAGTCGATACCGGTTGGGAACTGGCGGTGGAAACCGTGCTGGGGGCCGACCTGCAAGCGGTGCTGGTGGAGGACTTCGCCGGCTTCGATCTGTCGGGCTTCGCCCAGGGTGACCTGCGTCTGCTCAGCCCGGCGGGCGATGGCCTGCGAATGCCGGGCAGCCTGCTGGACAAGGTCGAGGCCCAGGTCGATCTGTCGCCGTGGCTGGGGCAGGTCAAGCCGGTAGAAAGTCTCGAACAGGCGCTGGCCTTGCGCGGGCAACTGGCGGCGGGTGAAAGCCTGATCAGCCGTGACGGCTACTGGGTCGGCCGGCATTTCCTGCGGGTGCGCCGGGCCAGCGAGGCCGAAAGTGGCATGCTCGCCCGTGGCCAGGAGATCCAGCGTTTGAGCGCCGAGCGCGAGGAGCGCGAGGCCAGCGTCGAAGCCCTGGAAACCGAATTGCAGAACCTGCGGGCGCAACAGCGTCAACAGGAGAACGGCCGCGAGCACTTGCGTCGTCTGCTGCAGGACGAAGCGCGCCAGCAAGGCGAACTCAAGGCGCAGTTGTCGGCTGGCAAGGCCAAGGTCGAGCAATTGGCACTGCGCCGTACGCGCCTCGACGAAGAAATCGCCGAGTTGGGCGAACAACGAGCGCTGGAGCACGAACAGATCGGCGAGGCGCGCCTGCAATTGCAGGAAGCCCTCGACGCCATGGCGCTGGACACCGAACAGCGCGAGCTGCTGCTGGCCCAGCGCGACAGCCTGCGTGAGCGTCTCGACCGGGTGCGCCAGGAGGCCCGGCAGCACAAGGACCATGCCCATCAGTTGGCGGTGCGCCTGGGCTCGCTCAAGGCGCAGTACGATTCCACGCGCCAGGCGCTGGAGCGACTGGAAATGCAGTCCGAGCGCCTGACCGAAAAACGCGAACAGTTGAGCCTCAATCTGGAGGAGGGCGAAGCACCGCTGGAGGAGCTGCGCCTCAAGCTCGAAGAGCTGCTCGATAAGCGCATGAGCGTCGACGAAGAACTCAAGACGGCGCAGATTGCCCTGGAAGATGCCGACCGCGAACTGCGCGACGCCGAAAAGCGCCGCAGCCAGGCCGAGCAGCAATCGCAACTGATTCGTGGCCAGATGGAACAGCAGCGCATGGAGTGGCAGGCGCTGACGGTGCGCCGCAAAGCCTTGCAGGACCAGTTGCTGGAAGACGGCTACGACCTCAATGGCGTGCTCGCTACCTTGGTGGCCGGAGCGAATGAGAAAGACGCCGAGGACGAACTGGAGCGTATTGCCCAGCGCATCCAGCGCCTGGGCGCAATCAACCTGGCGGCCATCGACGAGTACCAGCAGCAGTCCGAGCGCAAGCGCTACCTGGACGCTCAGAACGATGATCTGGTGGAAGCGCTGGAGACCCTGGAAAATGTGATCCGCAAGATCGACAAGGAAACCCGCAACCGCTTCAAGGATACCTTTGATCAGATCAATGGTGGTTTGCAGGCACTTTTCCCGAAAGTTTTTGGCGGCGGCAGCGCTTACTTGGAACTGACAGGCGAAGATTTACTCGATACAGGGGTGACCATCATGGCGCGTCCTCCTGGCAAGAAGAACAGCACCATTCATTTGCTCTCCGGTGGCGAGAAGGCACTGACGGCCCTGGCCCTGGTGTTCGCCATCTTCAAGTTGAACCCGGCGCCGTTCTGCATGCTCGACGAAGTCGATGCACCACTGGACGACGCCAACGTAGGCCGTTACGCACGGCTGGTGAAGGAAATGTCCGAAACGGTGCAGTTCATCTATATCACCCACAACAAGATCGCCATGGAAATGGCCGATCAGTTGATGGGCGTGACCATGCATGAGCCGGGCTGCTCGCGACTGGTGGCGGTGGATGTGGAGGAGGCGATGGCGATGGTGGACGCCTAGCAGCGAGCTGCAAGCTTCAAGTGGCGAGCTGCGAGCGGTGCGGCTTCAGCTTGAAGCTGCTGTTATATAGCTTGTAGCTGTGTGTCGTGCTAGTTTAATGTCAATTTTTCGTGTGCGTGGGCAAAAGGCCATTCAGAACATAGAGTTGGCGCCACGTTTTAAAGCGGTTTGCAATTAGCTAAGCCCCTTATTTTTCAGCATTTTTATAGAGGCACTGGATTACATGGAAATCGGTCTGCGCGAGTGGCTGATCGTCATCGGCATCATTGTCATTGCCGGTATTCTTTTCGATGGCTGGCGTCGCATGCGCGGCGGCAAGGGCAAACTCAAGTTTCGCCTTGATCGCAGCCTGTCGAACCTGCCGGATGACGAGGGCAACGCCGAACTGCTGGGCCCGCCCCGGGTGCTGGACACCCACAAGGAGCCGCAGTTGGACGAGCACGACCTGCCGTCGATGAGCGCGCCGGTGCGCGAGCCTCGCGAGTCGAGCTCCAAACGCGGCAAGCGCGGCAGCGAGCCGTCCCAGGGCGACCTCAATCTGAACCTGGACCTCGACGGCGGCCCGAGCTTCAGCAGCCGTGACGATGATTTCCCGGACGAGAATAAAACCTCGAGTGCCGACAAGGATCAGGCCCAGGCCGAAGAAGTGCTGGTGATCAGCGTGATCTGCCGCGACCCGGCCGGCTTCAAGGGCCCGGCATTGCTGCAGAACATCCTGGAAAGCGGCCTGCGCTTCGGCGAAATGGATATTTTCCATCGTCACGAAAGCATGGCCGGTAATGGCGAGGTGCTGTTTTCCATGGCCAACGCCGTCAAGCCTGGCGTGTTTGACCTGGACGACATCGATCATTTCAGCACCCCGGCGGTGAGCTTCTTCCTCGGCCTGCCCGGTCCGCGTCATCCCAAGCAGGCCTTCGACGTGATGGTGGCTGCGGCGCGCAAACTGTCCCAGGAACTCAACGGCGAACTGAAAGACGATCAGCGCAGTGTACTGACCGCCCAGACCATCGAGCATTACCGCCAGCGCATCGTTGAATTCGAGCGCCGAGCACTGACCCAGAAGCGCTGATTCTGTCAACAGGCGAGGAGCTTTTGTGGCGAGGGGATTTATCCCCGCTGGACTGCGCAGCAGTCCCAAAGCCATCCATTCAATTAGCCTGGGAAGCCAGGGCGCTTGGTTTTAAGGGCTGCTTCGCAGCCCCGCGGGGATAAATCCCCTCGCCACAGGTTCTGCATTCGGCCGGTACAGGTTCGACTTGCCGATGAAATTAGAAAAATGAGCAGCCTCGGCTGCTCTTTTGCTTTATGAGAGAACACCCATGAATGCCGTCGAAACCCGTATCCTGGCGCTGCGCACAGAGCTGGATCAGCACAACTACCGCTACCATGTCCTCGATGAACCGAGTATCCCGGACGCCGAGTACGACCGCTTGTTCCACGAACTCAAGGCCCTGGAAGAGCAGCATCCCGACCTGGTGACCAGCGATTCGCCGACCCAGCGGGTCGGTAGCGTGGCGCTGTCGGCGTTCAGCCAGGTGCGCCATGAGATTCCGATGCTCAGCCTGGGCAATGCCTTCGACGAAACCACGATGCGCGAGTTTGACCGTCGGGTGACCGAAGGCCTCGACCTGCCGGTGGGCGACCTGCTGGGCGGCGGCGCGGCGGTGGAGTACAGCTGCGAGCCCAAGCTGGATGGCCTGGCGGTGAGCCTGTTGTACCAGGACGGCCTGCTGGTGCGCGGTGCCACGCGCGGTGACGGGACCACCGGCGAAGACATCAGTGTCAACGTGCGCACCGTGCGCAATATCCCCCTCAAGCTCCAGGGCAGCGGCTGGCCGCCGCTATTGGAGGTGCGTGGCGAGGTGTACATGTCCAAGGCCGGCTTCGAGCGTCTCAACGCCACGCAGTTGGAGGTGGGCGGCAAGACCTTCGCCAACCCGCGCAACGCGGCCGCCGGCAGCCTGCGCCAGCTGGATTCGCGGATCACCGCCAACCGACCGTTGGAATTCTGCTGCTACGGCATTGGCCAGGTCACGGCGGACATTGCCGATACGCACATTGGCAATCTCAAGCAGCTCAAGGCCTGGGGCATGCCCATCAGCCGCGAACTGAAGCTGGCCCATGGCATCGACGAGTGCCTGGATTACTACCGCGACATCGGCGAGCGGCGCAACGCGCTGCCCTATGAGATCGACGGCGTGGTGTTCAAGGTCAACAGCATCGCCTTCCAGCGCGAACTGGGTTTCCGCGCCCGGGAGCCGCGCTGGGCCATCGCCCATAAATTCCCGGCCACCGAAGAGCTCACCGAGTTGCTGGACGTCGAGTTCCAGGTCGGTCGTACCGGTGCGGTCACGCCCGTGGCGCGCCTCAAGCCGGTGAAAGTCGCCGGGGTGACCGTGGCCAACGCCACGCTGCACAATATGGACGAAGTGGCGCGCCTGGGGCTGATGATCGGCGACACGGTGATCATCCGCCGCGCCGGGGATGTGATCCCGCAAGTGGTGCAGGTGGTCACCGAACGCCGTCCGGAAAACGCACGGGCCGTGCACGTGCCGCAGCAGTGCCCGGTCTGTGGCTCCCATGTGGAGCGCACGCAACTGATCAAGCGCAGCAAGGGCCGCGAGACAGTCAGCGAAGGCGCAGTGTACCGCTGCGTCGGCCGGCTGGCCTGCGGTGCGCAGCTCAAGCAGGCGATTATTCACTTCGTCTCGCGCCGGGCCATGGACATCGAGGGGCTGGGCGAGAAGAGCGTCGAGCAGTTGGTCGACGAGGGACTGGTGGGCTCGCCTGCCGATCTGTACGCCCTGACCTTCGAACAGGTGGTCGACCTGGAGGGCTTCGCCGAACTGTCGAGCAAGAACCTGCTGGCGGCCATCGTCGACAGCAAGCAGCCGAGCCTGGCGCGCTTTATCTATGCCTTGGGCATCCCGGATGTCGGCGAGGAAACCGCCAAGGTCCTGGCTCGCTCCCTGGGTTCGCTGGAACGGGTGCAGGCAGCGTTGCCGCAAGTGCTCACTTACTTGCCGGACGTCGGCCTGGAAGTGGCCCATGAGATCCACAGTTTCTTTGAGGATCCGCATAACCGTCAGGTGATCAAGGACCTGCTGCGCCACGGCCTGAAGATTCAGGACCAGGGCGAGCTGGGCGCCGAATTCGCTGCCAGCACCACCCTGGGCGGTTTCCTCGACAAGCTGGACATTCCTTCGGTCGGACCGGGTGGGGCGCAGAAGCTGGCGGACAAGTTCGGCTCACTCGAAGCGGTCATGAATGCCGACTGGCTGGACATGCGCCAGGCGCTGCCGGAGAAACAGGCCAACGCCGTACGCGAATTCTTCGCCGTCGAGGCCAACCGCCAGCAGGCCGAGGCCGCAGAGCAACAGCTGCGGGATTTCGGCATGCACTGGCAGAGCGAGAAAAAAGTCGTCGAAGGCCTGCCCGAGGCCGGGCACACCTGGGTACTGACCGGGACGCTGGAACTGATGAGCCGCGATATCGCCAAGGACAAACTGGAAAGCCTCGGGGCCAAGGTTGCCGGATCCGTGTCGGCGAAGACCCACTGTGTAGTGGCTGGGCCAGGCGCGGGCTCGAAGCTGACCAAGGCCAACGAGCTGGGGGTCAAGGTGTTGGATGAAGAGGCGTTCGTCGCGTTCTTGAGCCGGCATGGCATAACGGTCTAGGCGCGACATTTCCTTGGGCTGCTCAGGGCTCCTCACGGCTGCTCGTGGCGAGGAAGCTTGCTCCCGCTGGGTGGCGCAGCCGCCCCAATCGGGACTGCGCATATATCCAGGCATACCGCGCCAACCGGTTTTACGACGGCTGCGCCGCCGAGCGGGAGCAAGCTCCCTCGCCACGGTTTACCAGCGCCGCCGACGCAGCGGGTGGGAACGAACGAGGCGTGGCAATGATCTAGTCTTGCAGGCTCCAGGGAGAGATCGCCATGTACCGCTTCTTCGAACAACTGAGTTCGCGCATCGCCGCCCCTTTCCTGGGCGATCGTTCGCGTAATAGCAAGGTCTGGCCGTGTCGCTGCGGCCAGTCTTTGTTTTTTCGCAACAGCCAGTGCCTGGCCTGCCTGGCGGTGCTGGGCTATCAGCCGGAAGAAAGTCGCCTGTCGTCGCTGCAACCGGGCGAGCAACCCGGCACTTGGACATTGGACGTAGATCCCCAGGCCGGACTGTTTCGCCGCTGCGCCAACCTCGACATGCCGGCGGCGTGCAACTGGCTGCTGCCGGCCAACGAGCACGATACCCTGTGCATCGCCTGTCGCCTGAACCGCACCATTCCCGACCTGTCGGTCCCGGAAAATCCTGAACGCTGGCGCAAGGTCGAAACCGCCAAGCGTCGGCTGGTGGCGCAATTGATTACCCTGGGGCTGCCAGTCATCCCGAAAACCGTCGATGAAGACACCGGCCTGGCCTTCGACTTCATCGGTGTCGACCCCGATGGCAAACCGCCGACCACGGGCCATGCCAGTGGGCTGATCACCCTGGACATCAAGGAAGCCGACGATGCCCACCGCGAGCACGTGCGCCAGCAGATGCGCGAGCCGTATCGCACCTTGCTCGGACATTTTCGGCATGAGGTGGGGCACTACTATTGGGATCGGCTGATCGCCGACAGCCATTGGCTGGACGCGTTTCGTGGCTTGTTCGGCGACGAGCGCGCCAGTTATTCCGAAGCCCTGGAACGCCACTACCAGCAAGGCGCCCCACTGGATTGGCAAACCCACTACGTCAGCGCCTACGCCACCATGCACCCTTGGGAAGACTGGGCGGAAACCTGGGCGCACTACCTGCACATGATGGATGCGGTGGATACCGCCCTGGGCTTCGGCATGAGCGCTCGGGAAATGGATTTCGACTACCAGCCGTTTCCACCCCAGACCCTCTTCGATCCGGAGCACGCAGGTGGCACGGCGTTCCTGTCATTCGTCAACGCCTGGATCGAACTGGCCGGGATGCTCAACGAACTGTCCCGCAGCATGGGCCAGCCGGACTTCTATCCGTTTGTCTTGCCGGCGGCGGTCATCACCAAGCTGCATTTCATTCACTTGGTGATTCAGGAAGAGGGTGGTCGGGCGGATGAGGTGTTGCTGTAATTTTCCGGCAGCCGGTCCGATAGTTGGGTGTTCCTACCACTCGCTTCTAAGTGAAGTGATTCGGTTTGTTTGATTGCATTTCGTGTTTGAGCTTTTCCTTTACCATGAGGCCGCCATGGATGATGGCCAACTTATTAAGGAAGATATTATGGAACACGAAGAAGTTGATAGAACGTCAGTAATTCCCAATGCCCCGCGCCGCCTTTCCCAGGCAGGACAAACTCGCTACACAATCATACTGGCCTGGCAGATCCCGGATAATGTCCGGCCTGAACAGATCGCCGCTCACACGTTCCGGGTATCGGCGGTGGCGACGGGGCAGGTGCAGTCTGTCCCCGCAACGACGGTGCGATCGGACAGTCGTGGTTGGTATCGCCATGAGATAAGCGTCAGTGGCGGCGCCCGACCGGTTTCGTTCAATGTCCAGGTCCGGGCCCAGGCGACCACTGGCGCCTATGGTCCATTTTGTCCGATAGTAGTTTGTAATACTTCGTCTTGATGGGGCGGTAGTGCCGGCGAAGTGACTTTGCGCATCATTTGTTCGCCATGGGGGCAGAGGGAGGGGGCGGCGTGCTCCGTCCCTGCTCGATCCGTCTTGCTCCCATGGCAAGTGCTTGAACATCTTCGGTTTTTTAATCCGTCACGAACGGTTGTAACTTCTTGTCAGATAGGTACAATGGCGCGGCTCGCCGTCAGGCGGGCGTCGTTATGGTGACCCCATCGGTCCCCCCGCAACGATTACCCGTGAACCTGGTCAGATCCGGAAGGAAGCAGCCACAGCGGGAACATTGTGTGCCGGGGTGTGGCTGGTGGGGTTGCCTCCATAACGCTTACTCATCGGTCCTCGGTGAGTATTTCTCAAAAAATTCTTGAAATGTTGGCCCGAGCGATAGAAACCTGTCGGCCGGACCGCTAACGGCTCGCGCCTGTCACTCCCATCCAGTTGTGTAAAGGCCAACGCATGATCACGACCGTTGATCGGCACTGTCATTTCTGACAGTAGATCTCGATATCGCACCCTCCTACGGTCTCGCTCAACAGGCAGCCTGTTTCATGAGTGCCCATCCCTCGGCGCTTTGCAGTCGCAGCTGCCACGTAGCCGGAGAGCAACGTGATGAGCGACGACATGGTGTTAACGCAAGGTAGGGGTGGCACGGTTCTGAAGTTCGCAGCGGCGCTGGGTTGGTTTGCCTTGCTGCTCCAGCTCTACCTGATCCTGATGTCGCGCTGGCAGGGCGAGAAGAGCCTGCTGGGCGGGCTGGATATCTTTTTCAGCTACTTCACGGTACTGACTAATATTCTGGTGGCGGTGGTGCTGACCTATGCCGCAACGACGGGAGATTCGGCGTTGCGGCGCTTCTTCCTCCGGATCTCGACCCAGGGCGGCGTGGCCGCTGCCATCGTTCTGGTCGGGCTGGCCTACAACCTGCTCTTGCGCAACGTGTGGGATCCCCAGGGTCTGCAGTGGCTGGCCGACGAGCTGCTGCACGACGTGATGCCGATCGTGTTCGTCGTCTATTGGTGGTTCTGCGTGCCCAAGGGGCTGCACTGGAGCAATGCCTGGCCGTGGCTGCTCTATCCGTTGGCCTATTTCATCTATGCCTTGATACGCGGTCACCTGATCGACTCCTACCCCTATCCCTTCATTGAGGTGGACAGGCTGGGTTATTCCCAGGTACTGGTTAATGCATTGATGGTGCTGGTGGGGTTCGTGGTGATTTCATTGGTGCTGGTTGCGGTGGATCGGGTGAAGGGGGAGCGCTGATCGTCTGCGTCTCAGTGTTCCGGCTCAGATATCAACATTGGCTGATACACCGCTATCGTCGGATCGCCGCCCGGAGCAGGCTCGCTCCCACAGTTTTTTGTGTCGGGTCCTAGGGCTTGGACAGCGCCTGATCCACCGCTGCGATCAGCTTGCCCAGGTCCTGCGGCGTGGCTTTATGGATGACATCGAACAGGTACGCACGCTGCTCGTCTTCATCGCTCATATCGGTGAAAAAGGCTTTCATCTGCACCTGCAGCACAGTGGCGAGCAAGCACAAGGCTTCGATGCTGGGAATGTAGGCGCCGGTTTCGAAGCGGCTGATCGTTTTGGGGTCAAAACCGGTTTTTTCGCCGAGTTCAGCCTGAGTCAGCCCGGCTACTTTACGGTAGCGTCTGATGGCTGTACCCAAGCTTGAAATTTGCATCGCTCAATTCCCATTTAGAATCAAGAACTTAACGATAGATTTTCGCATTAGGCAACCGCATGATTCATCACCTTGCTTTGCAAAATGTGATGTGTTTCGTAGAATCGGCCTTTGGCACGGGTGTTTGGTGACGTGTTTCAGACGCCAGAAAGATGAAAAGGTTGGGTTCTGTCATGAATGAAAGGCCCCTGGCCCCAGCCAGGCCTGCCTACTGACCCGGCCGGATCCGTGCCTTACCTGTTTCAAGTGTCTGAGCCCTGTTGATTCCGCCTCCCCTGGGAGGCAGCAACCGCGCGCGACAAATGGGCCTGACTCATGGATGACTGCTTCGATGGATAAGAAGTACCGCAGAGCCGTGGACGCCGCCGCGATTTTTTCCGAAACCGATCTGGACGGGCGGATCACTTACGTCAACGATCAGTTCTGTCAGCTTTTCGGCTACCGGCGCGACGAGCTGCTGGGGGCCAACCATCGCCTGCTCAATTCAGGCCAGCATCCCACCGAATTCTTCAGCGCCATGTGGCGCACCATTACCCTGGGACAGATCTGGAAAGGCGAGATCTGCAATCGTGCCAAGGACGGGACACTGCACTGGGTCGATACGACATTGGTACCGGTGATTGATGATGTCACTGGGCTCATTGAGCGTTATCTGGCGATTCGCTTCGATGTCAGCGAAAAGCGCCAACTGCTGCACTCGTTGCAGTGGCGGGTCGGGCATGACGTGCTGACCGGCTTGCCCAATCGCACTTACCTGTCCGAGCTGCTGGACCAGGCCCTGGAGTTTTCCCGGGTGGAAAACTTTCCCCTGGCGGTGTGCATGCTTGACCTTGACGGTTTCAAGGCCGTGAACGACGGCCATGGTCACGCCAGCGGTGACCGGTTGTTGGTGGAAGTAGCCCGACGCCTGCGCAGCATCGTGCGGGGCGAGGACGTGGTGGCGCGGCTGGCAGGCGATGAGTTCGTGCTGGTGCTGCGCCACGTGCGCGGGATGGAGGAATTGCATGGCGCATTGAACCGCGTACTGGTTGCCGTCTCCATGCCCTATGCCATCGATGGCAAGGGGATCAAGGTCTTCGCCAGCATCGGCGTCACGCTGTATCCCTGGGACAATGAGGACGCCGAGACCTTGCTGCGCCATGCCGACCAGGCGATGTACGTGGCCAAGCAAAGTGGTCGCAATCGTTTCCATGTGTTCGATGTCTCTCGGGACAAAGAGGTGCGGGCGACGTACCAATCCGTTGAGCGGGTCCGTCAGGCATTGGTCGATAACGAGTTGCGGCTGCATTTCCAGCCCAAGGTCAATATGCGCAACGGCGCTGTGGTCGGCCTGGAGGCGCTGCTGCGTTGGAACCACCCGCAGCGTGGCCTGGTGCCCCCACGGGAATTCCTTCCGCTGGTGGAGGAGACTGACCTGATCGTCGAGATCGGCGAGTGGGTCATGGAGCAGGTCATGACCCAGTTGCAACGCTGGCAACAGGTGGGGCAGGGCTGGCCGGTGAGTATCAATATCTCGGTGCGACATTTTCAGCGCACCGATTTCGTCCCGCGCTTGCAGCAGGTGCTGGAACGCCATCCAGACGTGTCGCCGCGCATGCTGGATTTGCAGATCGTCGAGTCTGTCGCCGTGGAAAACCTTGCGCATGTCAGCGCCTGCCTGCAAGCCTGCCAGGCCTTGGGCGTGGAGTTTTCACTGGGTGGCTTCGGCACCGGCTATTGCTCCCTCAACGACCTCAAGCATTTGCGCACGCAAACCATCAAGATCGACAAGACCTTTGTCCGAGATATCCTTGAGGATCAGGATGACCTGGCCTTGACCGAAGCCGTCATCGGCCTGGCACGGGCGTTTGGCCGGGAGGTGGTTGCCGAGGGGCTGGATAGCCTGGAGCATGGGCAGCTGCTGCTGCGCCTCGGCTGCGAGGTCGCCCAGGGTTATTTCATCGCCCGCCCGATGCCGGCCGAGCAAGTGCCTGGCTGGGTCGCCGGGTACGTTGCGCCGCCGCAGTGGCAACAACGCGTGGTTGTTCAGGGAGAGCGGGCGCCGGTCCCGGAATCGGCATTGCGACCGGTGTAGAGCTGGATGATCGCGTCGATTTCCCCCGATGACTTCATGTCGGACAACGTTCGCAAAATGCGCTGCGCCGGGATCTTCGGGTCGTTGCGCACGTAGCAGCCCAGCTCCTGTTCCTGCAGGACAGCCACCTCATGCAGTTGTTGGTCGGCGGTATGCCGCTGGTTGAACCAGTCCAGTGCCCATTGATTGGTCACGCCATAGCGATAGCGGGCGGCCAGCAATTTCGCCAGTACCTGCTCCTGGCTACGGGCATCGTTGCGCCGCAGCTGGCCGTTCTCGAACAGAGGCTGCAAGGTCGGGTAGGTATACCCGAGCACGGTGCCGATGGGCTGTTGCCCCAGCATCGCAGGCACCACTTTCGACGGCGTGCCTGGGGCGCCTACCAGCAGGTCACGCTGGAAAAACAGCGGGCCGCTCCACAGATAGTTGTCCCGGTCGCTCACCCAGGCCGGGCTGACATAACAGCGCATGTCGACTTCCCCGTGTTTCATGGCCCCATCCAGCCGCGCGCGGGACAGGACATGAAACTGGGCCGGCATTGCGACCTGGGTCGCCAGGCTGGTGAGGATGTCAGGGATGATGCCCTGGGTAGGCCGGCCCCGTTCGATCTGCACCATCGGCATGGCCCAGCCGTCGGTCACGGCGATTCGCAACGGTACCTCTTCGGCAAAACATTCGGCAAAACAACCTGTCCCCAGCAACAACAATGCCCCCATGGCCGAACGCATAGACTCTCCTGACTGTGCAAAACCCTGCCGACAACCGAATCCCTAATCCATCTTAGTCAGATTAGACGAGCACACCGGATGCAATTTCGCCCCTGCTCCGCTAGCATTAGCCGCTTCTGCTTTCCAGTGGCGACGGTTTTCGATGAGTTATCAGGTTCTTGCACGTAAATGGCGTCCGCGCTCGTTCCGCGAAATGGTCGGCCAGACCCATGTGCTCAAGGCTCTGATCAATGCCTTGGACAGCCAGCGGCTGCACCATGCGTATCTTTTCACCGGTACTCGCGGCGTGGGCAAGACCACCATCGCGCGCATTATCGCCAAGTGCCTGAACTGTGAAACCGGTATCACCTCGTCCCCGTGCGGCGAATGTTCGGTCTGCCGGGAAATCGATGAAGGCCGCTTCGTCGACCTGATCGAGATCGACGCCGCCAGCCGCACCAAGGTCGAAGACACCCGCGAATTGCTCGATAACGTGCAGTACGCGCCGAGCCGTGGGCGCTTCAAGGTCTACCTGATCGACGAAGTGCACATGCTCTCCAGCCATTCCTTCAATGCGCTGCTCAAGACCCTCGAAGAACCGCCGCCCTACGTCAAGTTCATCCTGGCGACCACCGACCCGCAGAAACTTCCGGCAACCATTTTGTCGCGCTGCCTGCAGTTCTCCTTGAAGAACATGACGCCGGAGCGGGTCGTGGAGCACCTGACCCATGTGCTGGGTGTCGAGAACGTCCCGTTCGAAGACGACGCGCTGTGGCTGCTGGGCCGCGCCGCCGATGGTTCGATGCGCGACGCCATGAGCCTGACCGACCAGGCCATTGCCTTCGGTGAAGGCAAGGTCATGGCCGCCGATGTGCGAGCGATGCTCGGCACCCTGGACCACGGCCAGGTCTATGACGTGTTGCATGCACTGATCGAAGGCGACGCCAAGGCCTTGCTCGAAGCCGTGCGGCACTTGGCCGAACAGGGCCCGGACTGGAATGGCGTGCTTTCGGAAATCCTCAACGTGCTGCACCGGGTCGCCATCGCCCAGGCCTTGCCGGAGGGTGTCGACAACGGCCATGGCGACCGCGACCGAGTGTTGGCCCTGGCCCAGGCGCTACCGGCCGAAGACGTGCAGTTCTACTACCAGATGGGCCTGATCGGCCGCCGCGACCTGCCCCTGGCGCCGGATCCGCGGGGCGGTTTCGAAATGGTCCTGCTGCGCATGCTGGCGTTCCGACCGGCCGACACGGCGGACGCGCCGAGGCAGGCGCTAAAGCCAGTGGGGATCAGCCAGGCCACAGCTGATTCCGCCAAGCCAGTGGCTGCCGCGCCGGTGGTTGCGTCGGCAGTGGCTCCGGCTCCGATAGCGCCCGCACCGGCGCCTGTCGTTGCGACGCCTGAGCCGGAGCTTGCGCCCGAACCGGTCGTCGAGACAGTCCCCGAGCCTGTCGCCGCAGAGGTCATCGATCTGCCCTGGAACGACCCGGTCGAGCCCGAGGTTATCCAGCAGCCGGCCGTGGAGCCGGTACTGGAAACCATTGCCGAGCAACCCGAATTGCCGCCGATGCCGCTGCCCACGCCTGACAGCGTGGTGCCCGATGCGCCGCAGTGGGTTGCCGCGCCAGTGCCCGAGCCAACGGTGGCCGACGTCGACCACGCCACGCCGGGTATGGATCTGGACGACGAGCCGCCACTGGACGAGGACTACATCGAGCCGGACATGGATTCGGCCTACAGCTACCTGGACGATCTGGCCAGCGAGCACGCCGCCGAGCCGGCACCTGAGCCCGAGCCGGAACCGGCGGCAATGCCGGCCACCGGGTTGGCCCTGCAATGGCTGGAATTGTTCCCGAAGCTGCCGATCACCGGCATGACCGGCAGCATTGCGGCCAACTGTACGTTGATCTCCGTGGAAGGCGATCACTGGCTGTTGCACCTGGACCCGGCCCACAGCGCGCTGTTCAACGCGACCCAGCAGCGTCGCCTGAACGATGCGCTGAACCAGTACCACCAGCGCACCCTGACCCTGAGCATCGAGCTGATCAAGCCTGAACAGGAGACTCCGGCCCAGGCCGCCTTCCGCCGCCGTGCCGACCGTCAGCGCGAAGCAGAGGAGTCGATCCACAGTGATCCGTTCATCCAGCAGATGATGCAACAGTTCGGTGCGGTGGTCCGGCACGATACTATCGAACCTGTCGAGGCCCCGGTCACCCAGGGCTCATAACTGAAAGCGCCGGGCCGTATGGGCCGGGCGCGATGTTTATCCAAGTACTTTCGAGGTGATTCCCATGATGAAAGGTGGCATGGCCGGCCTGATGAAGCAGGCGCAGCAGATGCAGGAAAAAATGGCCAAGATGCAGGAAGAACTGGCCAACGCCGAAGTCACCGGCAAGTCCGGCGGCGACATGGTGACCGTGGTCATGACCGGCCGTCATGACATCAAGCGCGTCAGCATCGACCCAAGCGTGGTCGAAGGCCTGAGCGAAGACGACAAGGAAATGCTCGAAGCCCTGTTCGCCGCCGCCGTCAACGACGCGGTGCGCAAGATCGAAGCCAACAGCCAGGACAAGATGTCCGGCATGACCGCCGGCATGCAACTGCCACCGGGCATGAAACTGCCGTTCTGATTCGCCATCCCGGTCGGGATGGGCTACACACAATGCCAGGCATCGCGCCTGGCATTTTTGTTTCTGCCCTGGGGATTGTGTGGTCTGTCCGACCTCTATCGCGAGCAAGCTCGCTCCCACAGGGGATTCGCTGCTGATGCAGGTTCTGTAGGTGACGAAGCCCTCTGTGGGAGCGAGCTTGCTCGCGATGCAGGCGCCGCGGTCTGCCTGGACAAACATCGAACCCCAAACCCCGGGCAATGGTCTGCTCCCTATACGTCCCATCAACGATCAAGGAGACGCTTCCATGTCACACGCATCGACCACCAACCAGCGCATCGTCCTCGCCTCGCGCCCCAAAGGCGCACCCACTGCGGACAATTTTCGCCTTGAGCAGGTGACCCTGCCGGATCTGGCGCAAGGGCAGATCCTGCTCAAGACCCTGTTCCTGTCCCTGGATCCGTATATGCGTGGGCGCATGAGCGACGCACCGTCCTACGCCGCTCCGGTAGAAATCGATGAGGTGATGACCGGTGGCGCTGTCAGTCGCGTAGAGCGTTCGACGCATCCGAAATTCCAGGAGGGCGACCTGGTGGTGGGTGCCACGGGTTGGCAGAGCCACAGCATCAGCGACGGGCGGAACGTGATCCCGATTCCGTCGGGGCTACCCAGCCCGTCGATGGCCCTGGGGGTGCTGGGCATGCCGGGCATGACCGCCTATATGGGCTTGATGGACATCGGCCAACCCAAGGCCGGGGAAACCCTGGTGGTCGCGGCGGCCTCGGGCGCCGTGGGTTCGGTGGTCGGCCAGGTGGCGAAGCTCAAGGGCTTGCGGGTGGTTGGCGTGGCGGGCGGCAGCGAGAAGTGCAAATACGTGGTCGAGGAGCTCGGGTTCGACGCCTGTGTCGATCACAAGAGCGAGCAGTTCGCCGATGATCTGGCGCGGGCCTGTGACAAGGGCATCGATATCTATTATGAAAATGTCGGAGGCAAGGTCTTCGATGCCGTTGTCCCGCTGCTCAACGCCAAGGCACGCATCCCGCTGTGTGGCCTGATCGCGTCCTACAACGAACATCAGGCGCCGAGCGGCCCGGATCGCTTGCCGGCATTGCAGCGCACGTTGTTGACCAAGCGCGTACGGATCCAGGGCTTCATCGTGTTTGATGACTACGGTGATCGTCAGCCGGAATTCATCAGTGCCATGGCGTCCTGGGTGCGTGATGGCAAGGTCAAATTCCGCGAAGACGTGGTCGATGGCCTTGAGAATGCGCCACAGGCCTTTATCGGTCTGCTCGAAGGGCGCAACTTCGGCAAGTTGGTGGTGCGGGTTGCGCAGGATTGAGTATTTGACGCTAATCAGAGGCGCGGGTATAAACCGCGTCTCGTTGTTATGTCGGACATTTCCTCCATGAGCTTCAGCCCTTTGATTCGCCAACTGATCGACGCCCTGCGAACCTTGCCGGGCGTCGGTCAGAAAACTGCCCAGCGCATGGCCTTGCAGTTGCTGGAGCGCGATCGCAGCGGTGGTTCGCGCCTGGCCCAAGCGCTGAGCCAGGCCATGGAGGGCGTGGGACATTGCCGTCTATGCCGCACCCTCACCGAAGACGATCTCTGCCCGCAATGCGCCGACTCACGGCGCGACGACACCTTGCTATGCGTCGTAGAAGGGCCGATGGATGTGTATGCGGTGGAGCAGACTGGTTTTCGCGGTCGTTACTTCGTGCTCAAGGGCCATTTATCGCCACTTGACGGCCTGGGGCCGGAGGCCATCGGTATTCCACAGCTGATCGCTCGGATCGAAGAGGCGGGCACCTTCACCGAGGTGATCCTTGCCACCAACCCGACGGTCGAGGGTGAAGCCACCGCCCATTACATCGCCCAACTGCTGAGCGACAAAGGCCTGGTCGCTTCGCGCATCGCCCATGGCGTGCCACTGGGCGGCGAGTTGGAGTTGGTGGACGGCGGGACGCTGGCGCACTCGTTTGCCGGGCGCAAGCCGATTACTCTCTGACTGCCACCGAAAAAAAACATGTGGGAGCGGGCTTGCTCGCGAAGGCGGTGGACCAGTTAACGACTTTCTGGCTGACACACCGCATTCGCGAGCAAGCCCGCTCCCACAGGTCCGGTTACCGTTCGCTCAGCGAAAACTGCGTCAGGCAGAACGTCGGGATGCCCATGTCTTCCAGGCGCTGCGACCCTAGCAGTTCCGGCAAGTCAATGATCGCCGCGGCTTCGTGGACCTTGGCGCCCATGCGGCGGATCAAATTGGCGGCGGCGATCAGCGTGCCGCCGGTGGCGATCAGGTCATCGAACATCACCACCGAGTCACCCTCGCACAGGCTGTCGGTGTGCACTTCGAGGAAGGCTTCGCCGTACTCGGTCTGGTAACCCTCGGCCAGCACGTCCGCCGGCAGTTTGCCTTGCTTGCGGAACAGTACCAGCGGCTTGTTCAATTGATAGGCCAGGATCGAGCCGATCAGGAAGCCCCGCGCATCCATCGCCCCGATGTGGGTGAATTCGGCCTCGACATAGCGGTGGGCGAAACTGTCCATCACCAACCGCAGCGCGGTCGGAGATTGGAACAGCGGGGTGATGTCGCGAAAGATCACGCCCGGCTTGGGGAAATCGATCACGGGGCGGATCAGGGATTTGATGTCGAAGGAGTCAAAGACCATCGGGGAGTTGTCCTGGCTGGGCTACAAACGCGGCAGTATAGCGCGGCCGGGGCAATCCCTCAGCCGCGCTCGTCCATCAGCCGTCGATCGAGCCGCCGGCCAGGGCGCAGAGCTGGATCGGGTCGAGGATGTGGATTTCCTTGCCTTCGGCGGCGATCAACTCATTCTGCTGGAAGCGGGTAAACACGCGGGACACGGTTTCCACCGCCAGGCCCAGGTAATTGCCGATTTCGTTGCGCGACATGCTCAGGCGGAACTGGTTGGCCGAGAACCCGCGGGCGCGAAAGCGTGCGGAGAGGTTGACCAGGAACGTGGCGATGCGCTCATCGGCGGTTTTTTTCGAGAGCAGCAACATCATTTGCTGGTCGTCGCGGATCTCCCGGCTCATCACCCGCATCAGTTGGCGGCGCAGCTGTGGCAGTTGCAGCGCCAGTTCGTCGAGACGCTCGAAGGGAATTTCACACACCGACGTGGTTTCCAGGGCCTGGGCCGAGACCGGATGGGTCTCGGTGTCCATGCCGGAAAGGCCTACCAGTTCGCTGGGCAGGTGGAAGCCGGTGAGTTGCTCCTCACCACCGTCGCTCAGGTTGAAGGTCTTCAAGGCGCCCGAGCGGACCGCGTAGACGGAATCGAAAGTGTCGCCCTGGCGAAACAGGAATTCACCTTTCTTCAACGGGCGGCCCCGTTTAACGATTTCGTCCAGCGCGTCCATGTCCTCCAGATTCAGCGAAAGTGGCAGGCAGAGGGGAGCCAGGCTGCAATCCTTGCAATGGGCCTGGCTGTGAGCGCGCTGTTTGACTGGCTCGGACATTTCTTAAATCCTTGTGGGAAAACACACATAAGCCGTAAGGGTAACCCAGCGAAGGGCCTCCGGCCAGTGCGGTTTCCTCGTCAAATTGTCGCGCTCAGATGACTCGGGAGAATCGCTGTCGAGTGTGCTGCTCCAGATAGGCGTCGAACACCATGCACACCGAGCGCACCAGCAGCCGTCCGGCGGGCAATACGCTGATGTGGCTGCGGTCCAGCTCGATCAGCCCGTCCTCGGCCATGGCCTGTAACTGCGGCCACAGGCTGGCGAAGTATTCGCAAAATTCGATGTTGAAGCGGCGTTCGATCTCGGCGAAGGCCAGGTGGCAATGGCAGATCAACTGCTGGATTACCGCGCGGCGCAGACGGTCATCAGGCGTGCACAATAAACCGCGGGCGGTCGCCAGCTGGCCGTCGGCCAGGGTGTTCTGGTAGTGGTTCAGGTCGCTGCTGTTCTGGCAGTACAAATCGCCGATCTGGCTGATGGCCGAGACCCCCAGGCCAATCAGGTCGCAGTGACCGTGGGTGGTGTAGCCCTGGAAGTTGCGTTGCAAGGTGGTTTCTTCCTGGGCAATCGCCAGTTCGTCATCGGGCAGGGCGAAGTGATCCATGCCGATATAACGGTATCCGGCGGCAGTCAGTTGCTCGATGGTGCCCTGCAGCATCGCCAGTTTCTGCATCGAATTGGGCAGGTCCTGGCTGTTTATCCGCCGCTGGGGCATGAAACGCTCCGGCAGGTGGGCGTAGTTGAAGACCGAGAGCCGATCGGGTTGCAGGCTGATGACTTCTTCAACGGTGCGGGCAAAGTTCTCCGGGGTTTGCTTGGGCAGGCCGTAGATCAGGTCGATATTGATCGAGCGAAATTGCAGGGTTCGTGCGGCTTCGATGACGGCGCGGGTCTCGTCCAGCCCTTGCAGGCGATTGACCGCGCGTTGCACGGCCGGGTCAAGGTCTTGCACGCCGATGCTGACCCGATTGAAGCCCAATTCGCGCAGCAGGCCCATGGTCGACCAGTCCGCTTCGCGAGGGTCGATTTCGATGCCGTAGTCGCCGGAATCATCGTCCAGCAGGTTCAGATGCTGGCGCAGCTTCGCCATCAACTGGCGCAGCTCGTCGTGGTTGAGGAAGGTCGGGGTGCCACCGCCCAAGTGCAACTGTTCCACGCGCTGGGCCGGGGCCAGGTGGCAGCCGATCAGCTGGATCTCCTGTTCCAGGCGCTGCAGGTAGGTGTGGGCACGACCACGGTCCTTGGTGATGACTTTGTTGCAGGCGCAGTAGTAGCAAATATTTGCGCAGAACGGCACGTGCACATACAGCGACAGGGGGCGCAGGGCCTTGCGACTTTCGCGCAGGGCATGGAGCAGGTCAAAGGTGCCCACCTGGCCACCGAACTGCGCCGCGGTCGGGTAGGAGGTATAGCGTGGTCCCGCCAGGTCGTAGCGGCGGACTAGGTCAGAGTCCCAACGAAGGGCGTCGAGCATGCGGGCATTCCCCGGATAGGCTGGCATGGTCGCGAGTCTAGGGGCGCCGGCTTGATGGCATGTTGATTTGCATCAACGGGACAGGGGCAGAGGGCCAATCGCGAGCAGGCTCCCACAATTGACCAGGGCGATCACCCGTCCAGCATGCGTCGCAAATCCCCCTGTGGGAGATTCTATGGTTTGGTGGAAGCCCTCAAGCCGCTTTTGGTTGGTATTCGCTTTGCCCTTTCAGCAGAGCGAATACGATCCGGGCAAGCTTGCGAGCCAACATCACTAGCGCCTGGGTAG
>NZ_JALJDX010000219.1 GCF_022952855.1 Pseudomonas sp. RGM2987 | reverse complement strand
GTGTATCAGCAAACGATGATGTTGACTGGCACACCGCTTTCGCGAGCAAGCCCGCTCCCACAGGTTCGTATGCTGTCCAATGGATTGGCTCCAATCGAAGGCCCGCTTTTTGTGAACGCTTTATACCGCCGTTTAGCCCACCGCCTCACGCCCCTCATCGCCCTGGCCGCCTGCGTACTGCTGGCCCCCATGACCCTACGCCTGGCCCTCGGTTGGTCCGACCCCTTGGGCTACCTCTCGGACCTGGGCATCGGTGGTTTGCTGGTCGTATTGCTCCACCGCCGTCCCTGGTGGCTGGCACTGCCAGTGTTGCTGGCCTGGAGTGCCTTGACGCTAGCGAGCATCGAGTTGGTCAGCGCCGTGGGGCGGATGCCCAATCCTTCGGACCTGCACTACCTGATCGACCCGCAGTTCGTCGAGAATTCCACCAGCGGCGGTTTCGCTCATCCCTGGCTGGCGGCGATCCAGTTGGCAGCGCTGGTGTTCTGGCTAGTGGTCCGATGGGCCAGTCAATCGCAGCAGCAACCCCGCTTGCCACGCCTCGCCTGGGCATTGCCGGCAGCGCTGTTGCTGGTCCACAGCGCCGTGCAATCCTGGCGGCCAAGCGAGGCGGACCAGTGGAACGTATTCAACCTGCCACACCAACTGGTCACTGCGGGCATCGTCGCCGGGCAGGAACGGGCCCAGCAATGGCTCGACGGCGATGCGGTGGATCCTGCCCCGCCTACGCAGGGGCTGACCCGATTGGACCTGGATGGGGAAAAACTGCTCGCCGCACCCGGGGGCGCCCGCAACGTGCTGATCATCGCCTTGGAAGGCATACCCGGCGCCTATGTGAAGGCCAACCGGCAGGCCTTGAACAGCAACTATCAGGAACACCTGATGCCGCACCTCAGTGCCTGGGCCGAGCGTGGTATGAACACCCCCGATTACGTCCTGCACAGCCATCAGACCATTCGCGGCCTGTACGCGATGCTGTGTGGCGACTACGACAAGCTCGACGACGGCACGCCCAAAGGCGTCGAAATGCTCAACCAGACCCAGCGCAACCAGGCCTGCCTGCCGGCCCAGTTGCGCCAGAACGGCTTCTCTACCCACTTCCTCCAAGGTGCGGGCCTGCGGTTCATGGCCAAGGACCGGATCATGCCCCACATCGGCTTCGACACGACCCTGGGCCTGGACTGGTTCACCCGACCGGCCTACCTGGAATTCCCGTGGGGCGTGGATGACAAGACGTTCTTCGAGGGCGCACTGGACTACGTCGGACAACTGCAACAGGCGGACAAACCCTGGATGCTCACCCTGCTGACCGTGGGCACCCACCAGCCGTACTCCGCGCCGGATGACTATCTGCAACGCTACGACACCGCCAAGCAGGCCGCCGTCGGTTACCTGGACGACGCGCTGGACAGCTTCCTGGCCGGCCTGGAACGCCAGGGCATCCTGGAAAACACCCTGGTGGTCGTCACCTCGGACGAATCCCATGGCATCGACGACGTGCGCCTGGCCTCGTCCTGGGGCTTCAACCTGACCCTGGCCCCCGAGCCATTGCCCAGGATCAAGGCCGGCGTCTACGGCCATGTCGACCTGAGCGCCTCGATCCTCGATTACTTTGGTTTTGCAGTGCCCCGCTCGTTGTCCGGTCGCTCGATGTTCCGGGACTACGGGACAGGTCGGGAAATCATGTCATTCACCAACGGCAAGCTGCGCTATCACGACGGCAAGGGCAGGTTCACCGAGTGCGATTTCCAGCAACATTGCCGTGACTACACCAGCGAAGGCTTTATCGCCGATCACGCCAGTTACGCCGGACAATACAGCGGCCAGCGCGCCAGGCTGATCGACGCCCGCGCCGCGGCGCTGGGCCAGACCCTGTCGCCTACCCCGCTGAAGCAGCATTACCAGTTTGGCAGCGCGGACAAGATCGCGCTGCCGGCCCAGGTCACCAACGACTGGACCGACAACCTGATCGGCGCTCAATACCTGGAAATGCCCAAGGGTTCGCAGACGCGTGTCAGCCTGACCATCCGCGCCCTGGACGCCGACCATGCCGCCTACATTTCCCTCAAGGCCAAGGAGTTCGAGCGCGATGTGCCGATGGACCTGCCGACCGACGTAGCGGTCACGCCCGAGCAACCGCTGGTGATGAACATCAGCTTCAACAACCCGCAGCCGCGCAAGGCGTTTTCCTTTCACCTGCTCGGCCACGGCGTAGGTGCGATCGAAATCAGCGATTTCAGCGTGGTGACCGAGCTGCTCGATCAGACGGACCAGCCGCAGTACCTGGACGACATGCAGGATGAGGGCGTCCAGTCCAGTTGAGCCGACGCCAGGACCCCCGCGCGAGGGTCAGCCCAGCAAGCGATGCAGCTTGGCGTACTGCAACAGCATGATGGTCTTGCCGTCGCAGATCTCGCCGGTTTCGATCATGCCCAGGGCTTGGTCGAGGGGCATTTCCAGCACCTCGATCTCTTCGCCTTCCTCTTCGAGGCCGCCGCCCTCGTGCTTGCGGTCCTCGTCGAAATATTCGCCGACGAAAAAGTGCACCCGTTCCGTCACCGAGCCCGGGCTCATGAAGGCTTCGAACACCTTGCGTACGTCCTGGATGATGTAGCCGGTCTCTTCCTGGGTTTCCTTGCGGATGCAGGTGTGTGGATCGTCGTTGTCCAGCAGCCCGGCGCAGGTTTCAATCAACAAGTCATCGTAGCCGTTGACGAAGGCCGGGAAGCGGAATTGCCGGGTCAGGACCACGGTCTGCTTGGCCTTGCTGTACAACAGGATTGTCGCGCCGTTGCCACGGTCGTAGGTCTCGCGGGTCAGCTCGCGCCATTGGCCGTTGCGGCCCAGGTAGTCATAGGTGGTCTTGCGCAGCACGTACCAGTTGTCCGAGAGGACTTCGACGTGCTTGATGCGTACGCGGTCTTTGGTGCTGATTGCCTGTGTCATCCAGCCACTCCATCCAAGGGTTATTCGTTCAAAATGCCGGTACCCGCGGCAACGCGCGTTTGTGGGCGGTCTTGAGGTAGGCGCGTTCGATGATCTGTTGCGCTTGGGGCGAAACCTGCTCGCCCATCAGGTACCCATCGATTTCCTCGTAACTGCAGCCGTATGCCGCCTCATCCAATTTACCCGGTGCCAAGTCTTCCAGATCAGCGGTCGGGGCCTTGCGCACCAGCTGCGCGGGGGCACCCAGAGCGTCAGCCAACAGCCGCACCTGGGTCTTCGTCAATCCGGACAGCGGGGCCAGGTCGCACGCGCCGTCGCCGTACTTGGTGAAGAAACCCATCACCGCCTCTGCCCCATGATCGGTGCCGACCACCAGGCCATTGCTGAAATTGGCGATGGCATATTGCGCCAGCATCCGCGCCCGGGCCTTGACGTTGCCTTTGGCAAAGTCGGTGAGTTCGGCCGAAGGCTGCAAGCCGTCAATGGCGATACTGCTCATCAGCCCGTCGACACAAGCGGCGATGTTGCTGGTGGTGATCAGATCCGGCCGAATGAAATCCAGCGAGGCCTGGGCGTCTTGCTCATCGGCCTGGGTCTTGTACGGCAGGCGGACGGCGATGAAACGCGCCTCATGCTCTTCCCCCCGCAATCGCTCTACGGCCAGTTGGCAAAGACGCCCAGCAGTGAGCGAGTCGACGCCACCGCTGATGCCCAATACCAGGGATTTGCATCCCGACTCGCGCAACACCTGTTTTATAAACCCGACGCGGCGGGTGATTGCAGCCTGTTCACCGCCCTGTTTGAGTTGACGATCGATGCCCAGTTCCCGGGCAATGCTTTCTTGCAGAGACGAAGTCATATCAGGCTCCCAGCTGTGGATTGACAAGGGCGACGTTGAACACCTGAGCGGCGTAGCGCAGGAACGAGGCGTCTTCGCAGACATTCTTGATTGGATCATCGGAGAACTTCACCACAGGTTCGCCGTGGACCCGCACCAGCTTCATGACGATGCTCAGCGGCTCGACGCCCTCGACATCGCAGGCCAGGCTGGTGCCCATGCCGAACCCGAACCGGGCCTTGCCACGAACATGACGCAGAATCGGCAGGCATTTTTCGAAATTCAGGCCGTCGGAGAACATCAGGTCCTTGGTGCGTGGATCGACGCCCAGTTCGTGGTAGCGCCGCAGCACTTTGTCAGCCCAGACGATGGGGTCACCGGAATCCTGGCGCAGGCCGTCATAGAGCTTGGCAAAGTACAGATCGAAGTCCTTGAGGAAGAAGTCGGTGCTGATGCAGTCCGTCAGCGCGATACCGAGCCGGCCACGGTACTCGCGCACCCAGTTTTCCAATGCTGCGTTCTGACTCTCGCGCAGCCTCCCCAGTTGCTGGTGCACCATCAGCCATTGGTGGGCCATGGTGCCGATCAGCGGGAGATCGAACTCATAGGCCAGGTGCGCGTTACTGGTGCCGACAAACACCCCGGGGAAATCGCTGCGCATCACATTCACCACTTCCCGCTGGGCCCTGAACGACAACCGCCGGCGGGTGGAGAAATCCGAAACACGAAACTCGGCGAGCTCTTCCCGACTGGCGTTTTTCTCCAGCCATTCAAACTTCTGGTACAGCTTGCGGGTCACGTCGGCCAGCTCGACTTCGGGGTACTTTTCACGGTTGCGCAGTTCGCTGACCATCGCCAACACCGGCTGCTCGAACATGATGCAGTGCAGCATCGGGCCACGGACGCGGATGTGCAGTTGGCCGTCGACTTGCGAAACGTGGATGTAGCGCAGATTGAAGCGAAACAGGCCGAGAAACTGTTCGAAATCCGGTGTCAGGTACTCACGGAAACGCTTGTTGAACAGAAACCGCTGTTCCCCCTCGCGCAGCTGCAAACCGGCAAGCTTTTCCAGTTCCACGCGAATGTCTGGAATCAGGTGACCGAGCCGTTCCTTGGAACGTACGATGAACTGATATTCCACCTCCACGTTCGGGTGCTGGTGCAAGACCGCCTGCATCATGGTGAAGGTGTAGTAATCGGTATCCAGGAGACTCTGGATGACGCCGCTGCTTGAATCGAATGCACTGTCCATGTTCGCTCCTTACTCGCTTGCCAGGCGGATAGTTACTTCGCGGGTCGCGGCAACCTGGACCCCTGCTTGCTGCAAGTCTTGAATGGCTTGGGTGGCGCCCTCCTCGCTGATGGCCCGGCAGGCCGGCAGGTGAATGATCACCTTGAAGCCGCCAGCGGCCAGTTGCAGGGCGGTGGTCTTGACGCAGAAATCCAGTGCCAGCCCGCCGACAATCACCTGCTCCACGGCCTGGCCTTTCAGGTACTCGATCACCCCTGTGGACAATTTGCCGTGCAGGTCGTGGTAGCAGGCGCCGTACGGATGCAGGTCCGGCTCGACACCTTTCCAGACGAAATAGTCGTAGTCGTAGGGGGTCGGCAATTCGTCCAGCAGGGTGAAACCCTCAGTGCCGGGGACACAGTGGCTGACCCAGGTGATGTCGGCGTGCTCAAGCCCGGTCGGCACGAGCATCTGTGAGTGTTCGGCAACCACCCACGGGGCCAGGGGCGTGTGGGCGTCCTTGCTGCCGATGCGCAGGCTGGCCAGCGACGCCATGAAATTCAGCTCGCCGCCGATCTGATCGCCACCGGGCACTGGCAGCTCATCAGGGCAAAGCGGCGTGAAGCTCTTTTGTGCGTCGACATCGAAGGAAGCGGTTATGCGGGTCAGGCTGTTCATGCTGGGTCTCTCCTCTTCATGGACACAAAAGTACATGATGTGTACTTTCATAACAAGCCACCTGAACAAAATATTTCCGCCGTTAACCTATTTGTCTATCTTATCCGTGTCAGCAGGCGAAAATTGTCGCAGGGGGATATTTTGCTGATAAAGTACACGTCATGTACCAAATGGAGATGAGCCATGTTTGAAATCGCTCTTTATGGCGGGGCCTTCAACCCCCCTCACGCCGGTCACGCCCAGGTGATGATCGAGGCGTCGCTCCAAGCCAGGCGGGTGGTGGTGGCCCCCAGCTTCAGGCATCCCTACGGCAAGCGGATGGTCGACTATGAGGTTCGCTTGAATTGGCTGGAATCGATCGTCGAGAGCGTCCAACCGCTGTGCCGCGCCGAAGTGCGTGCCAGCCGGGTGGAACAGGTCGTGGCGCGTGGTGTTGAAGGCGCGATCTACAGCTACACCCTGCTCGCCCACCTCGCCGACAGCCTGGCCCTGGACGGCAAACGGATAGCCTTGGTCGTGGGTGAGGATGTGGCGGATCTGCTGCCGACCTTCTATCGCGGCCAAGAGCTGCTGGAGCGCTTTTCCATCCTCTGCGTGGCGGAAAAGATCCCTGTGCACAGCACGGCGCTTCGTGAACGACTGGCCTTGGGCATGTCGCTGCCAATGCACTGGATGGCACCCGGCATGAACCCGTTAAACTACGACCTTTATGCTGCCCACGGAACCTGACATGCCCAATCCCACAGCCCCCACGCGCGATTACTTGCACACCATCGACCTGTGTGTGCTGCGCTTGTGCCGGGAAACCCAGGCGCTGAAAATCCTCCTGAACCGGCGCGAAGCCGAGCCGTTCGCCGGCCATTGGGCGCTGCCGGGGATCGTGGTCAATGGCGGAGTCGAAGATCTCACCCTGAACGACGCTGTAGAGCGCCTGCGTAACTCCAGCAAAGTAGGCATGCCGCTGGCCTGGATCGAACAGGTCGGCACCGTCGGCGACGCCTTCCGCGATCCGCGCTGCTGGTCATCGTCGACGTTCTACCTGGCGATTGTCAGCGATGCAGTCCAGCTGGGCGAACACCAGGAATTTTTCCCACTCATAGGCGTCGCTGACGGCTCGATAAAACTGCCTTTCGACCACAACAGCCTGGTGGCGGCTGTCCACGAGCGCCTGGTATCCAAAGCCCTCTACAGCAGCCTGCCGCTCATGTTCCTGGGCCCTGAATTCAGCGCGCCGCAAGCCGTGAGTATTTTCTCCCTGGTGCTCAACCGTCCGGTGCTCAAGACCAGCATCCGCCAGCGTTTGCTGAAAATGACCGAGGCGCGATACCTGCGGGAAACCGGCCGCAAGATAAGCGGCGACGGCGGCCGCCCGCAGAGCACTGTGGAAAACCTCAAGCCGGGCAGCGTTTATCTTTTTGATCGTTGTTTTATGGAGTGATGCTCAGCATAGAGCCTGGCTTTGAGGCTCCTCCAAACGGTTTCAGATTAAGGGAAGCGTTCAGGAAAGTCCTTCGAGCAGACCTGCGTCTCGTAGCAGCTCCACGATCACCTGCTCATCCACCGCATAGACGCCACGGGAAGCTTTCCAAACCAGCTTCTTCTCCTGAAGGGCAAGGAGCGCTTGCTGAACGCCGGGCACTTCAACTTTTATGTCGCTCTCGGCGATACCGGCTTGCGCCAGCGCTTTCGCGTACAGGTTCATCGTAGGGGCCTCGAACGGTGCATAGCTTTCGCCTTTGGCGCTCATGACCCGGATCACTGCAGATTGGATAGGAGTCAGGCTATGAATCACCTTCCGCAGATCCGCGTTGATTTCCTCAGCTTGCGCCCGAACCAGCAAAGCGAATCGGTGCGGGACCATTTCCGGGTCCAACGCAAAATCGAACCGAATTTCGTCTGCGGCAGCACCCAGCAATTCAGGCCGGTAACCACTCTCCTTGAACAACTCAAACACGTTGGAGGGATCGAGCGAATGGGGAAGGTCAACGTTGGCGCAGAACCAGTTGATGAAGTCTTGATCCAGGGTTGGAAACTGCACCATGGACGCCCCGAAAAACGCTTGATCCTTGCTGTTGCGCAACATGGCCAGCTTGTCCCGGTTCGATCCGGTACACACTATGCGCAAGCCATGATGCTTTGAACTGTTGAGCTCGTCCCTCGCCGCTTTCAATGCGAACAAGGCCGCTACCCCTTGATCGGTGGTGATCGCATGCTGGGCTTCGTCGATGATCAGGACAATGATCTTTTTCGACTCATCCGAAAGAGCTGCAAGCGCAGTGGTCAAATCAATGTCATTACCGAGTCCGATCCTGTCCAGACTGAAGCTCAGACCACCAACGGTCACTTTCTCCATGCCAGCACCCTTCGCCAGACGCGTCACGAATCCTTCGCTGCGCCCGACAGCCTCCCGGACCGCTTGCACGATGACCAGACCGGGATCTTTCGTCTGGTCTTTCCAGAGATCGGCGTACAAGACAATCGCCCCCGCATCCTCTAATGCAGGTCGCAGATCCTCTCGTGCGAAAGTTGACTTACCGGTACGTCGGGGGGCTGCCAGGAAGACACCTGAGCTGGCAGCGCTACCGATGGCGACCTGCAGGATCAGTTTGGAAAGACGGAAAGCCAAAGCGGGACGATGGTAAAAAATTTCAGCCATTGGAGGCCTCTCTATAGAGAACTATAGAGCGACTATAGACCAATTATTCTCTGCACACCTGTCCGTGGAAACAAATTTATAGGGAATTATTGAGCGACTATAGACCGATTATAGTCGCTCTCCGTCGACAGGTGCGAACCTCACTCCACCGTCACAGACTTCGCCAAGTTCCGCGGCTGGTCCACGTCAGTGCCCTTGAGCACCGCCACGTAGTACGACAGCAGTTGCAGCGGAATGGTGTAGAGGATCGGCGAAAGGATGTCGTGGATGTGCGGCATGTGCACCACGTGGGTGCCTTCGCCATTGGTCATGCCGGCTTTTTCGTCGGCGAAGACGATCAACTGGCCGCCACGGGCGCGTACTTCCTGCAGGTTGGACTTGAGCTTTTCCAGCAGCTCGTTGTTCGGCGCCACGGTGACCACCGGCATGTCATTGTCCACCAGGGCCAACGGGCCGTGCTTGAGTTCACCGGCCGGGTAGGCTTCGGCGTGGATGTAAGAGATTTCCTTGAGCTTCAAGGCCCCTTCCATCGCCACTGGGAACTGTGCGCCACGACCGAGGAACAGCGTGTGGTTCTTCTCGGCGAATAGTCCGGCGATTTTTTCCACAGTGCTGTCCATCGCCAGCGCCTCGCCCAGGCGGGTTGGCAGGCGACGCAGCTCTTCCACCAGTTTGGCTTCGACGCCTTCGCCCAGCGTACCGCGTACCTGGCCCAGGGACAGGGTCAGCAGCAGCAGGCCCACCAGTTGGGTGGTGAAAGCCTTGGTCGAGGCGACGCCAATCTCGCGACCGGCCTGGGTCAGCAGGGTCAGGTCGGACTCGCGCACCAGGGAGCTGATGCCGACGTTACAGATCGCCAGGCTGGCGAGGAAACCCAGCTCCTTGGCATTGCGCAGGGCTGCCAGGGTATCGGCGGTTTCGCCGGACTGGGAAATGGTGACAAATAACGAGTCGGGCTGCACCACCACCTTGCGGTAGCGGAACTCACTGGCGACTTCGACCTGGCACGGGATCCCTGCCAGTTCCTCCAGCCAGTAACGAGCGACCATGCCGGCATGATAGCTGGTGCCACAGGCGACAATCTGCACGTTGCGGACCTTGGCGAACAGCTCGGCCGCCTGTGGACCAAAGGCCTGGACCAGCACCTGATTCTGGCTCATGCGACCTTCCAGGGTGCGTTGTACCACGGCCGGTTGTTCGTGGATTTCCTTGAGCATGAAATGGCGGAACTCGCCCTTGTCGGCAGCTTCGGCCCCGTCGCGGTACTGCACGGTTTCGCGCTCCACGGCGTTGCCGTCGATGTCCCAGATCTGCACGCTGTCACGACGGATGTCGGCGATATCGCCTTCTTCCAGGTACATGAAGCGGTCGGTGACCTGACGCAGCGCCAACTGGTCGGAAGCCAGGAAGTTCTCACCCAGGCCCAGGCCAATTACCAACGGGCTGCCGCTGCGGGCCGCCACTACGCGATCCGGCTGTTTCGCGCTGATCACCGCCAGGCCATAGGCGCCGTGGAGTTCCTTGACCGTGGCCTTGAGCGCTACGGTCAGGTCCGCCAGGTCCTTGAGCTTGTGATTGAGCAGGTGGGCGATGACTTCGGTATCCGTGTCCGAGGTGAACACATAGCCGAGGGCCTTGAGTTGTTCGCGCAGGGCTTCGTGGTTCTCGATGATGCCGTTGTGCACCACCGCCAGGCCTTCGGAGAACATCGGGTGTGCGTTGCGCTCACACGGCGCGCCATGGGTGGCCCAGCGGGTGTGGGCGATACCCAGGCGACCGATCAACGGCTCGGCGTCCAGGGCTTGCTCCAGCTCGCTGACCTTGCCGGGACGACGCATGCGCTCAAGCGTCTGATCATTGGTGTATACCGCCACGCCGGCACTGTCGTAGCCGCGGTATTCCAGGCGCTTGAGGCCTTCTAGCAAGATTGCTGTGATGTTGCGTTCAGCAACGGCGCCGACAATTCCACACATGTTATTTCTCCTGGCTGACAGACGCGCAGATCACATTGATGCCGCGGGCCTGAATCTGATCGCGGGCCTCTACGGGCAGGCGATCATCGGTAATGAGGGTATGGACGCTGCTCCACGGCAGTTCCAGGTTGGGAATCTTGCGGCCGATCTTGTCGGCCTCCACCATCACGATCACTTCGCGGGCAACCTCAGCCATCACACGGCTCAGGCCCAGCAGTTCGTTGAAGGTGGTGGTACCACGGACCAGATCGATGCCGTCGGCGCCGATGAACAGCTGGTCGAAGTCATAGGAACGCAGGACCTGCTCGGCCACTTGGCCCTGGAACGATTCGGAATGAGGATCCCAAGTGCCACCGGTCATCAACAGCACCGGTTCGTGCTCCAGTTCGTTCAAGGCACTGGCGACGTGCAGAGAGTTGGTCATGACCACCAGCCCCGGTTGTTGACCGAGTTGCGGAATCATCGCCGCCGTGGTGCTACCGCTGTCGATGATGATGCGCGCATGTTCGCGGATCCGCTTCACGGCGGCCCGGGCAATGGCTTGCTTATAGCTGGAGACAGTCTGCTCGCTGTCGGCCACCAACTCCTGCGGCATCGGTATCGCGCCACCGTAACGGCGCAGCAGCAAGCCATTGCTTTCCAAAGCGGCGAGATCCTTGCGAATCGTAACTTCCGAGGTTTCGAAGCGCTTGGCCAGTTCATCCACACTGACTCCGCCCTGCTCTTGGAGCAAAGCCAGGATGTTATGGCGGCGTTGTGGAGTATTGCGCTTTGACATGGCAGCTTAAGTTTCGATTCGAAAGATAACGTAAGCAATCAAAACCTATTGCGGCGGGATCGTCAAGGCGGGGAGGGAAAAATTCAGAAAGGTTCAGTGATCAAATGTGGGAGCGGCCTTGCTCGCGAAAGCGCTAGATCAGTCAAATAACAATCGACTGAAATGACGCTTTCGCGAGCAAGCCCGCTCCCACAAAGAATTGTGGATAACTTACGGCTTCTTGATTTTCTCCGGGCGCTTCCAGTTATCGATATTGCGCTGGCGCGCGCGGGCCACCGCCAGCTGGGACTTATCCACATTCTGGTTGATTGTCGACCCAGCCGCCGTGGTGGCGCCATCAGAGATATCCACAGGCGCGACCAACGAGTTATTGGAGCCGATAAACACATCCTCGCCCAGCACGGTCTTCCACTTGTTCGCGCCGTCGTAATTGCAGGTGATGGTGCCGGCGCCAACGTTGGTGCGGGCACCCACTTCAGCATCACCCAGATACGTCAGGTGGCCGGCCTTGGCGTCTTCGCCCAGATGAGCATTCTTCAGCTCGACAAAGTTACCCACATGGGCGCGGGCTTCCAGCACCGAACCGGGACGCAGGCGGGCGAACGGGCCGGCATCGCTGCCTTCGCCCATGACCGCACCGTCGAGATGACTGTTGGCCTTGATGACCACGCCTTTGCGCAGGGTGCTGTCCTTGATCACACAGTTCGGGCCAATAACCACATCATCTTCAATAACGACCTTGCCTTCGAGGATGACGTTGATGTCGATGACCACATCGCGACCCACGCTGACTTCACCGCGCACGTCGAAACGGGCCGGGTCGCGCAGCGTCACGCCTTGGGCCATTAGGCGGCGGGCGGCGCGCAATTGATAGTGGCGCTCCAGTTCGGCCAATTGCCGGCGATCATTGGCGCCCTGCACTTCCATCGCGTCCAACGGCTGCTCGGTGGCAACCACCAGCCCGTCGGCGACCGCCATGGCAATCACATCGGTCAAGTAGTACTCGCCCTGAGCGTTGTTGTTCGACAGGCGGCTCATCCAGTCACCCAGGCGTGCGGCCGGTACGGCAAGAATCCCGGTGTTGCCCTCGGTGATGGCCCGTTGGGCTTCGCTGGCATCCTTCTGCTCGACAATGGCGGCTACCTCGCCCTGGGCGTTGCGCACGATGCGGCCGTAACCGGTGGGGTCGTCCAGCTCGACGGTCAACAGCCCCAACTGCTCGGGCGCGACATGCTTGAGCAGACGCTGCAAGGTATCGACCTCAATCAGCGGCACGTCGCCGTAGAGGATAAGCACCGTGTCGGCGGTGATGAACGGCACGGCCTGGGCGACCGCATGACCTGTACCGAGCTGCTTGTCCTGCAGGACGAAGTTCAGGTCATCGGCAGCCAGGCGCTCGCGTACCGCATCGGCACCATGCCCGATCACCACGTGAATGCGCTGTGGATCAAGTTGCCGGGCGCTGTGGATAACATGGCCGAGCATGGAATTACCGGCTACCGGGTGCAATACCTTGGGCAGCGCGGAGCGCATGCGGGTGCCTTGACCGGCCGCGAGAATAACGATTTCGAGAGACATGACTGGCTACCAATCCTGGGTGGTCAGCGGCTGTGACCAGATGATGAGTGTCGGGGAAAGAAAAAAGGGTAGCCGAGGCTACCCTTTTTAATCAATCGCACAGAAAGCAGACGGCTTAGCCGCCGAACTTCTTGCGGATCTGCTGGACGGTCCGCAGCTGGGCTGCGGCCTCGGCCAGACGTGCAGCAGCAGAACCGTAGTCGAAGTCTGCGCCTTTTTCGTGCAGTGCCTTCTCGGCAGCCTTGACGGCTTCCTGAGCGGAGGCTTCGTCCAGGTCGGCAGCACGTTGCACGGTGTCGGCAAGGACCTTGACCATGTTCGGCTGAACCTCGAGGAAACCACCAGAGATGTAGAACACCTCTTTTTCCCCGCCCTGCTTGGTCAGACTGATCGGACCTGGCTTCAAGCTGGTGATCAGCGGTGCGTGACCCAGGGCGATACCAAGATCACCCAGCTCACCGTGCGCAACCACAAACTCGACCAGACCGGAGAAGATTTCCCCTTCCGCACTGACGATATCGCAATGGACTGTCATAGCCATCTGATTGCCTCAACCTAAATTAGCGCCCGTTGCCGGGCGCCGGGATTACAGTTTCTTGGCTTTCTCGATCGCTTCTTCGATGCCGCCGACCATGTAGAACGCTTGTTCTGGCAGGTGGTCGTAGTCACCGTTGAGGATGCCTTTGAAGCCAGCAATGGTGTCTTTCAGGGAAACGTATTTACCCGAGGCACCGGTGAAGACTTCAGCCACGAAGAACGGCTGCGACAAGAAACGCTGGATCTTACGAGCACGGTTTACCAACTGCTTGTCGGCTTCCGACAGCTCGTCCATACCCAGGATCGCGATGATGTCCTTCAGTTCCTTGTAACGCTGCAACACGTACTGAACGCCGCGAGCGGTGTCGTAGTGCTCCTGGCCGATCACGTTCGGATCCAGCTGACGCGAAGTCGAGTCCAGTGGGTCTACCGCTGGGTAGATACCCAGGGAAGCGATGTCACGGGACAGTACGACGGTGGCGTCCAAGTGGGCGAAGGTGGTCGCTGGCGACGGGTCGGTCAAGTCGTCCGCCGGTACGTATACCGCCTGGATCGAGGTGATCGAGCCTTGCTTGGTCGAAGTGATGCGCTCTTGCAGCACGCCCATCTCTTCAGCCAGGGTCGGCTGGTAGCCTACTGCCGAAGGCATACGGCCCAACAGTGCGGATACTTCGGTACCGGCCAGGGTGTAACGGTAGATGTTGTCGACGAACAGCAGAACGTCGTTACCTTCGTCACGGAACTTCTCGGCCATGGTCAGGCCGGTCAGGGCTACGCGCAGACGGTTTCCCGGCGGCTCGTTCATCTGGCCGTAGACCAGTGCCACTTTGTCCAGAACGTTGGAATCCTTCATCTCGTGGTAGAAGTCGTTACCCTCACGAGTACGCTCACCCACACCGGCGAACACGGAATAACCGCTGTGCTCGATGGCGATGTTACGGATCAGTTCCATCATGTTTACGGTCTTGCCGACACCGGCACCACCGAACAGACCGACTTTACCGCCCTTGGCGAACGGGCAGACCAGGTCGATAACCTTGATGCCGGTTTCCAGCAGCTCGTTGCCACCAGCCTGTTCAGCGAAGGACGGCGCAGGACGGTGAATGCCCCAGCGTTCTTCGGTGTCGATCGGGCCAGCTTCGTCGATCGGGTTGCCCAGTACGTCCATGATCCGGCCCAGGGTCGCTTTACCGACCGGTACGGAGATGGCTGCGCCAGTGTTGTTGACGTCCAGACCGCGCTTCAAGCCTTCGGTGGAGCCCATCGCAATGGTACGAACCACGCCGTCGCCCAGCTGTTGCTGGACTTCCAGAGTGGTTTCGGCGCCTTGAACCTTCAAGGCGTCGTAGATGCTCGGTACGCTGTCGCGTGGGAATTCCACGTCGATAACGGCGCCGATGATTTGAACGATACGTCCGCTACTCATAGCTGGATCCTCTGAATATTTGAACCGTTAAACCGCGGCAGCGCCGCCGACGATTTCCGAGATCTCTTGGGTGATCGCAGCCTGACGCGCCTTGTTGTAGATCAGCTGCAAATCGCTGATCAAATCACCGGCGTTGTCGGTAGCGTTCTTCATCGCGATCATCCGCGCCGCTTGTTCAGCTGCGTTGTTCTCGACCACCGCCTGGTAGACCTGCGACTCCACGTAGCGGACCATCAAGCCGTCGAGCAGCTCCTTGGCATCCGGTTCGTAGAGATAGTCCCAGTGGTGCTTGAGTTCCTGTTCCGGGGTCGCCACCAGTGGAATCAACTGCTCCACGGTAGGTTGCTGCGTCATGGTGTTGATGAACTTGTTGGATACCACGGACAGGCGGTCGATCCGGCCTTCCAGATAAGCATCCAGCATCACCTTGACGCTGCCGATCAGGTCATTGATCGACGGCTCTTCACCCAGGTGGCTGATAGCGGCGACGACGTTACCGCCGAAGTTACGGAAGAAAGCCGCACCCTTGCTACCGACCACGCACAGATCGATCTCGACGCCTTGTTCGCGGTTTACCGCCATGTCCTTGACCAGGGCCTTGAACAGGTTGGTGTTCAAGCCACCGCACAGACCACGGTCACTGCTCACCACGACGTAACCGACGCGCTTGACGGCGCGGTCGATCATGAACGGGTGGCGGTATTCCGGGTTGGCGTTGGCCAGATGACCAATCACCTGGCGGATGCGCTCCGCATAAGGACGGCTAGCAGCCATGCGCATTTGTGCCTTGCGCATTTTGCTGACCGCCACTTTCTCCATGGCGCTGGTAATCTTTTGCGTGCTTTTGATGCTCGCAATCTTACTGCGAATCTCTTTTGCGCCTGCCATGTAACACCTATCAGGTTAGCAAGCGGGAGCCTTGCGGCTCCCGCTGCGGCTTACCAGGTTTGGGTGGCCTTGAACTTCTCGATACCAGCCTTGAGGCCAGCGTCGATTTCGTCATTGAAGTCACCCTTCACGTTGATCTTGGCCATCAAATCGGCGTGATCGCGGTTGAAGAAAGCAATCAGCGCTTGTTCGAAGCTGCCGATCTTGGCGATTTCAATGTCAGTCAGGAACCCACGCTCAGCGGCATACAGCGACAGCGCCATGTCAGCGATCGACATCGGTGCGTATTGCTTCTGCTTCATCAGCTCGGTAACGCGCTGACCATGCTCAAGTTGCTTGCGGGTCGCTTCGTCCAGGTCAGAAGCGAACTGGGCGAATGCCGCCAGCTCACGGTACTGGGCCAGGGCGGTACGGATACCACCGGACAGCTTCTTGATGATCTTGGTCTGAGCGGCACCACCTACACGGGATACCGAAACACCGGCGTTCACAGCAGGACGGATGCCCGAGTTGAACATGGCCGATTCCAGGAAGATCTGACCGTCGGTGATGGAAATCACGTTGGTCGGAACGAACGCGGAAACGTCGCCAGCCTGGGTTTCGATGATCGGCAGGGCAGTCAGGGAACCGGTCTTGCCAGTCACTGCGCCGTTGGTGAACTTCTCGACGTACTCTTCCGAAACGCGGGATGCGCGTTCCAGCAGACGGGAGTGGAGATAGAACACGTCGCCTGGGTAGGCTTCACGGCCTGGTGGACGGCGCAGCAGCAGGGAAATCTGGCGGTAGGCCACTGCTTGCTTGGACAGATCGTCATAGACGATCAGCGCGTCTTCACCGCGGTCGCGGAAGTATTCGCCCATGGTGCAACCGGAGTACGGTGCCAGGAACTGCAGTGCAGCCGATTCCGAAGCACTGGCCGCCACGATGATGGTGTTGGCCAGGGCGCCGTTCTCTTCCAGCTTGCGAACCACGTTGGCGATGGTCGATTGCTTCTGACCGATTGCCACGTAGACGCAGAAGATGCCGCTGTTTTTCTGGTTGATGATCGCGTCGATCGCCAGAGCAGTCTTACCGATCTGACGGTCACCGATGATCAGCTCGCGCTGGCCACGGCCGACCGGGATCATGGCATCGACAGCCTTGTAGCCAGTCTGTACAGGCTGGTCTACCGACTTACGCCAGATCACGCCTGGAGCAACTTTCTCGACCGCGTCGGTCTCGGTGTTGTTCAGCGGACCTTTGCCGTCAACAGGGTTACCCAGTGCGTCGACTACGCGACCCAGCAGTTCCTTGCCTACCGGAACTTCGAGGATGCGGCCGGTGCACTTGGCGCTCATGCCTTCAGCCAGTGTCGTGTACGCGCCCAATACAACGGCACCTACCGAGTCTTGCTCCAGGTTGAGGGCCATACCGTAGACGCCGCCCGGAAACTCGATCATCTCGCCGTACATGACGTCGGCCAGACCGTGAATCCGCACGATGCCGTCAGATACGCTGACGACAGTGCCTTCGTTACGGGCTTGGGAGGTCACATCGAGTTTTTCGATGCGGCCCTTGATAATTTCACTTATTTCGGAAGGATTGAGTTGCTGCATTGCTCTGCTGCCCCTTCAAACTCAAGATTTCAATGCTTCGGCAAGTTTCGCGATTTTGCCGCGAATCGAGCCATCGATAACCAGGTCGCCGGCGCGGATGACAACGCCCCCGATAAGGGATTTGTCTTCCTCGACTTGCAGGCGCACTTCCCGGTTGAGTCGTGCACTGAGAACCTTGGCGAGTTTGTCTTGCTGTTCTTGGTTCAATGCAAAAGCACTGGTCACTTCCACGTCTACCGACTTCTCTTGCTCGGCCTTGTACAGGTCGAAAAGAGCGGCGATCTCCGGCAGAAGCGGGAGACGGTCGTTTTCGGCAACGACGTGAATGAAATTCTGTGCCTTGGCATCGAACTTGTCGCCGCACACGTCAATGAACGTGGCGGCCTTTTCTGCGCTCGTCAGTCGCGGGGCCTTGAGCACGCGCTGCATGGTGTCGTCTTGCGACACCGCTGCAGCCAGGCCGAGCATGGCTGACCAATTGGCCAGTTGCTGGTGGGCCTGAGCGTGCTCGAAGGCCGCCTTAGCGTAAGGTCGGGCCAACGTGGTCAGTTCTGCCATGATCGCCCTCGCTTAGATTTCAGCAGCCAGTTGGTTTACCAGCTCTGCGTGCGCGTTTTGATCGATTGTGGCACCCAGGATCTTCGAAGCACCGCCAACGGCCAGGCTACCCACTTGGGCACGCAGCGCGTCTTTGACACTGTTGAGTTCCTGTTCGATCTCGGCTTGAGCCTGAGCCTTCACACGGTCAGCTTCGACGCGAGCCTGTTCACGGGCTTCGTCGACAATCTGGGTACCGCGTTTCTTGGCTTGCTCGATGATTTCAGCTGCCTGAGCTTTCGCTTCGCGCAGTTGCTGACCCACTTTCTCATGGGCCAACTCCAGGTCGCGAGCTGCACGGCTGGCAGCGTCCAGACCATCAGCGATCTTCTTTTGACGTTCGTGCAATGCCGCAATGACCGGAGGCCATACGAACTTCATGCAGAACAGTACAAAAATCAGGAACGCAACGGACTGGCCAATCAGGGTCGCATTAATGTTCACGCCAACACCTCGCAGTTACGTTGTCCATCACATCAAACTACTCGAAAGAATCCGAGTAATTAGCCAGCGATCTGACCAACGAACGGGTTCGCAAAGGTGAAGAACAGAGCGATACCAACACCGATCATGGTCACGGCGTCGAGCAGACCGGCGACGATGAACATTTTGACTTGCAGCATTGGAACCATTTCTGGCTGACGCGCAGCGCCTTCCAGGAATTTGCCGCCCAACAGGCCGAAACCAATTGCGGTACCCAGTGCGCCCAGGCCGATCAACAGTGCAACAGCGATAGCGGTTAGACCAACTACAGTTTCCATCTTTCCTCCCGACTTTTACGTCGTATGGTTTAGGTTTTTTAGATTAAAGCGGTAAAACAAATCGTTTCATCAGCCCGGTTCGGGCTCCTTCCCGTTTGACCGGGAAGGACATCAGACTAGTCGAGACTGGCCTTAATGGTTTTCTTCGTGCGCCATCGACAGGTAGACGATGGTCAGCATCATGAAGATGAACGCCTGCAGGGTGATGATCAGGATGTGGAACACCGCCCACGCCCATTGCAGGACTACGCCCAGGCCGCTGAGCCAGAGCAGGCCGCTGCCGAACATCACAGCGATCAGGATGAACACCAGCTCGCCGGCATACATGTTGCCGAACAGACGCAAGGCCAGAGAGATAGGCTTGGCGATCAGGGTCACGAACTCCAGCAGGAAGTTCACCGGGATCAGCAGCGCTTGAACCAGGATGTTCTTGCTGCCGAACGGGTGCAGGGTCAGTTCGCCGATGAAGCCGCCGATGCCCTTGACCTTGATGCTATAGAAAATGATCAGTGCGAAAACCGAGAACGCCATGCCCAGGGTCGCGTTCGGGTCGGTGGTCGACACGGCGCGGAATGGGATGTGGTGGTCGCCGGAGATCAGGATGGCCAGCTGAGGAATCCAGTCGACCGGTACCAGGTCGACGGCGTTCATCAGGAACACCCAGACGAAGATGGTCAGTGCCAGCGGTGCGATCACCGGGCTGCGACCGTGGAAGCTGTCCTTCACGCTGCCGTCGACGAACTCGACCAGGACTTCAACGAAGTTCTGCAGTGCGCCAGGCTGGCCCGAAGTCGCCTTCTTGGCCGCCATGCGGAAAAGGAAAACGAAGATCAGACCCAGCGCGACCGACCAGCCGAGGGTATCGACGTGGAAAGCCCAGAAGCCCATTTCCTTGGCTTCTGCTGCGGAGTGGGCAAAGCCCCAGCCGCCGTTGGGTAGCTGACCGAAGGTCAGGTTCTGCAAGTGGTGCTGGATATAGCCCGAAGCGGTTGTCTCTGCCATGGTTGCCTCAAACGCCCTAAGGTCTCGAAAGTCTTGTTCTCATAAGCAGGGGAGCGAACCAGCTGACCAGTTGGGTCAGCAGGAACACGCCGAATACAGCCAGCGGCGCCAATGGCTTCACACCTGCAAACGTCAGCGCAAACAGCACCGCCGTCAAAATCAGTTTCCCCGCCTCGCCGGCATAAAAAGACCGGACGATAGCCTGGGCTGCTCGGGCGCCGGAAAACCGAAAGGCCCTGTGAGCAAAGTAAATATTGGGAAGCAAGGCTATCAGGCCTCCGCAAAGACCTGAGTATCCGGCGACGACGCCTTTCCATTGCCAGAGCGCCAACGTGGCGATCAGTACAACGATGAGCTGAGTCATCAAAACCGGGAAAACTGCCAGACGATGGAACGGCAAGCGGTTTGGCGTGCGGGTTTCCATCGCTTTTGCTCTCCAAGGGTCGGCTGCCATATTTCAATAACTTGGCATAATTTGTGCCGACAAAATGCGCGCAGAGTATAGGGGCGGTTCTGCCCCTATTCAACTGTCAGGTAGTGATTTCCGACTGGGCGCTACAAGGGCAATTGTTTCAGCGAATGTGTGCAAGGACACCTTGCAGCTCATCGAGGGAGTTGTAACCGATCACCAGTTGCCCCTTGCCCTTCTTGCCGTGGCGGATCTGCACCGCAGAGCCCAGGCGCTCGGCCAGGCGCTGTTCCAGGCGGGCGATATCCGGGTCAGGTTTGGGGGCTTCGACAGGGGTCGGTTTGCCACTGAGCCACTGACGAACCAGTGCCTCAGTCTGGCGCACGGTCAGACCGCGTGCGACAACATGTCGCGCCCCCTCAACCTGTTGATTTTCCGGCAAACCGAGCAACGCACGGGCATGCCCCATCTCTAGGTCGCCATGGGACAACATGGTCTTGATGACCTCCGGCAGCGCAATCAACCGCAACAGGTTGGCCACGGTCACGCGGGACTTGCCCACCGCCTCGGCAACCTGTTGCTGGGTCAGCTGGAATTCCTGCTGCAAACGCTGCAGGGCCACCGCTTCCTCGATCGGGTTGAGGTCTTCGCGCTGGATGTTCTCGATCAGGGCCATGGCGATGGCGGTTTCATCCGGCACATCGCGCACCATGGCCGGGATGGTCTCCTGACCGGCCTGCTGGCTGGCGCGCCAGCGGCGTTCGCCGGCAATGATCTCGAAACGCCCACTGCCGATCGGACGCACCACGATCGGCTGCATGACGCCCTGGGCCTTGATCGACTGGGCCAGTTCTTCCAATGCCTGCGGATCCATGTCCCGACGCGGCTGGTATTTGCCACGTTGGATCAGGTCCAGCGGCAGGTGCTGCAATTCGCGCTCATCGGCCTGCACCGCCTGCTCTTCCAGGGAGCTGACAGTCGGACCGCTGAGCAGCGCATCCAGTCCACGTCCGAGACCTCGTTTCTTGACGGCCATGAGGTTTCCTTAAGTTGGCTGGGCTGCAGCGATGCGTGGATTGCGGCGCTGGCGGCGAACCATCTCGCCCGCCAGGGCCAGGTAGGCCAATGCACCACGCGATTGTTTGTCGTAGGCCAAGGCCGGCATGCCGTAGCTCGGCGCTTCGGCCAGGCGAATGTTACGCGGGATGACCGTGTCGTAGAGCTGCTCGCCGAAGTGTTCCTTGAGCTGGGCCGAGACATCGTTCATCAGGCTCAGGCGCGGGTCATACATGGTCCGCAGCAGGCCTTCGACCTTCAGGTCCGGGTTCAGCAGTTCGGCGATGCGCTTGATGTTATCCACAAGGTCGCTCAAGCCTTCCAACGCGAAGTATTCGCACTGCATGGGAATGATCACCCCATCGGCGGCCACCAGGGCATTGAGAGTGAGCATCGACAACGACGGCGGACAGTCGATCAGGATGTAGTCGTAGTTTTCCCGGATCGGCGCCAGGGCGCTGCGCAGACGGCTTTCTTTCATCTGCATTTCCAGCAGCACCACTTCGGCCGCCGTCAGGTCGCGGTTGGCCGGCAGTAGTTGATATCCGCCGTGTTCGGAAAAATGCATGGCCTGACCCAGATCGCATTCGCCGATCAGTACGTCGTAGATGGAGTTTTCCAGGCCATGTTTATCCACACCGCTACCCATGGTGGCGTTGCCCTGTGGATCGAGATCGATCAGCAGCACCCGACGCTTGGTCGCGACGAGGGATGCTGCGAGGTTGATGCAGGTGGTGGTCTTGCCCACGCCACCCTTCTGGTTCGCTATCGCGAATACCTTAGCCATTCTTGCTTGTGTTCCCAATCATGCCGTGCGGCGCAGTATCAGCAGATGGCGTTGGCCTTGGCAACCGGGTACGGCCAAGGCGTGTTCGCTATCGAGGTGGAAGTCTGCCGGCAATGCTACCAGCTCATCGGCCGGATGAACGCCCTTCATTGCCAGCCAGCGCGTATCGGCGTCACCCAGATGGCGAGTCCAGTTGCTGAAGTTCTCCATGCTGCTGAACGCACGGGAAATAATCCCGGTGAACGGTTGCGCCGGTTGGAACGCTTCAACGCGACTGTGGATAACTTGCAGGTTATCCAATTGCAGCTCGAGTTTGACCTGGGTCAGGAAGCGGGTTTTCTTGCCGTTGCTGTCCAGGCACGTCACTTGCGAGCCGGGAAACAGGATCGCCAACGGAATCCCCGGCATGCCGCCTCCACTGCCCACATCCAGCCAGCGACCGTCTTCGATGAAGGACATGACGCTGAGGCTGTCGAGCAGATGGCGCGAGACCATTTCGTCCGGATCGCGCACGGCGGTCAGGTTGTAGGCCTTGTTCCATTTGATCAACAGCGCCAGGTAACCCAGCAATTGCCCATGCTGGGCTTCGGTCAGGCTGACGCCAAGTTGCCGGGCACCTGTGGATAACTCTTCGGCGTGTTGCGAGGTGACCATCGAACTCAAGCGCTTTGCTCCAACTGGCGGCCCGCGCCGCGTTTTTTCAAATGAATCATCAACAGGGAAATGGCCGCCGGAGTCACACCGGGGATGCGCGAGGCCTGGCCCAGGGTTTCCGGACGCGTGGCGCCAAGCTTGCTCTGGATTTCCTTCGACAACCCGGAAATCCCCGTGTAGTCGATATCCACAGGCAGTTTCGTGTCTTCGCTGGCACGCAGGCGGGCGATCTCGTCCTGCTGACGGTCGATGTAGCCGGCGTACTTGGTCTTGATCTCGACCTGTTCAGCCACCTGTGGATCTTCTGCGCCTTGGCCAGTCACTTCCACCAGCCCGGCGTAGTCGATTTCCGGACGGCTCAGCAGGTTGAGCAAATTGTATTCATGGGTCAGCGGCGTGCCGAATTTCGCGGCAATGGCGTCGCCCTGTTCAGTACCGGGACGAACCCAGGTGCTTTTCAGGCGTTGCTCTTCCCGCTCGATGCTCTCGCGCTTCTTGCAGAACGTGGCCCAACGCACATCATCGACCAACCCCAGCTCACGACCTTTCTCGGTCAGGCGCAGGTCGGCGTTGTCTTCACGCAGGATCAACCGATATTCCGCCCGGGAGGTGAACATCCGATACGGTTCCTGGGTGCCCAGGGTAATCAAGTCATCCACAAGCACACCGATGTAGGCCTCATCGCGGCGCGGGCACCAGCTGTCCTTGCCCTGGGCGCGCAGCGCGGCGTTGGCGCCAGCGAGCAGGCCTTGGGCGCCGGCCTCTTCGTAACCGGTGGTGCCGTTGATCTGTCCGGCGAAGAACAGGCCGCCAATGACCTTGGTTTCGAGGCTGTATTTCAGGTCACGCGGGTCGAAGTAATCGTATTCGATGGCGTAGCCCGGGCGAACGATGTGGGCGTTTTCCATGCCGCAGATCGATTGCACGATCTGCAACTGCACATCGAACGGCAAGGAAGTGGAAATCCCGTTCGGGTACAGCTCGTGGGTGGTCAGGCCTTCCGGCTCGATAAAGACCTGGTGGCTTTCCTTGTCGGCAAACCGATGGATCTTGTCTTCGATCGACGGGCAATAGCGTGGGCCGATCCCTTCGATCACGCCGGAATACATCGGCGAGCGGTCAAGGTTGGCGGCAATGATCTCGTGGGTACGGGCATTGGTGTGGGTGATCCAGCAACTCACCTGCTGTGGGTGTTGCTCTTTCGATCCCAGGAACGACATCACAGGGATCGGCGTATCACCCGGTTGCTCAGTCATCACCGAGAAATCCACAGAGCGGCCATCGATGCGCGGTGGCGTACCGGTTTTCAGGCGACCGACACGCAGCGGCAATTCCCGCAGGCGCTGGGCCAATGCGATCGAGGGCGGATCGCCGGCGCGGCCACCAGAATAGTTCTGCATGCCGATGTGGATAAGTCCACCGAGGAAGGTCCCGGTGGTCAATACCACGGAATCTGCGAAGAAACGCAGGCCCATTTGGGTGACGACGCCGCGTACCTGGTCCTGCTCGACGATCAAGTCATCGGCCGCTTGTTGAAATATCCACAGGTTCGGCTGGTTTTCCAGGATTTCGCGTACAGCGGCCTTGTACAAGACCCGGTCGGCCTGGGCGCGAGTCGCACGCACGGCAGGGCCTTTGCGGCTGTTCAATACGCGGAACTGGATACCGCCCTTATCGGTAGCCATGGCCATCGCACCACCCAGGGCATCGATTTCCTTGACCAGATGGCTCTTGCCGATCCCACCAATGGCGGGGTTGCAGCTCATGGCGCCGAGGGTTTCCACGTTATGCGTCAGCAACAGGGTCTTGGCCCCCATGCGCGCTGACGCAAGTGCTGCCTCGGTACCGGCATGACCGCCGCCGATGACGATCACTTCAAAACGGGAAGGGAAATCCACCACGCACCTCGTGCCTGCTTAATTCAGGTAATTCGGAAAATAGGTTTTGACTCTGGCCTTGGGCGTTTTTTGAGCCAGGTCGGCAAGTATAGGGACTTCGCCCTTTCTAAAGAACCCTCTGCACAAAATTTAACCAGCTGTGGAGAACTGGCGGTTAAAAAAATAAAAAAGAAAGAAATTTATAAAACCTTTGTTTTTATGTTTATTCTTACTGAGCCACCTATCTGTGGATAAAGCTTTACAGGCCTTTATTTTCAATGTGTACAGAGATTCAAAAGGCTGTGGTCATCTGGTACTGAGGGGCTTGGATAACCGGTGTAAGCCTGTGGATGAATGGTGTTGTTATCCACAGAGGCGGTTATCTTCAGTTTTGGAGGGGGTTTATCAACCGAGCTCAATGGCGGTTATTCACAGGGCTTAGCTTCTGGATATTGTCGTCCACAAGACCACGGCCATGAAGGGCAATCAACATAAAAGGGTGAAGAAACCGGGTTCGCGTTGACTCGATGCGCTTTCGAGCGCTCCCCCGGTAAGGAGGCGGGGTTATTTACCGATGCAGAAACTGGAGAAGATCCGGCCCAAGAGGTCGTCCGAGCTAAACGCCCCCGTGATTTCCCCTAAAGAATGCTGCGCCTGGCGTAAATCTTCCGCCAGCAGCTCTCCGGCACCTGCCAAAGTCAGCTGTGCACGACCGTGTTCCAACGCGGCACTGGCATGGCGCAACGCCTCAAGGTGCCTGCGCCGGGCGCTGAAGCTGCTTTCCGAGGTTTGTTCGTAACCCATGCAAGCCTTGAGGTGTTCACGCAGCAGTTCCAGGCCTTCGCCTGCCGCCTTTGCGCTCAGGCTGATGGTCACGTGGCCATCGGTGCTGACTTCCAGGGCGATTGTTTCCCCGGTCAGGTCGGCTTTGTTGCGAATCAGCGTGACTTTCGCCGGATCCGGGCGAACCTCGAGAAATTCAGGCCACAAGGCGAACGGATCGTCCGCCTCCGGTGCGGTGGCATCGACCACCAGCAATACACGATCGGCCTCGCCAATGGCTTTCAGCGCCCGCTCAACGCCGATCTTTTCCACATGATCGTCGGTATCGCGCAAGCCGGCAGTGTCCACGACGTGCAAGGGCATGCCGTCGATGTGGATATGTTCGCGCAGAATGTCCCGCGTGGTGCCGGCAATCTCCGTGACAATGGCCGCCTCGCGGCCGGCCAGGGCATTGAGCAGGCTGGACTTGCCGGCGTTTGGCCGCCCGGCAATCACCACGGTCATGCCGTCGCGTAACAAGGCACCCTGCCCGGCCTCACGCAGTACTGTGGATAACTCATCGCGGACTTTGTCGAGCATGCTCAGTACATGGCCATCGGCGAGGAAATCGATTTCTTCCTCCGGAAAGTCGATCGCCGCTTCGACGTAGATCCGCAACCCGATCAACTGTTCGGTGAGGTTATGCACACGCTGGGAAAACGCGCCCTGCAACGAGCGCAAGGCATTGCGCGCAGCCTGTGCAGAACTGGCCTCGATCAAGTCAGCGATGGCTTCGGCCTGGGCCAGGTCAAGCTTGTCATTGAGAAAGGCCCGTTCACTGAACTCACCCGGCCGCGCCAGGCGACAGCCCAGTTCAAGACAGCGCTTGAGCAGCATGTCCAACACGATCGGGCCGCCATGTCCCTGGAGTTCCAGCACGTCTTCGCCGGTGAACGAATTCGGGCCCGGGAAATACAAGGCCAGGCCTTCATCCAGGACTTGCTGGTCATCGCTGAAAAACGGGCCGTAATGCGCATATCGCGGCTTGAGTTCACGACCGCTGATGGCCTTGGCCGCAACACTGGCCAACGGCCCGGAAATACGGACGATGCCGACACCACCGCGCCCCTGGGCGGTGGCTACGGCAGCGATGGTTTCACGCGGTGTGCTCATAAACCGGTATCCAGACAAAAGTGACAGATAGCAAAACGCCCCACTAGGGGGCGTTTTGTGTGGTTATCCACAGAGCAAGTTACGCCTCGGCTTTTTTCGTCGCCGCTTCGATCTTACGTGTGATGTACCACTGCTGAGTGATGGACAACACGTTGTTCACAACCCAGTACAGTACAAGACCGGCTGGGAACCATAGGAAGAAGAAGGTGAAGATGATTGGCATCATTTTCATGACCTTCGCCTGCATAGGGTCCGGAGGGGTCGGGTTAAGCTGCTGCTGGATGAACATGGTTGCGCCCATGATGATCGGCAGGATGAAGAACGGATCCTTGATCGACAGGTCGGTAATCCACAGCATGAATGGCGCCTGGCGCATCTCCACGCTTTCCAGCAGAACCCAGTACAGCGACAGGAACACCGGCATCTGCACGAGAATCGGCAAGCATCCACCCAGCGGGTTGATCTTCTCTTTCTTGTACAGCTCCATCATGGCCTGGGACATTTTCTGCCGGTCATCGCCATGCTGTTCTTTCAGGGCAGCCAGTTTCGGTGCCACTGCGCGCATGCGGGCCATGGATTTGTAGCTGGCAGCCGACAATGGGAAGAACAGGCCCTTGATGAGCATGGTCAGGAAGATGATCGACCAGCCCCAGTTACCGACGATGCTGTGGATATGTTGCAGCAACCAGAAGATCGGTTGGGCAATGAACCACAGGAAGCCGTAGTCCACGGTCAGCTCCAGACCTGGGGACAACGCTTTAAGGACGGCCTGGCTTTTCGGACCGGCATACAGAATGGCGCTGGTTTCGGCTTTGCCACCCGGTGCGGCGCTCAACGTCGGGCCGGTATAGCCGATGATGAAGTTGCCTTTGCTGTCTTTACGCGTCTGGACGATGTTGCTGTCGCCCTTCTGCGGAATCCAAGCGGTTACAAAGTAATGCTGCAACCAGGCAACCCAGCCACCCTGGACGGTTTCCTTGAGCTGCGCCTTGTCCATGTCCTTCATGGACACTTTCTTGTACGGCTCCGAACTTGTCCACAGGGCGGCGCCCAGGTAAGTCGCGGTGCCGGTGGCGGTGCTGGAGGAAGGATCATCACTGGCGTCGCGCTTGAGTTGCGCGAACATCGCGCCCGACCAAGGCTGGGCACTCTGGTTGTCGATCAGATAGGAAACCGTCACGTCATACAGGCCACGTTTCAGGGTGAAACGCTTGATGTAGTTGACGCCGTCCTTGCTGAACTTCAGGTCGACGACCAGTTGTTCCTGGCCATCAGCCAGTTGATAAGTCTTCTTCTCGGCGGAGTAAACCGGACGACCAGCCGGGTTTGCATCCGGACCGTTGGTGCCGATCAGGCCACTTTGGGCCAGATAGGTCCGCTCGTTCCCGTTATCGAACAACTGGAACGGGATTTCCGGATGATCCTGGCGACGTGGGTACAGCGGCAGCTTCAACTGTGCGACGTCACCACCTTGTGGATCGATTGCCAGCTCGAGCACGTCCGTCTTGACCTGGATGAGGTCTTTGCTTGCGGCCACGGGGGCTTCGGCAGGAGTGCTGGTTTCGCTTGCGGCGCGTGGAACGTCGTCATTGCTGGCGTTTGTGTTGCCAGTAGGTACGTCCGGCAGGCTCGGTGCGGTATTGCTGGCTGCAACATTCTGAGTCGGCAGGGCAGCCTGGCCATAGTCCTGGTTCCATTTAAGGACCATGACGTAGGACACGATTGCCAGGGCGACGATCAGGATCGTGCGTTTGATATCCATGATTACTCGGCCATCGAAGAAGAACGGGAGGTAGGGATAGGCGGAACCGGGTCATAACCGCCGGGATTCCACGGATGACAGCGACCTAAACGACGAAAGGTCAGCCAGCCACCGCGCAGGAGGCCATGATTTTCTATGGCTTCATACGCGTAGCAGGAACAACTGGGGTAGAAACGACAGTGACTGGCCATCAAAGGACTAATGGCGTAGCGGTAAAACTGGATCGGAACGAGTGCCAGTTTACGCATCGGGACTGTCTACCCCTACAGTTTCGGTGTTGGCTGCTGGTACCGGCTTGTTGCGCGCCAGACGTTTCCAGAGCTTGCCGAAATGCTGAATCAATTCGGGGTTTTCTACGTCACCCAAACCTTTGCGCGCGACGATAACAATGTCCCATCCGACCAGGTCTTGCTGGTTCAGGCGAAACGATTCGCGCATCAGACGTTTGAGGCGATTGCGCTGAACGGAGAGCTTGACGCTCTTTTTCCCGATAACCAGCCCGAGTCGGGGGTGATCGAGATCGTTGCTGCGCGCAAGGAGCAGGAGATTTTTCCCCGGAACCTTGCCGGTAGGGGAGTCAAAGACTGCCTTGAAATGCCGGGGAGTAAGCAGACGCTTTTCCCGACTGAAGTCCTGACTCACCTCCAGTGCCGGATTATCAAACTGCCAGACGCGCACGACCTTTGGCGCGACGACGCGACAGGACGGCACGACCGTTCTTGGTAGCCATGCGAGCACGGAAACCGTGGGTACGAGCGCGTTTGATAGTGCTTGGTTGGAAAGTACGTTTCATGTCGTGTTACCTGGTTCGTCCACAACGGGCCGGAATGGCCCCCGTTTTAAGAGACCGGGGATTCTAGAGAAAGCAAGCCTCTAGGTCAATTTCCAACCAGCGTTTCCTTTAAATAGATATCCAGCCTCTCGGATGTCATTCCCCTGCGGAGCCAAATATAGAAATAAAGAAGGGAATTATTTAAAGCTTTTCTGTAAAGCTTATAAAAGCTAGGCGGCCATTGGTCTGTGGATAACCACCTGTATCCCTTTATATTCAAGCTGTACAGAGAATGACAACTACAGTGGAAAGCAGTGACAAGCCTGTGCTGCGCTGTCGGATAAGCTGTGGGTGAAAGTGTAGGTTATCCACAGAGGGGTTATCCACTGGGTTTGACCCCTACTTGTGCAACGACCTCAAGCCTGGTTATCCACAGAGCTTATCCACTGACCGCCCGTCGCCTTTCCCTCTGTTAAGGCATTGATAAATCATGGGCGAACAGCAACCTGCATGTGGATAACTGGACGTCTGATCGCTACAATGGCCGCTTGTTTTTGCCTCACCGGCTTTCAACAGGGGATATCCGTGTCAGTGGAACTTTGGCAGCAGTGCGTGGAGCTTTTGCGCGATGAGCTGCCTGCCCAACAATTCAACACTTGGATCCGTCCACTACAGGTCGAAGCCGAAGGCGACCAGCTGCGTGTCTACGCACCGAACCGCTTCGTTCTCGACTGGGTCAACGAAAAGTACCTGGGCCGGGTCATGGAGCTGCTCGACGAGCACGGCAATGGCATGGCGCCGGCGTTGTCCTTATTAATAGGTAGCAAGCGCAGCTCGGCACCGCGGGCAGCGCCCAATGCGCCGCTGGCTGCGGCGGCCTCCCAGGCCCAGGCGGCTGCGGTACCGGTCAACAACCATGCCGCGCCTGCCCCGACGCCCACGCCGAACAAGCGCAACGCACAAAAAGTGGAAGAGGTCAGCGAGGAGCCGTCCCGGGATAGCTTCGACCCCATGGCCGGCGCCAGCAGCCAGCAGGCACCGGTACGGGCCGAACAGCGCACCGTCCAGGTCGAAGGCGCGCTCAAGCACACCAGCTACCTGAACCGGACCTTCACCTTCGAGAACTTCGTCGAAGGTAAGTCCAACCAACTGGCCCGGGCAGCCGCCTGGCAAGTCGCGGACAATCCCAAGCACGGCTATAACCCGCTCTTTCTTTATGGCGGCGTGGGCTTGGGTAAGACCCACTTGATGCATGCCGTGGGCAACCACCTGTTGAAGAAGAACCCGAATGCCAAGGTCGTGTACCTGCATTCTGAGCGCTTCGTAGCCGACATGGTCAAAGCGTTGCAACTGAACGCGATCAACGAATTCAAGCGCTTCTACCGTTCGGTGGACGCCCTGCTGATCGACGATATTCAGTTCTTCGCGCGCAAGGAACGCTCCCAAGAGGAGTTTTTCCACACCTTCAACGCCTTGCTTGAAGGTGGACAGCAGGTGATTCTCACCAGCGACCGTTACCCGAAGGAAATCGAAGGCCTTGAAGAACGCCTCAAGTCGCGGTTCGGTTGGGGTCTGACGGTTGCCGTCGAGCCTCCGGAACTGGAAACCCGGGTCGCGATCCTGATGAAGAAGGCCGATCAGGCCAAGGTCGAACTGCCCCATGATGCGGCGTTCTTCATTGCCCAGCGTATTCGCTCGAACGTGCGTGAACTCGAAGGTGCCCTCAAGCGGGTGATCGCCCATTCGCACTTCATGGGGCGCGACATTACCATCGAGCTGATTCGTGAGTCGTTGAAGGATCTGCTGGCCCTTCAGGACAAGCTGGTGTCTGTGGATAACATTCAGCGTACTGTTGCTGAATACTACAAGATCAAGATTTCCGACCTGTTATCCAAGCGCCGTTCGCGCTCGGTAGCACGACCGCGCCAGGTGGCCATGGCCTTGTCCAAGGAGTTGACCAACCACAGCCTGCCGGAAATCGGCGATGTGTTTGGCGGTCGCGACCATACCACCGTGCTGCACGCCTGCCGCAAGATCAACGAACTTAAGGAATCCGACGCGGACATCCGCGAGGACTACAAGAACCTGCTGCGTACACTGACCACTTGATGACCACCAGCGCAGCTTATTAAGGCAAGGGACTAGACCATGCATTTCACCATTCAACGCGAAGCCCTGTTGAAACCCCTGCAACTGGTCGCAGGCGTCGTCGAACGCCGCCAGACCTTGCCGGTACTTTCCAACGTGCTGCTGGTTGTCGAAGGCCAGCAACTGTCGCTGACCGGTACCGACCTGGAAGTCGAGCTGGTCGGTCGTGTGCAGCTTGAAGAGCCCGCCGATCCAGGTTCTATCACGGTGCCGGCGCGCAAGCTGATGGACATCTGCAAGAGCCTGCCCAACGATGCGCTGATCGACATCAAGGTCGATGAGCAGAAGCTCGTGGTCAAGGCTGGCCGCAGTCGTTTCACCCTGTCGACCCTGCCGGCCAATGATTTCCCGACTGTGGAAGAAGGCCCGGGCTCGCTGACCTGTAGCCTGGAACAGAACAAATTGCGTCGTCTGATCGAACGCACCAGCTTCGCCATGGCCCAGCAGGATGTGCGTTACTACCTCAACGGTATGCTGCTGGAAGTGTCCGCCGGTGTGATCCGCGCCGTCGCCACCGACGGGCACCGCCTGGCGATGTGCTCGATGCAGGCCGATATCGGCCAACCGGATCGCCACCAGGTGATCGTACCGCGCAAAGGTATTCTCGAACTGGCGCGCCTGCTGACCGAGCCGGATGGCAACGTCAGCATTGTGCTGGGCCAGCACCACATCCGCGCTACTACAGGTGAGTTCACCTTCACCTCGAAACTGGTGGACGGCAAATTCCCTGACTACGAGCGCGTGCTGCCAAAAGGTGGCGACAAGCTGGTGCTGGGCGACCGCCAGGCGTTGCGCGAAGCCTTCAGCCGTACCGCGATTCTGTCCAACGAAAAGTACCGTGGTATTCGTCTGCAACTGGCCAACGGTCAGCTGAAAATCCAGGCGAACAACCCGGAGCAGGAAGAAGCGGAAGAAGAAGTAGGCGTGGAGTACAACGGCGGCTCCCTGGAAATCGGCTTCAACGTCAGCTATCTGCTCGACGTACTGGGGGTGATGACCACCGAGCAAGTGCGTCTGATCCTGTCCGACTCCAACAGCAGTGCGCTGGTACAGGAGTCCGATAACGACGATTCGGCTTACGTTGTCATGCCGATGCGTCTGTAATCATGCCCAGCAGAAGCTAGATGTCTCTAAGTCGCGTCTCGGTCACCGCGGTGCGCAATCTGCACCCGGTGACCTTCTCCCCCTCCCCCCGAATCAATATCCTGTACGGCGCCAACGGCAGCGGCAAAACCAGTGTCCTGGAAGCCGTTCACTTGCTGGGGCTTGCCCGTTCGTTTCGCAGTACACGACTGTTGCCGGTCATTCAGTACGATCAGTTGGCGTGCACGGTGTTCGGTCAGGTGGAGCTTGCAGAAGGTGGGCATAGCGCCTTGGGGATTTCCCGGGATCGGCAAGGCGAGTTCCAAATCCGCATCGATGGCCAGAATGCCCGCAGCGCCGCGCAACTGGCGGAGATCCTACCGCTGCAGTTGATCAACCCCGACAGCTTCCGATTGCTTGAAGGCGCGCCGAAAATTCGTCGACAGTTCCTCGACTGGGGTGTGTTCCACGTGGAACCGCGATTCATGGGGACTTGGCAGCGCTTGCAGAAGGCGCTGCGCCAGCGAAACTCTTGGCTGCGGCATGGTACACTTGACGCCGTTTCGCAAGCGGTTTGGGACAGGGAACTGTGCCAGGCCAGCGCTGAAATCGATGAATACCGCCGTGCTTACATCAAAGCCTTGAAACCGGTCTTCGAGCAGACCTTGAGCGAACTGGTTGAGCTTGAGGGCCTGACGCTCAGCTATTACCGAGGCTGGGACAAGGATCGGGAACTGAGCGCCGTGCTGGCTGGTTCACTGCAGCGAGACCAGCAGATAGGCCATACCCAGGCCGGACCACAACGCGCTGACTTGCGCCTCAGATTGGGCGCACACAATGCCGCGGACATCTTGTCCCGGGGACAGCAGAAGTTGGTGGTGTGTGCCTTGCGGATTGCCCAAGGGCACCTGGTCAGCCAGGCTCGTCGCGGTCAGTGTATTTATCTGGTGGATGACTTGCCGTCCGAGCTGGACGAAGCCCACCGCCGCGCCTTGTGCCGCTTGCTGGAAGACTTACGCTGCCAGGTTTTTATCACCTGTGTAGATCACGAATTACTGAGGGAAGGCTGGCAGACGGAAACGCCAGTCGCTCTGTTCCACGTGGAACAGGGCCGTATCACCCAGACCCACGACCATCGGGAGTGAAGGCATTGAGCGAAGAAAATACGTACGACTCAACGAGCATTAAAGTGCTGAAAGGCCTGGATGCCGTACGCAAACGTCCCGGTATGTACATTGGCGACACCGATGATGGTAGCGGACTGCACCACATGGTGTTTGAGGTGGTCGACAACTCCATCGACGAAGCCCTCGCCGGTTACTGCGACGACATCAGCATTATCATCCACCCGGATGAGTCCATCACCGTTCGTGACAACGGCCGTGGCATCCCGGTAGACGTGCATAAAGAGGAAGGCGTTTCCGCCGCCGAGGTCATCATGACCGTCCTGCACGCCGGTGGTAAGTTCGACGATAACTCCTACAAGGTCTCCGGCGGTCTGCACGGCGTAGGTGTCTCGGTAGTGAACGCACTGTCCGAGGAACTGGTCCTCACGGTTCGCCGCAGCGGCAAGATCTGGGAACAGACTTACGTCCACGGCGTGCCTCAGGCACCCATGGCGATTGTTGGCGACAGCGAAACCACCGGGACCCAGATTCACTTCAAGGCTTCCAGCGAAACGTTCAAGAACATCCACTTCAGCTGGGACATCCTCGCCAAGCGGATCCGTGAACTGTCGTTCCTGAACTCCGGTGTCGGCATCGTCCTCAAGGATGAGCGCAGCGGCAAGGAAGAGCTGTTCAAGTACGAAGGCGGCCTGCGGGCGTTCGTCGAGTACCTGAACACCAACAAGACGGCGGTCAACCAGGTCTTCCACTTCAACGTCCAGCGTGAAGACGGCATCGGCGTGGAAATCGCCCTGCAATGGAACGACAGCTTCAACGAGAACCTGTTGTGCTTCACCAACAACATTCCGCAGCGTGACGGCGGTACCCACCTGGTGGGCTTCCGTTCGGCGCTGACGCGTAACCTGAACAACTACATCGAACAGGAAGGCCTGGCGAAGAAGCATAAAGTCGCCACCACCGGTGACGATGCCCGTGAAGGCCTGACGGCGATCATTTCGGTGAAGGTGCCGGATCCGAAATTCAGCTCCCAGACCAAGGACAAGCTGGTCTCTTCCGAAGTGAAGACCGCGGTCGAGCAGGAAATGGGCAAGTACTTCTCCGATTTCCTGCTAGAGAACCCCAACGAAGCCAAGCTGGTGGTCGGCAAGATGATCGACGCCGCCCGTGCCCGTGAAGCGGCGCGCAAGGCCCGTGAGATGACCCGCCGCAAAGGCGCGCTGGACATCGCCGGCCTGCCGGGCAAACTGGCTGACTGCCAGGAAAAGGACCCTGCCCTGTCCGAGCTGTACCTCGTGGAAGGTGACTCTGCTGGCGGCTCCGCCAAGCAGGGACGCAACCGTCGCACCCAGGCGATCCTGCCGCTCAAGGGCAAGATCCTGAACGTCGAGAAGGCGCGCTTCGACAAGATGATTTCCTCCCAGGAAGTCGGCACCTTGATCACCGCGCTGGGCTGTGGCATCGGCCGCGAAGAGTACAACATCGACAAGCTGCGCTATCACAACATCATCATCATGACCGACGCCGACGTCGACGGTTCGCACATCCGCACCCTGCTGCTGACGTTCTTTTTCCGTCAACTGCCGGAGCTGATCGAGCGCGGCTACATCTACATCGCCCAGCCGCCGCTGTACAAGGTCAAGAAAGGCAAGCAAGAGCAATACATCAAAGACGACGACGCCATGGAAGAGTACATGACGCAGTCGGCCCTGGAAGATGCGAGCCTGCACCTGAACGAAGACGCTCCGGGCATCTCCGGCGAGGCACTTGAGCGCCTGGTCAACGACTTCCGTCTGGTGATGAAGACCCTCAAGCGCCTGTCGCGTCTTTATCCACAGGAGCTGACCGAGCACTTCATCTACCTGCCGGCCGTCAGCCTGGAACAACTGTCCGATCACGCAGCGATGCAGGATTGGCTGGCCCAGTACGAAACCCGCTTGCGCACCGTCGAGAAGTCCGGCCTGGTCTATAAAGCCAGTCTGCGTGAAGACCGTGAACGTAACGTCTGGCTGCCAGAGGTCGAATTGATCTCCCACGGCTTGTCGAACTACGTTACCTTCAACCGCGACTTCTTCGGCAGCAACGATTACAAGACCGTTGTCTCCCTCGGCGCGCAATTGAGCACGCTGCTGGACGAAGGCGCCTACATTCAACGCGGCGAGCGCAAGAAAGCCGTGACCGAGTTCAAGGAAGCCCTTGAATGGCTGATGGCCGAAAGCACCAAGCGCCACACCATCCAGCGCTACAAAGGACTGGGCGAAATGAACCCGGACCAGCTGTGGGAAACCACCATGGACCCGGGCTCGCGCCGGATGCTGAAGGTCACCATCGAAGACGCCATTGGCGCGGACCAGATCTTCAACACCCTGATGGGTGATGCGGTCGAGCCACGTCGTGACTTTATCGAGAGCAACGCGTTGGCGGTGTCTAACCTGGATTTCTGATCAACCGGCAGCCATTGCTCTACAAGAAAAGCCAACGCCTAAAGCGTTGGCTTTTTTTTACGTCTTAATTAAATGCTTCCTTGCGAGACCCAACGGTCAAGAACCGGGTAACCCGGTAACACTTTGGAACAAAGGCTTTCTTCTCAATAGTTTGCAAACCGCAGCAACCCCCCGCAACTACGGGGTCTCGGATTTTCTGGCGTAAAACTTGCGTGCTGAATAAACAACACATCGTCTTTTTAAATTGACAGAAGACGATGGCAAGAGGCGGTACGAATAAATCCAATTCCAAGGGTAGTCTCAATGAGTGGTACGCAAACTTCCAACAACCTGGAGCAAGGGCTCAAGCCCCGTCATGTGACAATGCTCTCCATCGCCGGCGTGATTGGCGCTGGTCTTTTCGTGGGCTCCGGCCATGCAATCGCAGCGGCCGGGCCGGCTGTGCTGCTGGCCTATGCGGCGGCCGGTGCGCTGGTGGTGTTGGTGATGCGCATGCTCGGCGAAATGGCCGTGGCCTCGCCGGACACCGGTTCTTTCTCGACTTACGCGGATCGGGCGATCGGGCACTGGGCCGGTTTCACCATCGGCTGGCTTTACTGGTGGTTCTGGGTGTTGGTGATTCCATTGGAAGCCAACGCGGCCGCGACCATCCTGCATGCCTGGTTCCCGAACGTGGCGATCTGGGTCTTCACCCTGGTGATCACCTTGTTGCTGACGATTACCAACCTGTTCAGCGTAAAGAACTACGGCGAGTTTGAGTTCTGGTTCGCCCTGGTCAAGGTCATCGCGATCATTGGCTTCGTGGCCCTGGGCGCGCTGGCGATCTTCGGTTTGCTGCCTACCAGTCAGGTCAGTGGCGTTTCGCACCTGTTCGATACCCAAGGCTTCCTGCCCAACGGCATGGGCGCCGTACTGGGCGCGATCCTGACCACCATGTTCTCGTTCATGGGCACCGAGATCGTGACCATTGCGGCTGCCGAGTCGAAGAACCCGGGCCAGCAGATTTCCAAGGCGACCAACTCGGTGATCTGGCGGATCGGCCTGTTCTATCTCGTGTCGATCTTCATGGTGGTGTCGCTGGTGCCGTGGAACGACCCGATGCTCGCAAGCGTAGGTTCGTACCAGACCGTGCTGGAGCGCATGGGCATCCCTAACGCCAAGCTGATCGTCGATATCGTGGTGCTGGTCGCGGTGACCAGTTGCCTGAACTCGGCGCTGTACACCGCTTCGCGCATGATGTTCTCGTTGGGCAAGCGTGGTGATGCGCCGGCGGTTTCCCAGCGCACCAATAAGAGCGGTACGCCTCACTGGGCCGTAATGCTGTCGACCGCCGCCGCGTTCCTGGCGGTGTTTGCCAATTACGTGGCCCCGGCCGCTGTGTTTGATTTCCTGCTGGCGAGCTCGGGTGCCATCGCGCTGCTGGTGTACCTGGTGATCGCGGTTTCGCAATTGCGTATGCGTAAGCAGCGCATGGCACGCGGCGAAAAAATCGCCTTTAGCATGTGGTTGTTCCCTGCGCTGACCTACGCGGTCATCGTGTTCATCGTCGGGGCGTTGACTATCATGCTGTTCCAGGAAGCCCATCGCGTGGAGATCCTTGCAACGGGTCTGCTTAGCATTCTGGTGGTGGCGTGCGGATTGCTGTTGCAGCGTCGTCGGGTCGCGAAAACAGGAAGCCTGGCGCAAACGCTCGGTTGATATCCGGTGTGGCGAGGGAGCTTGCTCCCGCTGGGCTGCGCAGCAGCCCCTTTTTGTGAGCGCTTCGCACTGGAGCGTCAGCCCGGTCAAGCGGGAGCAAGCTCCCTCGCCACGGGATTCCATCCGCCCTCCCTAGCTTGCGACTGACGCTTCACTCCCCACCGCCACACTTTCCAACCGATACCCATACCCGTAAATCGTCAACAACTGCCAACCCCGCTCCGCAGTCAGTCCGAGCTTGTTGCGCAGGCGATAGATATGCGTGTCCAGTGGCCGGGACGAGGTCATTTCCTCGTGGGTCCAGAAACGTTCGTAGAAATACTCCCGGGACAGCGGCCGGCCCAGGTTGGCGAACAGGCAGCGGGCCAGGCGGTACTCTCGTTCGGTCAGGCTGATGGGCATGCCGGCGCGGGTGACGGTCAGTTCGGCGTCGTCGAACACCAGGTCATTGAACACCAGCGCCTCGCTGGCGGGCGCGCGTTCCAGATTGTGGCGACGCAGCACGGCGGTGACCCTGGCCTTGAGTTCGTTGGGCCTGAAGGGTTTGCTCACGTAATCGTCGGCGCCGGCGTTGAGGGCCTGGACGATGTCATGCTCGCCGTCACGGCTGGTGAGCATGATGGCGGCCGGCGGCGCGTCCATGTGCTCGCGGGTCCAGCGCAGCAGTGCCAAGCCGCTGATATCCGGCAACTGCCAGTCGAGGATCAACAGGTCGAAGGTTTCCCGGCGCAGCTGCCGCAGCAGGTCTTCGCCGCGTTCGAAACTGTGCAAGGTCCAGGCTGGCTCGCCCCTGCCGGGGATTTGTTGCACTGTCTGTTCCACCCGGCGCAACTCAGCCGGTTCGTCATCCAGTATGGCGACACGCATGGGACGCGATTTCCTTATCTGGGAAGTAACGGACAACTCAGGTGGCCCTGCACGGCAACGGCCCCTGTCGCTGGCAGCGACAATACCGACTCGCGGACCACAGGGAAAGGCAGCAGCGCACCGCCCATCGAGTCCGCTATAGTCATGGGCTTTTCAGTCTGCCGGTTGGACCCATCGTCCATGAAAAATATCCCTCTATGAACCACTCGCGCCGCCGTGAAAGCCGTGAGCCCACCCAGGTCCAGCGCCTGTTCCGCCAGTTGGTGCGCGAGTGGCTGTGGATAAGTCTTTTGCTGTTACCTCCGACCGGGTTGCTCTCCTACACTAACCAGGCTCGCAACGGCGCAGGCGCGGCCGTATTGTCGGTGCTGCTGGTAGCGTGTGTGTTGGGGTTGTTGTTATTGCGCCCACGCCTGGCGTTGTGGACGACGGTCGGCGGCATGAGCCTGGCCTTGTTGATCAGTGCCGCGCTGGAGGCAGAGGATTGGTGGTGGTCGCCCATGGCCAGTGTGCTGGGCATGCTGTTTGGCTACCTGATCTGGAATTGGCGGCGCCTGAGCGCGGTGCTGGCCTATTTCGGCTGGGAGCTGGCGCGCCTGGATGCCGAGCCCAAGGTCTTTCCCGAACGCCGCCGTGCGCCTTACACCGGCAGTGACCGTTTGCAGGGCCAGATCATGGCCCTGGAACAAGCCATGAGTCGAACGCGCGACACCCGGCGCTTCATCGCCGATGGTCTGGAATACCTTCCAGTAGCGACCATGATCTGTGACCCCCAAGGCAAACTGCTGCTGGGCAACCGCAAGGCTCGCGATCTCTTTGGTCATGGCCTGGCAGGTGGCGATGTGGTGGAGCATCTCGCGCAACTGGGTTATCCAGGCCTGGAGCATGGCGCGCTGCATCGCTTATCCACATTGCCATTGGTGGAATTTCGCGACATCCGCGAGCGCAGCCTGCGCCTGGAACGGGCCGCGCTGTTGCCGGTGGAAGGCGACGCGCCGGTGGGATGGTTGCTGAGCCTCACTGACCTGAGCGCGGAACGTGAGGCCGAAGGGCAGCGCAGCGTGATGTTGCGTTTCCTGTCCCACGACTTGCGTGCGCCGCATTCGGCCATCCTTGCGCTGCTGGATGTGCAACGGCACCAAGCGGGCGGCGATCATCCGTTATTCGACCAGATCGAGCGTCAGGTGCGGCGCGCCCTGGAGCTGACCGACGGTTTTGTACAGTTGGCCAAGGCCGAATCCGAGGCCTATCAATTCCAGCCGACGTTATTTGCCATGCTGGTGCTGGACGTGATCGACCAGGCGCTGCCCATCGCCCAGGCCAAGCGCATACGCTTGAGCCATCAACTGGACAATGAAGAGGTGATGGTCAGGGCGGATCAATCGTTGCTGACGCGCGCGCTGTTCAATCTGTTGGAAAACGCCATCAAGTACAGCGCGCCCGGGACCTGCATTTCACTGCAGGTCTATGGCCTGGAGGATTGGCTGGTCTGCGAAGTCATGGACCAGGGCAAGGGCATCGAACCGCAGGAATTGCCGGAACTGTTCTGCCAGTACCGACGGTTCTCGTCAGCCCACGGGGTGGACGGCGTTGGTTTGGGATTATCAATGGTCAAGGCTGTGATCGATCATCACGGCGGGCAAATCGAATGCCACAGCGTAGTGGGTGAAGGCACCACCTTCAGCTTGAGGCTTCCATTGTTGGAAGAGTGAAGGATCGCAGCGGTCGTGGCGGCACTGCGATCCAAAAACGCTATAAAAAACTTATGCACCTTCACCTGGGTTTTATGTGTTTAAGAAATATGTATAAAAAACATAGTGTTACATCATAAAAATCGAGATTTCAGGGAAAACGGTACACAGGTTATCCACAGATCTCAAACAGCAAGCTGATCGGTCGCCGCCGGTGCTGCTGGTGTCGGAGGCAACGAACCCATCTCGCGTTGGGTCTGCTCGTTCCAGGCCTGGACCCGGTCATTGAGATCGGCGATGGCGCGAGGCCCAGTGCCTTCGGCGTACATCGGCGCGCCGATGATCACGGTGATGGTTCCCGGCTTTCTGTTCCACCCAGCCTTGGGCCAGAATTTGCCGGCATTGTGTGCAATCGGCAATACAGGCAGGCCGGCGTTTACCGCCAATGCCGAACCGCTGCGGGAAAACTTGCCCACCGTTCCATAAGGCATGCGGGTGCCCTCGGGGAAGATCAGCACCCAGACGTTGTCTTTGAGCAATTCGTCGCCCTTCTTCGCCACTTGCTTGAGCGCAACCTTGGGGTTGTCGCGATCAATGGCAATCGGCCGCAGCATCGCCATGGCCCAGCCGAAGAACGGCACGAACAACAGTTCACGCTTGAGGACCTGGCTCAACGGCTCGAAATAAGCCGAGAGGAAAAACGTCTCCCAGGTGCTCTGGTGGTTGGATTGGATCACGCACGGGCGGTCCGGCACGTTCTCGGCGCCCTTCACTTCATAGTGAATGCCCAGGAACACCTTGCTCAGCCACAGTGCGCAGCGGCACCAGTACACGTTGATGAAACGGTAGCGCGCCTTGAACGGCAGGAAAGGCGCGACAAAAAAACTCAAGGAGCACCACAGCAACGAACTGGTGCCCAACAGCAGGTAAAAGAGAAAGGTTCTGATGGCCTGCAATATCGACATAGCGGCATTTACCGTTGCGGGCAATGCCCGCCTGTTCAAGCGCTTCCCGAACAATCCCTGATCAGGATGTCTTGGGGAGCCCTAATTGTGGATAAGTTCAGCGGCAATCGCCGCCAGGTCGTCAAAAATCAAGGTGCCCACCGGCAGGGTCTTGCCCAAGGTCTTCTGGCCTTTTCCGGTCTTTACCAAAACTGGCTGACAATCGACGGCCTTGGCCGCCTCCAGGTCACCGAGACTGTCGCCGACGAACCATACGCCCGCCAACGCCACGTCGTAATGCGCGGCAATGGTTTTCAACATGCCCGGCTTGGGCTTGCGGCAATCGCAGCCTTCATCCGGCCCGTGTGGGCAATAAACGATCAAGCCGACTTCGCCGCCCTGCTCCGCCACCAAGGCGCGCAAACGCTCGTGCATGGCCTCCAGCGCGGCCAGGTCGTAGTAACCGCGAGCAATGCCCGACTGGTTGGTGGCGACCGCCACCGTCCAGCCGGCCTTGCTCAACTGCGCGATGGCTTCGATCGAGCCTTCGATCGGCAACCACTCCTCCACCGATTTGATGTAAGCGTCGGAGTCGTGATTGATCACCCCGTCCCGATCGAGAATCAGCAGCTTCAAGGCTTACCCCAGCAACGAAATATCGGCGACGCCGAGGAACAGGCCACGCAGGCGCGCCAGTAGCGCGTAGCGATTGGCCCGTACATTGGCGTCTTCGGCATTGACCATCACCGCTTCGAAGAACGCATCCACCGGCTCACGCAAGGCCGCCAGGCGCGCCAGGGTTTCGCTGTACTGACGCGCTGCCGCCATTGGCTGGACCGCCTGGTCCGCCTGCTGGATTGCCGAGTAGAGGGAGAACTCGTTGGCGTTGTCGAAGTACTTGGCTTCGACGGTGGCCGCGATGTTGCCTTCGGCCTTGCCCAGCAGGTTCGACACACGCTTGTTCACTGCCGCCAGTGCCGCCGCTTCCGGCAGTTTGCGGAAGGCCTGTACCGCCTGCACGCGCTGGTCGAAGTCCAGGGCCGAGCCCGGCTTCAGGGCACGCACCGACAGGTAGGTCGCGACATCGACGCCTTCGTCTTCATAACGCGCACGCAGGCGGTCGAAGATGAATTCCAGTACCGCATCAGCCAGGCCAGGTGCCTTGACCTTGCTGCCGAACGCGTTGACGGCGAAGGCCACCGCGTCGTTCAGGTCCAGGTCCAGCTGCTTCTCGATCAGGATCCGGAGCACGCCCAACGCCGCACGACGCAGGGCGTACGGGTCTTTGCTGCCGGTGGGCAGCATGCCGATGCCGAAAATGCCGACCAGGGTATCGAGTTTGTCGGCGATCGCCACGGCCGCACCGGTCAGGGTGCTTGGCAGTTCAGCGCCGGCACCGCGGGGCATGTACTGCTCGTTCAGCGCCAGGGCCACGTCTTGCGGCTCGCCGTCGTTGAGGGCGTAGTAGTAACCGGCGACGCCTTGCATCTCCGGGAACTCACCGACCATCTCGGTGGACAGGTCGCACTTGGACAGCAGGCCGGCACGGGCCGCGCGCTGGGCGTCGCCGCCGATGCGTGGGGCGATGTACGCCGCCAGCTTGGAAACGCGCTCGGCCTTGTCGTAGACGCTGCCGAGTTTCTCCTGGAACACCACGTTTTGCAGACGCTCGTTGAAGCTTTCCAGTGGCTGCTTCTTGTCTTGCTTGAAGAAGAACTCGGCATCGGTCAGGCGCGGGCGAACGACTTTTTCGTTACCGGCGATGATCTGCTGCGGGTCTTTGCTTTCGATGTTGGCGACCGTGATGAAGCGCGGCAGCAACTTGCCTTCGGCGTCCAGCAGGCAGAAGTACTTCTGGTTGTCCTGCATGGTGGTGATCAGCGCTTCCTGCGGCACTTCAAGGAAGCGTTCCTCGAACGAGCACACCAGCGGCACTGGCCATTCCACCAGGGCGGTCACTTCGTCGAGCAAATCCTGCGGGACGATGGCGGTGCCTTCCTGGCGGGTTGCCAGCTCTTCGGTGCGCTTGCTGATCAGTTCGCGGCGTTCGTTGGCGTCGGCCAGCACGTAGGCGGCACGCAGGTCGGCCAGGTAGTTGGCCGGCGAGGTGATGCGCACGCTTTCTGGATGATGGAAGCGATGACCGCGGGAATCGCGACCGGCCTTCTGCGCGAGGATCGTGCAATCGATGACCTGGTCACCGAGCAGCATCACCAGCCATTGGGTCGGACGCACGAACTCTTCCTTGCGTGCGGCCCAGCGCATGCGCTTGGGAATCGGCAAGTCATTGAGGGAATCTTCGACGATGGTCGGTAGCAGGCTGGCGGTCGGTTTGCCCTTGATGCTCTGGCTGTAGCGCAGCTTCGGCCCGCTCTGGTCGATTTCGCTGAGGTCCACGCCGCACTTCTTGGCGAAACCCAGGGCGGCCTGGGTCGGATTGCCGTCGGCATCGAACGCGGCCTGGCGTGGCGGCCCGTCGAGATTGATGCTGCGGTCCGGCTGTTGGGTCGCCAGCGCGGTAATCAGCACGGCCAGGCGGCGCGGTGCGGCGTACACCTGCTTGGCTTCGTAGCTCAGGCCAGCGGCTTGCAGGCCTTTGTCGATACCGGCCAGGAACGCATCGGCCAGGGTGTTCAGGGCTTTGGGTGGCAGTTCTTCGGTGCCCAGTTCAACCAGAAAATCTTGAGCACTCATTGTGCAGCCTCCAGCTTAGCCAACACTTCATCACGCAGGTCCGGGGTCGCCATCGGGAAGCCCAGCTTGGCACGGGCCAGCAGGTAGGCTTGCGCAACGGAACGCGCCAGGGTGCGTACACGCAGGATGTATTGCTGGCGCGCGGTCACGGAAATCGCCCGGCGTGCGTCCAGCAGGTTGAAGGTGTGGGACGCCTTCAACACCATTTCATAGCTTGGCAACGGCAGCGGCTGATCCAACTCGATCAGGCGCTTGGCCTCGCTTTCGTAGAAATCGAACAGTTCGAACAGCTTGTCGACGTTGGCGTGTTCGAAGTTGTAGGTCGACTGTTCCACTTCGTTCTGGTGGAACACGTCGCCGTAGGTCACTTTGCCGAACGGGCCGTCGGCCCACACCAGGTCGTAGACCGAATCCACGCCTTGCAGGTACATCGCCAGGCGTTCCAGGCCGTAGGTGATCTCGCCGGTCACCGGGTAGCACTCGATGCCGCCCGCTTGCTGGAAGTAGGTGAACTGAGTCACTTCCATGCCGTTGAGCCAGACTTCCCAGCCCAGGCCCCAGGCGCCCAGGGTCGGCGATTCCCAGTTGTCTTCGACGAAGCGGATGTCATGCACCAGCGGGTCGAGGCCCACGTGCTTGAGGGAGCCCAGGTACAGTTCCTGGAAATTCTCCGGGTTCGGCTTCAGGACCACTTGGAACTGGTAGTAATGCTGCAGGCGGTTCGGGTTTTCGCCGTAGCGGCCGTCAGTCGGGCGACGGCTGGGCTGGACATAGGCGGCGTTCCAGGTTTCCGGGCCGATGGCACGCAGGAAAGTGGCAGTGTGGAAAGTGCCGGCGCCTACTTCCATATCGTAGGGCTGAAGTACCACGCAACCTTGCTCGGCCCAGTATTGCTGGAGGGCGAGGATCAAGTCTTGGAAGGTACGCACGGCTGGCGTAGGCTGGCTCACGAAATTCACCTGTTTCTTGGGCTGCGATTTAAAGAGCGGGAGTATACCCGATTCGTTCGTGCGCACGCCCCCTGGAGCCTTATGCCACGCTGCTTTTGGTGTTCTGACGATCCGCTGTACATGGCTTATCACGATCAGGAGTGGGGCACGCCGCTGCGCGATGCGCAGGGTTTGTTCGAGTTGCTTTTGCTCGAAGGGTTCCAGGCCGGCCTGTCCTGGATCACCGTGCTGCGCAAACGCGAGCATTACCGCAAGGTGCTCTACGGCTTCGACGTACAGCGCGTTGCGCAGATGAGCGACGCGGAAATCGAAGATCTGATGCTCGACCCTGGCATCATCCGCAACCGCCTCAAGCTCAAGGCCGCCCGCCGCAACGCCCAGGCCTGGCTGGCGCTGGAAGACCCGGTGGCATTCCTCTGGTCCTTCGTTGGTGACAAACCGCTGATCAACCATTTCAAGGACCGCAGCGAAGTGCCGGCCATCACTCCCGAAGCCCTGGCGATGAGCAAAGGCCTGAAAAAAGCCGGCTTCACCTTCGTCGGCCCGACCATTTGCTACGCCTTCATGCAGGCCTCGGGCATGGTCATGGACCACACCCAGGACTGCGACCGCTACGCCGAGCTGGTAAACGGCGGTTAGAATAGCCGGCTCGCGACACGCCCATACATTCAGGAGTGACCTGTGGATAAGTTGAAAGGCGCCTTGCTGGTCGGCGCTCTGCGGTTGTTTGCGCTGCTGCCCTGGCGCGCCGTGCAAGCGGTGGGCTCGGCCATCGGCTGGCTGATGTGGAAACTGCCCAACCGCTCCCGCGACGTGGTGCGGATCAACCTCGCCAAATGCTTTCCCGAAATGGACCCGGCCGAGCGCGAGCGCCTGGTGGGCCAAAGCCTCAAGGACATCGGCAAGTCACTGACCGAAAGCGCCTGCGCCTGGATCTGGCCGGCCCAGCGCTCCATCGAACTGGTGCGCGAAGTCGAAGGCCTCGACGTGCTGAAAGACGCGCTGGCCTCCGGCAAAGGCGTGGTTGGCATCACCAGCCACTTGGGCAACTGGGAAGTGCTCAACCACTTCTATTGCAGCCAGTGCAAACCGATCATTTTCTACCGCCCGCCCAAGCTCAAGGCGGTGGATGAATTGCTGCAAAAGCAACGCGTGCAGTTGGGCAACAAAGTCGCGGCGTCCACCAAGGAAGGCATCCTCAGCGTCATCAAGGAAGTGCGCAAGGGCGGCCAGGTCGGCATCCCCGCCGACCCCGAACCGGCCGAATCCGCCGGTATCTTCGTGCCCTTCTTCGCCACCCAGGCCCTGACCAGCAAATTCGTCCCGAACATGCTCGCTGGCGGCAAAGCGGTCGGCGTCTTCCTCCACGCCCTGCGCCTGCCGGACGGCTCCGGCTACAAAGTCATCCTCGAAGCCGCACCAGACGCCATGTACAGCACCGACACCGAAACCGCCTGCGCCGCCATGAGCCAAGTGGTCGAACGTTACGTCCGTGCCTACCCCAGCCAATACATGTGGAGCATGAAACGCTTCAAAAAACGCCCCCCGGGCGAAGCGCGCTGGTACTGACCCGCTGCATACCGCTCCCCTTGTGGGAGCGGGCTTGCTCGCGAAAGCGTCCTAACACGCACCACCAATCCAAATGAATCACCGTTCCCCCGTGGCGAGGGAGCTTGCTCCCGCTGGACTGCGCAGCAGTCCCAACCCAGCCCAAGCCACCCATTTCCTACAGACAATCCTCACCATAAACCGCAATTGTTTATCCCCCCACCCAAACCCGTCCACCCACCCACACATCCTTGCGCCTTTACCTACAACTACGCCAGAATCCGCCCGCTTGTGCGCCTTGCCCCCAGGCCCTATCGTTTTCCTGCCACTGCCCATCAGTGGTCGGGTTTAGTAGCCCGTGGTTTTCCCGCAAGATGCATGAGTTCTCCACTTAGGCAGGTATTCCAATTCCTGTCCTTGATGGTGGCTGTGCGCAGGGCGCTTCGGCGCGCCGGCAATGCTGGAATCCCCGGTCTACTAACCTGCGTACAGCCGCCACCCCTTCTTTTAGTAGGGAAGAGGTTGCGGCCTAACTGAAGGATTCCAGCACATGTTCAAACCGACGCCGAACCCGCCCAAGGCGGACCAAGCTCCCCCGCAAACCAAATCCAAAACCAGGAAACTCGACGAAACCGCCGAGCGCGTACTGGATCACTACCTCTCGCCAAAACCGGCAGAACCCAAAGACGTACCCAAACCCGGCCAGATATTCACCGTCGCCAAAGACGTCGACAACGAGTGCCTGCTCGCCAACCTCAGCGAAACATTGGCTTCGGCCGAGGCGATGATCGCCGATCTGGCGTTTGACCTGAATGGCTCACGACGTCATTCGGCGCTGGGGATTCAGCAGCTGATTGAGCTGAGTTCGATGATGGCGAATCGGGTGTTGGATAACGTCGAACAGCGATAACCGGGAAATAAAGCAAACCCGGCCTCTGGCGTCGGGTTTGCCCGCTATTTCCGCAAGCGGTGTGGTCGGCTTCCTGATAGCTGGTTGTTCCCGAAGAGGCGAAAACCCTCAGTCGTGTCCATGATTAGTGCCTGCGGTATCGGAGCTGTCGGGTGGTTGTGTATTCGAAATGCCTGAGAAGTCATTTTTGAATCCCTCGGATCATCATCCGTCCAAGAAATAGTCCACAGTCCCCTAGTCCATTCATCAAGGAGTCCCTCCCATGAAAATCGACTTCACCGGCCGTCACGTCCTAATCACCGGCTCCACCAGCGGTATCGGTTTCGCGACCGCCAAAGGCTTCCTCGAAGCCGGCGCCAACGTGGTCGTCAACGGCCGCAGCGAGAGCAGCGTCGAGGACGCCTTGCAGCGCCTGGGCGATCTCGCCTCCAAAGCCACGGGCTTCGTCGGCGATCTCAGCAACGAGGCTGGCTGCCAAGCGCTGGTTGCCAAACACCCGAGCTTCGACGTCGTCATCAACAACCTGGGCATTTTCAAGCTGGAAGACTTTTTCGAAACCCCGGATAGCGAATGGCAGCGCTTCTTCGAAACCAACGTGATGTCCGGCGTGCGGGTTTCCAGGGCTTACGCGCCGGGCATGGTCGAGCGCGGTTGGGGGCGGATTGTGTTTGTTTCGTCCGAATCGGGCGTGAATATTCCGGCCGACATGATCCACTACGGTTTCACCAAAACTGCCCAGCTTTCCATCGCTCGCGGCTTGGCCAAGCGCCTTGCCGGCACGGGTGTTACGGTGAACTCGGTGCTGCCAGGGCCGACGCTTTCCGAAGGGGTTGCGCAGATGCTCCAGGCGGATGTCGAGCGTACGGGGGAAAGTCTGGAGAAGGTGGGGGCGGATTTTGTCAAACAGCATCGGAGTACGTCGATCATTCAACGGGCGGCGCGTGTTGAGGAAGTTGCCAACATGATTATTTATGCCAGTTCGGAGCAGGCTTCGGCTACGACGGGTGCGGCGTTGCGCGTGGATGGCGGGGTGGTGGATAGCATTATTTAGCGGAGGTCCATTTTGAAGGCGTAGGCAGCTGTCCTCGCCATGACTAATCGAAATTCCGAGCATAAGAAACGGGGCTGCACTCACATGCGGCCCCGTATTCATCCGGTTGTACCGCATCAACCGTTTTACGACGGCTGCGCCGCCGAGCGGGAGCAAGCTCCCTCGCCACAGGGGGCGGATGCATGCCACCGCTCAATACCTAGCCATTGCAGCTCCACAAGCCCACACATCCTTGTGCTTTTGCCTACAACTACATCGGAGTTCGCCTGCTTGTATACCTCGCGCCCGGATTCTACTGTTTCCTGCGACTGCCCATCATGGCATCCACCACATGAAACGGCTTCGCGTTTTATGAACCCCCACTATAATCGCCGAGGTTTTCCATGAAGGCTTCTAAGCGCACTCCAAAGCCGTTGCTTGTTGCTCAATACGAAGCCGAAGCTCGCCGTTTGGCTGGTTGCGCGACCAGTATTGAACGCCGCTTCTTGTCGATTAGCCTCGCTAAAGGCAAGGAGCTTGAGCCTGTTGGCAGACTGGCTGGCGTCAGAAGCTGAAGTCCGCCTATGTTGAAAAATCGCCCCAAGGGCAGTCTTCTGGCTTTTTGCCCGACCGCCTTGCGCCAAAACTTATGGTCTTCCTGCCGTTGTTGTTTATTCAATGTCGTATTTGGCAGTCCTTGGTTAGCGATGTGCGAGGCTTCTATCAGGCCCCGTCTCCCCCAGCGCACAACCTTTAGCGACCCAATTCGCTAACGACGTACTGATTTTTTCGAAATCGTCAGGATCCATACTACCTTGATCCACTACGTAAACGCCTTCCCCTATAAGAGGGATCATTATTGAGCGGCCACCACTATCGTCACCTATCGCAAGATATCCTGACGCATACCTATCCACTTCAAAAGCTGCATTTCGCTCGACAAGCTCATCGGAGGAATAAATAAACAATCCATTATTTAATGAAAATCCGTTTCTCCATTTAAGAAGACTTACATAGTCACTTGGAAACGATACATTAAACTTTATCTGTAACTCAGCTAGCTGATCGTCCGAAATAGAAATGTTCATCGCAGCAGTCCCATCAACAGCGCAGATATTCATTTGACGTCTCAAGTCACGAAACTATTAACCGTCATCTTCGCAAATCGCTTTCATGGACAGGACGGTGGTTGGAGTGCTGCCAATCTGAGTACGCATGTTGACGATCTGAGGACCACCAGCATCGCCCTCCCGGCGATACGGTTTACCGTTGCAGACTTTTTTGGCCTTGTTATTGATGCTTTCCAACATGCCTTCCCTTAAGTTGAAGACGCTGCCACCACAGGTGAGCATGTACTCATCTGGACCAACTTTATCGGCAGCAGTGAAAGTGCAGCCTGCCAAGGTGGTCAGGATAAATACGATTAAGGTGATTTTTTTCAACTGTTCTATCTCCTGTGTACCTTTAACGTTCCTGCGGGCTTAACCCAGACGCGACTTCCTACTGAGCCACCGCCACCTGATTGCGCCCCAACGCCTTCGCCCGATACAACGCCTTATCCGCGTTATTCATCAAGCTATGCAAATCCTTATGCCCCGCCTCCGTCGAGGCCACGCCAAGGCTGGCGGTGACACGGTGAACAGGCTCGATCATCAATTCACCAATCGTCTGCACCAGCTCTTCGGCAATCTCGATGGCAACCTCAATCGACGTATCCGGAAGCAAAACCGCAAACTCCTCTCCCCCCAGCCGTCCGTGGATATCCGTAGAGCGGAACGACGAACTGATCACCCGTCCCATCTGCCGCAACACCTGATCCCCGACCTGATGCCCATAGGTGTCGTTGATGTGCTTGAAGTGGTCCATGTCCAACATCACCGCGCATAGCCCGAGCCGATTGGCTTCGCATTCGTCATAGAGTTGTTGGGCGTGTTCGAAGAAGGCGCGGCGGCTTTTCAGGCCAGTGAGTTCGTCGGTCTGGGCGGCGCGGGTGGAGATGCTGTTGGCCCGTTCCATTTCGCGGGTCAGGCGAAAGGCGGTCTCCAGGGCTTGGGACATTTTGTGGGTGGCGCGAGCGGCGAATGCGGCGAATACGATGATCGAGAGGGCCATGCCGACTTGAAGGGTGGACGGCTGGAACAGCAACCAGGCGGTGCAGGGCAATAGGACCAGGCCAATGGAGACCAGTGTCATGTCGCGGTAGGCCGAGTAGCAGGACACGGCGCTGACGCACATACCGACGGTGAAGAGCATGACCAGGGCCTGGGACAGAAGATCGTCGGCCGGCATGACCATGAATGCACCGCCGCCCCAGATGCTGGCGGAGAGCACCAGGGTGATCCAGTATTTGCGTTCCCAGCGTTGGGGCGTGCGTTCGCTTTTCGGGCTGCGGAAATAGCTCACGAACATCGAGATGCGCAGCAGTGTCGAGGCGGTCAGTATCGTCAGCCACCCAAGGATCAGGTTGTGCTCAAAGCGATGCCAACACAGCCAACTGAGCATGATGGCGGCGAGATAGCTCCCCAGCACCGCAGAGACGGATTGGCGGAACAGTTGCTGCAAGCGATCCGTTCGCACCTGCTCGGCGATGAACGAATCCTGGCCTTTATGAGATCTTGGGCCATCCATGTGTTCCACCTGATCGTGATGCAGCTAAAGCGGTGATTGTGGCACCCTGCCACCAGCGTAAACAACTGAAATACACCCACGACCCCGATTGAACCGAACCCGTGGCGAGGGAGCTTGCTCCCGCTGGCCTGCGAAGCAGCCCTAATTACTCCTAAAGACAACCGGCCAAAGAAAAACCCGACGCTTGACGTCGGGTCTTTCGGTACGACTCTTCGCTTGTCCGATCGCTACTTCTTAGCGATAGATGTCAGCGGTTCGAATTACTCGACTTGCGACAGCTTGGCGTCGTCACAACCGGCAGCACGGCACTCGCGTTCTACAGCTTTGAGGATGACGATACGCGCCTCGGTCTTCTCGTTGGCGCAGTCCAGGTAGAGCAGGCCATCGTTGGAACACGCGTTGTCACGAATTTTGATCCACTGGATCTGAGCGGCTTTCACTTTTTTCTTTTGATCCGGGTTCAGCGCACTCATGGTCTTCTTGTATTGATCGTTGATTTCCTGATCCGACTGAACCATTTTCAGCGATGCGCAATAGGTCCTGTCATAGGCGTTTCTCGGGTTATCGCAACTCATCGCAGATGCCGATGCTGATGCCATTGCCAGCAATGCCCCAACCAACAAAGACTTGATCACTTACTCTCTCCCTGAATGCCCTCTATTGATTAGAGGTCGCGGCGGCGAATTTATCATGAGGGGTGTAGAACAATGAAGCAGATCCTATGGTTCATTCGGCCCGAACAATGGGCAAATGCCGATAGGGGTTCGGGAGCAAGTGATTACTGAAAAAGGCCGCGTCGTTCCCTCCGCCCTCGCCGAAACGCTGCCAAGGCCCTGCCAAGGCCGTTCCTGTGACGATTTGAACGCAATGCTCATGAAAACCCGCCTTAGCCTTTACCACCCCAGACCCGGAAGTTGCCCCCGGCGTTAGCGAGCCCAACCGTGGCGAGGGAGCTTGCTCCCGCTGGGCTGTACGGCCGCCGCAATCTGTTCAGACCCATTCCTACAAACCAATCCCACCGCCATCCTCGCGACACCCAATTACAACCCAAAAAGCCCTCTTGTTTATTCCCCAGCACCAACTGTTCCACCAAGCTACGCATCCTTGCGCCTTTGCCTACAACTACGCCGGAATCCGCTGGCTTGTTCGCCCGGTCCAGGTTTTCTATCGTCTGCCTGCACTTAATGGTGACCTGGATGTTGGACCGTTTGCCCTCCATAAATCTTTAAGGAGCAATCATGAATAATTGGTATATACCGAAGCATAACAACAAGCTTATGCATGTTTGAGTTTCCAGTTGGGAAATAAAGCATAGGGAATTCAGGGGGCTCAAGATGGGTAATTTTTATGCAAATTGAATATGCCATGGTTGCGTTGGGCTTTTTTGCTTTTTGCGGGGGGATGATTGATGCGGCCGTGGGAGGTGGCGGGTTGGTGCAAGTGCCAGCCCTCCTCCAAGCATTGCCCCAGCACTCCTTGAGCACGGTTTTGGGAACTAATAAGCTGGCTGTTCTTGCAGGAAATGTTTCTTCTATACTCAGTTACCTCAAGAAAATAAAAGTCGTTTGGAGGCTCATGCTTCCAACGATGGCTTCAGCTTTTGTATTTTCGTTTCTGGGTGCACTTTCCGTTTCGCTCGTGCCAAAAGCGATTATGGAATATGTTGTCTTTTTCATATTGGTGTCGATGGCTATCTATACATTTGCAAAAAAAGATCTAGGGCGTGTTCACTCAAACATTCAATGTGGAACCAGAGAAGTCTTATTGGGGATTTTTTTCGGTGGGTTAGTAGGGTTTTACGATGGGGTTTTTGGTCCCGGCAGTGGTAGCCTTCTGTTATTTATTTTTGTTAAATATTTTGGCTACGACTTCCTCAATGCGTCGGCCTCAGCAAAACTGATTAACTTGGGAACGTTTAGCGCGGCGCTATTGTTTTTTATACCTTCAGGGAATGTGCTGTGGGTCATCGGTGGATGGGTTGCGGTGTGTAATATGGCGGGCGCTCTAACGGGCACTTTTTTGGCCTTACGGTATGGGAGCGGATTAATTCGTATATTGTTTCTTTTCTTACTGGTATTTCTTATCGGCCGAATGGGACTGTCCATATTGCTATGACTGAGTTCCGCGAAATGGCATCAACATTCCAAAAAAAAACGGGCCTGCATTCCCACGCAGCCCCGCTTTTTTCACCACCCGATCAAATCAAAACGCCGGCAACACCGCGCCTTTGTACTTCTCCAGAATGAAAGCCTTCACTTCTGGCGTGTGCAACGCCGCCACCAGTTTTTTCATCGCTTCACTGTCCTTGTCATCCTCACGCGCCACCAGGATGTTCACGTAAGGCGAATCGCTGCCTTCGATCACCAGCGCATCCTTGGACGGATCAAGCTTGGCTTCCAACGCGTAGTTAGTGTTGATCAGCGCCAAGTCAACCTGGGTCAGTACCCGCGGGATGGTCGCGGCTTCCAGTTCGCGGAATTTCAGGTCCTTGGGGTTCTCGGTGATGTCTTTGGTGGTCGAGAGGATGTTGGTCGGATCCTTCAGCGTGATGACCTTGGCTTTTGCCAGCAGCAACAGCGCACGTCCGCCGTTGGTGGCGTCGTTCGGGATCACCACGTTGGCGCCGCCCGGTAGTTCTGTCAGTGCCTTGTACTTGCTGGAATACGCGCCCAGGGGTTCCAAGTGCACACCGGCTACGCTCACCAGGTGGGTGCCCTTGGCCTTGTTGAATTCATCCAGGTACGGTTGGTGCTGGAAGAAGTTGGCGTCCAGGCGCTTTTCGGCGACTTGTACGTTCGGCTGGATGTAGTCGGTGAAGACCTTGACCTTGAGGTTTACGCCTTCTTTGGCCAGGGCCGGTTTGACGAATTCGAGGATTTCCGCGTGGGGCACCGGCGTGGCCGCGACGGTCAGGGTGTCGGCGTGGGCGGAAAACGCTGCGACGGCAGCGAAGGCAACCAGTAATTTCTTCATTCAGCTAACTCCTTTTGGGCGCCCGCTTGCGGCGCCTGCCAGCGAATGGCTGGCTCATGGTTTATGGGCGCGAGGCCTTATTTTCTAGAGAAATGCACAACCAGTTTGTCGCCCACGGTTTGCAGGACCTGGACCAACACCAGCAGCAACACCACGGTGACCACCATCACATCGGTCTGGAAACGCTGGTAACCGAAACGGATCGCCAGGTCGCCCAAGCCACCGGCGCCGACCACACCGGCCATGGCCGTGTAGGACACCAGCGTGATCGCTGTCACCGTAATCGCGGCAAAGATGCCCGGACGGGCTTCCGGCAGCAAGGCGTTGACGATGATCTGCCGGGTGGTCGCGCCCATGGCCTGGGTCGCTTCGATGATGCCACGGTCGACCTCGCGCAAGGCGGTTTCCACCAGGCGGGCGAAGAACGGCGTGGCGCCGACTACCAGCGGTGGAATCGCCCCGGCTACACCCAGCGAGGTGCCGGTGATCAACACCGTGAACGGGATCATCACGATCAACAGGATGATGAACGGCAGCGAGCGCAGGATGTTGACGATCAGTGATAGCAGCGCATAAACGCCCCGGGCTTCGAGCAGCTGGCGCGGGCTGCACAGGAACAGCAGCACGCCGAGCGGCAAGCCGAGCAGTACGGTAAACAGCAGTGAACCGAACAGCATCAGGAAGGTGTCGCCGGTGGCCAGCCAGATTTCCAGCCAGTCGATGTTTGCAAAAAATTCCATCAGCGCAGCACCTCCATGTGGACATCGGCCGCGGTGAAGCGGGCAAACGCCGCGTCCATGTCACCGCCGGTGATGGCGAGGGTCAGTTGCCCGTAGGGGGTGTCTTTGATGCGGTCGATACGACCGGCCAGGATGCTGTAGTCCACACCGGTTTCCCGGGCGACGGTTCCGAGCAATGGCGCGTAGGTTGCGTCGCCCTGGAACGTCAGACGCACGATGCGCCCCGGTACGTGGGCGAAGTCGTCGCGCTGTTCGCTTTCGTCGATCTGCTCGTCTTCCTGGACGAAACGCTTGGTGGTCGGGTGCTTAGGATGCAGGAACACCTGGGACACCGGGCCTTGCTCGACGATCACGCCGGCGTCCATCACACCCACTTCATCGCAGACCCGGCGGATCACGTCCATTTCATGGGTGATCAGCACGATGGTCAGCTTCAGCTCGCGGTTGATCTGCGCCAGCAGTTGCAGCACCGATGCGGTGGTCTGCGGGTCGAGGGCGCTGGTGGCCTCGTCGCACAGCAGAATCTTGGGCTTGGTCGCCAGGGCGCGGGCGATGCCGACGCGCTGCTTCTGGCCGCCGGACAATTGCGCCGGGTATTTCTTGGCGTGGTCGGACAAACCCACCCGCGCCAGCAACTCGGCGACGCGCCGGTCGATTTCATTGCGGGACAACTCGCCGGCCAGGGTCAGCGGTAGCGCCACGTTGTCGGCGACGGTCTTGGAGGCCAACAGGTTGAAGTGCTGGAAAATCATCCCGACCTGCTGACGGAAACGCCGCAAGCCATTGGCGTCCAAGGCGGTGATTTCCTCGCCGTCGACGATGATCTTGCCGCCGCTGGAGTCTTCCAGGCGATTGATCAGACGCAGCAGGGTACTTTTTCCCGCACCGGAATGGCCGATCAGGCCGAAGACCTGACCGTTCTCAATCCTCAGATTGGTCGGATGCAGGGCGGGGATATCCTTACCGGCAACCCGGTAGGTTTTGTGGACGTTTTGAAACTCGATCACGTAGCGAACCTTGTGGGGCGCGTTGGAAAAGGGTCAGCGGTTAGCCGGGCGCGCATTTTAGCCTGTCCGTATAGAGGTACTTAGCATTTATTTGCGATTGGACCAGTGATTTGGCAATAAGACGATCAAAGGACACAAAAAAGGAACGCAGCGAAACGGGGTCGGTCACTCATTAAACCACTCAAGAATCCCGGCCTCGGCGGGGACGCAAAAGAGGAGTTACGCCTGATGAGTACCCAAAAGCCCACCGGCACCGAGAGCCAACTGGCCGGAACCGACACCCTGGATCGCGGCAACACCAACGCCAAGCTCGACAGCCTGGAGCAGTTCCGCTCAGACGCCACCGAACAGGCGTTGCGCACCAATCAGGGCGTGAAAATCGCCGACAACCAGAACACCCTCCGCGTCGGGGCCCGCGGGCCGTCGCTGCTGGAAGACTTCATCATGCGTGAAAAAATCACGCACTTTGACCACGAGCGTATCCCGGAGCGCATCGTTCATGCCCGCGGCACGGGCGCCCATGGTTACTTCCAGAGCTATGAAGCGCATTCGGCGCTGACCAAGGCTGGATTCCTACAGGATCCGGGGAAGAAAACTCCGGTATTCGTGCGCTTTTCCACCGTGCAAGGTCCACGCGGTTCCGGCGATACCGTGCGCGACGTGCGTGGCTTTGCCGTGAAATTCTTCACCGACGAAGGCAACTTCGACCTGGTGGGCAACAACATGCCGGTGTTCTTCATCCAGGACGCGGTGAAGTTTCCGGACTTTGTCCATGCGGTGAAACCTGAACCACACAATGAGATCCCCACCGGCGGCTCGGCCCACGACACGTTCTGGGATTTCGTCTCATTGGTGCCGGAATCGGCCCACATGGTGATCTGGGCGATGTCCGACCGGGCCATTCCGAAAAGCCTGCGCAGCATGCAGGGTTTCGGTGTGCACACCTTCCGTATGATCAACGCCGAGGGCCGCAGCAGCTTCGTCAAATTCCACTGGCGGCCCAAGGTCGGCACGTGTTCACTGGTGTGGGACGAAGCCCAGAAACTGGCGGGTAAAGATACTGACTACCACCGTCGCGATCTATGGGAGGCGATCGAGATGGGGGACTACCCGGAATGGGAACTGGGCGTACAGATCGTCGCCGAGGAAGACGAGCATAAATTCGATTTCGACCTGCTCGACCCGACCAAGCTGATCCCGGAAGAGCTGGTGCCCATCACGCCGTTGGGCAAGATGGTGCTGAACCGCAACCCGGACAACTTCTTTGCCGAGGTGGAGCAGGTCGCGTTCTGCCCAGGGCATATCGTGCCGGGTATCGACTTCACCAACGACCCACTGCTGCAAGGTCGGCTGTTTTCCTACACCGACACGCAGATCAGCCGACTCGGCGGGCCGAATTTTCATGAACTGCCGATCAACCGGGCGATCACCCCGGTACACAACGGCCAGCGCGACGGCATGCACCGCAGCACCATAGACAAGGGCCGCACCTCCTACGAGCCGAACTCCATCGACGGTGGCTGGCCGAAGGAAACCCCGGCAGGTCCGGCGGATGGAGGCTTCGAGAGCTATCCGGAGCGGATCGATGCCTACAAGATCCGCCAGCGCAGCGAATCGTTCGGCGATCATTTTTCCCAGGCGCGGTTGTTCTACAAGAGCATGAGCCCGCACGAGCAGGAGCACATCATCGCCGCCTACAGCTTTGAGCTGGGCAAGGTGGAACGCGAGTTCATCCGGGCGCGGCAGGTCAATGAGATCCTCGCCAACATTGATCTGGAACTGGCAGCACGGGTCGCGAAGAACCTGGGTCTACCGGCGCCGACTGCTTGCACAGTCGATGTGCCGACGCCTTCGCTGGAAAAATCCCCGGCCTTGAGTCAGGCAAACTTGCTGTCGGGTGATATCAAGACCCGCAAAGTCGCGGTGTTGGTGGCGAACGGTGTGGATGGGGCGATTATCGATTCGCTCAAGCAGGCCCTGAAGGCCGAGGGCGCTCACGCCAAAGTGCTCGGCCCGACTTCCGCGCCGGTGACCACGGCCGATGGGCAGAAGCTGGCGGTGGACGCTTCCATGGAAGGCTTGCCGTCAATTGCCTTCGATGCGGTGTTCGTACCGGGCGGCGCGGAGTCGATCAAGGCCTTGAGTCGGGACGGCGTGGCGTTGCATTACGTGCTCGAGGCCTACAAGCATCTGAAGGCCATTGGGCTTCATGGTGAGGCTCGGCAGTTGCTGGTGGAGTTGAAGCTGGAGGTGGATGCAGGGTTGATAGAGGATGCGGAGGCGGACGGTTTTGCGCGGTTTTTTGCGGCGATTGCGCAGCATCGAGTTTGGGCGCGGGAGCCCAAGGCCAAGGCGATTCCGGCTTGATGATAGGCGAGCGTTAGGATGCCATCGCGAGCAAGCTCGCTCCCACAGTGGATCTGGTGTGCATACAGATCTTGTATCCGCCCCAAAACCCTGTGGGAGCGGGTTTACCCGCGAAGGCGGCGGCGCATTCAGCATCTTCTTGGCAGACCCACCGCTTTCGCGAGCAAGCCCGCTCCCACAGTGGATCGGGTGTGTATACAGATTCTTGTATCCGCCCCAAAACCCTGTGGGAGCGGGTTTACCCGCGAAGGCGGCGGCACATTCAACATCTTCTTGGCAGACCCACCGCTTTCGCGAGCAAGCTCGCTCCCACAGTAGATGGTTGGGTGAATACGGATTTCGTATCAGCTACTAAAGCCCTGTGGGAGCGAGCCTGCTCGCGATGCTTTTAAGACTTGCGTGGAGTCAGCACCATCTGCGCCGGTACGCTGCGCAAAATCTGTTTGCGCAGTTTCAGATCAAATCCGGAATCGAGCTTTTTAACCCGCTTGGTCAGCAAGTTCGCCAGCCATGGGTAATCATCGGTACGCGGTGCCTGGATGCTGACGTCACATTGATAAGCCACCACATCAGCGGCAATCGCATCCAGTTGCCGGCGCATTTGCTGGATATCGCCGGTATTGAGCGCAATGGTGGTGCTTTGCGCACTCGGGTCGATCAGTTTGGCGACCGGTTTGGTTTCAGCGGCCTTGAGGTCGGCTTCGGCTTTATCCAGCTCTGCTTTACGGGCCTCGGCGATGGCGCCGTTGACTTCACCGGTCAGCGCCGGCGCCTTGGGCATTAATGCCCGGGCGCGGCTCAGGGCCGTCGCGGCGGCGTTTACATCACCTTTTTGCAGGTCGATCTGGCTGCGACGCAAATAAGCCTCCGCCAGTTGCCGTTGATACGGCTCCAGCGACGGGTTTGCGGACGACTGTGCCTGCAACGCGGCCAGCTGGTCCTCAGCGGTGGCCAGCTCATTGGCGGCCAGGCTTTGTTCCAGTTGTGCGATGGCCAGGCCCCGGGTATCGGGGGCCTCGACGACCGGCGGGGTGCTCTGGCAGGCGCCCAGCAGCAGGGAAAACGCGACAAGGAGCAGATAACGGGAGGCGAACGGCTTCATTCCTGCGACTCTCTAATTGCGCAAAAAGCGAGCAAGTCTACACCCCTCGACGGGGCAGGACAAAACTCAGCAGAAACAGCGCAGCGGCGCTGACCACGATTGACGGGCCGGCCGGGGTGTCCTTGAACCAGGAAAGCGCCAGCCCGCCACACACCGCGAGCATGCCCAGCAGGCTTGCGCCCAGCGCCATCTGTTCCGGCGAGCGGGCGTGACGCTGTGCCGCAGCCGCCGGAATGATCAGCAACGAAGTAATCAGCAACACACCGACGATTTTCATCGCTACCGCAATGACCACCGCGATCAACAGCATCAACGCCATGCGCAGACCCGTCACGGGCAGGCCTTCGACCCGCGCCAGCTCCTCATGCACGGTGATCGCAAGCAGCGGACGCCACAGCGCCACCAGCAACAGCAACACCGCCGCGCTGCCACCGAGGATCCATGACAGGTCCACTGGGCTGATCGCCAGCAAGTCGCCAAACAGGTACGCCATCAAGTCGATGCGCACCTCGTGCATGAAGCTGAGCACCACCAGCCCGAGGGACAGCGTGCTCGGCGCCAGGATGCCCAGCAACGTGTCGGAGGCCAGCGGCTGGCGCTGCTGCAAGGTCACCAGCACCACCGCCAGCAACAGGCAACCGACTGTCACCGCTACGGTCGGGCTGACGTCCAGCAGAAATCCCAGTGCTACGCCGAGCAAGGCGGCGTGGGACAAGGTGTCGCCGAAATAGGCCATGCGTCGCCAGACCACGAACGAGCCCAAGGGGCCGGCCACCAGCGCCAGGGCCAGGCCTGCAAGCAGGGCGTACAACAGAAAATCAGCCATGCTTGCAGCCATCTCCATGAACGTGGGGGGTAACCGGAGCGCCGATGACCACTGAACCGTGCAGGTCGTGGGCATGGTCATGGTGGTGGTGATAGATCGCCAGGCTGGGGGCGTTCTTGCCAAACAGCTCGACGAACGCCGGGTCGCCGCTGACCTGCTCCGGGTGCCCGGAGCAGCAGACGTGGCGATTGAGGCAGACCACCTGGTCGGTGGTGCTCATCACCAGGTGCAGGTCATGGGAAACCATCAGCACGCCGCAGCCGTGACGGTCGCGCAGGCGGGTGATCAGGCTGTACAACTCGGCCTGGCCGGCCACATCGACGCCCTGCACCGGCTCGTCGAGCACCAACAGCTCCGGTTCGCGCAGCAGGGCGCGGGCCAGCAGCACGCGTTGCATTTCACCGCCGGAAATACTCTGCACCGGGCTGTCGATCACCTGCTCGGCGCCGACCTCGTTGAGCGCCGCCAGGGCCCGTGCGCGGTCCACGCCAGGCACCAGGCGCAGGAAGCGCAAGACCGACAGCGGGAGCGTCGGGTCAACATGAAGTTTCTGCGGCATGTAGCCGATCCGCAGCTTCGGCTTGCGCCAGACACTGCCGCTGTCCGGCTTGAGCAAACCGAGCACGGCGCGCACCAGCGTCGTCTTGCCGGCGCCGTTGGGGCCGATCAGCGTGACGATCTGCCCTGGCTCGACGCTCAGGTGGATGTTGTCCAGCACGCTCTGCCCGGCGAAGGTCACGGCCACCTGTTCGAGGCGGATCAAGGCGTTGCTCATCAGGCCCCCTGGCAACCGGAGCAGAGGCCGACCACTTCAACGGTCTGGGTATCGACCACGAACCCGACGTCCCGGGCGCTGGCGACGATGGCGTCGCTGATGGACTTCTGTTCCAGCTCGATGGCGGCGTGGCATTCGCGGCAAATCAGGAACTGGCCCTGGTGGGCGTGCTCCGGATGGTTGCAGCCGACGAAGGCGTTGAGCGACGAAATGCGATGCACCAGGCCGTTTTCGAGGAGGAAATCCAAAGCTCGATAAACGGTGGGCGGCGCGGCGCGACGGCCGTCCTGCTCGCTGAGCACGGCCAGGATGTCGTAGGCGCCCAATGGCTTGTGGCTTTGCCAGACCAGTTCCAGCACCCGCCGACGCAGGGCGGTCAGGCGCAGCCCTTGGCGCGCGCAGATGGCGTCGGCCTCGGACAGCGCGCTGTGCACGCAATGAGAGTGATCGTGGGGACGACTGGCGAGGGGGGTAATAGGCATGGGCAGCGACGAGTTCAGTGAGAGACGTTATTATGTTACCCGTTCTCGCCTCTTCGAGTGGTCATCGTGTCTCGATTTTTTTCGCTGTTTGTCGCTTTTGTCGCAAGTTTTCTGCTGATCGGCCCGGCTCAGGCCGACGTCAAGGTTCTCACCAGCATCAAGCCGTTGCAGCTGATCGCAGCGGCGGTGCAGGACGGTGTGGGTACTCCCGACGTGCTGCTGCCACCCGGCGCGTCGCCGCATCACTATGCGTTGCGGCCATCCGATGTACGCAAGGTGCAGTCGGTCGATTTGTTGTATTGGATCGGCCCGGACATGGAAGGCTTCCTGCCGCGGGTATTGAATGGGCGTACGCTGCCCTCCGTGGCGGTGCAGGAACTGCCGGGGCTCAAGTTGCGACACTTTGCCGAGGACAGTCAGTCCCATACCGACGATGACGGCGATGAGCACGATCATGACCACCGCCCCGGCACCATCGACGCCCACCTGTGGCTGTCGCCCATCAACGCGCGGGTGATCGCGGCAAAAATGGCCGCCGACCTGAGCGCGGCCGATCCTGCCAATGCCGCCCGCTATCAAAACAACCTCAAGAACTTCAACCAGCGCCTCGATGCCTTGGACGCGCGCCTGAAGTCACGTCTGGCCGGGATCGCGGGCAAACCCTATTTCGTATTCCACGAAGCATTCGACTATTTCGAGGACACCTACGGCCTCAAGCATGCCGGCGTGTTCGCCGTGACCGCCGAAGTCCAGCCCGGCGCCCAGCACGTGGCGGCGATGCGCACGCGCTTGCAGGCGGTGGGCAAGACCTGCGTCTTCAGCGAACCGCCCCTGCGGCCGCGCCTGGCCGAAACCCTGGTGTCCGGGTTACCGGTGAAACTGGCGGAACTGGATGCACTGGGTGGCTATACCCCGGCGACGGCGCAGGGGTATGAGCAGTTGCTGGAGAAGTTGGGCAATGATTTGGCGGGTTGCCTGGAATCACTTTAATCCCCTGCTTTTGTAAAACCCGTGGCGAGGGAGCTTGCTCCCGCTGGGTGGCGCAGCCGCCCCAAGGATTTGTGAGCGCTTCGCACTCAAGCGGGAGCAAGCTCCCTCGCCACAAGAGCGCTCGGCTTTGTTGTTACAGGGCGAACGGCAACAACGTATGAACATCCTGCCGCTGCCCCAACCGCTGCTGAAACTCCATCGGATCGTGAATCAGCACGTCCTGCCCGGCAAACGACTCAGCGGCGATCAATCGTGACAACCAGAACCGTACGCAGGCCACGCGCAGCATGGTCGGCCAGAGCTTGGCCTCGGCGGCGGTGAACGGCCGCAGCGCGGCGTAGGCCCCCAGCAGCGCCCGGGCCCTGGCGCCATCGAGCACGCCGTCGTCATCCGAGCACCAGTCGTTCAAGGCGATGGCGACGTCATAGAGCATCGGCCCGGAGCAGGCATTGTAGAAGTCGATCAGCCCGGTCAGGTGCGTGCCTTCGAACATCGCGTTATCACGAAACAGGTCAGCGTGGATGTTGGCCCGGGGCAACGCCAGGATCGCGGTCTTTTGCACGGCGATTTCATCCAGCGCCGCTTCAAGCAGGCCATGGGCTTCGGTGTCCAGGTGCGACAGCAGCTTGGCGCCCTCCTCCTGCATCCAGTCCAGCCCGCGGTCGGTCTTGCGCTTGATCATGTTGTCGCGGGTTGCCAGGTGCAGATGCGCCAGCAACTCGCCGACCTGGGCGCAATGCTGCGCGTTGGCCTGCTTGATGTGCTTGCCCGCCAGGCGCGGTTGCAGCAGCGCCGGCTTGCCCGCCAGCTCGCGTAGCGCTACGCCGTCCTTGGTGCGCAAGGCGTAGGGCACCGGCAGATCGGCGTCGTGCAGCACGTCCAGCAGCTCGATGAAGAACGGCATTTCCTGGACCGGGCCGCGCTCGACCAGGGTCAGCACGAACTCACCCTGCTCCAGGCTGATAAAGAAATTGGTGTTTTCGCTGCCGGCGGCGATCCCCTGGAAATCAAGCAGACGGCCAAGCCCGTAAGGGGCGAGAAAGGTTTCCAGCTCGGGCCGAGCCAGGGGGGTGAACACAGACATGGTTTAAAACTGCCAGTACGGGCGCCCTTCAGCGGGCGCCGGTTGAAGTCGAGAGCGGTATTACCACTCAAAGATTTTCCACGAAGGGATCAGCATATCCGGCTGGTCCGAACGAATGAAGTTTGCATCGCTACCGTCGGCACGCACCAGGAAATAAGGCTTGCCGTTCTTGGGCGTGACCTTGATCGCGTACAGGAAACCGTTTTGCCGATACTCCTGGATGGTCTTGTCGCCCTCCGTGCGAATGGTGACGTCCGGGTCGGCCGAAGGGGCGTCGTCCGCCGCCATCACGGCCAACGGGGTGATTGCAAACAAGCCAGCCAGTAACAGGCGATTTAATGTACGCATGATAACCTTGTCCCTTTGTCGTCAACGGTCCCGCTATTCTAGCGCCGGACCCGCCGAAAAGGTTGATCGTGCTCATGAGCCAAGCTCCCCTCGTCCTGGTGGACGGTTCTTCTTATCTGTACCGCGCCTTTCATGCGCTGCCACCGCTGACTACCTCCAAAGGCCTGCCGACCGGCGCGGTCAAGGGCGTGCTCAACATGCTCAAAAGCCTGCGCAAGCAGTATCCGGACAGCCCGTTCGCCGTGGTCTTCGACGCCAAGGGTGGGACATTTCGCGATGCGCTGTACGCCGAATACAAGGCCAACCGCCCGAGCATGCCCGACGACATGCGCGTGCAGATCGAACCGCTGCATGCCAGCGTCAAGGCCCTGGGCTTCCCGCTGCTGTGCGTGGACAACGTCGAGGCCGACGACGTGATCGGCACCCTCGCCCGCAGCAGCGCGGCGGCCGACCGCCCGGTGGTGATCTCCACCGGCGACAAGGACATGGCGCAGTTGGTCGACGGGCACATTACCTTGGTCAATACCATGACCGGTAGTTCGCTGGACGTGGCTGGCGTGAAGGAGAAGTTTGGCGTCGCTCCGGAGCAGATCATCGATTACCTGGCGCTGATGGGCGATTCGTCCGACAACATCCCGGGCGTTCCGGGTATCGGACCGAAGACCGCGTCCGGCCTGCTGGTGGGCGTCAACGGCGGCCTGACCGAGCTGTACGCGCAACTGGACATCGTGCCGACCCTGCCGATTCGCGGCGCCAAAGCCCTGCCCGCCAAGCTCGAAGAACATAGGGAAATGGCGTTCCTTTCCTACGAACTGGCGACGATCAAGACTGACGTGCCTTTGGATGTCGGCCTCGACGACTTGAAGATGGGCGATCCGGATCACGAAAAACTTGCCGAGCTCTACACCCTGCTGGAGTTCAAGAGCTGGTTCGAAGAAAACCAGCGCGATGCCAAGCGCTCCGGTCAGGAAATCGTCGAAGTGGCTGATGAGCCGGCGAGTGCCGAGGCCAAGTACGATCTCATTCTCGATCAGGCGAGCTTCGAAACCTGGTTGGGCAAGCTGGAAAAAGCCCCGCTGTTTGCCTTTGTCACTGAAACCAATGGCACCGATGCCCAGCATTCGCAGCTTGTAGGTTTGTCGTTCGCCGTGGCGCCGTTCGAAGCCGCCTACATCCCGCTGACCCATTCCTACATGGGCGTGCCGGAGCAGTTGGACCGCGACACGGTGCTCAAGGCCCTCAAGCCGCTGCTGGAAAACCCGGACAAGCCCAAGGTCGGCCAGCACGCCAAGTTCGAAACCAACATCCTCGCCAACTGCGCCATCGGTGGCGATCAGGATAACGGCATCTATGTCCAGGGCATCGCCTTCGACACCATGCTTGAATCCTATGTCCTGGACTCCACGGCAACCCGCCATGACATGGACAGCCTGGCGCTCAAGTACCTCGGCCAGAGCAAGACGGATTTCCAGGACATCGCCGGCAAAGGCGTCAAGCAGCTGACCTTCGACCAGATCGCCCTGGAACTGGCCGGTCCTTACGCCGCCGAAGACGCGGACGTGACCTTCCGCCTGCACCAGGCCTTGCAGGAAAAACTCGCTGCCACGCCAAGCCTGGGCAGCGTGCTCAATGAAATCGAAATGCCGCTGATGCCGGTGCTGGCGCGTATCGAGCGCCAGGGCGCGTTGGTGGATGCCAATCTGCTGGGTGTGCAAAGCGTCGAGCTGGGCGAGAAACTGGTGGCGCTGGAGCGTGAGGCGTTTGCCATCGCCGGCGAGGAATTCAACCTGGGTTCGCCGAAGCAATTGGGCGTGATCCTCTACGAAAAGCTTGGTTTGCCGGTGCTCAGCAAGACCGCCAAGGGCCAGGCATCCACCGCCGAAGCCGTGCTCGCCGAACTGGCCGAGCAGGATTACCCGCTGCCCAAGGTGCTGATGCAGTACCGCTCGTTGAGCAAGCTCAAGAGCACTTACACCGACCGCCTGCCGGAGCAGATCAACAGCCGAACCGGCCGCGTCCACACCAATTATCAACAGGCCGTCGCCGCGACCGGTCGCCTGTCGTCCATTGATCCGAACCTGCAGAACATTCCGATCCGCACCGCCGAAGGCCGGCGAATCCGTCAGGCGTTCGTCGCGCCGAAGGGCTACAAGCTACTGGCGGCGGATTATTCTCAGATCGAACTGCGGATCATGGCGCACCTGGCGAAAGATGAAGGTCTGCTGCATGCCTTCCGCAATGACCTGGACGTGCACCGGGCCACGGCGGCCGAAGTATTCGGCGTCGAACTGGACGCCGTCACCCATGACCAGCGGCGTAGCGCCAAGGCCATCAACTTCGGCCTGATCTACGGCATGAGCGCGTTCGGCCTGGCCAAGCAGATCGGTGTCGACCGCAAGCAGTCCCAGGCCTACATCGACCGCTACTTCGCCCGTTATCCGGGGGTGCTGGCGTACATGGAGCGTACGCGGACCCAGGCCGCCGAGCAGGGTTTCGTCGAAACCATCTTCGGTCGCCGGCTCTACCTGCCGGACATCAACGCGAAAAACCCGGCCCTGCGCAAAGGCGCCGAGCGCACGGCGATCAACGCGCCGATGCAAGGCACGGCGGCGGACATCATCAAGAAGGCCATGGTCGCGGTTGATCGCTGGCTGACCCGTTCGGGGCTGGACGCGAAAGTCATCCTGCAGGTCCACGACGAACTGGTGCTGGAAGTGCGCGAAGACCTGGTCGATCAGGTCCGCGAAGAAATCCGCCAGCACATGAGCGCCGCCGCCACCCTGGACGTGCCGCTGCTGGTGGAAGTGGGCGTGGGCAATAACTGGGATGAGGCGCACTGATTCTTAGCAATGTATACCTGTGGCGAGGGAGCTTGCTCCCGCTGAGTACGGAGCGCTCACGAATTTTTGGGGCGGCTACGCCACCCGGCGGGAGCAAGCTCCCTCGCCACAGGGAGCACTGCGCGGCTGGTAAAAAGGTTTCAGTTCGGAAAAGTCCTACGGTTATTTCCAAAAATAATCTGAACTAAAACCGTGAATTGCCACTCAGAGATCTTGAATGGCTGGTGAAGCCCTTCAATGCTCCTATGTTGTGTTAAGTGTTGGCAGATATCTGGACCCCGCCCTAGCGGTCCGGAACTTGGACCCCGAACTTCCCCCTCCCCATACGAAGTCCGGGGTTTTTTTTGCCTGCGATTTGGCTTATTCAGCCGTCTCGCTGCCCTTGTCCGCCAATTCCATCCAGTCGGCCAATACCGTGTAGGCCTCTTCCAGGCCCATGCGCTTGGGGGCCGAAAACAGTTGGATGGTGATCGCGTCGCCCCAGCCCTTGCGAATTTCCGATTGCACCTTGAGCAAGGTGTTTTTCGCCGCGCCATACGTCAGCTTGTCGGCCTTGGTCAGCAGGATGTGCATCGGCATGCCGCTGGCAACGGCCCAGTCGAGCATCAGCGTATCGAAGTCGGTCATCGGATGGCGGATGTCCATCATCAGAATCAGGCCTTTCAAACTCTCGCGGCTGCCCAGATAGGCTTCCAGGTGGCGCTGCCAATGTTGCTTGAGCGGGATCGGCACCTTGGCGTAGCCGTAGCCGGGCAGGTCGACCAAACGGCGTTCGTCGTCTAGCTTGAAGAAGTTCAACAGCTGTGTGCGACCCGGGGTTTTCGAGGTGCGGGCCAGGCTGGCGTGGGTCAGGGTGTTCAGCGCACTGGATTTACCGGCGTTGGAACGACCGGCAAAGGCCACTTCGAAGCCTTCGTCGTCAGGACATTGATCGACTTTGGCAGCGCTGAGCATGAAGGTGGACTGTTGGCACAGGCCAAGGATGGGGTTCTTCAGTTGCATGGGATTTCCGATGTGGGCGGCGGCGGGAAAGGACGCGGCAAGCGGTGTCGTTTCCGTTTCAGTGACGCCAGTATATAATGCCGCAGATTTTGTGTGCGCTTTGTCCCAGCGTAGGATGAGGCACACGGGAGCGATTGACCGAAATTGCGCACTAGAACGCAGCTCGCTCTCAACCCTGAAAAGGTCGTTTTATGACGAAATGGCTGCTAGTTGCCGGTGTCTTGATGCCGCTTTACAGCGCTCAGGCTACACAGGATCCGGAAGCTGTGTACGACCGTGTTTGTGGTGCCTGTCATTCTGGCCAACTCCCCATGGCGCCCCGCAAGGGCGATCAGGAGGCTTGGACGCCGAGGTTGGCGAAAGGTATGGAGACGCTGGTGCAACACGTGACCCAGGGTTTCAAGGCGATGCCGCCGCGTGGTTTGTGCATGGACTGCAGTGCCGAGGATTACCGAGCCATCATCCACTGGATGAGCGAGTGATCCCGGTCCATAACTCTTTAACCCTTAGCCGTAGTTGGATTAGCTGATGAACAAACTGATCGTGAGTCTGCTGTTGACCTTGGGGATGACCGGCGTAGCCCACGCCGCTGGCGATGCTGCCGCCGGTCAGGCGAAAGCGGCGGTATGCGGGGCCTGCCATGGCCCGGACGGCAATAGCATGGCGCCCAACTTTCCAAAACTGGCCGGCCAGGGCGAGCGTTACCTGAACAAGCAGCTGCACGACATCAAGTCCGGCAAGCGCACGGTGCTGGAAATGACCGGCCTGTTGAACAACCTGAGCGATCAGGACCTGGCGGACATCGCGGCGTATTTCGCCAGCCAGAAGGGCAGCGTCGGCGCTGCCGATCCGAAACTGGTGGCACGCGGCGAGGCCCTGTTCCGCGGCGGCAACCTGGAAAAAGGCCTGCCATCCTGCACCGGTTGCCATTCCCCGAACGGTGCCGGCAACGCGCCCGCCGGTTTCCCGCACCTGGGTGGCCAGCATGCCCAGTACGTGACCAAGCAATTGACCGATTTCCGCAAGGAAGAAGGCGGTCGTGCCAACGACGGTGACGCGATGACCATGCGCACCATCGCCAAGAAGCTGAGCGACGAAGATATCGCCGCCCTGTCGAGCTACATCCAGGGCCTGCACTAAGACTCTGCACGGGGCTCTGCGCCGGGCGTTGCGAGAGGGCTAAACCTCTTGCAACGTTAACGCTCGATTAATCTGTCGATGCAAGCATCAAAAGGGTGGCTTTGGCCGCCCTTTTTTGTGGCCGCTGCCGTTACACTAGCGAACCTGAACCCGCCACGGCCTGTCTGAAAAACACGCCTCGCGAGGCCATTTTATTGTCCAGGAGTAAAGCATGCGTAATCTGATCATCAGCGCCGCGCTCGTCGTCGCCAGCCTGTTCGGCATCGGCGTCCAAGCCAATGCCGACGAATCGAAGGCCCCCTACGTCGAATTGAACAACCCTGTTCCGGTGGCGGTGCCTGGCAAGATCGAAGTGGTGGAGCTGTTCTGGTACGGCTGTCCGCATTGCTACGCGTTTGAGCCGGTCATCAACCCATGGGTCGACAAACTGCCTTCGGACGTCAATTTCGTGCGCATCCCTGCCATGTTCGGCGGCCCATGGGACGCCCACGGCCAGATGTTCCTGACCCTTGAAAGCATGGGTGTCGAGCACAAGGTTCACGCCGCCGTGTTCAATGCCATCCAGAAGGAAGGCAAGAAACTGGTCAAGAAAGAAGACATGGCCGACTTCCTCGCGACCCAAGGCGTGGACAAGGACAAGTTCCTGGCCACTTTCGACTCCTTCGCGATCAAGGGCCAGATCAACAAGGCCAAGGAGCTGGCGAAGAAATACGAAATCACTGGCGTACCGACCATGATCGTCAATGGCAAATACCGCTTTGACATCGGCTCCGCCGGCGGCGCGAACGAAGCGCTGGCGCTGGCTGACAAGCTGATCGCCAAGGAAAGGACGTCCGGCAAGGCTGCCGCCAACTAAGCGCGGCCCACGTCCATGGCCCGCTGGAGCAGCGAACGCATCGTTGGCCTGCATGAACCGCAGGTCAACGAGCATCACCTCACGTCCACGGGCCTGCCCGCCGATAGCCGCTTGCGGCTGCTCAGCTTCAATATCCAGGTGGGCATCAGCACCGAGCGCTACCGGCATTACCTGACGCGGGGTTGGCAACATTTGCTGCCGCACACCGGGCGCGCCGGCAACTTGCAGAAAATCGGCGAGCTGCTGAAGGATTTTGACCTGGTGGCGCTGCAAGAGGCCGACGGCGGGAGCCTGAGGTCCGGCTACGTCAATCAGGTTGAGCATCTGGCCCAATTGGGCGCCTTTCCATACTGGTACCAGCAACTCAATCGCAATCTTGGTCGTCTCGGCCAGCACAGCAACGGTGTATTGAGCCGCCTGCGGCCCTGGGCGATCGAGGACCATCCGCTGCCCGGGCCCAAGGGGCGCGGGGCGATCCTGGCGCGTTTCGGCGAAGGCCCGCAAGCGCTGGTGGTGGTCATGATGCACCTGGCGCTCGGCGCCCGGACCCGCACGATGCAGTTGGCCTACATCCGCGAGCTGATCGGTGGCTACAAACACCAAGTGTTGATGGGCGACATGAACACCCATGCCAACGACCTGCTGCAAACCTCACCGTTGCGCGATCTCGGCCTGCTTGCTCCACAACTGGAAGCGACATTCCCCAGCTGGCGCCCCCAGCGCTGCCTGGACCATATTCTATTGAGCCCGACCCTGACCCTCGAACGTGTCGAGGTGCTGGCCCAACCCATTTCCGATCACCTGCCGGTCGCGGTCGAGATTCGTTTGCCGGGTTCGCTCACGGCCGATGCATTCCCCGCGCTGAGTCCTGCCCCTCGCGGATCCGAAGAATGAGCGACGACGCCGAACGTTGGAGAGAGAAGTACCTCAAGAGTATCGAACAGCAGGAAAAGCTCGAGCGCCGCTGGGATGCTCGGCTCGACTTGCTGCGTCGCGGGCTGGTGCGCAGCACCCTGGCCGCCGAGGGCGCCGACAAGGCTGTCGATCAGTGCATGAAAGAGATGCGCGAGGTGGTGCGCGCCGACGACATGGACGCCGGCCTGGCCGCCCTGCTGCCGCGCCTGGAGAAAGCCGTACTCGATTCCGAGCAGCGCCGCGAGACGCGGGTCGAACAGATGAACGCGGCATTGACCGCCTTGGTGGCACAGCTGCAAACCTTGCCGCTGCCCAAGGAAGTCAGCCGCCCACTGAAGAAGTTCTCCAAGCAGTTGGAGGACCGGGTCGGCCAGGCACGCGAGATTCCGCTGCTGCTCAGTGAACTGAGCAGCTTGCAGGGCAAGGCGCTGAGCGCACTGGAAACGCCCACTGAAGCGAGTCGCCCGGGCCTGTTGCAACGTTTGTTCGGCGGCCACGGTCACGACGAAGCCGCGCCCCAGCCGCACGAGGCTGCCCCAGCCAGCGTGGCGCCCGTAGCGGAAACGGCGCCTTCTGCGCCAGTACCGCCACCGCCACCGCCACCGCCGGCAGCGGATGCAGAATCTGTCGCACCGGCACCGGCACCGGCACCGGCACAAACTCCCCTATTGGAGACGGCCCCCGAGCCGGCTGCCCTGGTTACACCGGAGGTCGAACCGGTACCCGCTCCGACACCTGCCCCCGACGTTGTCGAGCCGACCAGCGAGGCCGCTGAACCGATACTTGCCCCTGAGGAGCAGCCGGTATCGGAAGCCGCCCTGGAGAACCCCGACGAACTGATGCCCGAGGAGCCTACCCCGGCCCTGCCCGACTCGCCGCTCGCTGCGGCAGAACCGACCGAGCCCGTGGCAGCCACCGAAGCGACCGATGCACACTACGCCCTGCCCGACTCGCCCGAACCGTCCTACAGCTCGGTGGCCAGGCACATCGAAGACACCCTGTTGGGACTGCTGGGCGACCTGACCTTGCCCGAGCGTCATCGGCCCCAGGCCGAGGCCATGCAGGAGCGGCTACGAAACGGGCTGAACTGGTACGAATTACTGCCGATCCTCGATGATCTGGCGGTGCTCATGCTGGCAATCACCGACAGCGGCCAGCATGAGTTCGAAGCGTACCTGCAGCGGCTCAATGATCGGCTCGAGTCATTCCAGAGCAGCCTGCGCGCCGCTAGCGAAGACCACGCCGATGGCTTGTCGGCCTCGCGAGAAATGGACACGCAGATTCGCGAGCAGGTCGATGGCCTGCAAAGCAGCGTGCAACAAGCCGATGACCTCGAAGGTCTCAAGCAGGTGCTTGAGAACCATCTTGAGGGCTTGCTCGGGACCATGGACCAGCACCAGAAGCAACGTGACCTGCGCGAGCAGGAGGTCTCGGCTCGCCTGAAAAGCTTGGCCGAGCGTGTTGCGCTGATGGAGCAGGACGCGCTGATCGTTCGCGAGAACCTGGAAGAACAGCGCCAGAAAGCCCTGGTCGATCCCCTCACCGGGCTGCCCAACCGCGCTGCCTGGTCCGAGCGTCTCGAACAGGAGGTCGCCCAATGGCAGCAACACGGCAATAGCCTGCTGTTGGCGATGCTCGATCTCGACCACTTCAAGCGAATCAATGACAACTACGGCCACCTGGCCGGCGACCGCGTGTTGAAGCTCATCGCCTCGGTCGTGCGTAAACGCCTGCGTGGCAGCGATTTCATCGCCCGGTTCGGGGGCGAAGAGTTCGTTTTGCTGGTACCGAATACACCGCTGGCGGCCGGCGCCAAGTTGGCCGAAACCCTGAGGGCCGCCATCGAGGCCTGCCCGTTCCATTTCAAGGGCGAGCCGGTCACCGTGACAGTGTCCGTGGGCATGACCGCGTTTAAAACCGGCGAAAACAGCGATCTGGTGCTTAAAAGAGCCGATCAAGCGCTTTATCGGGCGAAAAATGCCGGGCGTAACCGAGTGGAGCTGGGCTGAAACCCAATTGTTCCATTTTGTTTAAATATCGCCTCGCGTGCCGGATCATCCCGAGGCGATACGTTACACTGTTGCATTACTTCCAGCGCGTACAGCCTTTCACCATGAAGTTTTTTTCGCTCATTGCTGCTCTGTTAATCTTGGCCGGCTGCACCAGCGGGCCGCGGCTTGATACCAGCCACCCCTCGGTCAACCACGACAATCGCGTCCAGTTCGTCGTGGTGCATTACACGTCGGCCTCCCTGGAGCGCTCCCTGGCGTTGTTGACCCACGGGGAAGTCAGTGCCCATTACCTGATCGGCGACGACAAGAGCGCGACTATCTATAAGCTGGTGGATGAAAGCCGTCGCGCCTGGCACGCCGGAGAAAGCGAGTGGGAAGGACGGACCTGGCTCAACTCCAGCTCCATCGGCATTGAGATCGTCAATCCAGGCTACGTCGATACCCCCACCGGACGTCTCTGGTATCCCTACAGCGAAGCCCAGGTCCAGGCCCTGATCGTCCTGCTCAAGGACATCATCCAGCGCAACGGCATCAGCCCGCGCAGCATCATAGGCCACAGTGACATCGCACCGTTGCGCAAACTTGATCCGGGTCCGTTGTTTCCCTGGAAGCGTCTGGCGCAAGCAGGCCTGGGTGTCTGGCCGGACGAACAGGCCGTGGCGCGCCAGCAAGCGGTCTTCGCGGCGCAGTTACCCGCAGCCAGCTGGTTCCAGGCCGAGCTGGCCCGTCTCGGCTACCCGACGCCCCAGACCGGCGAGTGGGATGTGGCCACGCACCATGTGCTGGCAGCGTTCCAGATGCATTACCGGCCGAGCCGTTTCGATGGCGCGCCGGATGCGCAAAGTGCGGCGATTTTGCAGGTGCTCAACCAGACAAAATAATGACGCCCGTCTGACGAATCGGCCTAACCCCAAATCAGCAGCTATAACTCATTGGTAACTTTCGGATTACCGCTGATGACGGCTGCCCGCGAAACCTTGCAGAGCTGGTTGCATCGCCCCTTGTTCCTGGCGATGGTGGCGGCTGCCCTGAGCACGGCCCTGCTGCTGGCGGGGAGTCTGTTCGTGGTGATGCAGCAGATCCAGCAGCGCGAGAGTGAGCAGATGAATGCCCAGGGCGAGCGCTTCCTGCAGCGGCTGGAACAGTTGTTCGGGCAGTTGCGTGAAGGTCTTGACGACCTGCAGAACCAGCCATTGCGCGGTTGCGACGATGACATGATCGCGACATTGCGACAGGTCAGTTTCAACTACCGCTTCGTTTACGAAGCGGTGTACATCGATGGCAGCGGCGCGTGCTCCAACCGCCCGCGTCAGAGCGGCCTGGCGGTGACCCGCCCGCCCGATCTACGCGGCCCGACCTACAGTTACTGGCTGAACACGACGACCGAACCCGACGAAGATCGTGCGGTGCTGATGCTCGGGCGCGGTAACTTCCGGGTCGCCACCTCGCGCGGGCATCTGACCGACGTGGTCGATCTGCCGCCCGACAGCAGCCTGTTGGTGGTCCTGGACCACGGCAGGCGCGCGATTCCGGTGCTGGGAACCGACCAATACTGGCCGCCGACTGAGCCCTGGCCGCCAAAAAGCCAGAATGCCCTGCAAGTGACCCAGACCCGGCTGATCTATCGGATGCCCACCGACAGCCCGGAATACCAGCTGGTTCTGATCGCTCAGCGCAAGGGTTTTCACGTACCGGACAATGCCTGGTGGATGCTGCCCGTCAGCCTGGCGCTGGGCCTGGGCATCGGTTTGCAGGTCTTTCTGCTGGCGCGCCAGCGGCAGTCGATGGACGCCGAGCTGCATGGCGCCATCCGCCGCGGTGAGCTGCAGGTGCTCTACCAGCCGATCTTTGACCTCAACAGTCGCAATTGTGTGGGTGCTGAAGCCTTGCTGCGCTGGCGACGACCGGACGGCACCCTGACCAGTCCGGACTTGTTCATCCCGATGGCGGAAGACACCGGGCAAATCCGCCAGATCACCGATTTCGTACTGCAACGGCTGTTCGACCAGTTGGGCCAGCTATTACGCGCCAATCCGCAGCTCTACATCTCGGTGAACCTGGCGGCCTGCGATGTGATGGTGCCACGCATTGGCGAAGTGATCGCCCGCCTGCTGGCGCGACACCGGGTGTCGGCGCGCCAGATTGCCTTCGAGGTGACTGAGCGCGGTCTGGTCGACGCATTGGTTGCCCGGGATAACCTGCAATCGTTGCGCGACCTGGGGCATCAAGTGTTGATCGATGATTTCGGCACCGGCTATTGCAGCCTGGCGTACCTGCAAACGTTGCCGGTGGACTACCTGAAGATCGACAAGGCGTTTATCGACGCGTTGGGGCACGATGCCGCCAGCAGCGGCGTAGCCCCGCACATCATCCGCATGGCCCACGCGTTACAGCTCAAGGTGATTGCCGAAGGTATCGAATATGAAGCTCAGGCGTCCTACCTGAGCAGTGAAGGGGTGAAATTCGGCCAGGGTTGGCTGTTCGCCCATGCCCTCAGCGCGGTGCAGCTCATCGAGCTGATTACCCGTGGCCGGCGCCTGCTGGCCCGACGCCTGGATGATGAGGCCTGAGGGTCTTCAGACGGCCAGCGCCATGTAGAACTGCGTGCCCTGCCCCGGCCTTGAATAAACGCCCATGCGGCCGCCATGCAGCTGGACGATTTCCTTGCACAGCGCCAGACCGAGGCCGGCGCCGCCCTTCTTGCGTCCCACCTGGACGAATGGTTCGAAGATCCGTCCCTGCTGGCCGTAGGCAATGCCCTCGCCGTTGTCTTCGACGCTGATGATCACGCGCTCGCCGTGGCGACGGGCCTGCAAGCGAATCTGCCCGTGATCGCCGGTGTGGCGCATCGCGTTATCGATCAGGTTATCCAGCACCCGCTCCAACTGCGAAGCGTCGGCGTGCAGGCGTGGCAGCGGACCCTGGATCGCCACCAGTAACTCGACCCCCTTGGCTTGGGCCTGGGCGGCAAAGCGCAGCCGGGCCGCTTCCAGCAAATCCTCGATGGAACACGGCGCCAGCACGAGTTTTTGCAAGCCGTTCTGATAGCGCGAGAAGTTCAGCAGGTCATTGATCAGCTGCATCAGCCGCTGCATTTCTTCGGTGACGGTGTTGAGCAGGTCTGCTTCGCGGGACTCCTGTGGGAAATGCAGGCGCTCCTGCAGCAGGCCGAACGCCATGTGCATCCCCGTCACCGGCGTGCGCAGTTCGTGGGAGGCCCGCAGGACGAACTCACTGCGCACCCGTTCGAACGCACGCTGTTCGGTGACGTCGTGCAGCACCATCACTGCGCCGAGGATATGCCCTTGGGTATGGCTGACCGGCGTGAGGCTGTAAGTCAGCACGCGGGATTCGCCATCCACCTCGATGCTCAAATCGTCAGGCGCTCGCTCCAGCGTTCCACCGCGCAGCACCAGTTGCAGCTCATCGTCCAGCTCAAGGCGCCCGAGCGCCTCGCCCAAGCCCATGCCCAGGCGTTCGCCGTCCCAGCCCAGTTGCCGCTGGGCCACTGGATTGAGGTGCTCCAGCCGGCCCTGGCGGTCGATCATCAGCAAACCGTCATCGATGCTGTCGAGCACGGCTTGCAGGCGTTGCTGGCCGGCGAGCAGTTCGTCGACATTGGTGGCCTGATGGTCCCGCAGGGCTTGGGCCATGATCCCAAAGCGCTTTGTCAGGAGATTCAGCTCGGCGGCGGAGGATACCGGCAGCGTCACCTCGAATTTGCCTTGGCCGATGTCATCGGCAGCAGCGGCCAGGGCTTCGATGGGCGCGCCAAAACGCCTGGCGATGCCATGGGCGGTGATGAAGCCGATGATCAGTACCGCCAGCCCCACCAGCCCCAACAGGCCGGAAATCAACAAGGCGCGCTCCCGGGCACGGGTCTGGGTTTCGCTGATGTTGTTCAAGGCCGCCCGATAGCCTTCGATCAGGCCATTACGCAGCACATTGAATTTTTCGGTGAGGGGCTGGATGCCGGTGAGCTGGCCAGGATGCTGGCGAGACGCGGTAAAGGCCTCAAGAAACTCCATGTAGTCGGCCTTGGCCCTGCTGAAGCTGATGGCGGTGTCATCCAGCCCTCGTTCGTGGGCGATGCCCTCGTCGATCAACGCCAGGTATTGCTGCTTGGAGGCCTCCAGCGCTGCGAGGTCGGGCTGGTCGTCGAGCATGATCATCAGCTGGTCGCCCAGGGTCTGGCGCAGCTTGAGCCCAAGATCCAACAGGATGAAGTTGTCGCGTACCGATTGTTCCTGGGTATTGGCCATCTGCATCACACTGACCAAACCCAGCAACAGCCCCAGCAAAGCCACTGTGATCAGTGCCGAGATACTGAGGAACAGCCGGGTACGCAGCTTCATCGCCAATTTCATAGGGTGTCGCTCACAGGTTGTACTGCTTGCGTTTGCGATACAGCGTGGAAGCATCGATACCCAGGGTCTTGGCTGCCTGATCGAGGGTGTCGGCCGTTGCCAGCACGGCACCGATGTGGGCTTTCTCCAATTCATCGAGACTCAGCGCGGCGCCGATGCGCGGTGCGTTGTTCACCGGTTGCTCGGCCATTCCCAAGTGGCTGATTTCGACTTTTTCCTGTGGGCAGATGATGCTGGCGCGTTCAACCACGTTGCGTAGCTCCCGGATATTCCCGGGCCAGCGATAGCCTAGCAGCGCTTCGCGCGCCTCGTCGCTGAAGCCGCGGGCCGGGCGCGCATATTCCTTGACGAAGCGGGCCAGGAAGCGGTCGGCCAGGGTCAGGATGTCCTCGGCGCGCTCGCGCAGTGGTGGCAGGTGCAGGGTGATGACATTCAGGCGATACAGCAGGTCTTCGCGAAAACGCCCGTCGCGCACCATGTCTTCGAGGTTGAGGTTGGTCGCTGCAAGAATTCGGACATCGGCGCGGCGGGTGACGGGGTCCCCTACCCGCTCGTATTCCTTGTCCTGGATAAAACGCAGCAACTTGGGTTGCAAGGTCAGGGGAAAATCGCCGATCTCGTCGAGAAACAGCGTGCCGCCGTCGGCCTGGTTGACCCGTCCCAGGGTGCTCTCGCTGGCACCGGTGAAGGCGCCACGGCTATGGCCGAACAGCTCGCTTTCCATCAATTCGGCGGTCAGCGATGGGCAGTTGATGGTCACGCAGGATTTTTTCGCCCGCTTGCTCCAGCCATGGATCGCCCGGGCCAGCTCGCCTTTACCGGTACCGGACTCGCCGAGGATCAGGATGTTCGCATCGGTGCTGGCCACTTGGCGGGCGGTTTCCAGCACGACTTTCATCGCCGGGCTGTGGGAATCGAGGCCATCCTTGGGTTTGCGGATTTCCCCTTCCAGGGCTTCGAGCCTGGCCGACAATTGCCGCACTTCCAGCTGCTTGGCGGTTGCCAGGCGCAACTGGTCCGGGCTGCACGGCTTGACCAGATAGTCGGCGGCCCCGGCCTGGATCGCATCGACGGCGGTGTCGACCGCCGAGTGGGCGGTGACGATCACTACACGCATCCACGGCGCCTGGATACGCATCTGGGCGAGGACATCCAGGCCGTTGTCCTCGCCCAGGCGCAGGTCAAGGAAGCACAGGTCGAACACCTGGCGTTGCAGCAATGCGTCGGCCTGGGCGGCGCTGTTGGCAGTGGCGACGGTATAGCCTTCGTCTTCCAGGCAGTAACGGAACGTACGCAGGATGGCGGACTCATCGTCTACCAGCAGAATGCGGCCTTGGTGCTCGGTGGCGGATTCCATCTTTCCTACGCTCCTTTCATGAATGTCTTGGTTAGTGTCAGAAAAATCGGGCAAGTTGCATGGTTAATTCTGATGGAATATTACCCATCGAAAGCGGCCCTGTGGGCCTCAGACTCCTAAAAGGTTGATTTGGGTCCGTTTTTTTCCGCACTACAGCACTTGGCCGATTCGGCTCGCTCATTCCGACAGCCGTTTCTGACGGAACATTCGAAAAAAATCTAACGTCCTCCACCTTTGAGTCGTGCATTACGCACGACGCCTCGCAGGCCCATCGTGCAGGATGCGCACCGGATGTTTTTTGATGATCTTTTAATATGTTGATTTATAAGGATTTTTCTTACAAAAAATTCTGGCACGCCGGCTGCAATGACCTGATCAAACGCGGCGTTCGAACGCCTCAACCAGATCACTGCACCCCGGGTGGGGAGGAATTCCAGGATGAATCGTCAACGTGCCGCCCAGTTTCGGATCTCTTCCTTGCATATCCAGCAGGGCCTGTGGGCAGTGCTGGCGCTACTGGTGACGCTGTTTGCCGGTCAGCAATGGCTGCTCTGGCAGGAAAGCCAGAAGCCCGAAGCGCCGCAGGTTTCGGTTTATCGCGCGCCGCAAAGTCATTTCAGCGCTGTCAGCAGTGTCGCGGAAGCTTCCGCCTCGATGCGCATGATGGACGTCGACCAGGCTCAGCCTGTGACCGACATGCCCCGTCAGGAGCGCTGGGTGTTTTAACTCGATGGACCGGTCGTCCGTCGCACCGGAACCATCACCGTCAGACCCTAACTAAGTAGAAAAGCGTAAGGAGAATCACCATGTTGAGTTGGGCAATTACCTTCCTGATCATTGCCATCATCGCTGCCGTTCTGGGCTTCGGTGGTATCGCCGGCACCGCCACGGGCATCGCGAAGATTCTCTTTGTCGTGTTCCTGGTGATGTTCATCGCATCCTTCTTCTTTGGCCGTCGCGGTCGAGGCTGACCATGAGCGTTTCCCTTAAAGGACTGGCCGCCGCCCTGTTGCTGGGCGGCAGTGCCGTGGCAATGGCTGCCAACGACGGGCAGATGCGGGCCAACCAGCTACTTGAGGCGGACCCGCAATACCGTGAGACCTGGCAGCAGGTTGTCAAAAAGGAAGAACGCCTGCCGGAATGGGTAATGAACCTGTCAGGCGATTCGGAGCAGATGACCGCTGTCGAGGAAGATGGCGACAAATACCTGGTCGGCCCGTTGTGTGAAACCCAGGCAACCTGCCGCAGCAATCGCTTGATCGTTGCCTTCAGTTTCGACAAGGACGAGGCCTACGCGATGTGGGTGCAAGTCCCTGCCGGGCTGCCGGCTGACAAGTCACCGACCCGTCATGCCGACTACCGTTTCCTCGGCAAACCTGACGAGGGTATGCAGAAACTGTTAATGGAGCAGCTCAAGAAAGATCCGAACTGGTACTGAATTTTGAAACCGAGAAAAGCGCCGTGCTTTTCTCTGCTGCACAGCCCGAGGAGGGCCGTTGCATGACCAGGGGGCTGGGACGTTCTGACCGATCAGGGTCGGAGTGACCTACGGGTACAAGGGGTGCCTGCGAAAGGGCCGGGTCAGGAAAAAAGCTGCGACGCAGGTTCGCAAAGTCCCTGTGACTTGGCGAACTTGCGAAGAGCTTGAGCCGAAAATGCTTGGGCCAGAGCGGCCAGTTGATTCACACCGTACATGGCCGTTCGCTGCGGCATATTGTCTCCTCCCCTCAAGTTCTTCCCTCTTGCCTGACCGTATATCGGAGAATGCGCGCACGAATTTCGTCGCGGGCGGCGTCTCGACCTGTCGGCTGTTCATCGACCCGATAAGTCACACGGCAAAGGCCGACTACGCTGGAATGGCCGGTCCACGGCACTTATGCCCGCTGAAATGTCGCATTCGAAGTTGCGTGAATGCCGGTCTCGTTTGCAAAAGATCATGCCGATCCGGCATGGGGTAGGCGTTTACGGCATTAGACGGGCCATCCCCGCATCGCAATAGTTGCGCCTTTTTTCGCCTGCCAGTGAGCCGTTCGAGCGCTCGGGGTGACCTTTATACGGGGGCAGCGGCGCGAACCTTTGTCGTCATGGCGATCCGGTTTGTGCCGCTGCCCGAGTCCAACTGAAGTAAGGGTAAAGATATGAAGAAGGCAAAGCTAAGCCTCGCCTGGCAGATCCTCATCGGTCTGGTTCTCGGGATTGCACTGGGCGCGTTGCTCAATCACTTCAGTGCCGAGAAGGCCTGGTGGATCAGCAACGTGCTGCAACCGGCAGGCGATATCTTTATCCGTCTGATCAAGATGATCGTCATCCCGATCGTGATTTCTTCACTGATCGTCGGGATTGCCGGGGTCGGTGATGCCAAGAAGCTCGGTCGTATCGGCATCAAGACCATCCTGTATTTCGAAATCGTCACCACCATCGCCATTGTTGTCGGCCTGCTGCTGGCCAACTTCTTCCAGCCTGGCGCTGGTATCGACATGAGCACCCTGGGTACCGTGGATATTTCCAAGTACCAGGCCACTGCCGCTGAAGTCCAGCATGAGCATGCGTTCGTCCAGACCATTCTCAACCTGATCCCTTCCAACATTTTTGCCGCGCTGACCCGTGGCGAAATGCTGCCGATCATTTTCTTCTCCGTACTGTTCGGCCTGGGCCTTTCCAGCCTGCAAGCGGACCTGCGCGAGCCGCTGGTGAAGATGTTCCAGGGCGTGTCGGAAAGCATGTTCAAGGTCACCCACATGATCATGCAATACGCGCCGATCGGTGTGTTTGCGCTGATCGCGGTGACCGTCGCCAACTTCGGTTTTGCGTCCCTGCTGCCGCTGGCGAAACTGGTGATCCTGGTTTATGTCGCCATCGCGTTCTTCGCCTTTGTGGTGCTGGGTCTGATTGCGCGGCTGTTCGGTTTCTCAGTGCTCAAGCTGATGCGCATCTTCAAGGACGAGCTGGTCCTGGCCTACTCCACCGCCAGCTCCGAAACGGTGCTGCCGCGGGTGATCGAGAAGATGGAAGCCTACGGTGCACCGAAAGCGATCTGCAGCTTCGTGGTGCCGACCGGTTATTCCTTCAACCTCGACGGCTCGACCCTGTACCAGAGCATCGCGGCGATTTTCATCGCCCAGCTGTATGGCATCGACCTGTCCATCAGTCAGCAATTGCTGCTGGTCCTGACCCTGATGGTCACCTCCAAAGGCATCGCCGGCGTGCCGGGCGTGTCGTTCGTGGTGCTGCTGGCGACCCTGGGCAGCGTGGGCATTCCGCTGGAAGGCCTGGCGTTCATCGCCGGTGTCGACCGCATCATGGACATGGCCCGTACCGCCCTGAACGTCATCGGCAACGCCCTGGCCGTGCTGGTCATCGCCCGCTGGGAAGGCATGTACGACGATGCCAAGGGCCAGCGCTACTGGAACTCCCTGCCACACTGGCGCAGCAAGGAGCCGCTGCCGGCGGGGGAAACTTCCAGCCGTTGAGGCAGGCTTGAAGCTGCTCCCCAGGTTTATTCGTGAAACGCAAAACCTGTGGCGAGGGAGCTTGCTCCCGCTTGACCGGGCTGGCGCTCCAGTGCGAAGCGCTCATAAAAAAGGGCTGCTGCGCAGCCCAGCGGGAGCAAGCTCCCTCGCCACAATGATCAAAGCAACCTCAAGTGAGCAGGGGATCTTTCGATCCCATTGCGACCAAGACAAACCCCGGAGAAATCCGGGGTTTGTCGTTTCTGCCAGCCCCGCTATCATTCGCGGCATCTTCCGGGGGATTAGACCGATGCTCAATGGCCTGTGGCTTGGCTTCTTTATCGTGGCGGCCGTCTCGGCGCTGGTGCAGTGGCTGGTCGGCGGCAACGCCGGGATTTTCGCGGCCATGGTCGAAAGCATTTTCGCCATGGCCAAGCTGTCGGTGGAGGTCATGGTCCTGCTGTTCGGCACCTTGACCCTGTGGCTGGGGTTCCTGCGGATCGCCGAACAGGCCGGCATCGTCGACTGGCTGGCGAAGGCCCTTGGGCCGCTGTTCCTGCGCTTGATGCCGGAAGTGCCCGCCGGCCATCCGGCCATCGGCCTGATTACCCTGAACTTCGCCGCCAACGGCCTGGGCCTGGACAATGCTGCCACCCCCATTGGCCTCAAGGCCATGCGCGCCCTGCAGGACCTCAACCCCAGCGCGACCATCGCCAGCAACGCGCAGATCCTGTTCCTGGTGCTCAACGCCTCTTCGCTGACGCTGCTGCCGGTGACAATCTTCATGTACCGCGCCCAGCAAGGCGCGCCGGATCCGACCCTGGTGTTCCTGCCGATCCTGATCGCCACCAGCGGCTCGACGCTGATGGGGCTGCTGTCGGTGGCGTTCATGCAGCGCCTGCGGCTGTGGGACCCGGTGGTGCTGGCTTACCTGATTCCCGGTGCGCTGGCGCTGGGCGGTTTCATGGCGTTGTTGGCGACGCTCTCGGCCACCGCGCTGGCGAGCTTGTCCTCGATCCTCGGCAACCTGACGCTGTTTGGCCTGATCATCCTGTTCCTGGTGATCGGCGCGCTGCGCAAGGTCAAGGTCTATGAAACGTTCATAGAAGGCGCCAAGGAAGGGTTCGACGTCGCCAAGAACCTGCTGCCGTACCTGGTGGCGATGCTCTGCGCCGTTGGTGTGCTGCGCGCTTCCGGGGCGCTGGATTTCGGCCTGGATGGCATCCGCCACCTGGTGCAGTGGGCCGGTTGGGACACGCGCTTCGTCGATGCCCTGCCCACCGCCATGGTCAAGCCGTTCTCGGGCAGCGCCGCCCGGGCGATGCTGATCGAAACCATGAAGACCTCCGGTGTGGACAGCTTCCCGGCCCTGGTGGCCGCGACGATCCAGGGCAGCACCGAGACCACGTTCTATGTGCTGGCGGTGTATTTCGGCGCCGTCGGCATCCAACGGGCGCGCCATGCCGTGGGCTGCGCGCTGCTGGCTGAGCTGGCCGGGGTCTTGTCGGCGATCGGGGTTTGTTACTGGTTCTTTGGCTGAGGCCAGCCACGCAAGTTTGCTGAAATTCGTTGTGGCGAGGGAGCTTGCTCCCGCTGGGGCGCGAAGCGGCCCTAGTTTTAGGGGCTACTGCGTAGCCCAGCGGGAGCAAGCTCCCTCGCCACGGTATTCAGCCACCCGTCGGCCCTGTCACATTGAACCGCAACACCCCAATCATCTGCCCATTCTCCGTCAGCACCCGCACCTGCCATTTGCCGGTCGGGTCGTCGGGGAAGTTCTGCTTGTGGGTCCAGGCGCGATAGCCTTCCTTGCGCCCGCCATGGATGTCCAGGGCGATGCGGTCCACTTCTTTGCCGTTGAATTGCCAGACGTGATAGATCCGCTCATCAAGCCCACGTGGAGCGTTGATGGCCGTGTAGGCGTATAGCCCGTTGCCGCGGATCTGCGCCGCGCTGACTTCCTTGAGGCTGTCGCCCGGGGTGCGGTCCGCAAGCTCAGTGCTGATCGCCACTTCGGTCATCCACAAGGTTGCTGGCGGCACCCAGGAGCGCAGCACCCAGCCGGCGGCGCCGATTCCCAAGGTGATGCACAGGATCGCCAGGGCGTTGCGCACCGTGCGGATCGGGAAGATCGACGCCAGGCTTGGGAATGACAGCAGCATGGCGATGCCCAGGGCCAGCTTGAAGCTCTGGTCGGTGGTCAGGTGCAGGATGACCGGCAAGGCGGTCAGCAGCGCGGCGAACAGCGTCAGCGTGTGCAGCGCCAGGAACGCCCAGCGCCGGGGTGCCAGCCATTTGTAATACAGCGGGTCGGTAATCGAAATCAGCGCCGCGGCGGCGAGCAGGCCGGTGAAAATCAGTTGGCTGCTGTTCCAGGTGGTGGTGATGAAAAAAAACGGCAGGACGAAGAACAGGCTTTCCTGGTGAATCATCTGCGTGGCGTAACGCAGCAGCGGCTGGGGGATTTCGCGTTTGAAGATGCGGGCGAACAGCCGGGTCATGCTGTTTTCCACCATCAGCCACAGCCAGCTCACCAGCATCAGCACGGCGATCCAGGTCGCCAGGCCCTGTTGGCGGTCCACCAGCATGAAGCTGCCGACCCCGGAGATGAAACCGCCGAGGGCAATGACGCCTGGGTAGCGCTTCATCAGTTCAAGGATGCGCTGGATAACGTGGGTCAGGGTTTGCATTGGGCGGTTTCACATAAGTCGTAGGAAATATCCCAGACAGGGTATCGTCAGCCACTCGATGTGACGAGCGCGTTTGTCGCCATTGCCCCTCTGTGGGAACGAGCCTGCTCGCGATAGCGGTTGGTCAGGCCCTACGCCGCACCCGCCACACCACCAACCCCAACAGCAACAATCCAAGCAACCCGCTCATCCCCCACACCAGTTCGTCGTCACTGAGCAGCGGCTTTTCGATGCGCAGGTAGCCGGGGTCCTTGAGCAGTTCGCGCAGGGCCAGGTTGGCTTGGTCCAGGCTCACGGCCTGCAAGCGGACGGCGGGGTTGGCGAAGCGGCCATCTTCGTAGTCGCCCAGGGCGCTCCAGTAGTAGTCGGCCAAGGCGCTGTTGCCCTGGACTGCCCAGGTCTGGTGGGCGATGGCCGCGCGTTTGATGCGCATGAATGTGTCGGGGTCCAGGCCGTCCTTGAGCAGGCTGCCTCGCAGCGCTTCGAGGGCTTGCTCGGCTTCTGGCAGGTCTTCGCGGGCCAGGTCGGCGTTCAGGCTGAAGAAGCCGACGCCGCCGAACACTTCGCGCTCGGTCCATGGCCCGTACGACAGGCCGTGGGCCAGGCGCAGCTGGCGGTAGAGCGCCCAGTCCAGGTAGTCCTTGAGCAGGTCGAAGGTTTCATCATGCTGTTCGTCCAGCACCGGTTCGGGGAACAGCCAGTGCAGTTTGGCGCTGTTGCCGACCATCCCGCGGATCAGGTTGCGCTTGGTCACGGCGCTGTAGCGAATCTGCGCCAAGGGCTCATGGTTGCTCGGTTCGACCGGCTTGAGGCTGCCAAAGGTGCGTTCCAGGTAGGCGGGGAGCAGGCGGTCGAGGTCGCCAACCACAATCAGGGTCATGTTGTTGGGCGCGTACCAGGCCTTGCGTACCTGTTCGATTTTCCTGAGGGTCAGGGGCTCGACCTCGGCTCGTTCCGCGCAGCGCAGGCCCAGTTCGACCGCCAGTTGATTGCTGGCCTTGTGGCTCAGGTCCTGGCGGTCGAGCCAGCGCTGCAAATGGGTGTAGTGGCCGCCATCCTCGCGTTCCACCACCCGTTTGGCGGCGTCCAGGGCTTTTTCGTCGATGCGGGTGCGGGTCAGCAGGGCCAGCAGCAGGTCGAGGATTTTCCGTTGATTGCTCGCCGGTGCCTCGATGACGAAGGTGGTGTCGGCGTTGTTGGTGAAGGCGTTCCATTCGCCGCCCAGGGCCTGCATGCGTTCCTCGAGGCCGCCTTCGCCGGTTTCATCGACGCCACTGAACAGCAGGTGTTCGAGCAGATGCGGCAGCTCTTTGTCGGCGCAGCTGAAGTCATCCAGGCCTACGCCCACCACCAGGCGGATCGCCACGTGCCCACGGTCATTGCCGGGCTTGAGCAACAGTTGCATGCCGTTGGGCAACGCATAGCCTTCGACCTGGAACCGATCCAGGGCCAGCGCAGGCAGCGAGCCGAGTAGAAGAACGGTGAGCAACAGACAACGCATAAGGGCTTCCTGGCGGCTGACAAGTCCAATCTTACTGACTGGACAACGCGCCAGATGTTCAAGGCGAATGGGTGATGTCAGCGATTTCATCCACCGCCAGGGCGCCGATCTCGGAAGTTTCCAGCACCACATAGGCACTGCCGCAGAACAGTGAATTGAGGCGCCGCATGTCGGCGATCAGCTCCAGGTGCAGGGCGCTGGTCTCCAGGCTCTGCAAGACCTTGCGTTGCAGGCGGCTGACGTGGGCGTGGGCCATTCGCCGTTCCTGGGCGCGAAAGCGCCGTTTCTCACGCAGCAACTGGCGGGCGCTTTCCCGGTCGGCACTGAGGAACACCGACATCCCCAGTCGCAGGTTGGCAATCAGTTGACTGTGCAGCCCCGCCAGTTCTTCCAGGCCGATGTCGGAAAACGAGCGGCGTTGCGCGGTTTTCTGTTGCTGGACCTTGCGCAACATGCGTTCGATGAGGTCGCTGGACAGCTTCAGGTTGATTGCCAGCTCGATGATTTCTGCCCAGCGGCGGCTGTCCTGCTCGCTGAGGTCCTCGCGGGGCATTTGCGCCAGGTACAACTTGATGGCGCTGCACAAGGCTTCAACGTCGTCGCCCATGCGCCGCACGTCCTGGGTAACTGCGGTCTGCTGGCCGCGAAGTACATCGAGCATGGCTTGGAGCATGTTTTCGATCAGGTCGCCAATGCGCAGGGTTTCCCGGGCCGCGTTCGCCAACGCCAGGCTCGGGGTGGCGAGCGCCGTGGCGTCCAGGTGCCGGGGCTTGGCGGTGCCGTTGGTCTCCGGGCGCTCCGGCAGCAGCCAGGCGCACAGCCGGGCCATTGGCGCGACGCTGGGCAGCAGCACCAGGCAGCGCACGCTGTTGTAGAGCAGGTGAAACCCGATGACCGTTTCCTGGGGACTGAAATCCAGGCTGTCCAGCCAGTTCACCAGCGGATCGAGCACCGGGATGATCAGCAACAGGCCGATCAGCTTGTACAGCAGACTGCCCAGCGCCACCTGGCGTCCGGCGGCGTTCTGCATGCTGGTGCTGAGGAACGCCAGCACGCCGCTGCCGATGTTGGCGCCGATCACCAGGCCGATGGCTACCGGCAGGCTGATCACCGCCGCGCCGGCCAGGGTCGCGGTCAGCAGCACGGCGGCCAGGCTCGAATAGGAAATCATCGCGAACAGCGCGCCCACCAGGGCATCGAGCAGGATGTCGCCGGTCAGCGAGGCAAAGATCACTTTCACGCCCTGGGCATGAGTGATGGGCGTCGCGGCTTCGACGATCAGTTGCAGCGCCAGAATGATCAGGCCCAGGCCGATGGCAACCCGGCCCATTTGCCCGACCCGGGTCTGTTTGCGCGACAGGAAAAAAATCACCCCGAGGAAGATCAGCAACGGCGACAGCCACGACAGGTCCAGGGTCAACACCCGGGCCATCAGCGCCGTACCGACATCGGCCCCGAGCATGGTCGCCAGGGCCGGGGTCAGCGCCATCAGGCCCTGGCCGACGAACGAGGTAACGAGCATGGCCGTGGCGTTGCTGCTCTGGACCATGGCCGTGACCATGATCCCGGCGACAAACGCCAGCCAGCGCCGGGACATGTTCTGGCCGATGACATGGCGCAGGTTCGAGCCATAGACCCGCAGGATGCCGGTACGCACGATATGCGTGCCCCAGATCAACAGGGCCACGGCGGAGAGCAGATTCAGCAGGGTCAGCATGAGGAGCCCCCTGTCAGCGTCCCAAAGGGACCAATTGACGATGCCACTTTCGTTCTACTTGTACTTAAAGATTTAGTTGGCGAAAGGCCAGGGCGCCAGCATTGCACAGCTAAAGAACCGATTGAAACAAAACTGTCATGAAAACCACTACCAAACCCTGTGGGAGCGGGCTTGCTCGCGAAGGCGGTGGATCAGTTGCAACTATGTGACTGACATATCGCATTCGCGAGCAAGCCCGCTCCCACAGGGGCCTTCTGCGGGACATGAAAAAAGGGGCTCCAAGAGCCCCTTCGTTCATTGCCCCGTACAGTTACTGACCGGGAACATCCTTGCGCAGTTTCACTGGATCCTGCTGCTTGCGCTTGCGGGCAATCGCGGTGCGCATCTTGATGTTGATCGCTTCCACCGCCAGGGAGAACGCCATGGCGAAGTAGACGTAGCCTTTTGGCACGTGCACGTCGAACGACTCGGCGATCAGCACGGTACCGACCACCAGCAGGAACGACAGCGCGAGCATCTTCAGCGACGGGTGCTTGTCGATGAACTCACTGATGGTGCCCGAGGCAAGCATCATCACCAGCACGGCGACGATGATGGCCGCGACCATGACCGGTACATGGGAAACCATGCCGACGGCGGTGATGACCGAGTCCAGGGAGAACACGATGTCGATGATCGCGATCTGGATGATGGTGTAGAGGAAGTTGCCGCCCTTGCCCGAAGGCTCGTCGCTGCTCTCATCTTCGCCTTCCAGCGCGTGGTACATCTCCTGGGAGCTTTTCCACAACAGGAACAGGCCACCGAAGAACAGGATCAGGTCACGTCCGGAGATGCCCTGGCCGAACACTTCGAACAGATCGGCGGTCAGGCGCATCACCCAGGTGATGGACAGCAGCAACAGGATCCGGGTGACCATGGCCAGCGCCAGGCCGAAGATCCGGGTGCGCGCCTGCATGTGCTTGGGCATGCGGCTGACCAGGATCGAGATCATGATGATGTTGTCGATACCCAGGACAATTTCGAGGGCGGTCAGGGTAAAGAAGGCAACCCAGATTTCCGGGTTGGTCAGCCATTCCATGTGAGTTCCTTTAACGAGTGTTAGGCCGCGTCGCGCTTTCGGTGAGCCGAAGGGGCGACGCAGCGGGCATTGCTTTTATAGAGTGCTGAACAGCGGAAAGGTCCCCATCAGCAAGGCGGCAAACATTATGCACAGGCAAACCAATACTGCCCACTTCAGGGTGAAGCGCTGGTGATCGCCGAACTCGATCCCGGCCAGGGCCACCAGCAGGTAGGTGGACGGAACCAGCGGGCTCAGCAGGTGCACGGGTTGGCCGACGATCGAGGCGCGGGCCATTTCGACGGCGGTGATGCCGTAATGGCTGGCCGCTTCGGCGAGAACCGGTAACACCCCGTAATAAAATGCATCGTTAGACATGAAGAAGGTGAACGGCATGCTCACCAGGGCCGTGATGACCGCCAGGTACGGGCCGAGGAAGTCCGGAATCACCGCCAGCAAGCTCTTGGACATGGCATCGACCATGCCGGTGCCGGACAGGATGCCGGTGAAGATACCTGCCGCGAAAATCAGGCTGACCACCGACAACACGCTGCCGGCGTGGGCCGCGACGCGGTCCTTCTGTTGTTGCAGGCACGGGTAGTTGACGATCATCGCGATACTGAAGGCCACCATGAACAGCACGGGCAGCGGCAACAGGCCGGCGATCAGGGTGCACATCAGCGCCAGCGTCAACAGGCCGTTGAACCAGATCAGTTTCGGACGACGGGCATCCGGGAACTGCGAAACGCTGATTTCGCTATGATCGATCTCGTCGCCGATCAGGTGCAACTCACCCAGGCGCGCACGTTCACGTTTGCCGTAGAAGTAGGCGATGATCAGGATCGCCACCACACCGAAGCCCATCGCCGGAATCATCGGCACGAAAATGTCCGACGGATCGACATGCAGCGCACTGGCCGCACGGGCGGTCGGGCCGCCCCAGGGGGTCATGTTCATCACGCCACCGGCGAGGATGATCAGGCCCGCCATGATTCGTGGGCTCATGCCAATGCGGCTGTAGAGCGGCAGCATCGCGGCCACGCAGATCATGTAAGTGGTCGCGCCGTCACCATCGAGGGAAACGACGAGCGCCAGAACGGCGGTGCCGACCGAAACTTTCAAGGGGTCGCCCTTGACCAGCTTGAGGATCTTGCGCACGGCCGGGTCGAACAGGCCGGAGTCGATCATCAGGGCAAAATAGAGAATGGCGAACATCAGCATCACCCCGGTCGGGGCGAGCTTGGTGATGCCTTCGAGCATCATCGGGCCGATCTTCGGCGCGAAACCACCGAACAGGGCGAACAGGATCGGGATGATGATCAGGGCGATCAGCGCAGACAGGCGCTTGGTCATGATCAGGAACATGAACGTGATGACCATGGCGAAGCCAAGGAAAGTCAGCATAGGAAATACTCCAGGCGTGGCGCGGCGGGCTGAGGCGAACCGGGCAGGTCAGCGCAGGACGAAAAACGCGGGACGGACGAATGGAGTGGGTGCGACGAGGTAGGAAGCGGACATCAGAATCACCATTGTTGTTGTTAAAAGGGCCAAGCAGGATGTGGAAATCCGTTTCTGGCCACCGGTCTTGTGCCGGTAGTGAGGTGATCCTAATCGCGCAAGCTTTCAGCCAGCTTTCGCTGGCGCACCAGCGGTCAATCGGTAAGTGTCATGATTCGCAGGTGTGGCGAACCCGTGGCGAGGGAGCTTGCTCCCGCTGGGGCGCGAAGCGGCCCTTGTTTTGGGGCTACTGCGTAGCCCAGCGGGAGCAAGCTCCCTCGCCACAACAGCTGCTGTTGCTAGAACCCCGAAAGATCCAACGGCCGCATCGCGCCCATCCAGATCGCATGCTCGGTGTGATCCAGCAGGTCGTCGCCGGTGTCCGGATGCAGGAAAACCACCAGCCCTTTGCGATTGAGCGCCAGCCACGGCAGGACCACGCCGATGTACTGCGGATCGAATGCCAGCTGGCAGCTCCAGTCCGGGTGCGGGCCGACCGGGCGCTGGTGGACGCGGCCCATTTTCAGCGGGAACAGTTGCGCGGCCGCCTCGCACAGCGCCCGCGCCTGGTCGATGGTCTCGGCGTTGAAATACACGTGGGCGTGGTAGCCCTTGATCCGCTGCATGTGTCACTCCCCGTCAATCTAGCCGAACCCTATCCGATTCCCGCGGGTCAGAGGGCTTATACGCGGGAATAAAAAGGAAAACAGCCATGAAAAATGCCGAAACCCCGGTGATCAAAGTGGTGCTTTATGGTGCCATGAGCAGCCTCGGCAGTGCATTGATGGCTGAGATGCTGCGGCGTCAGCATGAAATCATTGCCATCCTTGACGACCTCACGGCCCTGGCCCCGCGCCCGGGCCTGCGCACCAAGACCGGCGACCTCTTCGATCCCGAGCGGGTCAAGCAAAGCGTGGCCGGTGCCAGCGCCGTGGTGTGTCTGCTGAACGCGCCGGGGTTGCCGATGAGCAGTGAACAGGTGGAGCGCACGCTGATCCCCGGGCCCGTGGAGCAGGTGCTGGCGGTGGACGCGTTGATCGCCGGGATGGAGGCGGTGAAGGTTTCCCGGTTGTTCCTGATTGGGGATTTTGCGGTGCTCGATGAAGAGCAGGGCGACGATGACTTGCAGCGCCACGCCGCTGAAGAAGTGCTCGATGCGCTGAAGAACAGCACCCTGCAATGGACCCTGATCAACGCCCCCTACGCCACACCCGGCCTGGGCATCGAGCATTTCAGCCAGGTCAGCACCAGCCTGGAGTCCGGCATGGCCGAAGCCCTGGAACGGCTCAACCGGGTGGCAGTCGGCATCGCCGATGAGCTACGGCTGAACCTGCACGTGGGGCAGCATGTGAGTTTCGTGCCAGCCACCTGACGGCTGCGTAAATCTTGTGGCGAGGGAGCTTGCTCCCGCTCCGCAGAAAGCGAGGGCCGCTACGCAGCCCAGCGGGAGCAAGCTCCCTCGCCACAGTCAAACAGCAATGGATGGCAGCGGCAGCCCCGTCAACGACTCGGCACTGTTGGCCTGTTCCTCCATCAACCAGTCCACGAACTGCCGGATCAACGCCCCACGCCTTTTACGCTGCGGCAGAACCACGTAATAGCCCAGCCGCGACAGCACGGTTTCGCTGATCGGCCGACATAGCAGCCCTTGGGCCAATAAGTTATCCACAAGGTGCCGCCAGCCAATGGCGACGCCTTGGCCGCCAATCGCGGCCTGAATCAGCAGCGTGTAGTTATCGAAACGCAACTGCCCCGGCGCTGGGGGCGAGGTGATGCCCAGCTCGCGAAACACACCGCTCCAGTCGAACCAACTGCTGCCGTTGCCGGCTCGTAAATGCAGCAACGGGAACTCCGCCAAGGCCTGGGCGGGCAGGGGCTGCGGGCGCTCCTTGAGCAGCAGCGGGCTACAGACCGGAAATACTTCTTCGCTGAACAGCCAGCGACTTTCACCTTGTTTGAAGCGACCATCGCCGAACAGCACGGCAACGTCGATATCGGTGCGCAGCATGTTGTGGTTGCGTTCACCCGTCACCAGGCTAACGTCCACCTGCGGGTTGGCCGCATGAAACCTGTGTAGTCGCGGCATCAGCCAATAGGCAGCAAAAGCAAAATCCGTAGCGACCTGCAGCACTTCATGCTGCTGTTGGGCAGAGATTGCGCTCAGGCCTGCATCGATGCATTGCAAACCGGCCTGCACCTGCTCGAACAGGATCGACCCGGCCTCGGTCAGTTCGATGCCGCGATAGATGCGATCGAACAAGCGGGTGCCCAGTTGTTCTTCCAGGCGCTTGATCTGCTGGCTGATGGCGGGCTGCGTGGTGCCCAGCTCAATCGCCGCTGCCGTAAAACTCTGCTGGCGGGCCGCCGATTCGAAGGCGCGGAACAGTTCGAGGGACAGGTCACCCAAGGCGTCATACATAAGCTGTGCTTATCCTAGTCATTATCCTGCATGGGCTTTACCCCAATACCTGGGGGCTACATGCTCGATCGCAGCAATCTCGCATAACTGCCTACTATGGAATGCCGCGATTACATGAAGCGCAAGAACATTCTTTTCATCATGGCCGATCAGATGGCCGCGCCAATGTTGCCGATCTACGGCCCTTCGCCGATCAAGCTGCCGAACCTGACGCGCCTGGCCGAGCAGGGCGTGGTGTTCGACGCCGCCTATTGCAACAGCCCGCTGTGCGCACCGTCGCGTTTCACCCTGGTCAGCGGTCAGTTGCCCAGCAAGATCGGCGCCTACGATAACGCGGCGGATTTCCCGGGGGACGTGCCGACGTACGCTCACTACCTGCGCCGTCTCGGCTATCGCACGGCGTTGTCCGGCAAGATGCACTTTTGCGGCCCCGACCAGTTGCACGGCTACGAAGAACGCCTGACCAGCGATATCTACCCGGCCGACTACGGCTGGGCGGTGAACTGGGACGAGCCGGATGTGCGGCCGAGCTGGTATCACAACATGTCCTCGGTGTTGCAGGCCGGGCCCTGCGTGCGCACCAACCAGCTGGATTTCGACGAAGAGGTGGTGTTCAAGGCCCAGCAATACCTGTTCGATCACATCCGCGAGGACGGCGACCAGCCGTTCTGCCTGACGGTGTCGATGACTCACCCACACGACCCGTACACCATCCCCAAGACCTTCTGGGACCTGTACGACGACAACGACATTGCGCTGCCGCACACCCCGGCGCAAACCGAGCTCGATCCGCATTCCCAGCGTCTGCTGAAAGTTTACGACCTGTGGGAAAAGCCACTGCCTGTGGATAAGATCCGTGACGCACGCCGAGCGTATTTCGGCGCTTGCAGCTACATCGACAGCAACATCGGCAAGCTGCTGCAAACCCTGGAAGACACCGGTCTGCTGGACGATACGATTATTGTGTTCTCCGGCGATCACGGGGACATGCTCGGTGAAAAAGGCCTCTGGTACAAAATGCACTGGTTCGAGATGGCCGCTCGGGTGCCGCTGCTGATCAGCGCACCGGGGCAGTTCGCCAGTGGCCGGGTCAGCGCCTCGGTGTCCACCGCCGACTTGCTGCCGACCCTGGTGGAACTGGCGGGCGGCACGCTGGAGCCGGGCTTGCCGCTGGATGGCCGGTCCTTGGTGCCGCATCTGCAAGGGCAGGGCGGGCACGACGAAGTCTTCGGCGAATACATGGCCGAAGGCACCATCAGCCCATTGATGATGATCCGTCGTGGTCCGTGGAAATTCATCTACAGCGAGGACGACCCGTGCCTGTTGTTCGACGTGCGCAACGATCCCAAGGAGCTGGAAGACCTGAGCCGGTCCGCCGAACATCAGCAACTGTTCAGGGATTTTCTCGCCGAAGCGCGGGCCAAATGGGACATCCCGACCATTCACCAACAGGTGCTCGCCAGCCAGCGACGCCGCCGTTTTGTCGCCCAGGCGCTGACCCTGGGCAAACTCAAGAGCTGGGATCACCAGCCGTTGGTTGACGCCAGTCAGCAGTACATGCGTAACCACATCGACCTCGATGATCTGGAGCGCAAGGCCCGTTATCCACAACCCTGCCAACACCAATAACGTAAGGGGAAGCACATGCAAAAGTTATCCACAGTACTGGCCGCCGGGCTGCTGGCATTGAGCAGTGTTTCGGCGTGGGCCGAGCAGAGCTGCGAAACGGTGAAGATGGCCGACCCGGGCTGGAGCGACATCGCGGCGACCAACGCCATTACCGGTTTCCTGCTGGATGGGATGGGCTACAAGGCCAAGGTCGACACCCTGGCGGTGCCGATCACCTTCGGTGGCCTGAAGGATGGGCAGGTGGACGTGTTCCTGGGCAACTGGATGCCGGCGCAGCAGGGCTTCTACGATAAATTCGTTGCCAATGGCGACGTCACCCAGTTGGCCAAGAACCTCGATGGCACCGAATTCACCCTGGCGGTTCCGGACTATGTCTGGGACGCGGGTGTGCATAACTTTGCCGACCTGAACAAATTCGCCGACAAATTCGAGAAAAAAATCTACGGCATCGGCTCGGGCGCCCCAGCCAACCTGTCTTTGAAAGAAATCATCAAGACCAACGATTTCGGCATGGGCGAGTGGAAACTGGTGGAGTCCAGCGAGCAGGCGATGCTGGCGGAAGTCTCCCGGGCGGTGAAGAAACAGAAATTCGTGACCTTCCTCGGCTGGACCCCGCACCCGATGAACGTGCAGCTGAAAATGCACTACCTCAAGGGCGGCGAGAAATACTTCGGCGACACCGGCAGCGTCTACACCCTGACTCGCAAAGGTTATGCACAGGCCTGCCCGAACGTCGGCAAGCTGCTGACCAACCTGAGCTTCACCCAGGAAATGGAAAACAGCATCATGTCCGAGGTGGTGAACAAGAAAGTCAGCAACGCCGACGCGGCCAAGGCCTGGATCAAGGCCAACCCGGCGGTGCTGGATAAATGGCTGGACGGCGTGCAGACCGTCGATGGCAAGGATGCGTTGGCGGCGGTGAAGGCCAAGCTCTGAGGCCCGAGCTCAAGCCGTCTACTCAACGTCTGGCTTGATCCACTGTGGCGAGGGAGCTTGCTCCCGCTGGGCTGCGCAGCGGCCCCAAGAACCAGCGCGCTCGGGTTTGGGGAGGGCTTCGCCCTCCAGCGGGAGCAAGCTCCCTCGCCACAGTAAGCCCTTGCCGCCTGTTACTCTTTCGCCAAACCCCATCCTTGAGGCTCCATGGCAATCCCTTCGCGCCACTCACTTTTCCCATTCCTGAGCTGGCTGCCCCGGCAGACCCGGGCCAGTGTCGGGCGAGATCTTATCGTCGGCCTGAGTGGCGCGATCCTGGCCTTGCCGCAATCGATCGCCTACGCCCTGATCGCCGGGCTGCCACCGGAATATGGCTTGTACGCGGCGATTGTGCCGGTGCTGATCGCGTGCCTGTGGGGTTCGTCGTGGCACCTGATCTGCGGGCCTACGGCGGCGATCTCCATCGTTCTGTATGCCAGCGTCAGTCCCCTGGCTATTCCCGCTACCCAGGATTACGTCACGCTGATCCTGTTGCTCACGGTGCTGGCGGGCATTTTCCAGTGGTTGCTGGGGCTGTTGCGGTTCGGCGCGCTGGTGAATTTCGTCTCGCACTCGGTGGTGCTGGGTTTCACCCTGGGGGCGGCGGTGGTCATCGCCCTGGGGCAGTTGCCGAACCTGCTGGGCCTGAGCCTGCCGAACGAGGCCACTGCACTGAAAGGCTTGCTGGTGCTGCTCAACCATATCGGGGCTGTGGATAACCCTTCGCTGCTGCTGGGGTTGGGGACGCTGGTGCTGGGTGTGGTGCTCAAGCGCCTGCTGCCGCGCTGGCCGAGCCTGTTGATAACCTTGGTCATCAGCAGTCTGGTGGCCTGGGCGTGGCCGGCGATGTTCGGGCATGTGGCGCTGGTCAGCGCCTTTGTCGGGCGCCTACCGCCATTCACGCCGCTGCCTCTGGACCTGGAGCTGATCCTGCGCCTGCTGCCCGGCGCCGTCGCGGTGGGCATGCTCGGGCTGGTGACCAGCCTGTCCATCGCCCGCTCGCTCTCGGTACGTTCCGGGCAATTGCTCGATGCAAACCAGGAGGTGAGGGCGCAGGGACTTTCCAATCTCGTTGGAGGATTTTTCGCCGGATCCTTGTCGGCCGGCTCCTTTACCCGTTCCGGTCTGAGCTATGAAGCGGGGGCCTGCTCGCCATTGGCCGGGGTGTTCTCGGCGTTGTGGGTGGCGTTGTTTGCCGTGGCTGGGGCGCAACTGATCGCGCACATCCCAATCCCGGCCATGGCCGGCAGCATTCTGCTGATCGCCTGGGGCCTGGTGGACCATCGCGGCATCCGGGCTCTGTATCGGGTGAGCCGCTCAGAGTTCATGGTGATGGGCCTGACCTGCCTGGCGACCTTGCTGCTGGAACTGCAAACCGCGATCTACGCCGGTGTGCTGGCGTCGCTGTTCTTCTACCTCAAGCGCACCTCGCAACCCCGGGTGCAACATCTGCGCGAAGGCGAGGCAGACATCCTGCGGGTCGGCGGCTCGATCTTCTTCGGCGCCAGCCATTACCTGCAAGTGCGCCTGCAACGCTTGCAGGGGCAACAGGTGGTCATCGACGCCCAGCAGATCAACTTCATCGATTACTCCGGGGTGGAAATGCTCCACCACGAAGCCCGGCGCCTGCGCAGCCAGGGCCGCAGCCTGACCCTGCGCCGGGCCAGGCCGCAGGTGGTGGAGGAGTTGAAGAAGCTGGAGGGCGCGGAGAAATGCCCGATTCTTTTTGAGGATTGAACATTCTCAAGACTTGAGACAATCCCCTGTAGCGAGGGAGCTTACTGTGGCGAGGGAGCTTGCTCCCGCTGGGCTGCGCAGCGGCCCCCAAGAAACTGAGGGCGCCGTTTATTGAGGAGGGCTTCGCCCTCCAGCGGGAGCAAGCTCCCTCGCCACGTTTATAGCGCTAGCTGTCGACGCAGCTCAGCCAACACCGGCGCCGTATCCGGCCGCACCCCGCGCCACAGGTAGAACGCTTCGCCCGCCTGTTCAGCCAACATCCCCAAGCCATCCATCGCCACTGCGGCGCCTTGTTCGCTGGCCCAGCGGCAGAACGACGTAGGCTCCTTGCCATACATCATGTCGTAGCAAAACGTCTTGCCGGGCTCAATCAAACTTCCGGCAATCGGCGGTACATCCCCTGACAGGCTGGCCGACGTGGCGTTGATGATCAGGTCCACCGGCTCTTGCAGCCAGTCGAAGCCACTGGCCGAGACCGGGCCCAGGTCGGCGAACAGTTCGGCGAGCAATTCGGCCTTTTCCACTGTGCGATTGGCGATGATCACCGAAGCCGGCCCTTCGGCCAGCAGCGGCTCCAGGGCGCCGCGCACCGCACCACCGGCGCCCAGCAACAGGATGCGCTTGCCCTTGAGGCTGAAGCCGGCGTTGACGGTCAGGTCGCGGACCAGCCCGGCGCCATCGGTGTTATCACCCAACAGGCTACCGTCGGCCAGTTTGCTCAAGGTATTGACCGCCCCGGCCCGCTGCGCGCGCTCGGTCAGGCTGTCGGCCAGGCGGTAGGCGTCTTCCTTGAACGGCACCGTGACATTTGCCCCGCAACCTTCACGGAAAAATTCCTGCGCACAACCGGAAAAATCTTCCAGGGGCGCCAGCAGCGTGGTGTAGTCCAGCGCCTGCCCGGTCTGTTCGGCGAACAGGCGATGGATCAACGGCGACTTGCTGTGGCCGATCGGGTTACCCATGACAACGTAGCGATCCATGGACATCCCCTCAGGCCGTCGCCAGCCAATCGCGGTCCTGTAGGAAATACTCGGTCAGGCGTGCTTCTTCGCTGCCCGGCTCGGCTTTCCAGTCGTAGCCCCAGCGCACTTGCGGCGGCAGCGACATCAGGATCGATTCGGTGCGCCCGCCCGATTGCAGGCCGAACAGGGTGCCGCGGTCGTAGACCAGGTTGAATTCCACGTAGCGCCCGCGGCGGTATTCCTGGAATTCCCGTTGCTTGGCCGTGAACGGATCGTGTTTGCGCCGACGCATGATCGGCAGGTAGGCATCGATGTAGGCGTCGCCAATGGCCCGCATGAAGGCGAAGCTGGTGTCGAAATCCCACGCGTTCAGGTCGTCGAAGAACAGGCCGCCGATGCCCCGGGGCTCGTTGCGATGCTTGAGGTGGAAATAGCTGTCGCACCAGGCCTTGTAGCGCGGGTACACCTCGGGGCCGAAGGGCGCGCAGGCCTGCTCGGCGACCCGGTGCCAATGCACGCAATCTTCCGCGACGCCGTAGTAGGGCGTCAGGTCGAAGCCGCCGCCGAACCACCAGACCGGCTCCTCGCCTTCCTTCTCGGCGATGAAAAAGCGCACGTTGGCGTGGGACGTCGGCACATGGGGGTTATGTGGGTGGATCACCAGCGACACGCCCAGGGCCTCGAACCCGCGCCCGGCCAGTTCCGGCCGGTGGGCACTGGCCGACGGCGGCAGACCGCTGCCGAAGACGTGGGAAAAGTTCACGCCGCCCTTTTCGATGACCGTGCCGTTTTCGATCACTCGCGTACGACCGCCACCGCCGGCTGGCCGGGTCCAGGCGTCTTCGACGAAGCGCGTGCCGCCGTCTTCGGTTTCCAGGGCGGCGCAGATACGGTCTTGCAGGTCGAGCAAATAGGCTTTCACCGCCTCGGTGCGAGTGGACATGACATCACCTTGATCAGGGCTACGCTACGCGGCGTACAACGGGCCGGTGGCAAACGGGCGCACAGGATACCACCGCACCTGCCCACGCCACAGTTGACGACGGTCAAGCTTAGGAGTCCGATAGCAGGCCTGGTAAAAAGTCCCACGACAAGGAGAAAGTGAGATGGCCAAACGTATCCAGTTCAGTTCCCACGGCGACCCCGACGTACTCGAGTACGTGGATTACCAGCCCGCCGAGCCGGGCCCGCAACAAGTACGCGTGAGCAACCGGGCGATCGGCCTGAATTTCATCGACACCTATTACCGCAGCGGTCTCTATCCACCACCGGCGTTGCCGTCGGGCCTGGGCGCGGAGGGCGCGGGCGTGGTCGAGGCGGTCGGCAGCGAGGTCAAGCGCTTCAAGGTCGGTGACCGCGTGGCCTATGGCAGCGGTCCGCTGGGGGCCTACAGCGATGTGCATGTGTTGCCGGAGGCCAACCTGGTGCATCTGCCGGAATCCATCAGCTTCGAACAGGCCGCCGGGGTGATGCTCAAGGGCCTGACCGTGCAGTACCTGTTGCGTCAGACTTATGAACTCAAGGGTGGCGAAACCATCCTGTTTCACGCGGCCGCCGGCGGCGTGGGCTCGTTGGCCTGCCAATGGGCCAAGGCCCTGGGCGTGAAGTTGATCGGCACCGTCAGCTCGCCGGAAAAAGCCGCCGTCGCCAAAGCCCATGGCGCTTGGGAAACCATCGACTACAGCAAGGAAAACGTCGTACAGCGCGTGCTGGAATTGACCGACGGTAAAAAAGTCCCGGTGGTGTACGACGGCGTCGGCAAGGACACCTGGCTGACCTCCCTGGACTGCGTGGCTCCACGTGGATTGTTGGTGAGCTTCGGCAATGCCTCCGGCGCGGTGGACGGCGTGAACCTAGGCATCCTCTCGGCCAAAGGCTCGCTGTACGTCACCCGCCCGACCCTGGCGACCTATGCCAACAACGCGGAAAACCTGCAACGCATGGCGGATGAACTGTTCGCGATGATCAGCAGCGGCAAGCTCACGGTGGACATCAACCAGCGTTATCCGCTGGCGGAAGCGGCCAAGGCTCATACGGAGTTGTCGGCACGACGCACGACCGGGTCGACTATTCTTCTGCCCTGAGCCTGGTGCCAACCTCCTGTGGGAGCGGGCTTGCTCGCGAAAGCAGAGGATCATCTTGCATCAGTGCTGAATGTGCCGGCGCCTTCGCGGGCAAGCCCGCTCCCACATTGGATCTGAGGTGTTCACGAACACTGCATCCGACACAAAGCCCCTGTGGGAGCGAGCTTGCTCGCGATGGCGGTGTGTCAGGCGACATTAGTGCTGAATGTGCCGACGTCTTCGCGAGCAAGCCCGCTCCCACAGGGGGCAAGGTGGGGGATGTGTTTGGGCTCAGTCCGGGCGCACGACTTTGCCGGTCGCCAGGTCGCGGATGACGCTGGGGTTTTTCCGTCCGCCCAGGTTGCCGCCGAGGACCAGGTCGAGTTGCCCGCGGAAGTATTGCTCGACGCGAATCCGCGTGCGCGCGGCCGGGCGGCCTTGGGGGTTGGCCGACGTGGAGACCAGCGGGCCGACCAGCGAGCACAAGTCGCGCACGGTCGGGTGGTCGCTGACCCGCAGCGCGACGGTGTCGTGCACGCCGGTGATCCATTCGGGCAACAGGTTCTGGTGCGGCACCAGCCAGGTATTGGGCCCCGGCCAAGTGCTGGCCATGCGGTCCATCCAGGTGTCAGGGAAGTCTTCGAACAGAAAATCGAACTGATGGATGTTGTCCGCCACCAGGATCAGGCCTTTGTCGGGCCGCCGCGATTTGATCGCCAGCAGCCGCTCCACCGCCTCTTCGTTCCACGGATCGCAACCCAAACCCCAGACCGCTTCGGTTGGATAGGCAATCACCGCCCCGGCACGAACTTCTCGTGCGGCTTGTTGCACACGCCAACTGTTGACCATGAAAGATTCTCCGCAACGCAAATAAGGCTGTGCGCAGTTTACCGATCTTCCCCATAAAACCTAGCGTGCAAACCACCGCCCGGCATCACAGATGGCTCGTCCCTCCATCTCCAGTTCAGTCAGCGCCGCCAGCACCTTGGGCAGGCCCCAGCCACTGGCGTCGGCCAGCGCTTCGCTGCTCTGCGGCGCGGCATGCAGCAGGCGCAGCAGCGGATGGGTCACAGGTTCAGGCACTGAGGCCTGGGGTAACCGCTGCCAACCGCGCAAGGCTTCGAGAATATGCTCGACCGTTTCCACCAGCGCCGCCCCGTCACGGATCAATTGATGGCAGCCCCGGGCGCCGGGATGATGGATCGAGCCCGGAATGGCGTAGACCTCGCGGCCCTGTTCGGCGGCCAATCGCGCGGTAATCAGCGAACCACTGGCGACACTGGCCTCGACCACCAGCACCCCCAGGGACAAGCCACTGATGATCCGATTGCGCCGCGGAAAGTTGCTGGCATAGGGCGCTGCGTCCAACGCAAACTCCGACAGCACCGCGCTGCCCTGGTCGATCATCGCATCGGCCAACCGACGATTGCGCTGTGGATAAAAATTTTCCAGCCCGGTGCCAAGCACCCCGATGGTGCGTCCGCCAACATCCAGTGCTGCCTGATGGGCCGCCGCATCAATTCCCAGGGCCAGGCCACTGGTGATGACAAAACCGGCCCCGGCCAGGCTGCGGGAAAACGCCGCCGCCGTGTCCATGCCCGGACGCGACGCCCGCCGGCTGCCAACCATTGCCAGCTGCGGTTTTTCCAGAATCGTCGGGTCACCGGCAACGAACAACAGCGGTGGCGCGTCGCTGATTTCGGCCAACAGCGCCGGGTACTCAGGCTGGTCCCACATCAGCAAATGCTGGCCGGGACGCTCTAGCCAGGCCAATGCATGGGCCGCGCTATCGCGCACATCTGGATCGCGCCTGGCCTCGGCACAGGCCGCCGGCAACCCCAGCGCTCGCCACGCGCTGGCCGGCGCGCTGATAGCTTTCGAGGCCGAGCCGAAGGCTTGCATCAGCGTCATGAAACGTTTCGGGCCCAGTTGCGGCAACCGATGAAGGCGTAGCCGAGCCTCCAGTTCCGCTGGGGAAACCGGAGCAGATTCAGGTAATGACATGCGATCATCCTTGATCGTTATAGGTCCCGCACAAACGGGAATAAGCTGTGGATAACTCTGTTGGTAACTTGTGAGACCCGTTACGGATTACGCACCTTGTCGAGCACCGCCAACGAGCGTGAGGCATAGAGCACCAAGCCATAGCTGAGCTTGTCGTAGGTGCGGAACACCATCAGCAAGCCGGCCCGTTCGTCGGGGATCTTCACCTGCTGGCCGTTGATGCGGTCGCGCACGGTTTCGCCGGTCTTCATCACCGCCAGCACGTTGCCTTCGACCAAGCCATCGCGCCGGCCCTTGTTCACAGTCACCACGTCCAACGCACCGATCTGGGTCACGCCGCGAGGCACGTCGAGAATCAGCCCGTTGATTTCGGTGTTCGGCGCACTGGGCATGAAGGTCGAGTTGATCGAGCGTTCCTCGCCACTGAACAGCCGGTCGCCGAGGCGCACTTCCTGGGTGGTGCGTTGCAGCGCCAGGGTAGTGACATCGCCTTCTGTGGCGATCACCTCGCCACCGCCGATGTCATCGGCGTTGATGCCCAAAAACTCCTTGGTCTCGGGATCGGTGTAGACCTTGCCCTGGCGGAAGATGCCGTAGGCCGACTGGTTGTCATCGAACTTACCGCGAGCAAAGATCCGGTCTCCGGTGCCGCTGAGTACCCGTTCGGCATCGCCGGCAACGATGTACGGCGCCTTGTCGAAGTCTTCGAGTTTGTCGACGATGCGGTTGCTCAGCAGAAAGCTGTTGATCGCTTGCAGCGGAATGCTAGGGATGGCGTCGGCCACCGGCGAACTGCGCACCCGTGGCGACAGCTTGATGGTGCCCCGCGACGCGCCGCGATTGAGGGTCAGGCGCGGCTGGCCGTTGACGTAGACCAGGGTCAGGGTGTCGCCGGGGTAGATCAGGTTGGGGTTTTCGATCTGCGGGTTGGCCTGCCAGAGTTCCGGCCACTTCCAGGGCTCGCGCAGGAATTTGCCGGAAATGTCCCAAAGCGTGTCGCCCGTCACCACCGTGTATTGCTGGGGAAAACCTTCCCGAAGTTGCACTTGCCCGTGCGCGATGCCGGCCGAGGCCAGGAGCAGCAGGGCGAGTAGTGATTTCCTCATGCGGTGAATCCCTTTATTATGTGCGTTCGCGTAAAACGCCAGAGCCCCCGTGGCTCGCTCCGATTCGATCGCTGTGCTTCGAAGCTGTGTTTTACAACGGTAGCCTGCATCCCAAGACACGCCAGGCCAGCCACCCGACTTTACCTCACACGTGCATTTATCAAGCTTATGGCCATTTTGAACATTCTCGAATTTCCGGACCCGCGCCTGCGCACTATCGCCAAACCGGTGGCCGTAGTGGACGACGAAGTGCGTCAGCTGGTCGATGACATGTTTGAAACAATGTATGAAGCGCCGGGCATCGGCCTCGCCGCGACCCAGGTCAACGTGCACAAGCGTATTGTCGTCATGGACCTCTCCGAAGACCGCAGCGAGCCCCGGGTGTTCATCAACCCCGAGTTCGAAACCCTGACCGACGAGATGGACCAATACCAGGAAGGCTGCCTCTCGGTGCCGGGCTTCTACGAAAACGTCGACCGCCCGCAGAAGGTCAAGATCAAGGCCCTGGACCGCGACGGCCAGCCCTACGAGCTGATCGCCGAAGGCCTGCTGGCGGTGTGCATCCAGCACGAGTGTGACCACCTCAACGGCAAGTTATTCGTCGATTACCTGTCGACCCTCAAGCGTGACCGGATCAAGAAAAAACTGGAAAAGATTCATCGCCAGAATGCTTGATGCCCCCCTTCAAAGGCTTGCCGCGGCAAGCCTTTTTCTTTTTGCGACTGCTTTGAACTGAGAGCCTCCCATGACTGAGCCACTGCGCATCGTCTTTGCCGGCACCCCCGAATTTGCCGCCGAACACCTCAAGGCCCTGCTGGCCAGCCCCCATGAGATCGTCGCGGTCTACACCCAGCCGGATCGCCCGGCCGGTCGCGGGCAAAAACTGATGCCCAGCCCGGTCAAGCAGCTGGCCGTGGAAAATGCCATCCAGGTGTTGCAGCCGCCGACCCTGCGCGACGCTCAAGCCCAGGCCGAACTGGCCGCGCTGAAGCCGGACTTGATGGTGGTGGTCGCCTACGGCCTGATCCTGCCGCAAGTGGTGCTGGACATCCCGCGCCTGGGTTGCATCAACAGCCACGCCTCGCTGCTGCCGCGCTGGCGCGGTGCGGCGCCGATCCAGCGCGCCGTGGAAGCGGGCGATGCCGAAAGCGGCGTGACCGTGATGCGCATGGAAGCCGGCCTGGACACCGGGCCGATGCTGCTGAAAGTCAGTACGCCCATCAGCGCCGAAGACACCGGCGGCAGCCTGCACAATCGCCTCGCACTCATCGGCCCGCCGGCCGTGGTCCAGGCCATTGCTGGCCTCGCCGCCGGAACGTTGGCGGGCGAAGTGCAGGACGACAGCCTCGCCACCTACGCCCACAAATTGAACAAGGACGAGGCGCGGATCGACTGGAGCCGCCCGGCCATCGAACTGGAACGCCTGGTGCGCGCCTTCAACCCGTGGCCGATCTGCCACAGCACCTTGAACGGCGAAGCCCTGAAAGTGCTGGCGGCCAGTCTGACCGAAGGGCAGGGCGCACCGGGGGAAATCCTCGGCGCCAGCAAGGACGGCCTCGTCGTCGCCTGTGGCGAGCAGGCGCTGTGCCTGACCCGCCTGCAATTGCCTGGCGGCAAGGCGCTGAACTTCAGCGATCTGTTCAACAGCCGCCGTGAGAAATTTGCCCTCGGCACCGTGCTCGGCCAAGCGGCGGACGCCTCATGAATCCGCGTCTGGCCGCCGCCAAGGCCCTGGCCGCTGTCCTCAGCGGCAAAGCCTCGCTCAACAGTTCCCTGCCGACCCAGTTGGACAAGGTCGAAGACCGTGATCGCGGTTTCACCCAGGACCTGGCGTTCGGCACCGCCCGCTGGCAGCCTCGCTTGTCGGCGCTGGCGGCGAAGCTGCTGCAAAAGCCTTTCAAGGCCGCAGATGCCGATGTCGAAGCGCTGCTGCTGGTGGGGCTGTATCAATTGCTCTACAGCCGCGTTCCCGCCCACGCCGCCATCGGTGAAACCGTGGGCTGCGCCGACAAACTGAAAAAGCCCTGGGCCAAAGCCCTGCTCAACGCCGTGCTGCGCCGCGCCCAACGGGAAAGCGAAAGCCTGCTGACCGAGCTTGAGCACGATCCGGTGGTGCGCACCGCCCACCCACGCTGGTTGCAGAAATCCCTGAAAGCCTTCTGGCCCGAGCAGTGGGAAGCCATCTGCGCGGCAAACAACGCTCATCCGCCGATGATCCTGCGGGTCAACCGTCGCCACCATAGCCGCGATGCCTACCTGGCGTTGCTGGGCGAGGCGGGCGTCCCGGCGATCCCGTGCCAGTACAGCCGCGATGGCATTGTCCTGGAAACCCCCGCTGACGTGCGCACCCTGCCGGGGTTTGCCGAAGGCTGGATCAGCGTTCAGGACGAAGCCGCGCAACTGGCCGCCGACCTGCTGGAACTGGCGCCGGGCCAACGGGTGCTCGACGCCTGCTGCGCGCCGGGCGGCAAGACCTGCCACATCCTCGAAGTCGAGCCGAAGCTGGCTGGCGTGGTGGCCGTGGACCTGGAAGCCAAGCGTCTGGTGCGGGTCAAGGAAAACCTCGAACGCCTGGGCCTCGACGCCGAGCTGATCGCCGCCGATGGCCGCGACACCGCGAGCTGGTGGGACGGCAAGCCGTTCCAGCGGATCCTGCTAGACGCGCCATGCTCGGCCACCGGGGTGATCCGCCGTCACCCGGACATCAAGCTTACCCGCCAGCCGGACGATATCGCCGCACTGGCGGTGTTGCAGGGCGAACTGCTCGATGCCCTGTGGCCGACCCTCGACGTTGGCGGGATGTTGCTCTATGCCACCTGCTCGACGCTGCCGACCGAGAACACCAAAGTGATCGAAGCGTTCCTCGCCCGCACCCCCGGCGCCCGCGAGCTGGACATCGCCACCCAGGCCGGCCTCAAGCAGCCCCACGGTCGCCAGTTGCTGGCCCAGGAAGGCGGCCACGACGGCTTCTACTACGCCAAGCTGATCAAGATCGCCGCCGCACGCGGTTAAGACCGATTCGAAAGGAGTGAGCGGATGAAAATCATCATCCTCGGCGCAGGGCAGGTCGGCGGGTCGCTGGCGGAACATCTGGCCAGCGAGGCCAACGACATCACCGTGGTCGACACCGACGGCGAGCGCCTGCGCAACCTCGGTGATCGCCTGGACATCCGCACGGTGCAAGGGCGTGGTTCGTTGCCGACCGTGCTGCGTCAGGCTGGCGCCGACGATGCCGACATGCTGGTGGCCGTGACCAATAGCGACGAAACCAACATGGTCGCCTGTCAGGTCGCGCACACCTTGTTCCACACCCCGACCAAAATCGCCCGCGTCCGCGAAGCGGCCTACCTGACCCGCAACGATCTGTTCGACAACGAAGCGATCCCGGTGGACGTGCTGATCAGCCCCGAACAGGTGGTGACCAACTACATCAAGCGCCTGATCGAGCACCCGGGCGCGTTGCAGGTGATCGACTTCGCCGAGGGCAAGGCGCAACTGGTGGCGGTCAAGGCGTACTACGGCGGGCCGTTGGTCGGCCAGCAACTGCGCCAACTGCGCGAACACATGCCGAATGTCGAGACCCGCGTCGCGGCGATTTTCCGCCGGGACCGGCCGATCCTGCCCCAGGGCGACACGGTGATCGAAGCGGACGATGAGGTGTTTTTCATCGCCGCCAAGGCGAATATTCGCGCGGTGATGAGCGAAATGCGCCGCCTCGACGAGAACTACAAGCGCATCGTCATCGCCGGCGGCGGGCAGATCGGCGAGCGCCTGGCCGAAGCCATCGAAAGCCGCTATCAGGTCAAGATCATCGAGATGAGCCCGGCGCGCTGCCGCTACCTCTCCGACACCCTCGACAGCACCGTGGTCCTGCAAGGCAGCGCCTCGGACCGGGACCTGCTGCTGGAAGAAAACATCGCCGACGCCGACATCTTCCTGGCCCTGACCAACGACGACGAAGCCAACATCATGTCGTCGCTGCTGGCCAAGCGCCTGGGGGCGAAGAAGGTCATGACCATCATCAACAACCCGGCCTACGTCGACCTGATCCAGGGCGGCGACATCGACATCGCCATCAGCCCGCAACTGGCAACCATCGGCACCTTGCTCGCCCACGTACGGCGCGGCGACATCGTCAGCGTCCACTCCCTGCGCCGCGGCGCGGCCGAAGCCATTGAAGCGATCGCCCACGGTGATGCCAAGTCCAGCAAAGTGATCGGCAAGGCCATCCGTGACATCGGCCTGCCGCCAGGCACCACCATCGGCGCGATCATCCGCGACGAAGAAGTGCTGATCGCCCATGACGACACCAAGATCCAGACGGGCGACCATGTGATCCTGTTCCTGGTGGACAAAAAACATATTCGCGATGTCGAGAAGCTGTTTCATGTGGGGTTGAGTTTTTTCTGATCCAGAGTATGCGGTGCTTGATCGATTGCTTTCGCGAGCAAGCCCGCTCCCACAATGGATCTGCACTGCTCACAATTGCCGTGAACAACCCCGATCCCCCTGTGGGAGCGGGCTTGCTCGCGAAAGCGGTCAACCCCCAACAGATCAATCACTGACACACCCCAAATAGGACTCAGCCCCCATGCTCGAATCCCTCGAAAAAATGCTAGCCAAGGGCATCGACAACCCCCTGCTACGCTTCGGCCTGGGCAAAGGCTACCTCGACCTCGGCGACTTTCCCCGCGCCGCCGAACACCTGCAACGCTGCATCGAACTCGACCCCAAATACTCCGCCGCCTGGAAACTCCTGGGCAAGGCCCACCAAGGCCAAGGCAACCTCCCGGCCGCCCGCCATGCCTGGGAACAAGGCCTGCAAGCCGCCCAAGCCCACGGCGACAAACAAGCCGAAAAGGAAATGACCGTGTTCCTTAAAAAACTGGACCGCCATTCCTAAAGCCGCAGCAACTCGAACTCCCTTCCCAGTTCATTTCTCATACATCCTTCGGCTGGAAAACATCCCCGATCCCGCCGCTACCGCTGCGATTGCAAAAATGCCGACATCGATGCTGCCAATGAACGGTGGCAAAACAAACAGCACAACAAAACCCAAGCAAACCAGGGTCAGGCCGAGCCGTACCCTGAGTACATAACGCCTCACACAAAGATGTAGCAGCACAATCCCCAGGCCGGCCAGCAGATATTGGGTAGTTACACTCATGGCCTATAGCACCTCAGGACTGGATGATCATAGAGCTCTACCAGCAGCCGGGTGACATCGAAGTGCGCCGCTTTGGCGTCCTGAAAATACAGCGTGCCGAGCCTGCCACGGTCACTTGGCATGACGGTGAAACGAGTGATGCAGAAATAATGCCGTGATGGGCGGTGAACTGGTGCCTGCTGAACTCCATGTATCGCGTCCTTACGAATCCGTAAGGCCTGGAGTTTTCAACAAGACTGAAAACCTGCGTAGAAGCCAGTTGCGGTTTTTTGTCACCTCAAGTTTCAATAATCGCCTTCGGTTCAAGCTTCCTACAGACGACTCGCAAATACCTTCAAAAAAACACCCGTGGCGAGGGAGCTTGCTCCCGCTTGAGTGCAAAGCACTCACAAAAACCCACCAAGCCCCTAATGCCAGCACATTGCCCCCTGTGGCGAGGGGATTCATCCCCGCTGGGCTGCGAAGCGGCCCCAGAGCCCCTAGCCAAGAGTCGTTCAAATCTGCGTATTGACATATCGCAAAATCTCGATATCCTCGCCGCATGGACCTACTCGAAATATTCAAAGCCCTCTCAAACCCGACACGTCTCCAAATCCTGAAAGGTTTGAAGGATCCGGCAAAGAACTTCCCCCCGCAGGATGAGGGTGACGTTCACACGGTCGGCGTCTGCGTCAGCAGTATCCAGGAAGGTATCGGCCTGTCGCAGTCAACGGTGTCCGGTTATCTGGCGACGCTGCAACGGGTGGGCCTGGTGGAAGTCCGGCGCATTGGTCAGTGGACTTACTACAAACGCAATGAAGCAACCATCAGTGCGCTCGCCGAGATCATCGGGAAAGACCTGTAGCATTTTTTTACCGCAGTATATCGGGATATCTCGATATCCCTTTTTCTAGATGCGAGGATTTACCATGAAAGCGATGATGCTTAAATCATTCGGCGGTCCTGAATCGTTCGAACTGCGCGACGTGCCCAAGCCCGTGCCACAAGCAGGACAGGTCCTGGTGCGGGTGTATGCCACTTCCATCAACCCGCTGGATTACCAGGTTCGACGCGGCGACTATCCCGACCTGGTGCCACTGCCGGCCATCACCGGCCACGACGTCTCCGGCGTGGTCGAAGCCGTTGGGCCTGGCGTGACCACCTTCAAGCCAGGAGACGAAGTCTGGTACACCCCGCAGATATTTGAAGGGGCAGGCAGCTATGCCGAGTACCACGTCGCGGCCGAAAGCATTGTCGGGAAAAAGCCGCCCGAGCTGAGCCATCTTGAGGCCGCCAGCCTGACCCTGGTGGGCGGGACGGTGTGGGAAGCACTGGTGGTGCGCGCGGCCCTCAGGGTCGGGGAGAGCATCCTTGTCCACGGCGGCGCCGGAGGCGTCGGGCATGTCGCGATCCAAGTGGCGAAAGCGATGGGTGCCAGGGTGTTCACCACCGTGCGCGAAGCCAACGCTGACTTCGCCCGAAGCTTGGGTGCCGACGTGATCGTCGATTACGAGAAAGAAGATTATGTCGACGCCATCCTTCGGGAAACCGCTGACCACGGCGTGGATGTCGTGTTCGACACCATCGGCGGCAACACCCTGTCACGCAGTCCCGACGTGCTCGCCCAACTGGGCCGCGTCGTCTCGATCGTCGACATCGCCCAGCCACAAAACCTGGTCCAGGCCTGGGGCAAGAACGCGAGCTATCACTTCGTGTTCACCCGGCAAAACCGCGGCAAGCTCGACGAGTTGAGCGCACTGATCGCCCGCGGTCAGCTGCGCCCCCACGTCGGCGCCGTCTATTCGCTGGCCGACATTCCCCTGGCCCATGCCCGACTGGAAAGCCCTAACAACGGCCTGCGAGGCAAAATCGCGATTGCCGTCGAGCCTTCCCTCATTCCGTAACTGCCCAGACAATTCAGAGGTGCATCATGGTTTATGAAATCGCTGTGCTCCCCGTTCACAAAGAACGCATCGAAACGTTCCGAAGTGCATTTGCCGAAGTCGCCCCATTGCTCACCCGCGCCAAGGGCTACGGCGGCCACATGCTGGCGCAAGGGATCGAAACCCCCGAGCAATTCAACCTGATCGTGCGATGGCAATCACTGGAGGACCACACCCCGGGCTTCGAAGCGAGTGAAGACCATCGGCTGTTCATGCTGGGGTTGGAGGAATATTTTTCCGAGGAGCCGAAGGTCTACCATGTCGAGGGCGCGGCTTTTGAGACCAGCGCGAGCACCGCAGGAGCCTCGTGGCCTTAAAGCAAACACCCCGTGGCGAGGGCGCTTGCTCCCGCTTGGGTGCGAAGCGCCCACAAAAAGTCATATGGAAACCGGCTTTGCGAAGTGCGGAGACTGCCCGAACGACTCAATCAAGAGTTCTGCGAGCGCATGGATCTTCCGAGCCGGATGCTGCCCCGGTGGGCGGACGACATAAGCCCCTGCCGGAGGCGGTGGGTACCGGGTCATGATGGGCACCAGCGCCCCCGACTTCAGGCCTTCATAGGTCAGGCAATCCGGCAGATAGGCAACCCCCAACCCGGCGATGGCGGCGGCGACCAGCGCGACGCCGTTGTCAGCCTTGAAGCGTCCGTGCGGACGAACCGTCACCCCTTTGTCGCCATCCATGAACTGCCAGGATTCGGTGCCCTGCATGAGCGCCTCGTGTGCCGACAATTCTTCAGGCGATTCAGGCGCGCCATGGGCCTCTATATAACCGGGGCTGGCGACGAGCTTGGTATAAATCGGGCCGATCCCCCTGGCAATCAGGTTCGAGTCCGGCAGATAGCCCACGCGTATCGCGCAATCAAAACCTTCGGCAATCAGATCGACGAAGCGATCGCTGTAGCAGGTCTGGATATGCAGCAAGGGATGGCGGCGAGCCATTTGCGCCAGCATCGGTGCAAAGTGAGTCGGTCCAAAAGACAGCGGGGCGGCAATGCGTAACCGACCGCGAAGGGGCCCTGCCGGCAGCAGCGTTTCCTTTGCCATGTCGATCTCGGCGCAGACCCTGGCCGCATGCTCGCGAAAAGCGGTTCCAGCCTCGGTAAGGGCGGCCCCGCGCGTCGTTCGCGCGAGCAACTGGATACCCAGCTCCGCCTCCAGCCGCACCAGCCTACGGCTGACGATCGATTTGGATACGCCCAGCCGCAGGGCCGCCGGCGAAATACCCCCGGCATCGGCGACCTCTACAAAGGTTTGCAGCGCTTCGATATCCAACTCAGCGTTCCCCATTCTGCGACACAGAAACCCTCGGGATGCTACTACTGAGTCGAGTAGCGCAACAGCACAATCCTGCTTCCTGGCGACGTCGCCGTAGAGGCCGCGTCGTCCGGAAAGTGAGCACCCTCAACGCAGTGACGACTTCAGCGGGCTCGCCCTCCATCAAGCGAGCCCTCGAACCGTCCCACGCGCAAACGACAACTAGAAGCAGGAGCAGCACATGACAAGCGAGGCAATCCGCAACCCTTTGACCGACCACCTCTTGTCGCCTGAAAACTCGGCGCTGATCATCATCGACTACCAGCCCATCCAAGTGTCGTCGATCCGCTCGATGCCCCGTGACGAACTGGTGTTCAACATCACGAGCGTGGCCAAGGCGGCCATCAACTACAACCTTCCGATTATTCATTCAACGGTCAACGTCGCTACCGGTCGCAATAAACCGCCGATCCAGGAGCTGCAGAACGTCCTGGGTCATCTTCCCACCTACGACCGAACCTCGATCAACAGTTGGGAAGACGCCGAGTTCAAACAGGCAGTCAAAGCCACCGGCCGCCGCAAGCTGATCATGACCGCACTCTGGACTGAGGCGTGCCTGACCTTTCCGGTACTTGATGCCATACAGGCGGGTTATGAAGTCTACGTGCCGGTCGACGCCGTCGGCGGCACCTCCGTTGCCGCACACGAGGCCGCGTTACGGCGCATCGAGCAAGCGGGGGCCAAACTGATCAGCCGCGTGCAGATGTATTGCGAACTTCAGCGCGACTGGGCGCGAGAAGCGACTGTTGCGGGGTTTATGGGCGTGTTTGAAAACGCTGATGGTTTCAATGCTGAAAAGACCCAGTAAGCATCAATCAAGAGATCTCTAACCAATGAAGTGAGAAGGGGTGAGGCCTCTGAAACAGGTCTCACCTTTTTCATGCCCAACAACTCAAACCCCGTGGCGAGGGAGCTTGCTCCCGCTTGAGTGCGAAGCGCTCACAAAAATCCATCAAACGCCGCCTCCCTTGTGGCGAGGGGATTCATCCCCGCTGGGCTGCGAAGCAGACCTAATACAGTCAATACGATCTGTCTGATTCGAGGAAGTCAGGATCCAGAATCAATTCACACCCCAGCGGTATGTCGTTCGCTAAATCCCATCGCCTGGATGGCTGTGTTCGACCAAAAGCGGCTCTTAATTTCCTGTTCATCTATCGACCAAGCGTGAGAAATTACCAGTCCCTAAACCCCTCAAGGTAGGGTTCATGACTCCCAACCTCGCAGTGTCGGATCTTTTAGGTCCATGGAATGACGGCGACGATACAGGGCTGATGCAGCGCTGCAAAGCCGCAGGGGACACCCCCCTGAAGAATTTGAGTGATCTCATGGTTGCTACTTTTCTTACGCAGAATATCGCGCCTGAACATCTGCTCATCGAAGCAAAGCGCCGTATGAAAGAGCAGCAACGAGATGGCACTGAGTACTTCGAAGGTCAGCTTCTCGAGGCGATAGAGCGTGTGCAATCCAGATTGTAATCCCTCGCCGGGACCTGCGTTTCACATGGTCTCCCGCGAATGGCGATTAGCTGACGAAACCTGTAATGTCCGACGTACCCGGCAAGGAAGGGCAACCAATTGGCGCGATTTTCAATCTACAGCGGACCGTTTCTGGTGGGCTATTCAGCCCTAGAGGATGGAGATCCCCCAATGGGCGTTGCTTTCGGTCAATTCGTCCCAGCCGATGGGTACCAGGCTATCCAGCAAGAGTGCCGCGCCAATCACCTTGATCAATCGGCTCTAGCGCTTTGTGTTCAAACCGAAGCGGGCTTGGTCATTCCATGTGCTGGCATTGGCATTCTGGATTACTCGGAAGAGCTTCTGCCCGATTTGATCGAGATAAGCATTCTTGGCATTCCTCATCCTTTTTACGAAGAGTTATTTCCTGAAAAGGTCGCAAGATATAAGCGCCATTTTGACTAGGCGGATCAACTGAGGGCCAGCAGAAACCAGATCGTCGCCCCTGACCCCCTCACAAAACCGCAACCCCAACTCCGTGGCGAGGAAGCTTGCTCCTGCTTGAGTGCGTAGCACTCATAAAAAACACCACTTCCCCAATGTCCCGACCGAAGCGGTCGGTCGGCTGCTGGCGAATAGATAGTCTCCTGCTAACCTTTTATGTAGTCGGGGGTCATCGGCGCCCAGTCGCGTCCTCGATAGGTTTACCGTTGCGGCAACAAGAAACGCGACATGACATGGCGTCTAATGAGCGAGAGGGGGTAAGACCAACGCCATGAAATTTCGATGCCCTGGCTGTGGTTATATCGTAGACAGCCTTCCGCCGACCCATAAGTGTCCCAAATGCGACGGGTTTTCCCACGATTGGTTGATCTATGATTGGGAGAGCTTTGCTTCAATCAAACGCCGTCATATTAAGTACGACCTTTTAATAATAGGCATGATTCTTATTAATCTACTTGCGGGGATTACCCTAGGGTCAGCAAATGCATTTCAGTGGTTAGCCAACTTATTAATTATCCCAGCCATCATCAGTTTGTTTTGTTGTCGAAGGCAGCTTGAAAGAAAGGCGGAATACGAAGGGCATAAAGGTGGGACTGTATATCCTTGGTTCGTCGGTATAGGGGATATCTAATGCGGCCGCTAATTCCAGTAGGGCTCCCCGCAAGGGAAGTGTCATGCTCTGCACCCCGGTTGTCAGTCAGCGATGCTACAAGCCAGGCTGCCGATGCCGGGCATAAAGTATTGAACCTCCCACGCCCGACGCTCCCCTGGATTGCAGCTCGAACGTATCCGGCTGCCCTTGATCAACTCACTGAGCTTTTTATAGCCATTGGGTACGCGGGTCGAACTCAGGTCTCAATTTGCTGATGTTGGTGCCTAGCGCGCCCAAGTGGGCCCAGCCATCTTCATAGACCGTCAAACCTTCTTCTCGTAACCGCGAAGCGAGGCGGGTGAAGTCACTGTCGCTCGAAACCAGGCAGAAACCGTCAAAGCGTCGGGTGTACAGCAGGTCCATTGCATCGATGATCAAGGCGCTGTCTGTAGCGTTCTTACCCTTGGTGTACGCGAACTGTTGGATAGTGGCGGCGGGTGCGGTTGGCTGCGTTGCCGCCGGTCAGACCCGCTTGTTGGGGTTTGATTTAGGGTTGCTGTCGGTTTTTGCCGTGGCGATTGGGATCGGGTTGTTCATGAGGCGGCGGCGGTTTGAGTCGTTTGGCTAAAGGAAAGCCGGCAGATTGGGCCCCGTGGCGAGGGAGCTTGCTCCCGCTTGAGTGCGAAGCACTCACAAAAATCTATCAAGCGCCGCCTCCCTTGTGGCGAGGGGATTTATCCCCGCTGGGCTGCGAAGTAGCCCCATAAAGACGACATCCGCTGATCTGCTGAAACCCTTAATTCGCTTCCGGAACTTTTCCTCAGGGCGATGTCAATTTGATGGCGTTACGAGACGCTCTTTGCAACAGGATCAACCAGCGCCGGGCTGTTTCCTGGCAAGCCCAAGGAAGTGTGAAATGAAAGTGATTCTTGCGATGTTGTTGATGTTCAGCGGTTATGCGTTTGCCGGTTGCAACAGCATCAATGACCATGACCAGCGCGCCTATTGTGCCGCCAAGGAGAGTGGCAGCGGTTGCAACAGCATCAATGATCACGACTTGCATGCGCAGTGCAGCGCAGAGGTGGAGAGAGGTTCTTGCAACAGCATCAATGATCATGACCAGCGAGCCTATTGCGAAGCCAAGCAGAGTGGCGGCAGCTGTACCAGCATCAATGATCATGACTTGCGTGCGCAGTGCAGCGCAGAGGTGGGAGGTGGTTCTTGCTACAGCATCGATGATCACGATCAGCGAGCCTATTGCGAAGCCAAGCAGAGCGGCGGCAGCTGTACCAGCATCAACGATCTTAATTTGCGCGGCCAATGTGAGTCTGAAAAGCGTTGAGTCGGCGTTTCGAGCCTGGCGGTATTCACATTCGCCCTCCTGCCAACTCTCGATCTCCCATGTTCAAGGACCGAACCCAATGCCCCCATCCCCCACCAAACTCCTCTTCCTCCCCGGCGCCTCAGGCAACACCCAATTCTGGCACCCAGTCGCCGAACGCCTGACCCACCCAGCGCAGCAACGCCATATCGGCTGGCCCGGCTTTGGCGACACGCCGCCCGCGCGTGACATCACCGGCATGCAAAGTCTGGCAACCCGCGTGTTGGCCGAGATCGACCGGCCCACCGCCTTGGTGGCGCAATCCATGGGCGGTATCGTCGCGGTGCTGGCGGCGCTTGAACGGCCGGAGCTGATCACCCACCTGACGCTGACCGTCACCTCCGGCGGGGTGGATATGTCCGACTTGGACGCACAGGACTGGCGCCCGGAATTTGCCGCCGCCAACCCTACACTGCCGAGGTGGTTTCTCGACGACCGCACCGACCTCACACTGCGGCTGGCCGAGTTGCGCCTGCCGGTCCTGCTGCTGTGGGGCGATGCGGATCCGATCAGCCCCGTTCGCGTTGGTCAGCGTCTTGCTCAACGGTTGCCCCACGCGCAGTTGCATGTTTTCCCTGGCGCCGATCACAGCCTGGGTTTTACTCACGCAGATGAGGTGGCGAGGTTGATCGACAGGCATCTGGCCGGTGGCTGAGCGGTAATAGAACTGTCCCGGTTCCTCGCGATATATTCCGGATACTAGCGGCGAATTAAAAACCTACGGTCGCTTGGTACTTCAGAGGAAACCGCAATGCTCGAAATCGAACCCCAATGCTTTTCATCGGCATGCCCCAGCCGCGCGCTCTTCGAGCAGATCTCTGACAAGTGGTCGATGATGGTTTTAGTCGTCCTGGACGATGGCCCGCAGCGTTTCAATGCAATCAGGCGCAGGCTGGAGGGCGTTACCCAGAAGGCTTTGACACAGTGCTTACGCCGCCTCGAGCGCAATGGCCTGGTGTCGCGCCAGGTGATATCGCTCTCGCCAGTGGCGGTGCAATACCAGATCACAGCGCTTGGCCGCACGTTGCAACAGCCCCTGAGTCAACTTCATGAATGGACACTTGTAAAACTGTCCGAAGTTGAAACCGCCAGGGAAATATTCGATCAGGCCAAAGACCTTTCAGAGCTTGCAATCGCGTCGTTTTCCCAGCCTGGTTGATCGGATCGGACGCAAGTAACCCAGCCATATTTTGATCCGCTGAACGACAGGCATTGCACCTGTCATTTGTGTGATATCCGTCTGGAAACCAGGTTTCCTCAGACCTACCAACGCGACTCAAGGTGCCTGATTGACGCTAGATTTATTCGGTATACCGTGATCGCGTCAGCACCTCGGTGCGCCCATCAACATTCCAGTTAACTACTTACGGATTCGCGTAACGGGTCGCCATGTGCGTCGCGGATGCTGCTGGGTGGACATTCGATTGAAGATCATCGTTAGCCAAAGAGAATCTCATGAGCCATTCAAAACTATTAACGCCCGTCGGCAATGCCCAACTGGCCTTCAAAAACCGTGTGTTCATGGCGCCTATGACCCGAGGGCGCTCGAAAGACCGAATCGCCGATGAACTCACCGCAACTTATTACGCACAGCGAGCATCCGCTGGCCTGATCTTCTCGGAAGGAACCCAGATCAGCGCCCAAGCCATTGGCTGGACTAACACGCCCGGTATCCATACATCGGAGCAAGTTGCTGGATGGAAGAAGGTCACCCAAGCCGTCCATGAAGCGGGTGGTTTGATCTTCGCCCAGCTGTGGCACACCGGCCGCGCCTCCCACCCCGACTTCCACAATGGCGAATTACCTGTCGCGCCATCGGCCGTCCCGTTCAACAGCCAAGCCTTCACTGACGAGGGGATCAAGCCGTCCGTTGTGCCACGGGCACTGACCCTCGACGAAATCCAAGCCACCCTGGCAGATTACGAAACCGCCGCCCGCGCCGCCAAAGCGGCGGGGTTTGACGGCGTCGAAGTCCACGGTGCTAACGGTTACTTACCGGCTCAGTTCCTGGAAGACGGATCCAACAAACGAACCGACGCTTATGGCGGCACCATTGAAAAGCGCGCCCGTTTCCTGTTGGAAGCCACGGACGCTGCTATCAAAGTATTCGGGCCAGAGCGAGTCTCTGTAAGGCTCTCACCGCGTATTCCTTACAACGACATGGGCGATTCCACGCTTGAGCAAACCTACATGTTTGTCGTCGAAGCGTTGGAAAAAAAGAAAGTGGGCATCCTGCACTTCATGGAGCCGCCGGCATTACCTGAGGGCCTGAAACTGTTGGCACCTGAAGCAAGAAAACGCTTCACGGGCCTGTTTGTGGTGAATGTCGGCTACGACCAGAAAACAGCGGAACAGGCTCTGGAGAGCGGCTTGGCGGATGCGGTGACCTTTGGCAGCCTTTTCATCAGCAACCCCGATCTGCCGGAGCGGTTCAAGGTTGGCGCACCGCTGGCGCCTGCCGATCAAAGTACCTATTACAGTGGTAGCGAGCAGGGGTATATCGATTACCCAGCGTTGTCCGCTCAAATGTAATCGGCGTCATCTGTAGAGCTGGGGACGGATTTAGAAAATAAATCCGCTCCTTCATTTCGATAGATACATTTTCCACTTATCGAGGCACCCGGAAAAATTAGACCACTACACTTTGCGCACGCCTGGCTGATAAGGATGACTGCCAAATGAGCACTCTTCGCGCGCCCGCACTTGGCCCCATCGTGGGACACACCAGCGATGGTTCGTGCCGACTCTGGATGGCTGCCTCGGATTGCCTCGATAAGAAAGACCTCGATGAAGAGGTCCGTTCCATTGGTGTACTAGGCGTCGTCGGAAAAAACGGCAAGGTGAAGCCGGGCGATATTTTCTATTTCCGCCTACCCCGCGAATACGACCGTACCGGCACGTTGAATCTCGGCGTAGACAAGTCCCTATGGAAGGATGCGGCAGAGGAAAAGAAACTGCAGCCTTACAAGCTCCAGCCCGCCACCACGTACACCGTCCGCATGGCGTCGCTGAATCTGGATGATGCGTATCCGAATGACAGCAACGTGTCCAGCGAGGAGATTGCATCCAAGCTCCCGCCCGCGTCTGTATGGGCGGACAAGTTGAATCTCGAAAACGGCTTGGGCGAGGCGTTCGCAGAGGCCTCCTTCAGCACGCAGCCGGCGCCAGGACAAGCCGCGGCCTCACTCAGTTTTCTGCTCGGCTCGTGCCGTTATCCGGGGCTGTTATGGAAACGCAAGGAGGCTGACCGCATCTTTCGCCCCATGCTCGAGCAGCACGAGGCGAGGCCGGTAAACATGGCGCTCATGGTCGGAGACCAGATTTACGCAGACATGTTTAACCGCATGGTTCCCATCGGTCTCGCGGACACCTACGAGGAATTTCAGGAGCGCTATCACAGTGCATTCGGGTCGCGGAACATGCGCAAGCTTTTGAGTCGCGTGCCCACCTACATGATTCTGGACGACCACGAAATCGAGGACAACTGGTCGCAGGATCGCCTGCACCAGAGCAGCGCCAAAAGGATGCTCTTCAACCTGGCCATTGGCGCCTACATGAGCTACCAGTGGAGTCACGGACCGCGTTTTACCGACAGCTACGTACATGATCCTGCCTACGGGGCGGCAAGTTCTCTCAAGCGCATGGCCACGTTAAACCTGTACTACGACTTTGTTTGCGCTGGCTACCCGTTCTTTGTCCTCGACACGCGTACCCAACGTTTTCACTCCGACCTGCCGGGGCTGGCTGACAATCACCTGATGGGCCGGCCAGCCCTGGATCCTAACGAGCCGAGCCAGCTGGATCGAGTCTGCGCGTGGCTGACACATATGCAGCAAACACGCGGAAACGTGCCGAAGTTCGTTGTATCTTCCAGCGTCTTCCTGCCAAACGGCGTGGACACCTTGCTCAGCGATCAGCACAAGGAGAAGGATGACTCATGGCCGTGTTTTCCCACTACACGCCGACGGGTTCTGAAAACGATCGTGGAAGAGCAAGTGCAGAACGTGATCTTCCTCTCGGGCGACATCCATTGTTCCAGCGTGGCGCAACTGGAATTCTCTGCGCCCGCCGCGCAGCTCAAAGCCTACTCCATCGTTTCCTCTGCGTTTTACTGGCCGTTTTCCTTTGCGGATGGCGCCCCATCGAGCTACGTCCACGATTCACGGGCGGTGAATACCGAGGATGGCTTCGAGATCAGCGCTACTCTGGGCACCCTGCACTACAAGGCGTGGGGCTTTACACAGGATGACAATTTTTGCCGGATCGAAGTGAGCCCGGCGACAGCGGAACTGGCCGTGCAAGCCTTCGACGAAGATGGAAATCCGATTGCACGAAGCCATGGGGACGGCGCCATACGTGCGGTGCCGGAGAAACTGGAGCTGGCGCCTTGGTGACGTGGGTCCTGCTAACCTTTTTCTGTAGTCGAGCTCATCGTCGCCCAGCCGCGTTTCCCCCCGATAGGTTGATCGGTTGTCGCGACAAGAAACGCGACATGACATGGCATCTAATGAGAGAGTGGTAGGAATAGCGCCATGAAATTTCGATGCCCTGGCTGTGGTTATATCGTCGACAGCCTTCCGCCGACCCATAAGTGTCCCAGATGCGACGAATTTTCCCATGATTGGTTGATCTATGATTGGGAGAGCTTTGCTTCAATCAAGCGCCGACATATTAAGTACGATCTTTTAATAATTGGCATGGTTCTAATTAATCTGCTTGCGGGGATCACCCTAGGATCAACAGATGCGTTTCAATGGTTGGCCAACTTATTAATTATCCCAGCCATCATCAGCTTGTTTTACTGTCGAAGGCAGCTTGAAAGGAAATCGGAATATGAGGGGCATAAAGGTGGGGCTGTATTTCCTTGGTTTATCGGAATAGGAGGGATCTAATATGGCAACGAGCATACGAACATTAGAGCTAAAACATCCAAGAAGACGTCAGGGTCAAAATGGATCTCATCGCTGATGTTTTGCTCAATCTGTTGGCCCACCGGATTGGCGTTTTCGTGCTTCGCCTGCTGAGCGGCGGCCGTTTCAAGGGAGAGAGCGGTTTTGCTTGGGGTTGGGCAGTCCTTGTCGGTGGCTTGGTGATGTTCTCACCTTTCATATGTTTAATCGCCTTGCTGTTCTATGCCAGTGGCTGAGGGGATGACTGCTATAGAGGGGCGCTGAATCTCAACGGACCGCTACCGACCAGAAGCGGTCATTTAAAGCCCGGAAAAACAAGTAAGGCTCAGACGAGTTTGAGCTACCTTACCGGCCTCGAACCGACTTGTATTCATGGAGGAAAAAATTGCGGATTTACATTACCGGAGCCTCGTGTGCGGGTGTGACCACCTTGGGTCAACATCTCGCAGCGCAGCTCGATGTACGACATGTCGATGTCGATGATTATTTCTGGATGCCCACGAACCCTCCTTTTACGACCAAACGCCCACCCAGTAAGCGCGTGTCGATGATCCAGCAAAAGTCTGGTGATGACGATTGGGTGCTGACCGGTTCCTGTATGGTCTGGGGCGATGCACTACTGGCTCAAGTCGATCTGATCGTGTTCGTTGTGACGCCAACACCCGTTCGCCTCGAACGGCTGGCCGCGCGTGAAAATGCACGCTTTGGTGATCGTATAGCCGTCGGAGGTGACATGTATGAAATACATGTGGCGTTCAGGGAATGGGCTTCGCAGTACGACAATCCGGATTTTTCAGGGCGTAATCGGGCGTGGCACGAGCAGTGGCTGTCAAGGCAAACGGCACCGGTCTTGCAAATTGATGGGACAGACAGTACTGAAAAAATGGTTGCGGAAGTCACACAGAACGTCGCGCAACTATCACGGTAGTTCTCAACTGAGGGTGAGACTTCGGATTAGCGCTGCGACAATTCTTGTCCGCTTTTGACCGTGAGCGGCCTATCACTTTCGCTCCTTTCGCGGGTTTCATCGCCTTGCTGATCTATACCAGGGGGTGAGCGCTACCGACCCATAGCAGTCGCACCTTATTGTCGTTGCTCAGCAAGACTTTGATCACGCAACTCCCTGCGCAGTACGTTGATGGTTTGGTCGATGGAGGGGCCTTGTACCACCGGAGGATCAGGACGCTCGCAAAACTCTCGCCATACAAACAGGGTCAGCTCCGCACCGTCAGTTTTACGCACGGTATCGAGCGAGCCAAACGCCTGGAGCGACCTGTACCTGTCGTCTTGCCAGAACAGAGTCTCGATCCAAGGGTAAATCGGGATGAAGTGGAAATGGATGGAGTATCCCGCATCATGACCAAAACGGCTGATGTACAGGCGTTGTGGATGCAGGTGCGTTTCGATGGCCTGCTGGATTCTTGCCTGAAGCGTTCCTAACTCTACCAGCGCTTGCGCCGGAAGCGCGGCCAACGAGTTTGTCATCTCCCTTGCACTGAGCATCAGATAGCCAGGCAACGCACTGTCCATGCGGTGGTTCACAACCCAGTGCGTTGATTCATAAATGATGAAGCGAGGCGGTATGTTCATATGACGGCCTTGAAGAGTGATCGAAGCAGGGTATCACTCGTGCCTTGAGCAAGTGTCAGCTCGTAGCCGTGAAAGGCCCGTCACCATCAACGGCTCTCGTTCCGATGTGGTCTTACGGCCTCTCCGCTGTTCCCGTTTTTTCCACAATCGACACAAGGCGATCAGTCGCAACGAGCGGTAATAGGGCTGCCTGTCGATACGATCACGCGAAGACGCTCTTTTACCGCTCACTCCAGTGCGTTCGGCGAGCTCGTCAATCAGCGTTTCATGGCATCACACTCGTTGCGCAAGTCGCTATTGCTGATGGAGCCACAACTTTCCCCCTTCGTCTTGGCATAGCAATATTGACGTTGGTCGCTGTCGCTGATGCTACCGCAGCTCTCGCCCTTGGTTTCCGCATAGCAAGTATTACGCAGGTCACTGTCGCTGATAGAGCCACAGCTTTCCCCCTTCGTCTTGGCATAGCAATATTGGCGTTGGTCGCTGTCGCTGATGCTACCGCAGCTCTCGCCCTTGGTTTCCGCATAGCAGGTATTACGCAGGTCACTGTCGCTGATAGAGCCACAGCTTTCCCCCTTCGTCTTGGCATAGCAATAATTGCGTTGATCGCTGTCGCTGATGCTGCCGCAACCAGCATAAGCGTATCCACTTAACATCATTAACACTGCAATGATGACCTTCATCTTCCTCTCCGTTGATTGCTAGGATGGCCCTGGCGTTTATTGATCCAAGTTAATTAGCGGCACAAAAGCTATCATCTTGACATCATTCTATGGATAAGTTCCCTGAGCAAAGATGAGGGCGCGGTTCACCTACCTGCGTTCAACCGCAACCCTTTTGCTTGACGGCCACCCCATGCGCAGTTGCATGTTCTTCCTGGCGCCGATCACAGCCTGGGCTTTACTCATGCTGATGAGGTTGCGAGGTTGATCGACAGGCATTTGGCCTGCGGATAAGCAGCATGCTTGACGCATGAGCGTATGAACATGAGTGCTACAGCGAATATGGCTAAACCACCCTCCAATACCGACTTTATGCAGCTTGCTCTTGCCCAAGGGCGCTTAGCCTTACCTGAGTGCCTTCCAAACCCGCCAGTAGGTTGCGTGCTGGTTAAGGACAACGTGGTGATCAGCCAGGGTTATACCCAGGCGCCTGGGCTCCATCACGCGGAAGCGATGGCGCTAAGCCAATTAAAAAATGACTGCTCCGGGGTGACTGCTTTTGTCACGCTTGAGCCGTGCTCTTTTCATGGCCGAACTCCGTCATGCGCTTTGGCACTGATAAATAGCGGTGTTGAGAGAGTTTTTGTAGCGCTACTTGATCCCGATCCGAGAAATTCGGGAGCGGGAATAAGAATGCTGCGAGATGCAGGCATTACAGTCGTTGTCGGCTTATTGGCGGAAAAAGCTGCTGAGGATCTGACTGATTTTTTGGTCTGCGGGGCAGGCGGATCGGCGGACTGCAACGATCAGTAAAATCACGCTATAGGTAGAGAGAGTCTCAAAGTTTCAAGATCTCGTGCGGGCATCTCGAAGCTTTGCAAAAACAACATGCTACCGTTTGAGAGCTGCCATTCGTAGAAGTCTGAAAAGTCCCCTTTGGCCAGTGCTCTTACTACTTTCGCAACGAAGCCGTGCGCTACAAGCAAAACAGTTTTGGAACGGTACTTCGATTCCAGCTCAGCCAAACCGTCTCGCACTCGTTTCACAACGTCAGAGATCGACTCACCATCGGTTGGCCCAGCATCCCAAAGTCGAGTGATGTTCTGCGACCACAGTTGCGGATAGCGCTCCTTGGCATCTGCCTGGGTCAACCCCTCGAAAACACCGACATCCCTCTCTCTGAAACAGTCAATTATTTCAGGCGATAGCTTCAGGCTTTCGTTCAAAATATTCGCTGTTTGTACTGCTCTAAGGCGCGGCGAAACGACAAGTACATCGAGGCTTGGGGGCAATTGCTGGCAAAGCGTTTGAGCTTGTTGGCAACTCAGCGCAGTAAGCTGTGGATCAAGCGATCCAAGGTATCGCTGTTCGGCATTAGCCCACGTTTCACCATGCCGTACGACGTATAAATGCATGAAATCCATCTCAGCGGATAGGTAGCAGTTCTAGCGATTGCCGGACTGCGCCGTCCAAGTTTGTGGGCCGAGAAATCGAACCCGGTACAGAACGCAGGGACAGATTACATAAATTCGTCCACTTTCTCCCAATCACCCTCCACCTCACCCCAACCTACCCCGCCGCACCGCCATAATCTGCGGAATCTTCTCCTCAATCCAATTCACCATCACCTCAAGATGCTCCGCCGCCTCCCGCCCCAACGGCGTCAAGCGGTACTCCACATGCGGTGGCACCACCGGCAGCGATTTGCGGTTGACCAAGCCATCCGCTTCCAGCTCCTGCAACGTCTGCGACAGCATCTTCTCACTGACCCCGCCGATCTTGCGGCGCAGCTCGCTGAAGCGGTGCATCCCGCCCAGCAGCATGACCAGCACCAGCACGCCCCAGCGGCTGGTCATGTGCTTGAGCACCTCCCGAGAAGGACAGTCGGCGCTCTGGACGTCGCCGCGTCGGACAGCGGCGCTAAACGGTTCGGAAATTTCGGTGGTGGTGTCCACGGTACTTACCTTTATGTACGTACTTACAAAAAGTTACTTAGGGCCCTAGGATGACTTCTCCTCCTTTTCCCATCAAGGTATTTGTCATGATCGCCATCACCGGAGCCTCCGGCCAACTGGGCCGTCTCGTTATCCAGTCCCTGCTTGAACGCGTGCCAGCCGAGCAAATCGTCGCCCTGGTCCGAGACCCCGGCAAAGTCCAGGACCTGGCCGCACAGGGCGTGGTGGTACGCACCGCCGACTACAACCAACCGGCCACATTGACCGCCGCGCTCAAAGGCGTCGATAAACTGCTGTTGATCTCCTCCAATGAACTGGGCAACCGCGCCGCCCAACACCGCGCCGTGATCGATGCCGCCAAGGCCGCAGGTGTCACGCTCCTGGCCTATACCAGCGTCCTGCACGCCGACACTTCCACCTTGGGCTTGGCCGCTGAACACCGCGATACCGAAGCCGCCTTGAAAGCCTCGGGCGTGCCCCACGTATTGCTGCGCAACGGCTGGTACAGCGAAAACTACCTGGCGAACGTACCGAGCGCCGTGGAACATGGCGTCCTGCTCGGCAGCGCCGGCGAGGGCCGCATCAGCTCCGCGCCCCGTGCCGACTACGCCCAAGCCGCAGCGGTGGTGCTGACCACTGAAGGGCAGGCGGATAAAGTCTATGAACTGGCGGGGGATAGCAGCTATACCTTGACTGAACTGGCTGCGTTGATCAGCCAGAAAACCGGTAAGCCAGTGGTTTATCAGAACCTGCCGCAGGCTGAGTTTGAGGCGGTGTTGATCAGTGTCGGGTTGCCGGCGGGGTTGGCGGCGTTGCTGGCGGATTCTGATGCGGCGGCGGCGAAAGGGGCGCTGTTTGATGAGAGTGGGGCGCTGGGGCGCTTGATTGGGCGGGGGACTACGCCGGTTAGGGAGTCTTTGGGTTAAGCAGCCGAACCAAGGTCAGGAAGATGGAATCGCGTGCCGGTCGAGATAAACCGGCACGCAGCGGGTGATGAGACCTCGGACAAAAAGCCGCCTGAGCCCCCGACAGCAGCTCGAACGCCCGTGGCGAGGGAGCTTGCTCCCGCTTGAGTGCGAAGCACTCATAAAAGGCCCACAGCTCCAAATGCCAGGCAGCCAACACACAAAACTCTGTGGCGAGGGGATTTATCCCCGCTGGGGTGCGAAGCAGCCCCAAAACAACCAATACGATCATCCTGATGCACCGAGATAATCAGGATTCAGGGGGCTCAGCTTAGTGGTGAGGTAGCGGCGCGTGCCGGTCTTGTCCCTCAATTGGCTGATCCGATCAATTCGGTTCGTATCCCACAGCGTCTTTCTAAACTGTTGCTCCCAAGCTAACAGATTGTTTTTTAACAGACGTCGGCTATCGGCCAAGAGCGGACGTTTAGAGCAGAGAAATAAATCTGTTCTCTTTCCCCAATGGACATCACCGCGGCGTACGCTGGGCTATCGCGTGGTGCGCGCAGCGCTCTCTACAAAGACACCTGAGCACTTGGCGCCGCGCAATGAGGCGAAGCATGGACTTCGCGTACGCTAACGATATGCCTGAACCAATGCATTAGCGAACCACTCGTAGATTGCCTGTGGGTGGTATTGGGGAAAATACGCAATTAGCACGGTTGTAGTTACAAGCATCAGCACCACCAACAGCGCGGTAAGTAGCTTTACCAACGTCGAGAGAGGTGGATTGGGCGGGCCGTATTTATTAATCGCTTTACGCCCCGGAAGCATGGTGAGCGGAAGCGTTATCACAAAGCCGATAACAGGGAACACGTGGAGAATTGCCCATATCATCGGACTCCAGCCTATATCTCGTGCCCTGCGTATCAGTAGAGACACGTCGAGCAGGATGGCAGGAACGACAACGGTGACACCGACTATCAGCAAAACCCCCAGTTGATGGCGCAACCCCACCATAAAGAACGCCAGCAAAATGCACGGAAGAACCAGCACCAAGGGCACACGAATCAGCCAGAAGCGCGCCAGAGAAATACGCCCGGAAAAATCAAGAATCCTGGGTTTTGAAAACGTGACAACCTCGTCGTCAATCAGTTGGGCATCACCCAGTTGGTATGGGTTTTCGATTTCGCTGCTGATGCTGCCGAAAACGGGTTCTATCCTTGCCATTTAGTGCTATTCCCTCGTGATTGATGGTGCTATTCACGTTACAACGTTTACGCCTCGTATCTAATCGAAGGCCGGCATTAAACTCAAGAGAAAACGCTATCGTGTAAGGGGGCTGTGCACCACAGAATGTGGGTCTGTCGCATGGTGCGCGCAGTACACCTTATGAAGTGTTTTGCCGCTAGTAAGAAGGCGGGTCATGTCCCTACTCGGAACGACGGCTTCTGGCCGTTTGCAGTCTTTCGCTGAGAGGACGGTGCGGGGAGGTGAAGAACGGGTATCGTTGAAGGAATTCTTATTTAGAGATAGCCCGTCCACATCTATATATGAACGCACCAAAACCCGGCGCAACGCGTCGGGTTTTTCCGTTGGAAACCGTTTACTTACGGCCTCGGCTCCACATTATCCAACACCTGATTCGCCAACAGCGAACTCAGCTCAATCAACTGCTGAATCCCCATTGCCAAATGGCGTCGCGAGCCTTTCAGGTCGAACGCCAGGTCAGCCACCATGGCATCGGCTGAAGCCAGCGTTTCAGTGAGGTTGGCGAGCAGGCACTCGTTATCGAGACCTTTCACAACAGTGAAGATCTGCCCCGGTTTCGGTTCGTCTTTGGATTTATCCGACTTGGGCTGCAAGTAGTGATCGAGCACGCGTTTGGTGGTTTCGTCGTGCTGCTTGGCTTTGGATTTTGCGGATTGTGTGGCGGACCCTGATTCTGGTGGGTTCGGAGTTACTTTGAACATTGGTGTGATCCTCTAATGGGCCGCACCATTGCGCTACTAAACGGAATGGAGGCGGCTGTGCGCAAGTTAGTAGACCGGTGATCACACCAAACCCGGCGCGCCCGAAGACGCCATGCGCACAGCCACCATCGAGAATAGGCTAATGCCTGTCTGATGAGACTTGTACAACCGTGATGTGAACTCGGGCTACTAAACCCGACCACTGATGGGCAGTGGCAGGAACGACAATAGAACCCAGGGACAAGGCGCACAAGCGGGCGGATTCTGGCGTAGTTGTAGGCAAAGGCGCAAGGATTCGTAGCTTGTTGGACGGGTGTAGGTGGGGGCTGTAGGAGGGGGATTTTAGTAATCAAGGTGGCTGGTTTTTTTCTTTGGGACCGTGTCGTTTTCATCGCGAGCAAGCCCGCTCCCACAGGGGGGTGTGGAGGTGCTGGGGGAGCGTATTTGCAGTGGCGCTGCTGCGATTAATGCGGGCTTTCACGTTTAGAAAACGAGCTGTCCCATCAAGGCATCGAAAGCAACAATCGGAACGGGTGGCGATGAGTTTGCCAAGGGCTTGCGCCAGTATCCGACGTCATGCCATTTGCCGTGTTTGAACCCGACTTCGGGATAGGTGCCGATGTGTGTAAAGCCCAAGGATTCATGCAGGCCCACGCTTCCCGCATTGGGTAGCGCGATGCCGGCATACGCTGCATGGAAACCTTGACGTTGGAGAATCGGGAACAGCCGATCGTATAGCGCCCTTCCAATTCCTTGGCGGTGTGTTTGGGGCGAAACATACACGGTCACGTCGACGGACCAGCGATAGGCCTCGCGGGCGCGGTGTTGGCTGGCGTAAGCGTATCCGACCACTTGCCCGTCTTGCTCTGCCACAAGGTAGGGATACATCGGCAGCGTCGAGGTGATTCGTTGAGTCATTTCCTCGATGCTGGGGGGCGCCAGTTCAAAGGAAATCGCGGTACGCTCAACGAACGGCGCGTAGATCCCCTGGATGGCCGCTGCATCCGAGGGCCGCGCTATTCTGATGGTGCTGTTGGCGTTCATTCATGGCCCTCAAGGTGGTTCGTCATGCCCGTATCACACGTTCTCAAAATGTCTGCACTGGATGACTTGGCCTCGCTCAAGGCGTCGCTCCGGGCCGAAGGCTTGCCTCATGCCGACCTGGACGAGCCAGGGCGTGAATTTTTCCAGTTTCAGATAGGCGAACAGTGGGTGGGCTACGTGGGGGTTGAAGGCTCCACCGCTGATCGCCTGTTGCGTTCGTTTATCGTCTCTCCCTCAAGTCGGGGCGAGGGTATCGGGTCACAGGCGTTGGCATTATTGGAAGCACTGCTGGTGAGTCGTGGGGTGAGGACGCTGCACCTGCTGACCACCACCGCCGCGCCATTCTTCGAATACCACGGCTTTGAGCAATGTAGCAGGGCCGAGGCACCCTCCGTCGTCCAGGACTCGCTTGAGTTCCGCAGTCTGTGTCCCGCCAACGCGAGTTACATGGCAAAGCGAATCGCTTAGATAGACCGTTGGTTCACGCGCTTGGAGAGTGCTTCGGCGCTTTCTTTGCGCTCGGAATAGCGGACCACCAGGTAGTGCTCGCGGCCTCGCATTAGCAGCGTGAACTTCATCAGCTCCTCCATCATATCGACCACGCGGTCGTAGTAGGACGATGGTTTCATGCTTCCTGCTTCGTCGAATTCGAGAAAGGCTTTCGGCACCGAGGATTGGTTGGGGATGGGGCTGCTTTGCAGCCCAGCGGGGATAAATCCCCTCGCCACAGAGCTAGGTAAGGCTGAAGGGATGGCATTAGACGCAGCTTGCCCCACAGGGGATTTGTGGTGGGTGTGGGTGGGGTGGGCAGATTTAGTTGCGATGTAGACTGTTCTGGCGCTTTCGCGGGCAAGCCCGCTCCCACAGGGGATGGTGGTGGGAGTAGGCTTGCGGGTATGGGGCTATTTGCGTTTAAGCATTTCCGGCAGTTGCGCGACCAGTTTCTGGTTGTTCAGCGGGGCGCGGATGAAGCCGCGTTGGGTGCCGTCGGGGCCGATGACGGCAAGGTTGCCGCTGTGGTCGACGGTGTAGTTGGGTTTGCTGGTGTCGGCCGGAATGAAGGGGATGCTCACGGCGTTGGCGAGTTTTTGCAGGTCTTCGATCGAGGTCGGGGTCAGGCCTTTGAATTGGGGGTCGAAGTAGCCCAGGTATTGCTTGAGTTGTTTGGGGGTGTCGCGGTTCGGGTCGACGCTGACCAGGACGATTTGCAGCTTATCCACAGCTTCGGGCGGCAGTTCGCTTTTGATCTGGCGCAGTTGGGCGAGGGTGGTGGGGCAGATGTCCGGGCAGAAGGTGTAGCCGAAGAACAGCAGGCTCCATTTGTCTTTCAACGCGTCCATGGCCACGGGCTGGCCGTCCTGGTCGGTCATTCTCACGTCCGGCAGGTGGCGGCTTTGCGGCAGCAGGATGATGCCGGCGTCGATCAGGGCCGTCGGGTCGCCCTGGCCTTTGCCCGACAGCACCTTGTTGATGGTCAGGCCGAGGATCAGCGCGATCACGGCCACGAGGATGAAGACGGTTTTCTGGGTTCGGGTCATAGGCTCAACAGTAGGTAGTGATCGACAAGCAGGGCGATGAACAGCAGGAACAAGTAGTAGATAGAGTACTTGAAGGTGTTGATCGCGGCGTGCGGCCGGGTGCCACGGTACAACACCACGGCCCATTGCAGGAACCGGGCGCCGAGTACCAGGGCGCAAATCAGGTAGAGCATGCCGCTCATCTGGATCACGAATGGCATCAGGCTCACCGCCAGCAGCACCAGCGTATAGAGCAGGATATGCACCTTGGTGTAGTGCTCGCCATGGGTCACCGGCAGCATCGGGATGTCGGCCTTGGCGTATTCCTCTTTGCGGTGGATCGCCAGGGCCCAGAAGTGCGGCGGGGTCCAGGCGAAGATGATCAGCACCAGCAACAGCGGTTCGGCGCTGACGTGGCCGGTGGCGGCGACCCAACCCAGCAGCGGCGGCGCGGCGCCGGCGAGGCCGCCGATGACGATGTTTTGCGGCGTGGCCCGTTTGAGGAAACCGGTGTAGACCACCGCGTAACCGAGCAACGAGGCCAGGGTCAGCCAGGCGGTCAGCGGGTTGGTGAAGGCCAGCAGCAGCGCTTGCCCGGCCACGGCCAATGCCAGGGCGAAGGTCAAGGCGGCGGCGGGGGAGACGCGGCCTTCGGCCAGGGGGCGTTTATGGGTGCGGGCCATCACTGCGTCGATGCGCCGGTCCACCACGTGGTTGACCGCCGCCGCGCCGCCGGCGCACAGGGCGATACCGAGGTTGCCGAACACCAGCACCGTCCACGGCACGCCGGCACGGGTGGCGAGGAACATGCCGACCAGCGAGGTGATCAGCATCAGCACCACGACCTTGGGTTTGGTCAGCTCCAGGTAATCGCGCCAGATCGCTTGGCTGTGGCGTTCACCGGTCAGGGTTGCCATGGCATCTCTCCTTTTATTGTGATGGGGCTGACGCTGTGTTTATGCGGGTTGAACCGCCAGCGCAGCGGGACCTGATGCTTGACCCGGACCAGGCTGGTACGGGCGTGATAGTTGACCAGCACCAGGGTCAGCAGCAGCGCGGCGCCCCCGGCGTTGTGGGCGACGGCCACCGGCAGCGGCAGGTGGAACAGCACGTTGCTGATGCCCAGGGTGATTTGTGCGGCCAGGGCGGCTAGCACCAGGCCGGCGAGGCGAGTCATGCCCACGGTTTTCAATTGCCAGGCCAGGCCCAGCAGTACCAGGGTCACCAACAAGGCGCCGATGCGGTGGGTCAGGTGGATGGCGGTGCGCGCATCGCTGTCGAGCTGGCCGCCCAAGTAGTTCGGGCCGATGTGTTGGGTCAGGTGGAAGCCGTTGGCAAAATCCGCGGGCGGGAGCCATTGGCCGTGGCAGGTGGGGAAATCGATGCAGGCGACGGCGGCATAGTTGGAGCTGACCCAGCCACCGAGGGCGATCTGGCCGATCACCAGCAACAGGCCGGCGGTGGCCCAGTGTTGCAGGCGCTTGGGCACGGTCAGCGCCGGCAGTACGCCGGACAGTCTCAAGGTCAGTAAAAACAGCAGACTCAAGGTTGCGAAGCCGCCGAGCAAATGCCCGGTGACCACCTGCGGCCAGAGCTTGAGGGTCACGGTCCACATGCCAAACGCGGCTTGGGCGAACACCACCGCCAGCAGGAACAGCGGCAACTTCAACGGCTGGCCCGGGCGGTGGCGGTTCATCCAGGAACGTGCCGCCAACGCTACGATCATCAAGCCCAGGGTCCCGGCAAAGTAACGATGGACCATCTCGTTCCAGCCCTTGTGGGCTTCCACCGGGGCGTCGGGAAAATGCAGCTCGGCATGGGCCAGTTGGGCTTCGCTCTTGGGCACGCTGATAAAACCGTAGCAACCGGGCCAGTCCGGGCAGCCGAGGCCGGCGTGGGTCAGCCGGGTGTAGGCGCCCAGCAATACGACGATCAGTGCCAGCAGCGTGGCGAACAGCGCGAGGCGAAATCCAGGTTTGGCCATGTCGATGCCCTCATCCGATGTTCGACAGTTTCAACAGGTGGCGCAGGTCGTTGAGCAGGTCCTTGCCTTTGACCCGGGCGTCGTAGCGCAGCACCAGATTGCTATGGGGGTCGATGATCCACAGCTGCGCGCCGCCGGAGCCCTGGGCGCCTTTTTCATAGGCGGGCAGGTCCAGCGGGTAGCGTTGCAGTTGCGGGTATTCGCGTTGCAACTGGGCGTCGTACTCGGCGTCCAGCGGCTGGGCGATGGCCAGGGCGTGGCTGGCGCGGGAGGCGTCGCGGCCCAGGCCGATCTGCACTTGGCGGGCGAGATAGACCAGTTGCCGGCAGTCCACCGCGCATTCCTTCGGCGAGGTGACGAGGATCTGCCAGCGCTGTTCGTCGGCCTGCACACCGATCTCGGCGCGGGTCTGGCCGGTGCCGATCAGTTCGCCGTGGTAGCTGCGGCTGGCGGGCACCCAGAACTGGAATTTGTACATGCCGGTGGCGAGGATCATCGGGCCGACGACCCCGAACACGATCAGCAACAATTGCAGGCGTCCCTTGCGGCGGCTGTGGGCTGAGGGTGCCTCAGACGTGTTGGTTGGATTCATGGCGCTTCCCATGGTGTCTCCCTGCGTTATGCCATCCGAGATAAAGAAAAAGGCCGCACAGCGCCGCCGCCATGGCGAACCACTGCACGGCATAACCGAGGTGCTTTTCCGGGCCCATGCTCACCACCGGCCAATCGGTGCGGTAGGCGCCGGGGCCGCTTTGCTGGCGCAGTTCATAGGTAAAACCGCTGCGGCCCAGCTCGGCCCAGAGCTTGTCTGGCTCGATGGCCGTGACCAGGCGCGGCCACGGCGCTCTGGCGGGGTCGGCGTGCAGCTGGAAGGTGGCGCCCGGCGCGACGTAGACCCAGGCCAGCAGGCTCACGGGACGTTCGGGGGTGTCGAAGGCCGGCGGGGTGCGGCGATCAGGCCACGGCAGCCAGCCGCGATTGACCAGCAGCCACAGGCCACTGGCGTGGTCGAGGAACGGTTGGAGCAGTTCGACGCCGACCTTGCCGTCGTGCTGGCGGTTGTCCAACAGAATGCTGTGCTCGGCGTCGAACTGGCCGTTGAGTTGCACCGGGCGAAACGCCGGGTCGGCGGTGTGTTGCAGCTCGGTGCTGTCCAGCGCCGGTGCCACGCGGCGCTCGGCGTAGCTCTCCATGAGCAGGCGTTTCTGTTCGCCCCGGCCCAGTTGCCAGAACCCCAGGCACACCATCACCGGCACCAGCACGGCCACCACCAATGACGGCACGAGGCCCGGCCGGAAGCCGTTCATGGCGCCGCCCGAAAACCGTTGAGCGAGCTGGCTATACTCAGGTGCATCGCGTCCCCCCGGAGTGTTCCTGATGCTAAAGGCAGCCATCGTCCTGATGCTGATTGCGACCGTTGTAAGCCTGTTCAGCGGCCTGTTTTTTCTGGTCAAGGACGACAGCGATTCCAATCGCCTGATGATTGCCCTGGCGATTCGGGTCAGTCTGGCCGCTGTCACCGTCGGCTTGATTGCCTGGGGTTTCTTCAGCGGCCAGTTGGTATCCCACGCGCCCTGGTAGCGGTTGCCTCAGAGCACGTAGACGAAGATGAACAAGCCGATCCACACCACATCGACGAAGTGCCAGTACCAGCTCGCGGCCTCGAAGCCGAACTGATGCTCGTTGTCGAAGTGCCCGCGCAGGATGCGCATCAGCATCACGAACAGAATGATTGTGCCGATGGTCACGTGGGCGCCGTGGAAACCGGTGAGCATGAAGAACGTCGCGCCGTAGATCCCCGAACCCAAAGTCAGGCCCAGCTCTTTATAGGCGTGGATGTATTCCTCGGCCTGGAACGCCAGGAACGCGCAACCCAGCAGTACGGTGATCGCCAGCCAGAGTTTCAGTGCGCCGCGATGGCCCTTTTTCAAGGCGTGGTGGGCGATGGTCACGGTGACGCTGGAGCTGACCAGCAACGCGGTGTTGAGCAGCGGCAGGCCCCACGGGCTGATGACTTCCTTGGGCGGCGGGAACAGTTTCGAGTCGGGGTTGTTGAGCAACGGCCAGGTGAACTGGAAGTTCGGCCAGAGCATGTGCGCCAGGCCCTTGGTGCCTTCGCCGCCCAGGGCTGGGCCCGAGACGTGGCGCACGTAGAACAGCGCGCCGAAGAAGGCGATGAAGAACATCACCTCGGAAAAGATGAACCAGCTCATGCCCCAGCGGAACGAGCGGTCGAGCTGCGGGCTGTAGAGCCCGGCGCGGCTTTCCTTGATTACCGCGCCGAACCAGCCGAACAGCATGTAGGCCAGCAACAGGCCACCGACGAAAAAGACCAGCGGGCCGTGGGATTCCGGGCGCGCCGCCTTCAGGTCGTTGAACCAGGTCGCCAGCCCATACACCGTGACGAACATCCCGACCGTGGCGATGATCGGCCATTTGCTCTGGGCCGGAACGTAATAGTGCTCATGAGTTGCCATTTATTGTTCTCCTTATCGGGCACGCTATCGTTCAGTGTTTAGAGCCACCGGTGGATGACGAGCGGTGATATCGAACAGCGTGTAGGACAGCGTCAGGTGCTTCACTTCCTTGGGCATGTCCCGGTCGACGATGAAGCGCATGGGCATTTCGATGCGTTCGCCGGGTTGCAGCACTTGCTGGGTAAAACAAAAGCATTCGGTCTTGTGGAAATACGCCGCCGCGGTGCTCGGCGCGATGCTTGGCACGGCCTGGGCGCTCATCGGCCGGTCGGTGGGGTTGTGGGCGACGAAGACCATCTCGTTCACCGCCCCCGGTTGGACCACCAGTTGGTCACCCTTGGGGTAGAAGTCCCAGGGCATGTCTACAGAATTGGTCGATACGAACTGCACGCGAACCTGCCGCGACGTATCGGTGACCTGCTCGCCTTCGTACTGCCCGGCGGTCTTGCCATTGATGCCGAAGGCCTTGCACATCACGTCGTAGATCGGCACCAGGGCAAACCCGAAGACAAACATCGCCACCACCACGATCAGCAGGCGGGTGACCAGTTTTTTCATCGAGATTGAATCAGCCATGATTTCCAATCCTCACCGAGAACCCTGTGGGAGCGGGCTTGCTCGCGAAGAACGATAACGCGGTACCCCTGTCAGACCGCGCCGGCCATTTCGCGAGCAAGCCCGCTCCCACAGGAGGCCTATGTGTCATCTCATTTCACTTCCGGCGGCGTAGTGAACGTGTGATACGGCGCCGGCGACGGCACGCTCCACTCCAGCCCTTCCGCCCCATCCCACGGCTTGGCCGGCGCTGGCGGGCCGCCGCGGATGGTCTTGATCACGATGAACAGGAAGAAGATCTGCGTGGTGCCGAACATGAACGCGCCGATGGACGAGACCATGTTGAAGTCGGCGAACTGCAGGTTGTAGTCGGGAATCCGCCGGGGCATGCCCGCAAGACCGACGAAGTGCATCGGGAAGAACGCCATGTTCATCCCGATGAACGACAGCCAGAAGTGCAGCTTGCCGAGGGTTTCGTCATACATGTGGCCGGTCCATTTCGGCATCCAGTAGTACGCCGAGGCGAAGATCCCGAAGATCGCGCCGGGCACCAGAACGTAGTGGAAGTGCGCGACCACGAAGTAGGTGTCCTGGTACTGGAAGTCCGCCGGGGCGATGGCGAGCATCAATCCGGAGAAACCGCCGATGGAGAACAGGATCACGAACGCCACGGCAAACAGCATCGGCGTCTCGAAGGTCAGCGAGCCTTGCCACATGGTGCTGGCCCAGTTGAACACCTTGACCCCGGTGGGCACGGCGATCAGCAGGGTCGCGTACATGAAGAACAGCTCGCCCACCAACGGAATGCCCACCACGAACATGTGGTGTGCCCAGACGATGAACGACAGGAAGGCAATGGCCGCCGTGGCGTAGACCATCGAGGTGTAACCGAACAACGGCTTGCGCGAGAACGCCGGGATGATCGAGCTGACGGCGCCGAAGGCCGGCAGGATCATGATGTACACCTCGGGGTGGCCGAAGAACCAGAACACGTGCTGGAACAATACCGGGTCACCGCCGCCGGCCGCACTGAAGAAGCTGGTGCCGAAGTGGATGTCCATCAGCATCATCGTCACGCAACCGGCGAGCACCGGCATCACCGCGATCAGCAGGAACGCGGTGATCAGCCAGGTCCAGACGAACAGCGGCATTTTCATCAAAGTCATGCCGGGGGCGCGCAGGTTGAGGATGGTGGCGATCACGTTGATCGCGCCCATGATCGAGCTGATGCCCATCAGGTGGATGGCGAAGATGAAGAACGTCACGCTTTCCGGCGCGTAGGTGGTGGACAGCGGCGCGTAGAAAGTCCAACCGAAGTTCGGCCCGCCGCCGGGTGTGAACAGCGTGGAGACCAGCAGCAGGAACGCCGCCGGCAACAGCCAGAAGCTGAAGTTGTTCATGCGCGGCAGGGCCATGTCCGGCGCGCCGATCATCAGCGGGACCATCCAGTTGGCGAGGCCGACGAAGGCCGGCATCACCGCGCCGAAGACCATCACCAGGCCATGCATGGTGGTCATCTGGTTGAAGAACGCCGGCTCCACGATCTGCAGGCCGGGTTGGAACAGCTCGGCGCGGATCACCATGGCGAACGAGCCGCCCAAGAGGAACATGGAAAACGCGAACCACAGGTACAGCGTGCCGATGTCCTTGTGGTTGGTGGTCAGTACCCAGCGCATCAGGCCTTTGGCGGGGCCGTGGGCGTGGTCGGCGCCGGCATGACCGTGGTCATCGATCACAGCACTCATGTCCTGTCTCCTTCGAACGAATGGGCTGGGCGGCGCGGGGTGTTGAGCCCCGACCGGTTGCGGGAACAAACGTCAGGCCGGCTCATTTGCTTTCCGCCTGTTTGAGTTCCAGCACTTCTTTTGGCGTGACCATGTCGCCCTTGTTGTTGCCCCAGGCGTTGCGTTCATAGGTCACGACCGCCGCGATATCGACTTCCGACAGCTGCTTGCCGAACGCGGCCATGGCGGTGCCCGGTTTGCCGTGGAAGACAATGCTCAGGTGATCAGCCTTGGGCCCGGTGGCGATCTTCGAGCCCTTGAGCGCCGGGAACATCGGCGGCAGGCCCTGGCCTTCGGCCTGGTGACAGGCCACGCAAGTGGTGTGATAGATCTTGTCGCCACGCTCCTTGAGCTCGTCGAGGGTCCATTCCTTGCTGGTCAGCTCTTTGAGCTGCGCGGCTTCGGCCTTGCGTTCGCCCAGCCATTTTTCGTAGTCGGGCTTGCTCTTGACCTCGACCACGATCGGCATGAAGCCGTGGTCCTTGCCGCACAGCTCGGCGCACTGGCCGCGATAGATGCCGGGCTTGTCGACCTTGGTCCAGGCCTCGTTGACGAACCCGGGGATCGCGTCGCGCTTGACCGCGAAGGCCGGCACCCACCAGGAGTGGATCACGTCGGCGGAGGTCACCAGAAAGCGCACCTTGGCATCGACCGGCAACACCAGCGGCTTGTCGACTTCCAGCAGGTAATGCTCGCCCTTGGCGCTCTGGTTATGGATCTGTTCGGCGGGGGTGGCCAGGTTGCTGAAGAACTCGACGTCCTGGCCCAGGTATTTGTAGTGCCACTTCCACTGGTAGCCGGTGACCTGGATATCGATCTCCGACTCGCTGGGGTCGTACATCTTGATCAGCGTGGCGGTGGCGGGAATCGCCATGGCCACCAGGATCAGGAACGGCACGATGGTCCAGAGGATTTCGACGCGGGTGTTCTCGTGGAAGTGCGCCGCATTCTGGCCGGTGGAGCGGCGGTGCATCATCATCGACCAGAACATGGCGCCGAAGACGATGATGCCGATGACCACACAGATCCAGAAGATGGTCATGTGCAGGTCGAACACTGCGTGGCTGATCTGTGTCGCTCCAGGCGCCATATTCACAGTCCAGGCGGCGTGCGCCGGACTGAAAATCGACCACAACAGGAGGCCCATCCATACGTGTGGATGTCGCGTCATTGCGGGTTCCCCTTATCGTTCTTGTTATCCCGTAGGCGTAACGCCTGCGGCAAGGGAGAGCGGCTCCATCAGACTGCAAACTCCACCGCCGTGCCTTGCTGCTTATGCATCGGGTGTCATCAGCTAACTCCATTCAAGACCGAGTATAGACAGCGACTCGAACCTCGCAACGCGATGGCGAAAATCGTTTTTGAAACACTGGGGCTTGCGCCAGAGCCCGCGAATGGAGAAGGATGCGTGACCAGTGATGGCAAACCGATATAACTGTGCCGCATCAAGGAAGAGTGGGTTATGAAAAATAGGTCTTAGGAGTGTTTATTAGCCAGCTAAGTTATGTCTTTCCTATTTCATTGCCTTGAGTTTTCCTGGAGTTTTCATGAACACCGCCGCATTGCGCGAGCAGATCCAAAAAGCCCAACAACATGAGGCCGAGACCGGCCAATTGACCCGCCAGTTGGAAGCCCAGTTGCCGCACCTGCACCGTGCGATCCAGCTACCCGAGGCCAACGCCAATGACGTGCTGGCGCGCTTCGTTGCCGCCTACATCGATGAAGTGCCTGACCTGCTGGACGCCGCCAACGACGTCGCCCGGGAGGCGGGGATCGAGTCGCAGATCAAACCGGTGTTGAAGATTGCCGAACAGTACTTCCTCCAGCCGCCGTCGATCATGGCCGGCCACGTCGGGCTCGACAGCCTGCTGGACGAAGCCTACCTGGCGCACCGGTTTGTCGAGGAGGTCAACGACCTGTACATCAAGCATTTCGGCCAGCCCTTGATCCCCTTGGACATGACGGTCGCCAACCTGATTGCTCACCAACTGATCGGTGAGGAATTTGCCAACCAACTCGACGAAGTGGTGCACCACGCCTTCGATGAAATGCTCAACGAAGAAACCTTTGCACTGGAGTCGGTAGAGACCTACCGCGAGAAACTCAGCAGCCCGCAAACCGGCGCCGCCTGGAAACGCTGGCCGTGCATGTCCCGCCGTTTGGGCGTGGGCCTGGAGCTGGAACAGCCGGTGGCGTGATTGGCTGAGGTGCGGGGTGTTCACACCTCCGTATCCACCACAAAACCCCCTGTGGGAGCGGGCTTGCTCGCGAAGGCAGAGTGTCAGGCAACTCATTCGTTAGCTGATACACCGCATTCGCGAGCAAGCCCGCTCCCACATTGAAACTGCTCACTTAAGGCGTTCACTGAGCCCGTGGCGAGGGAGCTTGCTCCCGCTTGACCGGGCTGGCGCTCCAGTGCGAAGCACTCATAAAAATGGGCCTGCTGCGCAGTCCAGCGGGAGCAAGCTCCCTCGCCACAATGAATCAAGCAAACTTTAAGTGAGCGGTTGCCTGTGGGGCGTCAGGCAGACGCCGCACCCACCCCCACATTCGTCCGCAACCTTCCCTCCAACCGACGCTTGAGCCCGCGGGATTCGATCAGCAGTTTCGAGCCCTTGCTGGCGTTCGCTCGACTCCACTCTTCCAGCAACTCCAGGCACGAGTGATCGATGTAGCTCAGGTTGTTGAGCGGCACATGCACCGTCGCGCCCTCGGGAATGGTGCCCAGAACCTGGGTCAGCGCCGGGACCTTGAGGAAGGTGGCCGCGCCGACCAGGCGCAGTTCCATCTCGCCTTCCTGGGGCAGGTCGATCAGGCTGATTTTCAACCGCGAGGCTTTCCAGGCGAGTTTAGCCAAGGTCAGGCCGAAACCGATCAGCACGCCGGTCAGCAGGTCGGTGAAGATGATCGCCAGGGCCGTCGCGGCGTAGGTGAACATCGGCATCCGGCCATAACGGCCCAGGCCGCGGAAGGCCTTGAGGTCCACCAGTTTGAAACCGGTGTACACCAACACACCCGCCAGGCTCGCCACCGGAATGCTTTGCAGCACGCTGGACAGCACCAGCACGAACAGCAGCAACCACAGACCGTGGAAAATCGTCGACATCCGCGTGGTGGCGCCGGCCTGGACGTTGGCCGAGCTGCGTACGATCACACCAGTCATCGGCAGCGCCCCGAGCAGGCCGCAGAGCATGTTGCCGATGCCTTGTGCCGACAGTTCCCGGTCGAAGTCCGCACGTTCACCGTCGTGCATGCGATCCACGGCCGCCGCTGACAGCAGGGTTTCGGCGCTGGCGATGAAGGCCACCGTCAAGGCCGCGACCAGCAACATCGGATCAGCCAGGTTCAGCAAGTCCGCCGGGCGCACCCAGTCGATGGCTTCGGCGAGGTTATCCGGTACTTCCACGCGTTTGACCTGCAACGCCAGCAGCAGGCTGGCAAGGGTCGCCAAGCCAACGCCGAGCAGGGCGCCGGGGACGAAGCGCAGACTGTGGGGGCGAAACTTTTCCCACAGCCACATCACCGCGATCGTCGACAGACCGAGCAGGCCGGCTTGCCAGCCGAAGGACGGCAACGCCTGGGCCACTGCCGCCGGGAACGCCGCCAGGTTATCCAGCCCGGACGGCTTGGGCGCCGCGTCGAGCATCACATGAACCTGGGACAACACGATCAGCACGCCGATACCGGCGAGCATCCCGTAGACCACCGCCGGTGCCGTCACCCGGAACCAGCAGCCCAGGCGGAAACGCCCGGCCAGCAGTTGCAGAAGCCCGGCCAGCAGCAGGATCGGCCCGAGCATTTCCACACCGTGCTGGCGCACCAGTTCGAACACCAACACCGCCAGGCCCGCGGCCGGACCGCTGACTTGCAGCTTTGAGCCGGCCAGGAAACCGACGATCAGACCGCCGACGATCCCGGTGATCAAACCCTTGGCGGGCGGCAGGCCGGACGCGATGGCAATGCCCATGCACAAGGGCAGCGCCACCAGAAACACCACCACCGAAGCCAGCAGCTCCCGTGGCAGGACAGCTTTTAATTGAGCAGCACGCATGGCGACTCTCCCGAAGATTCTTCAGGCATGGCAAGGCCGACCCGCCCGAAGGCAGGTTGGCTTGAACCACACAGATGTTTAGGAGCGGTTAGAAGCGCGCTTTGGGCGTCGCCACCGGGATCGGATGGCTGCCGTCGAGCGGCAGGAAACGGCCCTGGTCCGCGTCGAAGGCTTTGATCTCGCTGGTCTCGATGTTGTACACCCAACCGTGGATGAACAACTGACCGCTGGCCATGCGCGAGGCCACCGAAGGGTGCGTTCGCAGGTGTTGCAGCTGCGCGATCACGTTCTCTTCGGTGAGGACGGGCATGGTCTGTTTTTCGTCGCCGCACGGGCAGTTGTCATGGACCATGGTCTTGGCCACTTCGGCGTGGCGCAACCAGGCTTTGACCGTGGGCATTTTTTCCAGGGTGTCGGGGTTGAGCACTGCGCGCATGGCGCCGCAATCGGAATGGCCGCAGACGATGATGTGCTGCACGCCGAGGGCCAGTACCGCGTACTCGATGGCGGTGGAAACGCCGCCGTTCATTTGCCCGTAGGGCGGAACGACGTTGCCCACGTTACGGGTCACGAACAGGTCGCCAGGGGAACTATGGGTGATCAACTCGGGCACGATGCGCGAGTCGGCGCAGGTGATGAACATCGCCCGGGGGGCCTGGGCGGTGGCGAGTTTCTTGAAGAGCTCTTCCTGTTGGGGGAAGACCTCGTGATGGAAATGCAAAAAGCCGTCAACAATATGCTGCAGCGCTGCATCGGCGGTCTCCGCCTGGGGTTGGGCTGAAGCCGACGCAGCCAACGGCTGTTTATCCTTGTCACTCATGATTCATCCTCTTTGAGACGCCAGTGGCTGTTTAAAAAACGTCCAGGTCGAAAGGCTCGACCCGTCAGTCACTCGATGAACAAGGTAGCGGCCGAAACTTAACTCAAACTGAATCGAAGGCTCTAGGACGTAGATTACCAAGCGTGACCAGCACGCGCGGCAGGCCTGGCCCCCGGTCTATCGGGCTCTAATCTAAGGTCAACTGTCTTCAAATCAAAGACATCTGTCGACCCGGCGGACAAAAGGCCTCGCAATCGAGGTTGTAGCCTTCGCGGCGATTCAGCCCCAGGCGCTTGATCGCCTTGGCGAAGCGCTGGGCCAGCAGGTCGGCGAACGGCCCTTCGCCGCGCATGCGCTTGCCGAACTGGCTGTCGTACAGCTCACCGCCACGGCTCTGGCGCACCAGGCTAAGCACATGGGCGGCGCGCTGCGGGTAGTGCGCCTGCAACCATTCTTCGAACAGCGGCGCCACCTCCAACGGCAGGCGCAACATGATGTAGGCAGCACTCTGGGCGCCGGCGGCGTGGGCTTCGGCCAGCAGGCTTTCGATCTCGCTGTCGTTGATCATCGGGATCATTGGTGAACACAGCACCCCCACCGGTATCCCGGCCTCGCGCATGACCCTGATCGCCCGCAAGCGCGCCTTGGGCGCCGCCGCCCGCGGTTCAAGAATGCGCTTGAGTTCATCGTCCAGGGTAGTGAGGCTGATCATCACCGCCACCAGTCGCTGTTGCGCCAGCTCGGCCAGCAGGTCGAGGTCGCGCAGGATCAGCGAGCCCTTGGTCACGATGGTCACCGGATGTCGGTAGCGCAGCAGCACTTCGAGGATCCGCCGAGTGATTCGCTGCTCGCGTTCGATGGGTTGGTAAGGGTCGGTGTTGGAGCCCAGAGCGATCGGCGCGCACTGGTAGCCGCGCTTGGACAGCTGCTCCTCCAGCACATCGGCAGCGTTGGTCTTGGCGATCAGCTTGGTTTCGAAGTCCAGCCCTGGCGACAGGTCCCAGTACGCATGGCTGGGCCGCGCAAAGCAATAGATGCAGCCATGCTCGCAGCCGCGATAAGGGTTGATCGAGCGATCGAACGGGATATCCGGCGAGGTGTTGCGGGTGATGATGGTCTTGGCCGTCTCGATGCGCACTTCGGTGCCCTGGGTCGGCGGGACTTCCTGGTACCAGCCGTCATCCTCGGCCACCGAACGACTCGGGGCGAAGCGATTGTGCGGATTGGCAGCGGTGCCACGGCCGCGTGGCGGAAGAGAGGCTGACATGGGAATACTCCGATAGCTGTATGCGCATACAGTATCGCTCCCCCTTCCTTCAGGCCAGTGCCGTTGAGCAGGCCGACCCCGCGCCAAGATGAAATCGCCGCCAATTCACAACGCTTTGACGTCCTTGTTACGGGTTTTTAACCGGGTCGAACCGAAACTGCCCACCTCCAATTCCTTGGTCTGCGGTCGTCCGTACATGCTCAAGCTCTGTTTTCGTTCACTGCTGTGCCTCGCCCTGTTCGTCGGATTTGCCCAAACCCCGACCCAGGCGGCCGATGTTACTGAGACCCGGCCACCTGAATGGGCCCAGCCAGTGGAAAAGGACTACAACCTTTACCAGATGTCGCCCACGCTCTATCGCAGTTCGTTGCCGGATGGCGGGGCCCTGCCGTTGCTGACGAAACTCAAGATCGGCACGGTCATCACTTTTCTGCCGGAGTCGGACGCACGCTGGCTATCCACCCCCGGCGTCGAGCGGGTGCAATTGCCTTATCGCACCAATCACGTTGACGACAGCGACATACTCAAGGCTTTGCGCGCCGTCCAGGCCGCTGAAGCCAAGGGGCCGGTGCTGATGCACTGCAAGCACGGCTCCGACCGCACCGGGCTGGTGGCCGCCATGTACCGGGTGGTGGTCCAGGGCTGGAGCAAGGAAGACGCGCTGAACGAAATGACCGAAGGCGGCTTCGGTGACAGCCATCACTTCAAGGACGGGGTGCGCTATGTGATGCAGGCCGATGTGGAAAAACTTCGCACGGCGTTGGCGAACGGCGATTGCAGCACCAGTGTGTTTGCCCTGTGTTCCCTGGAAAGCTGGGTCAACTCGACCACGCCGCCCCGTCACCTTGATCCGCAAGCGGCCCTTCCCGGGCACTGATCGATCAAGTGGCAGAGAAGGCCGCTATGGATTCAGCCAAAGGCCGCGAATCGCCTGGGGCGAAAATGCTTTCCCGTAGCGCCCGTCCCGTTCCCGGGTTGAACAGCCCGTCGCGTTGGAATCGGCGGAACACTGTGACGGCCATCTCCTTCGACCAGGCATAGGCGTAGACCCGTGCACCGTAGCCCGTCACCAGATAGTCCAGGCCATTGGCCCAACGCTCATTCGCCGACACCGGCAGGTGCCCGACCTCGGCGCTGGCGTGCTCGAAGACCTGCTGCACGCTGCGCCCGTCGCCATGGGTGCGGTGCAACTCGATATCGAACAACGCGTCGCGCAACAGGGCGGCGGATTCCCAACTGGCCTGGGTCGTGGCGAAGGCCAGCAGTTGATCGGCGACCTCACCAGGCATCGTCGCCCCGGTTTGATGATGCTTCGAAATGCGCACCAGGCACTGTTTGGAGAAGCACCATTGTTCGAACAGCACCCCGGCAAATTCGGCGGTATCGCGGGACAGGCCGGTGATGCCCGACAGGTCGCGATATTCGGCACGGGTCAAGACATGCTGCAGGCAATGGCCCAGCTCATGGAACAGGATTCGCAGTTGCAGGTGATCGAGCAACACCGGTTCAGACCCCGAGCTGCGCGGCAGCCAGGCATGCAGCGCGGCGATGGGATGCCGGGGCCGGCCCTCGGCAGTGATCTGGCGATTGCGCAGGGTGGTGGTACTGGGGAAGCCGTCTCGGTTGCTGTCCGCGAACGGGTCGAAATAAATGTAGCCAATCACCATGCCCCATTCGCTGACTTCGAATAAACGCACGTCCGGATCCCAGGTGGGCACATCCTGGCGCTCGGTGAAGGTCACCCCGAACAGTTGCGTTGCGATCAGCAGCAGCTGTGAAAACGTTGATTCCAGCTCGAACCAGGCGCTCAGCGCTTGCCTGGAGATGCCCGCCATCTGCTGACGAAGCCGGTTCGCCAGGTACGGGTAGTCCCAGGGCTGGGGTTCGTTGAAACCTTGCTGTGCGGCAAATGCCTTGAGCTGCTGGGCGTCGCGCTTGAACACCCGGCGCTGTCGCTCCAACTGTGCCCGCAGGAACACCAGGACCTCCTCGGTGGATGTGGCTTGCTCCGGCTCGAGCGCCATTTGCGCAAAATCCCTATAGCCCAAGGCCTTGGCGTACTGATGACGGTCGTCGAGCAATTGCCTGAGGATGTCGCTGTTATCGAACTGGCCGGCCTGCGGGCCTTGGTCCGAGGCGCGGGTGCTGTAGGCCTCGTACATTTGCTGGCGCAACAGGCGATTGTCAGCGTAGTGGGTCACGATGCGAAACGACTCGTCGCTCAGGGTCAGCAACCATCCCGAGTGTCCGGCGTTGTTTGCCTGGAGGGCCATCTGTTGCTTGAAGGAGGACGGCAGGCCACTCAACCGGGTTTCGTCGTCAAAGGTTTGGCTCCAGGCTTTGTTGGCCAGGTGCAGGTTTTCCAGGAACAACCCCTGGACCTCTTTCATGCGCAACTTCAACAGACCCAGGTCGGCCGAGCCGTTCTGCTGAAACTCCCGGAGGATTTTTTCCAGGGCGCGTTTGCGAGGCGCTGAAAAATGCTGGGCGATCTGGCTGCTCGCCAGGCGCTGATAGAGCTTGAACAGCGCGGGATGGCGCTTCAGTGACGCCTGGAAATCATGCAGCCGATCACTGCAATCCAGCGCGACTCGTGCCCAGGCGTCGCCGGCCCGGGTGGTCGTCAAAAGGCGCAACAGATAACCGAAGCCTTCCAGGCGCGTGTGGATCTCGTCCATCGCCAGCACGAGGTCGTCCCAGGTGGGAAAGGGCGTTTGGGTCTGGATGATGTCGGCCACTTGAGCGCGGCTCTGGGTAAGGAGGCGGTCGAGGGCCGGCGAGAAATGCCGGGCCTGGATCCGTTCGAACGGCGGCAGGTCATAGGCCTGCAACAGCGGATTGTCTTCGTCGAGCATGGAAACTTCCTGTGAGTCTGGGCTGGGTGGCCAGTCTGCAAAGGAAGGGAAGCGCGCCTGCGGTAACTATGTATCGCCCCCGGGGCAGGGGTGATTCCGGATCATTCGGCCTATACCACTCACTTACGACCATGAACCCATCGTGGCGAGGGAGCTTGCTCCCGCTCGGTCGGTCCGACGTCTCGGGCGCAGCAACCGCAAAAAACCAGGGGCTGCTGCGCAGCCCAGCGGGAGCAAGCTCCCTCGCCACGGGGGCGGTGGGGTGCTTGAGTGAGTAGCATCAGATCATTCAGTCGGGTTTTTTCTTCAACTTGGGGTTGGGGAAAAACTGCACTGCCTGGACCTTGGCGTCCGGCACTTTGGGTGCCGAGGTGTTGACCCGGGTACCCAATTCCTTGGGCACCGACAGGCCTTGTTCGTTGAGTGTGTCGCTATAACCGCAGGCCACGCACTCGCGGTGCGGCACGCCGTCTTCGTTCCACATCATCAACTTGTCCGGCTCACTGCACGCCGGGCAGACCGCCCCGGCGATGAAGCGTTTCTTGGTAATCACAGGCCCCTCACTCATGCTGCCGCGTCCTCGCTCAGGCCGCTGTGGCGCAAGAGTGCGTCAATCGACGGCTCACGACCACGGAAGTCGACGAACAGCACCATCGGCTCCTGGGAACCGCCACGGGCGAGGATCGCCTCGCGGAAGGCGCGGCCGGTGTCGGCGTTGAGTACGCCTTCTTCCTCGAATTTGGAGAACGCATCGGCTGACAGCACTTCGGCCCATTTGTAGCTGTAGTAACCCGCCGCATAACCGCCGGCGAAGATGTGGGCGAAGCTGTTGGGGAAACGGTTGTAGGCCGGCGGACGCATCACCGAGACTTCGTCGCGCACGCCTTCGAGCACTTGCGCCACGCTACGGCCATCGCCGTGGGTAGCGTGCAGTTCGAAGTCGAACAACGAGAACTCCAGCTGGCGGACCATCATCAGCCCGGACTGGAAGTTCTTGGCCGCGAGCATTTTCTCCAGCAGGTCCTGGGGCAGTGGTTCGCCGGTTTCGTAGTGGCCGGAAATCAGTGCCAGGCCTTCCGGCTCCCAGCACCAGTTTTCCATGAACTGGCTCGGCAGCTCCACCGCATCCCAGGCCACGCCGTTGATGCCGGACACGCCGGCGTGATCGACGCGGGTCAGCAGGTGGTGCAGCCCATGGCCGAACTCATGGAACAGGGTGGTGACTTCGTCGTGGGTCAACAGCGCCGGTTTTCCGCTGTCGGCCGGGGTGAAGTTGCACACCAGGTTGGCGACCGGGCTTTGCAGCACGCCATCGACGGTGCGGCGACGGTCGCGGGCGCCGTCCATCCAGGCGCCGCCGCGCTTGTTGGCGCGGGCGTAGAGGTCGAAGAAGAAGCGGCCGACGTGCTGGCCGTTTTCCTTGATCTCGAACAGGCGCACGTCCGGGTGCCAGCTGTCGAAACCCTTCAGTTCGGCAATCTCGATGCCGTACAGGCGCTGCACGATGGCGAACAGACCGCTCAGCACCTTGTCGATCGGGAAGTACGCACGCAGGGCTTCCTGGGCGACGCTGTAGCGTTGCTGGCGCAGTTTTTCACCGTAGAAACCGCTGTCCCAGCTTTGCAGGTCGGAGCAGCCCTGTTCGGCGGCGAAGGCTTTGAGTTGTTCCAGATCCTGGGCGGCGAACGGTTTGCTGCGCTTGGCCAGGTCGCGCAGGAAGCTCAGCACCTGATCGCTGGATTCGGCCATTTTGGTTGCCAGGCTCAACTCGGCGAAATTGGCGAAGCCCAGCAATCGGGCCAGTTCCTGACGCAGGTCGAGGATCTGTTCCATCACCGGGCCGTTGTCGTTCTGGCCGGCGTTCGGGCCCTGGTCCGAGGCGCGGGTGCAGTAGGCGGCGTAGACTTCCTCGCGCAGGGCGCGGTCTTCGGCGTAGGTCATTACCGCGTAATAGCTGGGGAATTCCAGGTTGATCAGCCAGCCGTCCAGGCCCTTGGCCTGGGCAGCTGCGGCCATTTGCGCCTTGGCCGAATCGGTCAGGCCGGCGAGGGCGGCTTCATCGGTGACGTGCTTGGTCCAGGCCTGGGTCGCGTCCAGCAGTTGGTTGGAGAAGCGGCTGCCCAGCTCGGATAGCTTGCTCTGTACTTCGGCGTAGCGTTTCTGCTGCTCGGGCGGCAGGTCGATACCCGACAGGCGGAAGTCGCGCAGGGAATGTTCGAGGATGGTTTTCTGCGCGACGTCGAAACCAGCGGCTTCGGGGCTGTTGGCCAGGGCTTCGAAGGCCTGGAACAACTCGCGGTTCTGGCCCAGCTCGGTGGAGTAGGCGCTCAATGCCGGCAGGCAGGCCTCGTAGGCCTCGCGCAGTTCCGGGCTGTTGCGCACGGCATTCAGGTGGCTGACCGGGCTCCAGGCCGCGCCCAGGCGATCATTGAGCTCGTCCATCGCCAGCACCAGGCCGGCCCAGGTCGGTTTTTGGCCCTCGGTCTTGAGGATTTCAGCGATGGCGGCACGGTTGTCAGCCAGGATCTGTTCGATGGCCGGTTGCACATGCTCGGCACGGATCGCCGAGAATGGCGGCAGGTCGTAGGGCTGCAAAAGAGGATTGTTCACGCTCACGGTTGGCACCTTGGCTGGAAGAAACATGCGGCCATCTTAATTACAATCGACGTCCACCGCAGCTAGCAGCGCCTATCAGTAGCAGAGAGAGAGCCTATCGTGACCCTTCGCACGTACCAGAATCACAGCCCGCGGCTTGCCCGGGGCGCTTTTGTCGACAGCACTTCGGTGGTGATCGGCGACGTCGAAATCGGCGAAGACAGCTCCGTCTGGCCGCTGACGGTCATTCGCGGCGATATGCACCGCATCCGCATCGGCGCCCGCACCAGCGTGCAGGATGGCTGCGTACTGCACATCACCCACGCCGGCCCGTTCAACCCCGATGGCTTCCCGTTGCTGATCGGCGACGACGTGACCATCGCCCACAAAGTCATGTTGCACGGCTGCTCGGTGGGCAGCCGGGTATTGATCGGCATGGGCAGCATCGTCATGGACGGCGCGGTGGTCGAGGATGAGGTGATCATCGGCGCCGGTAGCCTGGTGCCGCCGGGCAGACGCCTGGAAAGCGGTTTCCTGTACGTCGGCAGCCCGGTCAAACAGGCCCGGCCGCTGACCGACAAGGAGCGAGCGTTTTTCACCTACAGCGCGGCGAACTACGTGAAGCTCAAGGATTTGCACCTGGCTGAAGGTTACGACCAGGGCTGATCGCCTTGTCTGTCTGTTGATTCATCGTGGCGAGGGAGCTTGCTCCCGCTGGGCTGCGAAGCAGGCCTCTTTTTTGTGAGCGCTTCGCGCCCAAGCGGGAGCAAGCTCCCTCGCCACGTACTCATTTCAGTCCTTAAGATGGACGGTATTGCACCGCTGCTGGGAGCTTTCATGCACCACCAAACCCTACTCTTCGACCTCGACGGCACCCTCACCGACCCACGCGAAGGCATCACCCGTTCGATCCAGTTCGCCCTGGGCAAACTGGGCATCGACGAGCCCGACCTGACCCGCCTCGAACACTTCATCGGCCCGCCGCTGTTGCAGGCGTTCATGCAGTTCTACGACTTCGACGAAGCGAAAGCCTGGGAAGCGGTGAACTTCTACCGCGAACGCTTCAAAGTCACCGGGCTGTATGAGAACCGCGTCTTCGACGGCGTGCTGCCGTTGCTGGAAACCCTGGGCAGCCAGGGCCGGCAGCTGTACATCGCGACCTCCAAGCCCTGGGTCTTCGCCCGGGAAATCGCCCGCCACTTTGACTTCGCCCGTCACTTCAAAGTGATCTACGGCAGCGAACTGGACGGCACCCGCACCAATAAAGTCGAACTGATCGCCCACCTGCTGGCCGAAGAAGGCCTCGACCCGAACGACACCCTGATGATCGGCGACCGCAAACACGACCTGATCGGCGCCCGCAGCAACGGCTTGAGTGCGGTGGCGGTGGGCTATGGGTTCGGCAGCCACGAAGAACTCAGCGCCGAAAGCCCGGCGTATCACTTCCAGACGGTGGATGAGCTGCACCGGGCGTTTTTGCGGGGTTGATGAAATCGCTTTCGCGAGCAGGCTCGCTCCCACAGGGTTCCGAAGTGCCCCCAAAATGAGTGATCACCGCCAAAAACTGTGGGAGCGAGCCCGCTCGCGATGAGGGCTGCACATCCTCAACCTGATCGCGAGTGTTCTGATCGCGAATGTGGCGAGGAAGCTTGCTCCCGCTGGGCGGCGCAGCCGACGCAGGCCTGATTTACGGTTGGCCTGGAGAGCGCGGTAGCCGGGTATGGGGCGGCTTTGCCACCCAGCGGGAGCAAGCTCCCTCGCCACGGGGTTAGCGGTGTGCATGAAGCCGCGTTTTGGTTTTAGCTCCTGAATTGGCTCGGTGCGACGCCGCTCCAGCGTACGAAGGCGTGGCGGAAGCTGGCGGTTTCGCTGAAGCCCAGTTTTTCGGCGATCTGGTAGATCGGCATGTGGGCTTCGCAGAGCATCTGCTTGGCCCGCTCGAAGCGCAGTTCGTCGAGCAGGTCCTGGTAGCTGCAACCCAAGCCTTTGAGGTGTCGGCGCAAGGTGCGTGCAGAGCAGTTCATTTGCTCGGCCAGGCCTTCCAGGCCGGGGGCGGCGTCCAGTTGGGCATCGAGCAACTGGCGGATCCGCCCGAGCCAGGCCTGGCGGCCGGTAAATTCGGTGTTCTGCCGGCGGCAGCGTTCGGCCATGGCCTGGTGCGTGATGGGGTCGGCCAACGGCAGCGGTTGTGCGAGCCAGTGACGATCAAAGGCGAACGCATTGTCGAAGCTGTCGAAAGCCACCGGACAATCGAAACAGGCCCCGTAGCGCCCCTGGTAATCGGGCGCCGGGTGTTCGAAGCGCGCCGCGTGCAGGGGCAATGCGTGGCCGAGCAGGTCGTTGCAGATGACCTTCAGCGAGACCATGCAGAACTCGGCATTGAACGCCGCCAGGGCGGGATTTTCTCGGTAGTTGCTGGCGCTGAACCAGATGCGCTCGCCGTCTTCCACCAGGCTCAGGTCAAAGAGTGTTCCCAATAGCGCCGGATAGCGCAGCGCCAGGTGCAGGGCGTCACCTAAGGTGGCACTGGTGAGCAGGGCATAGCCGAGCATGCCGTAGGACGAAACGTGCATGCTGCGCCCCAACGCCAGGCCGATGTCGCGCTTGAGAGCCACGGCGTTGGCGCAGACCTGCATCTCCTGGTTGGTGGTGATGCGCGTGTCCGCCCGGCTCAGGTCCGCCGGGCTGATGCCACTGCCGGCCAGCAAGACCTCACCGGACAGCCCTTCGTGTTCAAAGGTGCTGAGGACCAGGGAGACGGCGTTGAGGGTGGTGAGGTGGGAATGCAGCATGTCCGTTTCCAGCCTTGGGGGAGGCTGGAGGTGGAGCAAGTTATATGCCCGACTGCTCAGGCACGTACCTCTTCTGTGGCGAGGGAGCTTGCTCCCGCTGGACCGGGCTGGCGCACCAGTGCGAAGCGCTCCCAACATTAGCGGCCGCTACGCGCCCGAGCGGGAGCAAGCTCCCTCGCCACCAGGTTACGGGCCTGCCTCAGACCAGTTCCCCACACAAATCCAGCTCAACCAGCCGCCGGACCTCTTCCACCGGTAGCCCGGCGCCAATCAACGCCTGCAATTTGCCGAACGCCGCCTCGCGGGTCATGCCGCCACCGGACAGCACGCCGACCCCGCGAAGACGGCTGCCGGCCTCGTAGACGTCCAGCTCGACACCCCCTTCATGGCATTGCGTCACTGCCACGACCACCACGCCGTTGTCCCGTGCCCGCGCCAGGCTGGCGAGGAAAGCCGGGTTGTCGCTCGGCCCGGTGCCGCTGCCGTAGCATTCCAGCACCAGCCCACGGACACCGCTGCCTAACAGGCCATCGAGAATCTCGGCGCTGATGCCGGGAAACAGCGGCAGCGCCGCGACGTTCGCCAGCTGCTTGGGCTGGTTGTAGTTCAACTGTACTGGCAGGGATGACGCCTTGGCGCCGCCGCCCTGACGCTCCAGGCGCTTGAACGGATGACGACCGAAGCTGCGCACTTTCGCGCAGCGGGTCGGCGCCAGTAGCTCACCGTGGAAATACAGGTGCACGCCCGGCGCCAGGCCTTGGCCGAGGGCGACCAGCGCGCCGCTGAGGTTTTCCCAGGCGTCGCTGTCGGTCACGCCGGCCGGCAGCATCGAACCGGTGAAGCACACCCGCGCATGCAGGCCCAGCAGTTGGAAACTCATAGCCGCCGCGCTGTAGGCCAGGGTGTCGGTGCCGTGCAGGATCAGCACGCTGTCGCAACCTTGCACGTCCACGGCATCGACCACCGCTTCGCGCAGTTGCTGCCAGTAGGCCGGGGTCATGTTGGCGCTGTCGATCAGCGGCGACATTTCCCGAAAGCGCCATTGCGGGACGGCGAGTTCGGGTTGGCTGAGCAGGTAATCGCGCATCCGCGCTTCGAAACCGGACGCCGGGGCCAGGCCGTTGGCGCTGGCCTGCATACCGATGGTACCGCCGGTGTAGAGCACCATGACGTGCTGGGCGGCAGGGTAGGTCGAGGGATTCATGGTCGTTCTCCGGGGATGGAAACGGCCGCTCGGTCGAGCGGGGCCAACGTAAGGTCGAGCATGACGCCGACCTTGCGTTGTGTCACGCCGGGCGCAGGGGATGCGCCCGGTTTTCAAGGATCAGCGTTGCGCTGCGGCCACGCCCGCCGGGGCGGCTTCAGGCTTGGCAGCCGGTGCCGACGGGTTGGCTGGCCAGGCGTTGCGGTCCAGGTCAAGGTCCGGGAACTTGCTGGAATCGAAGACCGGAACCTTGATGCCGGCCGAACGCTGGTCATCGTAGTCACGCAGGATGCGCATGCCGACCTTGAACAGCAGGAACAGCGCAATCAGGTTGACGAACGCCAGCAGCGTCATGGTGATGTCGGCGAAGGCGAACACGGTGCTGAGGTTCTCGATAGCACCCCAGAAGATCAGGGCCAGGACCAAGGCGCGGTAGGCGATAAGTGCTTTGCGATTTTCACCGAGCATGAAGCGCAGGTTGTTCTCGCCCAGGTAGTAGTTGTAGAGGATCGAGGTGAATACGAACAGCGCCAGGGCCACGGAGATGAACATCCGGCCCCAGTCGCCCACTACGGCCGCCAGGGAGTTCTGGGTCAGGGCAATGCCGTCGCCTTCGAAACCCGGGGTGTAGAAGCCCGACAGCAGGATCAGCAACGCGGTGCAGGTGCAGATCACGAAGGTATCGAGGAACACGCTGAACGCCTGTACCACGCCCTGTGCAACCGGGTGCTCGACCGACGCTACGGCGGCGACGTTAGGCGCACTGCCCAGGCCGGCTTCGTTGGCGAAGACGCCGCGCTTGACGCCCATGACGATGGCGCTGCCGATCAGGCCGCCGAACGCCTGGTCGAGGCCGAAGGCGCTCTTGACGATGGTCGCCAGCATGGCCGGTACGTGGTCGAACTGCAGCACGATCACGTAGATGGTTACGCCGATGTACACCAGGGTCTTGACCGGTACCAGCAGGTCGGCAACCTTGGCGATGCGCTTGATCCCGCCGATGAACACCAGGCCCAGCAGCACCGCCAGGCCCAGGCCGGTGTAGGTGGTGTCGAGGCCGAAGGCGTTGTTCAGCGAGTGGGTGACGGCGTGGGCTTGCAGGCCGTTGAAGGCGAAGCCGAAGGTGATCAGCAGCAGGAAGGCCATGATCATGCCCAGCCAGCGCTTCTGCAGACCGTGCTGGATGTAGTAGGACGGGCCGCCACGGTACTGGCCTTCGGAGTCGCAGCGCTTGTAGAGCTGGCCGAGGGAGCATTCGAAGAAGCTGCTGGACATGCCGACCAGCGCGGTCACCCACATCCAGAACACTGCACCGGGCCCACCGAGGGTCACGGCGATACCGACACCGGCAATGTTGCCCGCGCCGACGCGACCGGCGAGGCTGAGCATCAGAGCCTGGAAGGAGCTGAGCTGGCCGGCGCTGCTTCTGAGGCTGTCACGGAACACCGTGAACATGTGGAAGAAATGACGGAACTGGACGAAACGCGAGCGGATCGTGAAGTAGCCACCGAGCCCGACAATGAGCACGATCAGCACTTTCCCTGAGAGGAAGTCGTTGATGACTTCGAGCATGAGTATTCCTCGCTGTTTTTTGTTTAAGCAAATACTGGCCATTTGGAAACATCGCGTTACATCGGTCGGCGAGCGACACGATAGGCGAGGCGATGTTTCGTCCCGGTCCACTTCGCGGGTTTGTTATTAGTTCGGGTTTCGCATGTGTTTGGCCTCGTTACCGACGACCGCTCACGCGAAGAGGGGCGGCACTATACCGATCAGTGCGGTGCCCGTCTGCACGGTTGTGGTGCGTCCGACGAAACGGACCCATTTGAAGCACCTGGTTTTCCATTACCAGGCTTGTGTGGAACCGCTTTTTTGTGGGAGCGGGCTTGCTCGCGAATGCGTTGTGCCAGACGACATTACCGTGGCTGATACACCGCATTCGCGAGCAAGCCCGCTCCCACATTTCTTCGGCTCCAGACTGTTCTTCAGCCTCGCGTCAGTTAAAAAAAAGGGCTTGGGGAACCAGTCCCCCAAGCCCTCAAAAGGTGAGAGGTGTCTAGTCCCTCGACCTGGTGAGCAATGGTTGCGTCGATCACGCTTTGAGCGGGACCAGACGCGGAGCAATCATGTTTTCGGGGCGCAGGATGTCGTCGAGCATGGCGTCGTCGAGCAAGCCTTCCTCGCGCACCAGTTCCAGCACGCCGCGGCCGCTTTCCAGGGCAACACGGGCGATGCGGGTGGCATTCTCATAGCCGATGTACGGGTTCAGCGCAGTGACCAGGCCGATGGAGTGCTCGACCAATTCGCGGCAGCGCGCTTCGTTGGCGGTGATGCCGACGATGCAGTGCTCGCGCAGCATGTCCATGGCCCGTTGCAGCAGGCGGATCGAGTCGAAGATCTTGAAGGCGATCAGCGGCTCCATCACGTTCAGTTGCAGCTGGCCGCCTTCGGCCGCAATGGTCAGGGCCAGGTCGTTGCCGATGATCTGGAACGCCACCTGGTTGACCGCTTCCGGGATCACCGGGTTGACCTTGCCGGGCATGATCGAACTGCCTGGCTGGCGGGCCGGCAGGTTGATTTCGTTGATGCCGGTGCGCGGGCCGCTGGACAGCAGGCGCAGGTCATTGCAGATCTTCGACAGCTTGACCGCAGTGCGCTTGAGCATGCCGGAGAACAGCACGAAGGCGCCCATGTCGGAGGTGGCTTCGATCAGGTCGGCGGCCGGGACCAGCGGCTGGCCGCTGATGGTCGCCAGGCGCTGCACGGCCAGGGCTTGGTAGCGCGGGTCGGCGTTGATGCCGGTGCCGATGGCAGTGCCGCCCAGGTTCACTTCGGTCAGCAGCTCAGGCGCCAGGGTCTTCAGGCGCGCCAGGTCTTCGCTCAGGGTGGTGGCGAAGGCGCGGAATTCCTGGCCGAGGGTCATCGGCACGGCGTCTTGCAGCTGGGTACGGCCCATTTTCAGGACGTGGCTGAATTCTTCACCCTTGGCGGCGAACGACTGGATCAGGCTGTCGAGGCTGGCCAGCAACGCATCGTGACCCAGCAGCAGACCCAGGCGGATCGCGGTCGGGTAGGCGTCGTTGGTGGACTGCGCCATGTTCACGTCGTTGTTGGGGTGCAGGTACTGGTACTCGCCTTTCTGGTGGCCCATGGCCTCCAGCGCGATGTTGGCGATGACTTCGTTGGCATTCATGTTGGTCGACGTGCCGGCGCCGCCCTGGATCATGTCCACCACGAATTCTTCGTGGAAATCGCCGCGGATCAATCGTGCACAGGCTTCGCTGATGGCTGCGTGCTTGGCTTCGCTGAGCTGGCCCAGCTCGCGGTTGGCATCAGCGGCGGCTTGCTTGACCATGGCCAGGCCGACTACCAGCTTGGGGTAATGCGAGATCGGGACGCCGGAGAGACGGAAGTTGTTCACCGCTCGCAGGGTCTGGATGCCGTAGTACGCTTGAGCCGGTACTTCGAGTACGCCAAGCAGGTCTTTTTCTGTGCGGAAAGATGCAGCGGAGGACATGATAGAAATCATCTCGATAAGGACCCGGTCTGAGCCGGAACGCTGTGAATCCTAGGCCTGGATAAAAATTTGGGCCAATGCTGTTAAACACTGGCCTATGCAGATTCGGCATAATGCCGGTGTGACGCCGACGGTGCGGCGAACGTGTGACCTGTTTTGGTGCGTCGGGAGGATGTATGAATCTTGAAAGCAAGTGGCTCGAGGACTTCAGCGCCTTGGCCGCGACTCGGAGTTTCTCCCAGGCGGCCGAACGGCGCTTCGTGACGCAGCCGGCGTTCAGCCGACGCATCCGCAGCCTTGAGGCGGCGCTGGGCCTGACCTTGGTCAACCGTTCCCGCACGCCGATCGAGCTGACGGCGGCGGGGCAGTTGTTCCTGGTGACGGCGCGCACGGTGGTCGAGCAGTTGGGTGAAGTGCTGCGTCATTTGCATCACCTGGAAGGCGGGCAGGGCGAGGTGATCCAGGTGGCGGCCGCGCACTCTCTGGCGCTGGGTTTTTTCCCACGCTGGATCGCGCAATTGCGCAACGAAGGGATGAACATCGCCACACGGCTGGTGGCGACCAACGTCGGCGATGCCGTGCACGCCCTGCGTGAAGGCGGTTGCGACCTGATGCTGGCCTTCTACGATCCGGATTCGGCAATGCAGATGGACCCGGAGATTTTCCCGTCCCTGCACCTGGGCCAGACCGAAATGCTCCCGGTCTGCGCCGCCGATGCCGACGGCAAACCGCTGTTCGATCTCGAAGGCGAAGCCAGCGTGCCATTGCTGGCCTACAGCGCCGGGGCGTTCCTCGGGCGTTCGGTCAACCAGTTGTTGCGCCAGCGAGCGCTGCGGTTTACCACGGTCTACGAGACGGCCATGGCCGACAGCCTGAAAAGCATGGCCCTGGAAGGCCTCGGTATCGCCTGGGTGCCGCACCTGAGCGTGCGCGCCGAACTGGCCCGAGGCGAACTGGTGATCTGCGGCGGCGCGCAGTGGCACGTGCCGCTGGAGATCCGCCTGTACCGCTGCGCCCTGGTGCGCAAGGCCAATGTGCGGTTGCTGTGGCGCAAGCTCGAGGGCGGGGTGGCACAGGGCGTCACCCATTCTTGATAACGAAACGTAACCCTGTGGGAGTGTGGTTGGACGCAGTATTTGTGAGCACCCAGGACCCAATGTGGGAGCGGGCTTGCTCGCGAATACGGCTTGTCAGTCGACGATTGCTTTGCTGATACACCGCTTTCGCGAGCAAGCCCGCTCCCACAGGGGAATTGAGGTGTGCTTTCGCTGACCTTCGGGTCAATAAAACCGCCGTTTAACCGCAAATGACAGATGGTCGCGACAGGGGCTGTTTATCTGCTTCATTGCGGTATACTGCGCGGCCTTCGGCCGGTCCAAATCGGCCATTATTCGTACAACAAGCCACGCCGGTTTCCCGCGTGGCTTGTTGTTTTTTGACGCGCCTGCGGGCGCCCAGAGAGAAGAGGCACATTGATGAGTGCATTGGTTGGCGTGATCATGGGCTCCAAGTCCGACTGGTCCACCCTTAGCCACACCGCCGATATGCTGGAAAAGCTCGGCATCCCGTACGAGGTGAAAGTGGTTTCCGCCCACCGCACCCCGGACCTGCTGTTCCAGTACGCCGAAGAAGCCGAGGCCCGCGGGATCGAGGTGATCATCGCCGGTGCCGGTGGCGCGGCCCACCTGCCAGGCATGTGTGCGGCCAAGACCCACCTGCCGGTGCTGGGCGTGCCGGTGCAGTCGTCGATGCTTTCGGGCGTCGATTCGCTGCTGTCGATCGTGCAGATGCCGGCCGGCATCCCGGTCGCGACCCTGGCCATCGGCAAGGCCGGTGCGATCAACGCGGCCCTGCTGTCGGCGAGCATCCTGGGCGCCAAGCATCCGCAATTTCATACCGTGCTGAAAAAATTCCGCGCTGAGCAGACAGACAGCGTCCTGGACAATCCAGACCCACGCATTGCCTGAGGTTGTTGACGAATGAAGATCGGTGTAATCGGTGGCGGCCAGTTGGGTCGCATGTTGGCCCTGGCGGGTACGCCGCTGGGGATGAACTTCGCCTTCCTGGACCCTGCGCCGGATGCCTGTGCTGCCGCCCTGGGCGAGCACCTGCGGGCCGACTACGGTGACCAGGATCACTTGCGCCAGCTGGCCGATGAAGTCGATCTGGTGACTTTCGAATTTGAAAGCGTCCCGGCCGAAACCGTGGCCTTCCTGTCGCAGTTCGTCCCGGTCTACCCCAGCGCCGAAGCCTTGCGCATCGCCCGTGACCGCTGGTTCGAAAAGAACATGTTCAAGGACCTGGGCATTCCCACCCCAGCCTTCGCCGACATCCAATCCCAAGCCGATCTCGACGCCGCTGTTGCCGCTATCGGCCTGCCGGCAGTGCTCAAGACCCGCACCCTGGGTTATGACGGCAAGGGCCAGAAAGTCCTGCGCAACCCTGAAGATGTGGTCGGCACCTTCGCCGAACTGGGCAGCGTGGCCTGCCTGTTGGAAGGCTTCGTACCGTTCACCGGGGAAGTCTCGCTGATCGCCGTGCGCGCTCGCGACGGTGAAATCCGCTTCTACCCGCTGGTGCACAATACCCACAAGGACGGCATCCTCAAGCTGTCCGTCGCCAGCACCGACCATCCGTTGCAGGCCCTGGCCGAAGATTATTCGAGCCGGGTGCTCAAGCAGCTCGATTATGTCGGCGTGATGGCGTTCGAATTCTTTGAAGTGGACGGCGGCCTCAAGGCCAACGAAATCGCGCCGCGGGTGCACAACTCCGGGCACTGGACCACCGAAGGCGCCGAATGCAGCCAGTTTGAAAACCACCTGCGGGCGGTGGCCGGGCTGCCGCTGGGCTCGACCGCCAAGGTTGGTGAAAGCGCGATGCTCAACTTCATCGGCAAAGTCCCGGACACCGAGAAAGTCGTGGCAATCGCCGACTGCCATCTGCACCACTACGGCAAGGCGTTCAAGGCCGGGCGCAAGGTCGGTCACGCCAACCTGCGCTGCGCTGACCGGGCGACCCTGGCCCAGCAGATCATCAAGGTCGAGACGCTGATCGCCGAGCAATAATCTGAAACATCGGTGGAACCATTCGTCGGCCCGATTCTCTCATGGCAAGGTGCCAAAGCCCGACTAGGCTTTGGCATAAGCTTCTCAATCGAACGGGGAATTGCCATGGGAATCATTGGAACCATCTTCATCGGCCTGATCGTTGGCCTGCTGGCGCGCTTCCTTAAACCGGGCGATGACAGCATGGGCTGGATCATGACCATCCTGCTGGGTATCGGCGGTTCGCTGGCAGCCACTTACGGCGGCCAGGCACTGGGGATCTACCAGGCCGGGCAAGGCGCGGGCTTCATCGGTGCCCTGGTGGGCGCGATCGTGTTGCTGGTGATCTACGGCCTGATCAAAAGAAACTGATTCAAATGCGACATAGCCCCCTGCTCGCGGCGCGTGCAGGGGGCTAGAATGCCCGGCGATTCACTTCTCTCTCATTGCCGAGCCCTTTCATGCGCCGTCTAGTGTTGATCCTTCTTCTGTTGAGCGGTGGCCTGGCCCATGCCGCCGAACTGCCGGAAACCGACTGGCTCGAACTGATGCCCAAGTCGGACCAGAAAGCCCTCGAGGCCATGCCCGAAATCGACCACAACTCCCCCGAGGCCAACGGCACCTTCACCGAGAAGGGTGGCCTGAAGCAGAGCAAAGGCCTGCCGGCGGTGATGTATTCGACCAAGACCGTGGCGTCGATGAACGACAAACACATCCGCATCGGCGGCTACCCGGTGCCCCTGGAAACCGACGCCAAGGGCCGCAGCACGCTGTTCTTCCTGGTGCCGTACCCCGGCGCCTGCATCCACGTCCCGCCACCGCCGCCTAACCAACTGGTGCTGGTGCGCTACCCCAAGGGCCTGAAGCTCGACGACATCTACACACCGCTGTGGGTGACCGGGACGCTGAAGATTGAAAAGGTCGACAACGATCTTGCCAGCGCAGCCTATGCACTGGATGCAGAGAAAGTGCGGGTGGTGCAGGAAGCGGATTTGTAACCGATCTCTCGGCTTACCGTGATCCCCTGTGGGAGCGGGCTTGCTCGCGAAAGCGGTGTGTCAGGAACATCAATATCGA
>NZ_JALJDX010000174.1 GCF_022952855.1 Pseudomonas sp. RGM2987 | reverse complement strand
AGCTTGCACAAGTGTTGGATGGCTGCCGTCTTCGCGAGCAAGCCCGCTCCCACAAGGTTTCTCGATTCCAGCCCGAACTGGGGTGATAAAAAAACCCGCATCATTGGATGCGGGTTTTTTCATTCAACGCCGGATCAGTTAGCCGTCACGACCGCCTGTCCACTGAGCGCCAGGTCCAGCAGTTCGCGGTTGGCGACTGCGTACATGGCGTAATCGGTGCCGTTGGCGGCACGGATGTCCACCAGCATGGCGCGCCAGCGCTCGACCATGCCCTGGTGCTGCTCCAGCCACAGCGCCAGGCGGGTTTCCACGTCCTGGGTGCCGTCGCCTTCCTGCAGGACCGAGATGGTGATCGCCCGCTGCTGCCAGTCGACGTCATCACGGAACGCTTCACGGGCCAGTGCCTGCCAGTTGTTTTCCACCGGCAGTGCGCTGATCTGTTGCAGGTACCAGGTGATGTCCAGGGCGCTGCCCACGGCGAAGTAGGCCTTGGCCACATCGGCGGCGTTCTGGCCGGTCACGTCGGAAGCTTCGATGATCGGCAGCAAGGTGTACAGGTGCGTGGTGCCTGCAACCATGCGAGCCAGCAGTTCCGGCACGCCGGCAGCCACGTAGGCCTGGTAGCGGGTCTGCCAGCCTTCGCGGGTCGGGCCTTCCAGCAGTTCGTCGAGCTTGAGGCCCAGCGCCGCCAGGTGCGGACCGAAGTGCGCGACGTCACGAGCAGCGTTCTGCTCGTTGCGACGGCTGCGCAGGAACCAGCGCGTGGCGCGACGGCCCAGGCGCATCAGCTCGTCCATCAGCTCCAGTTGCACGTCGGCAGAGACCTGGTGGTCCAGCGCTTCGATCTGCCGGAACCAGTGCGGGAGATGGAAGATATCCCGAACAATTACATACGCACCCGCGACATTCGCCGGACTCATGCCGGTAGACTCTTTGAGCCTTTGAACGAAGGTAATGCCCATGTGGTTGACCAGGTCGTTGGCGATCTGGGTGCTGACGATCTCGCGCTTCAGGCGATGGCGACGCATGGCCTCGGAGAACTTGCTCACCAGCGACGGCGGGAACGCCGTTTCCATGTCACGGGTCAGGTAGTCGTCGTCCGGAACCAGGGAGTTGAGCAGCGCTTCCTTGAGGTCGATCTTGCTGTAGGAGATCAGCACCGACAGCTCGGCGCGGGTCAGGCCATGGCCCGCCGCGACGCGCTCAGCCAACTGTTCTTCGGTCGGCAGGAACTCGATGGCGCGGTCCAGCTTGCCCCGGGCTTCCAGGTCGTTCATCAGGCGCTTGTATTCGGCGATCCGCACGAAAGCACGGCGTGCCGCCAGGGACAGGGCCTGGGTCTGCTTGTAGTTGTTGCCCAACACCAGGCCGCCGACTTCGTCGGTCATGCTCGCCAGCAACTGGTTGCGCTGCTTGTCGGTCATGTCGCCGGCCTGCACCACTTCGTTGAGCAGGATCTTGATGTTCACTTCGTGGTCGGAACAGTCCACGCCACCGGCGTTGTCGATGAAGTCGGTGTTGGTGGCGCCGCCATGCAGGCCGAACTCGACGCGACCCAGCTGGGTCATGCCCAGGTTGCCGCCCTCGCCCACGACTTTGCAGCGCAGTTCGTTGCCGTTCACGCGCAGTGCATCGTTGGCCTTGTCGCCGACGTCGGCGTGGCTTTCAGTGCTGGCCTTGACGTAGGTACCGATACCGCCGTTCCACAACAGGTCCACCGGTGCCTTGAGCAAGGCATTGAGCAGTTCGGTCGGGGTCAGCTTGTCAGCCTGGATGTCGAAGCGCTCTTTCATCTGTGGCGAAATGGCGATGCTCTTCGCGCTGCGCGAGAAGATGCCGCCGCCTTCGGACATGATGCTGGTGTCGTAGTCGGTCCAGGCCGAACGCGGCAGGTCGAACAGACGCTTGCGCTCGGCGAAGCTGCTGGCCGGCTCCGGGTTCGGGTCGATGAAGATGTGCAGGTGGTTGAACGCAGCCACCAGTTGCAGCTTCTCGGACATCAGCAAACCGTTGCCGAACACGTCGCCGGCCATGTCGCCGACGCCCACCACGGTGATGCTGTCTTCCTGGACATTGATGCCGCGCTCACGGAAGTGGCGTTGCACGCCGACCCACGCGCCCTTGGCGGTGATGCCCATCTTCTTGTGGTCGTAGCCGGCCGAACCGCCGGAGGCGAATGCGTCGCCCAGCCAGAAGCCGTAGTCGATGGCGATGCCGTTGGCGATGTCGGAGAAGGTCGCGGTGCCTTTGTCCGCCGCCACTACCAGGTACGGGTCATCGTCGTCATGACGCACGACGTTGGCCGGCGGCACCAGCGCGCCGTCCTTGAGGTTATCGGTGATGTCCAGCAGACCCGAGATGAAGATGCGGTAGCAGGCGATGCCCTCGGCCGCGATCTCGTCCCGGCTGCCGCCCAGCGGCAGGCGACGCGGCAGGAAGCCGCCCTTGGCGCCCACCGGCACGATCACCGAGTTCTTCACTTGCTGGGCTTTCACCAGGCCAAGCACTTCGGTGCGGTAGTCTTCTTCACGGTCGGACCAGCGCAGGCCGCCGCGGGCAACGTTACCGAAGCGCAGGTGCACGCCTTCGACCCGTGGCGAATAGACGAAGATCTCGAACTTGGGCACCGGCTTCGGCAGTTCCGGAATCAGGTGCGGGTTGAACTTGAAGCTGAAGTAGGACTTGTTCTGGCCGTTGGCGTCGGTCTGGTAGAAGTTGGTCCGCAGGGTGGCCTTGATCAGGTCCAGGTAGCGACGCAGGATGCGGTCTTCGTTGAGCACCTGGACGTCGTCCAGCGCCGTGAGGATCGCTTGTTCCAGGCGCAGCTGCTTGTCTTCCAGGTCCTCGGCGCTGAGTTTGCGCGCCAGGTAGAAGCGGGTCTTGAACAACCGGGTCAACTCGCGGGCGATGTCGGTGTGGTTGGTCAGGGTGCTGGCGATGTAACCCAGGTCGAAGCCCAGGCGGATCTGCTTCAGGTAACGGGCGTAGGCACGCAGCAGCGCCACGTCGCGCCATGGCAGGCCGGCGGTCAGTACCAGGCGGTTGAACGCGTCGTTCTCGGCATCGCCACGCACGATGTGGACGAAGGCGTCCTGCAAGGTGTCGTTGAGCTGCTGGATGTCCAGGTCCAGGCCTTCGGCGGCGGTGAACGCGAAATCGTGGATCCAGAACTCGCGGCCATTGGTGTGGCGCAGACGATACGGGAACTCACCCAGCACCCGCAGGCCGAGGTTTTCCAGGATCGGCAGCACGTCGGACAGCGCCAACGGGGTGTCGGCGTGATACAGCTTGCAGTGCAGCTCGCGCTGGCCGGAACCGGTGCCCAGCGGCTGGTAGAAACTCATGACCAGCGGATTCTTGTCGCTCAGGTTCAGCAGGTGCTGCATGTCGACCACGGCCGAGTGCGCGGCAAAGCGCTCGCGGTAGCCGGCCGGGAAGCCTTTGGGGAAGTCGGCCAACACGTTGGTGCCCTGGGCTTCGCCGAAGCTCTCGATCACCAGGCTGGCATAGTCGTCCTTCCAGCTGCGGCAGGCCTGGACCACTTCCTTTTCCAACAGCAGCGGATCGATGTCGATGCGATTCTTCGGGTCCACCCGCAGGATCAACTGCACGCGAGCCAGCACGGACTCGGAGAAGAAGGTCCAGAACTCGCAGTCCGAGGCCTTCAGGCGATCCATCAGCACTTGCTGGATCTTCTGCCGCACTTCAGTGGAATAGATGTCCCGCGGCACATAGGCCAGGCAGTAGCAGAAACGCCCGTACGGGTCTTTGCGCAGGAACACGCGGATCTTGTTGCGCTCCTGGATCTGCACGATCGACATCACGGTGCTGAACAGCTCGTCCACCGGGGTCTGGAACAGGTCGTCACGGGGCAGCACTTCGACCACCTGGGCCAGTTCCTTGCCCAGGTGCGCCTTGGCCTGGAAGCCCGAGCGGCGCTCGATTTCCTCGACCTTGCGGCGGATGTACGGAATCACCCGCACGCTCTCGCCATACACCGACGAGGTGTACAGGCCCATGAAGCGGCGCTCCTTGATGACCTTGCCGCTGGCGTCGATTTCACGGATCGACACGTAGTCCGGGTAGGCCGGACGGTGCACGCGGCTCGGGTGGGCGGCCTTGGCGAAGGACAGCAAAGTCGGTTCGCGCAGGTAGCTGACGGCGTAGTCTTCGATGCGCAGGTCATCGGCGGTGAGGCCGGCGCGCAGCAGTTTGGTCAGGCCGAGGAACGAATCGGGGTTGTACTCGATGTGGCCGCCATCGGCTTCATCGCGCACGACAAATTCTTCGTAGCCCAGGAAGGTGAAGTGGTTGCCCACCAGCCATTCCAGGAAGCTCTTGATCTCGCTTTTTTCGTCGGCATCGATGGCATAGGCGCTGTCGTCCAGCCCCGCGAGGATTTCCTGGACCTTGGCTTTCATCGGTTCGAAATCGGCCACCGCCACGCGCACTTCGCCCAGCACCTGCTCGAGTTCCTTGCTCAGGACGTTGAGTTCGGCGCCGTTGGCGCAGCGGTCGATTTCCAGGTACATCAGCGACTCTTGCAGGATGCCGTCGCCCTGGGTGCCTTTAGGCAGGATTTCCAGCAACTCGTCCTTGCTGCCGCGACGCACGCTCAGCACGGTGGTTTGCAGGGTATGGATGCTGTAGCCGCGACGGTTCAGCTCGGTGCGCACCGAGTCCACCAGGAACGGCAGGTCGTGGTGCAGCACTTCCACTGCGGTGTGGGTCGACTGCCAGCCGTGGCGCTCGTAATCAGGGTTGTAGACACGCACCTGCGGTTGCGTGTGGTCGAAATGCTCAAGCAGGCGCCAGGCGGACAGGGTGCAGCCGGCGAGGTCGGACAACCGGCGCTGGGTAAGTTCATCGAGGGAAATGATGCCGAAGAATTGTTCAGCGAACAGCGCCACTTGTGGCAGTGCCTGTTCACTGATGTGCTGCGCCAGTGCCGCTTGCAGTTGGTGCTGGAAGTCGGCTTTGCTGGCTGCGGTGAAGAACGCCATCTGTGGTACTCCGCTTGGGCTTGTTATTGATGAAAGCGTCGCGTGCAACCCCCTGCGGGGCTGTCGGCCATCCCGTTCCTGATTCTCGGGCAGAGGAAACAGGATGACAGGTGGGTGAAGCTGGACGGGACCCGCAGGTCACATCCTTTTCCATCTAATTTGCATGCAATGGACACCTGCAAAAAACACCCCAGGGTGGCCTTTGCAGGTGCACATCCGTTGCGCAGCTTAACGAGTGCGACAACCTGCCTGCTTGCAGCGCTGCGACATATTCGGTCATCGGCTAGCGTACGCTTCGAACAACCCTAGCAGCCCTCGGTAAAAACGGCACTGCGATGGGCCAAATCACACCCGGTTTCGAGGCCTGGCATGTGTCACCGGATATGAGTAACCCAGCAGAATTTTCTCCAGGCTGGCAAAATCCGGCTTTTCGCACTCGCAAGGCTCACCGAGCCAGGAGCCATCACCATGCAAATGACCACCGCCCTTCTGATCGCCAACCCGTGCGACGACGAAGAAGACAACATGGCCATGCTCTGCTGCCACAGCGCGCAAGGCGAAATGTTCCTGATGACCCGCTACCCCGACGAAGATGAACTGGAGATCGCCCTCGATGGCGAGCCTTCGACGCTGGACGGTGTGAAAGTCACCCTGTCGCCGACCCTGCTGAAGATCGAAGTTGCCACAGCGGACGCCGACGCCCTTGGCGGTGATGATGTGCTGGAGATCAGCCACGACACCGACGCAGCGGACCTGGCGGAGGTGGAACTGACGCTGCAGAACATTCTCAGGGGTACCGGGACTTATATAAGCCAGCTCTGAACCTGCCCACACCAGGAAAGCAAAAAGACTACCCCTCTGTGGCGAGGGAGCTTGCTCCCTCGCCACAGGGGATCGCAGTGCCAAGCCTGTGGTTGGCACACCGTCGGTCGCTATCGCATCAAGGCGCCCTTGACGACCCACCCAATTCTGATGTTTCCTGAAACCGGTTTCAGAACCTCGATAATTCCAATAAGCAGGTCTCAATCCGTGAATTCCTTCTCCGCTGCCCAACGCAGCCGCGTGACCATGCTCGACGTCGCCGAACGCGCCGGGGTCTCCAAGGCCAGCGTCTCGCGGTTCATCGGCGAGGACCGTGCCCTGCTCTCCGAGGCCATTGCCCGGCGCATCGAGCAGGCGATCAGCGAGCTGGGCTATCGCCCGAACCAGATGGCCCGCGGCCTCAAGCGTGGGCGCACCCGGCTGATCGGCATGCTGGTGGCCGACATCCGCAACCCCTATTCAATAGCCGTGATGCATGGCGTGGAAACCGCCTGCCGTCGCCATGGCTACAGCCTGGTGGTGTGCAACACCGACCGCGATGACGAACAGGAACGCCAGCACTTGGCCCTGTTGCGTGCCTACAACATCGAAGGGTTGATCGTGAACACCCTGGGTCATCATCGTGACGAACTGCTCGAATTGCGCAGCGAAATGCCTCTGGTATTGGTGGATCGCAAGGTCGATCGGCTCGAAAGCGACCTGGTGGGCCTGGACAACCCCGCTGCCGTCGGGATGGCTCTTGATCACCTCGAACAACGGGGCTACCGCGATCTGTTGCTGGTGACCGAACCGTTCGACGGAACCAGTTCGCGGATCGAGCGGGTCGACAGCTTCAAGGCCGGCCTCCAGCAGCGCCCGGCCCTGAGTGGCGCCGTGCTGGAGATCGACGACCAACTGAGCATGCGCATCAAGAGCTTCCTTGCTCAACCGGACCGCGGCCCCAAGGCGCTGTTTTGCGCCAACGGCATTGCGGCGCTGGCCGCCACTCAAGTGCTGCGGGAGCTGGGCTGTCACCTGTTTGACGATGTCGGCCTGATCGCCCTCGATGACCTGGATTGGTACCCGTTGGTGGGCAGCGGCATCACTGCCCTGGCCCAACCCACCGCCGAGATCGGCGCCAGTGCCTTCGAGTGCTTGCTCAAGCGCTTGCGCGGTGACAACGGGCCGGTGCAGACCCTGGATTTTGCGGCGCGGTTGATTGAGCGTGGGTCGACGCGGGGGGATCTTCGGTGACAGTGATGGCCCCTTCGCGAGCAAGCCCGCTCCCACATTAGGCGTGCGTAAACAGCTTCAGTGTGGGAGCGGGCTTGCTCGCGAAGGGGCCGGCAGAAGCACTGAAATTTTTTTGAACAGAACTGAAACCGGTTTCAGAAGGACAAGAACAATGACCAAACCACCCGTTTCCATCAGCCTCTCCAGCTACGGCGCCGATCTGGTGCGACAGCAAGGCCAAGGCAGTTTCATCACCCTGCTGGCCGCCGCCGGGGCCTCGCGCATCGAATGGCGCGAAGAACTGCTCACCACCGAACAACCCGCCAGGCTGGCGGCCGAGGCACGGACCCAAGGCCTGCAAAGTATTTATTCATCGCCCCTTGAGCTGTGGCTCGCCGGCCAGCCCAGGCCCAACCCTGCCCTGGCGCTGGCCTTGCAACGTGCCGAGGCGTTCGGCTCGACCTGGCTGAAAGTCTCCCTCGGCTATTTCACCGACTCCCATGATCTTTCGGCCCTGTCGGAGCTCCTCGCCGCCAGTGCGGTGCAACTGCTGGTGGAAAACGACCAGACGTTGCAAGGCGGGCGGATCGAACCCTTGCAACGCTTCTTCACCGCTGCCGAGCATCAAGCGTTGCCCGTCGGCATGACCTTCGACATCGGCAACTGGCAATGGCAGGACCAATCGGCTGCCGTGGCGGCCCGGCAGCTCGGACGGTACGTGAAATATGTGCATTGCAAGGCCGTGGCCCGGCGCGACGATGGCAAGTTGATTGCCGTGCCTCCGGCCCTGGCAGACCTGCATCTGTGGGAGCAACTGCTCAAGCACATGCCGGCCGGCGTGATGCGCGCCGCCGAGTACCCCTTGCAAGGCGCTGACCTGTTGCAACTGACCGCTGAACACGTCACCACCCTGTCCCGCCTCGGGCACGCACGGCGGGAGCCTGCCCATGTCTGAGTTCGACATTTTGTCATTCGGTGAAACCATGGCGATGTTGGTGGCCGACGAGTGCGGCGACCTGGCAAGCGTCCAGCACTTTCACAAACGCATCGCCGGGGCCGACAGCAACGTTGCCCTCGGCCTGTCGCGGCTGGGCTTCAAGGTCGGTTGGCTGAGCCGGGTCGGCGCCGACTCCCTGGGGCGCTTCGTGGTGCAGACGCTGGAAAAGGAAGGCCTGGATTGCCGCCACGTGGCGGTCGATCCGGCCCATCCCACCGGGTTCCAGTTCAAATCCCGCACCGACGATGGCAGCGACCCGCAAGTCGAGTATTTCCGTCGTGGTTCGGCAGCCAGTCACCTGTCGATCGATTCAATTGCCGCGCCGCTGCTGGGAGCCCGTCACCTGCATGCCACTGGCATCGTGCCGGCGCTGTCGGACACGGCTCGGGAAATGTCCTTTGAGTTGATGAATCGCATGCGCGAGGCCGGTCGCAGCCTGTCGTTCGATCCAAACCTGCGACCCAGCCTGTGGCCCAGCGAGGCGACGATGATCCGCGAAATCAACCGCCTCGCCGCCCTCGCCCACTGGGTCTTGCCGGGGCTCAGCGAAGGCCGGCTGCTGACCGGGTTCGACGACCCGGCCGACATCGCTGCGTTCTACCTGGACCAGGGCGCCGAAGCGGTGGTGATCAAGCTCGGTGCCGAAGGCGCCTATTACCGCACACATCTGGATCAAGGCGTGGTTGCCGGTGTGCCGGTCGCCCGGGTGGTAGACACCGTGGGCGCCGGTGACGGATTCGCCGTCGGCCTGATCAGTGCCCTGTTGGAAAGCCGCGGCATCACCGAAGCTGTGCAGCGCGCCAACTGGATTGGCAGCCGCGCGGTGCAGAGCCGTGGCGACATGGAAGGCTTGCCGACCCGTGCCGAACAGTTGGCTGAATTTGAAACCGCTCATCGCGAGCAAGCTCGCTCCCACAGGGGTTGACGTTAACCCTGTGGGAGCGAGCTTGCTCGCGATAGAGGCCACCGCAAAACACACCCTGCTGCAACAAAAACAACAAGCTCAGGAGTCAACGACATGCAAACGCTCAACCTCGCCACCCGCCGCTGGTGGTACATCATGCCCATCGTGTTCATCACCTACAGCCTGGCTTACCTGGACCGGGCCAACTATGGATTCGCCGCTGCCTCAGGCATGGCCAAGGACCTGATGATCACTCCGGGCCTGTCGTCATTGCTCGGCGCGCTGTTTTTCCTCGGCTACTTTTTCTTTCAGGTGCCGGGCGCGATCTATGCGCAGAAACACAGCGTGAAGAAGCTGATCTTCGTCAGCCTGATCCTCTGGGGCTCGCTGGCCACGTTGACCGGCGTCGTTTCCAATGCCTACTGGCTGATCGTGATCCGTTTCATGCTCGGCGTGGTCGAAGCCGCCGTCATGCCAGCCATGCTGGTTTACCTGTGCCACTGGTTCACCCGGGCCGAACGCTCGCGGGCCAATACCTTCCTGATCCTCGGCAACCCGGTGACCATGCTCTGGATGTCGGTGGTGTCGGGTTATCTGGTGCAACAATTCGACTGGCGCTGGATGTTCATCATCGAAGGCCTGCCGGCGGTGCTCTGGGCGTTTATCTGGTGGCGCCTGGCGGATGATCGTCCGGCTCAGGCCAAGTGGCTCAGCGACCAGGAAAAACACGACCTGGAAAGTGTGCTGGCGGCTGAACAGGTGGGCATCAAGGCGGTGAAGAATTACGCCGAAGCCTTTCGTTCGCCCATGGTCATCATCCTGGCGCTGCAATTTTTCTGCTGGAGCATCGGGGTCTACGGATTCGTGCTGTGGCTGCCGTCGATTCTCAAAGCCGGCCTGCAGATGAGCATGGTCGAAGCCGGTTGGCTGTCGTCGTTACCGTACCTGGCGGCAGTGGTTGGCATGTTGGGCGTGTCCTGGGCGTCGGACAAGGCGCAGAAGCGCAAGCGCTTCGTCTGGCCGCCACTGCTGATTGCCTCCATCGCCTTCTATGCTTCCTACCTGCTGGGGCCTGAACATTTCTGGTGGTCCTATAGCCTGCTGGTGATCGCCGGCGCCTGCATGTACGCCCCCTATGGGCCGTTCTTCGCCATCGTCCCGGAAATCCTCCCCGCCAACGTCGCCGGCGGCGCCATGGCACTGATCAACAGCATGGGCGCGCTGGGTTCGTTCGGCGGCTCGTACCTGGTGGGTTACCTCAACGGTTCCACTGGCTCGCCGGGCATGTCGTTCCTGCTGATGAGCGGCGCGCTGCTGCTTTCGGTGGTGCTGACCCTCGCCCTCAAGCCCGGCGCCAGTGACCGGGCCGAATCCAAAACCGCGACGCCACGCCCGGCGCCCGTCCATTCCTGAATCGAGACCTGTCCATGAAAAAGCATGTGGTGTTGTACAAGGCGCTGTCGGCACAACTGATGGCCCGTTTGCAAGCCCAGTACCAAGTCACTCTCATCGAGCGCCTCGACGCGCACGGCCTGGCACAGTTGCGCGCCGCCCTGCCCGGCGCCCACGGCCTGCTCGGCGCGAGCCTCAAGCTGGACGCGGCACTGCTCGACCTGGCGCCGAACCTGCAAGCCATCGCCAGCGTCTCGGTAGGCGTCGACAACTACGACATCGAGTACCTGACCGAACGGCGGATCCTGCTTAGCAACACGCCGGATGTGCTGACCGAGACCACCGCCGACACCGGCTTCGCCCTGATCCTCGCCACCGCCCGACGCGTGGTGGAACTGGCCAACCTGGTCCGCGCCGGCCAATGGCAAAAAAGCATCGGCCCCGAGCATTTCGGCAGCGACGTGCATGGCAAGACCCTGGGCATCATTGGCATGGGGCGCATCGGCGAAGCCCTGGCCCAGCGCGGCCACTTCGGCTTCGGCATGCCGGTGATCTACCACAGCCACTCGCCCAAACCGGCGGTCGAACAACGATTCAACGCGCGCTATTGCGACCTCGAAAGGCTGTTGCGCCAGGCCGACTTCATCTGCCTGACCCTGCCCTTGACCGCCGAGACCCAAGGGCTGATCGGTGAACGAGCCTTTGCGCAGATGCGTCCCGAGTCCATTTTCATCAACATCTCCCGAGGCAAGGTGGTGGATGAAGCGGCGCTGATCAACGCGCTGCGCAACGGCCAGATCCGCGCTGCGGGATTGGATGTGTTCGAGCGCGAGCCTTTGAGCGCGGATTCGCCGCTGCTGCAAATGGATAACGTGGTCGCCACCCCGCACATGGGCTCCGCCACCCATGAGACACGGGAAGCGATGGCGCGTTGTGCGGTGGAGAATCTGCTGGCGGCGCTGGCGGGTGAGCGGCCGGTGAATCTGGTGAATGCGAGTGCGTGGAATAGCTGAGTGTTTTTTTTCGCCGACATCATTGCCATCGTGAGCAGGTTTGCGATGGCAATGGGGCGCTTCCTACCTAGAACCAGGAACAGACCTACGCCAGCATCGGAAGCTGCGCCGTAGCCCATCCATAATCTGGCTGCTACTAATTAGTCACCTGCGAAAACACGTCAGGCGATCGCTTCGCGATGAACATGAATGATCCGGAGCGAGCACATGCATGCCATACAAACCATGATCAAAAGCGCCTACCGGAAACATACGGCACTTCTGGTAACGACCCTCGCCACGATCCTGGCGCTCAAACTGATCGTGCTCGCTGCGCCACTTCTCCTTGGAACCATCATCGATACGTTGCATGGCGACACATCTGTAGCGTCCAACACCTTGCTGATGCTGACGGCGGGCCTGATTGTCGCCGGTTGCATTCACGCCATCATCAGCCCGCTGCAAATCCATGTGCTGGGCAAATTGGTCCAGCACATTGTCATGACAGCCTCCATTGACTGGATCAGGCGCCTGCTAGGCAAGGAATTCGCCCTGTTCAATTCGTGGCGAATCGGTCACTTCATAAAGTCGGTTGAACGTGGGATCACCGCGCACGAACAACTGCTGACATTCCTGGTTACTGTCGCCCTGCCGGTATGCCTGGAGTTTGTCGTGGTCGGCGGTGCTTTCCTTTATATGGGGGGTAGTGGAGTTTTCCTGAGCATGACCGGGCTTGGAGCCATCTACCTAGTGGTAACCCACAAGATTATCCGCTGGCGCCGCAAACACATCGACGCGGTCAACGAGCAGGAAGATGAACTCAGTGCCCGCCTGTACAACACCCTCAACGCCGGTAAAGCCATCAAACTCGAATGTGCCGAGCCTACGGCGATGCTGTCGTTGAACCAGGCTTTCGAGCGATACGCCACGGCTGCGGTGACCACGGCCTCTTCAGGTGGCCTACTGAGCGCCGCTAGAATCCTGTTCGTCAGCCTCTCCACCGGCGGGTTGCTGTGTTGGGGAGTCGTGGATCAACTGTCGGGCCAACCCAGCATCAGTGTCGGGCAACTGGTTGCCATTTTCTCCATTGCAGGGACTTATCTGCTCAGTATCGCCACCTTGACCGAAGGCTATCGGGTGCTTGACCAGTTCCTTGCCGATCAGCGGCAGTTCCAGAGTTTGCTGGCGCTGGCGGATTTCGATCATTGCGACCGGCAGGCAGAAAAGGACTTTCACGGTGATTCAATATTGGAACTCACGCCCTGCGCCGTAATAGAAACGGGTGAACCTCGTCTGTCCATCAAGCAGTCGCTGATTTTTAGCCAAGGCCAATCGGTGGCCATTACAGGACCAAGCGGCGCAGGCAAATCCACTTTTCTGGAAGTGCTCGCCGGGCTTGACGCGTTGACGCGAGACCACCTGAGTATCGATTCGGTATCGGTTTCGCTGTTGACGCGCCACTCACACCTAACTGCCTTGAGGTACTGCCCTCAACAACCACGGTTTCTCGAAGGCCTTTTTGAGCATTCGGTGCTGTTCGGCAGCGACGCATCACCGCAACTGTCTCACGCCATACGGCGGCTGCAACTTGAGGAAGTTACAGAACGGCACATCAGTGAAAACGCAACGAATATTTCCGGCGGCGAGGCCAAACGCCTGTCATTGCTGCGCCTGATCAACAAGCCGGGGACATTCAATCTGTTCGACGAGCCCAGCGCATCCATCGAACCCAGGTTGACCGGACCGCTGTGGGACCTGCTGTTCGAGGTGTTTGCCGATCGCGGACTCATCTGCGTGACCCATGATGTCGACCATCTGCATCGCTTTGACCGGGTCATTGTGATGGACGGGGGTGAGATCGTGGATGACGGCCCGTGGCAGGAGTTGGTCAGCAGGCCGGCGGTTAAATTGTTGCTGGATGAAATCCGGCATTAGTGTCGTCTTTGACGCCGCCATCGCGAGCAGGCTCGCTCTCACAGGACTTGCGGTGTGCCCGGGTTCCGAGGGTGCCACAGGTCCCTTGTGGGAGCGGGCTTGCTCGCGAAAGCGGTGTGTCAGCCAACATCAATATGAACTGATCCATCGCCTTCGCAAGCCCGCTCCCACAGGTACCGCGGTGCGTCCCGGATTCCGAGGCTGTAACAAGTCCCTTGTGGCGAGGGAGCTTGCTCCCGCTCGGCTGCGCAGCAGTCGCAGGCCCGGCTGGCGTGATGTGTCTGGGAAACCGCGCTGGCTGGTTTTGGGGCTGCCGTGCAGCCCAGCGGGAGCAAGCTCCCTCGCCACAGGGGGTTATGTCGGCTGGCGGGTTTCGATGTTGTCCAGTGCGCGGTTGGCCAGCAGGCTGCCCAGTTCGATCAGCTGTTGGATGCCCAGGAGGAAATGCCGGCGTGAACGAGGGTGGCGGCCATACGAAGGTTGGTAGACCGGCCCACATGACTCCGGCGCTCGAGAGCGCCCTACGCATGGCCACCGTCAATACAAATGCTCAGATGCACCTGTAAAAGGTAACGCTTGCGTCATGTAGAGATCCGGGCTACCAAACCCGATCGCTGATTTCCCAGCGACCCGAAAACGATAGAACCTGCCTCCCAAGCGCACAAGCCGGCGGATTCTGGCGCAGTCGTAGGCAATGGCGCAAGACAACGTAGCCCGATACAGAACACTCCAACATCCGGATAAACAGCCCTTCATTTTTTGAGTGCTTCGCACTGGTGCGCCAGCCCGGCCAAGCGGGAGCAACCTCCTTCGCCACGGGTCAGTACGCTTGCCCGAGAGGTATTCATCGCAAGCAAGCCCACCTCCACAATGCTTCCAAGCCGATCACAATTGCGCACGACCGATCAAAATCCCGTTAGTCGCCAACCCCCGCCATGCATTAAAGTAACGCCCCCAGCCCCGACGTTATCCGAACGCCTGGGGCCACCCTTTCCAGGAACAGTCACCGATGGAACATCGTGAAGCGCTGCTGGCGCTGCGAACCTTTCTTTCTACGCAGATTCTCGGCCAGGAAAAACTCATCGAGCGCCTGCTCATCGCCTTGCTCGCCGACGGCCATATGCTGGTGGAAGGCGCGCCGGGGCTGGCCAAGACCAAAGCCATCAAGGAGTTGGCCGAAGGGATCGAAGCGCAGTTCCATCGCATCCAGTTCACCCCCGACCTGTTGCCGGCGGACATCACCGGCACGGAAATCTATCGCCCGGAAACCGGCAGTTTCGTTTTCCAGCAGGGCCCTATCTTCCACAACCTGGTGCTGGCGGACGAAATCAACCGCGCCCCGGCCAAGGTCCAGTCCGCGTTGCTCGAAGCCATGGCCGAGCGCCAGGTCAGCGTCGGGCGCAGCACCTATGAACTGTCGCCGCTGTTCCTGGTGATGGCGACGCAGAACCCGATCGAGCAGGAAGGCACTTACCCGCTGCCTGAAGCCCAGCTCGACCGATTTCTGATGCACGTCAAAATCGGTTTCCCGGACGCTGCGGTAGAGCGCCGGATCCTGCAGCAGGCCCGGGGTGAAGCGTTGAACGGCGAAACCAAACCCGAGCGCCGGGTGAGCCAGCAGGCGATTTTTTCCGCGCGCAAGGAAATCCTCGGGTTGTACATGGCCGATGCCGTGGAGGAATACCTGGTGCAGTTGATCATGGCGACCCGCAACCCGGCCAAGTTCGATCCGGAGCTGGCCGAGTGGATCGCCTACGGTGCCAGCCCTCGCGGTTCCATCGCCCTGGATCGCTGCGCCCGGGCCCACGCCTGGCTGGCCGGGCGTGATTTCGTCAGCCCCGAAGACATCCAGGCCGTGCTGTTCGACGTGCTGCGCCACCGCATCATCCTGTCGTTCGAGGCCGAAGCCGCCGGCATCGATCAGGACCGGGTCGTGCAGCGGATTCTCGACGTCGTCGCTGTCGCTTGAGCATGAACCATGAATAACCCACTGGCGCCCGCACCGGGCATCCGCGTCAGCCTGTCGGAGCTGATCGAGATGCGCCATCGCGTGCGCGAGGTGCAGTTGTTCTCGACGCCCGGCCAGCGCAGCCCGCTGATTGGCCTGCACCATTCCAAGCTGCGTGGGCGCGGGGTGGATTTCGACCAGGTGCGGGTCTATCAGGCCGGCGACGACGTGCGCACGATTGACTGGCGCGTCACCGCCCGCACCCAGGAACCCCACACCAAACTGTTCCATGAAGAGCGCGAGCGGCCGATCTTCATCATGATCGAGCAGAGCCACCGGCTGTTCTTCGGCTCCGGCCAGATGTTCAAGTCGGTGCTGGCGGCCCAGGCCGCCAGCCTGATCGGCTGGGCCGCGCTGGGGCATAACGACCGGGTCGGCGGGCTGGTGTTCGGCAACAACACCCACTACGAGGTCAAGCCCCGGCGCAGCAAGCAGAGTCTGTTGCAGTTGCTCAACCGCCTGGTGCGGGTCAATCAATCGCTGCACCCCGAAGGCGAACCGGACCGCGACTCCTTCGGTATCGCCCTACGCCGGGCCCGGGAGGTGCTACGGCCCGGAAGCCTGGCAATCATCATCTGTGACGAGCGCGCGCTGTCCGACAGCGCCGAGCAGCAACTGAGCCTGCTGTCGCGCCATTGCGACCTGTTGCTGCTGCCACTGTCCGATCCGCTGGATCATGCCCTGCCCGCCGCCGGCCTGCTGCGATTTGCCCAACGTGGCGCGCAGCTGGAGCTCGACACCTTGAATTTCGAGCTGCGCCAGGCCTATCGCGCCCAGGCCGAAGCGCGCCTGGAGCGTTGGGAAATGCTCGCGCAAAAGCTGCGAATTTTGATGATGCCCCTAAGCACCCAAGGCGACATGGTCGAACAGTTGCGCGAATACCTGAACCCCAAGCGGGCCGGAAAAAGCCGATGAGCAGCCTCGATCAATTGCAACCGCTGATGGCGCCGCCGCCCATTGGTTTCTGGCCGCCTGCACCGGGCTGGTGGTTGCTGCTGGTGTTAATCCCCTTGCTGGGCCTGGGCCTGTGGCAGTTGCGTCGGTTCATCCCCGCCAAACGCCCCGAAACCCGTGCAGAACAACCGCTGGACCCGGCGCGCCTGGCGGCCCTGGCCGAACTCGCCCTGTTGCCCAAGCCCTACGACGGTGCGCCGGCCGGGGCCTGGCTGCAGCAACTCAACGGGCTGCTCAAGCGTCTGTGCCGCAACCACTACCCCTATAGCCAGAGCCATACCCTCAATGGCCGTAAATGGCTGGCGTTCCTGGATAACCGCTGCCCGGCCGCCGGCCTCACACGTTGGATGGTACTGGTGGAAGGCGCCTACAAGCCCGAGTGCAAACTGGATGACAAAGCCATCGCCGGGCTGACCCAGGCAGTCGAAACCTGGATTCGCAAACATGTTTGAATTCGCCTGGCCATGGGTATTTGCCTTGTTGCCACTGCCGTGGCTGATGCGTCTGGTGCTGCCGCCGGCCGACAGTGGCGAACCCGCGCTCAAGGTCAGTTTCCTGGGCGACCTCGAAGGCCTTGTCGGGCGGCGGGCCCGGGCCAACCTGCCGACCTGGCGCCAGCAGGCGCCGTTTATCCTGATCTGGCTGTTATTGCTGATTGCCGCCGCCCGCCCACAATGGCTGGGGGAACCCCTGCCCATCGCCGCCAGCGGTCGCGATCTGTTGGTGGCAGTGGATGTCTCGGGGTCCATGGACTTTCCCGACATGCAGTGGCAGAACGAAGAGGTCAGTCGCCTGGCGCTGGTCCAGCACATGCTCGGGGACTTTCTCGAAGGCCGTGAAGGCGACCGGGTCGGCTTGATCCTGTTCGGCAGCCAGGCTTATCTGCAAGCGCCGCTGACCTTCGACCGCCGCACCGTCAGGCGCTGGCTCGACGAAGCGCGGATCGGCATCGCCGGCAAGAACACCGCCATTGGTGATGCCATCGGCCTGGCCCTCAAACGCCTACGCCAGCGTCCGGCCCATAGCCGCGTGCTGATCCTGGTCACCGACGGCGCGAACAACGGTGGTGAAATCGACCCGCTGACCGCCGCCCGACTGGCCGCCGACGAGGGCGTGAAAATCTATCCGATCGGCATTGGCGCCGACCCCGAGCAAAGCGGCTCCACTGGCTTGCTTGGTGTCAACCCGAGCCTGGACCTCGACGAACCGACCTTGAGAGACATTGCCCAGGTCACGGGTGGCCGGTACTTTCGCGCCCAGGATGGCGAGCAGTTGCTGGCGATCAAGACCACCCTCGACCAACTTGAGCCGGTGGCCCAGCAACCGACCCAGGCCCGCCCGGCCCTGGCGCTTTACCAATGGCCCCTGGCCGTTGCGCTGTTGTTCAGCGTCTTGCTGGTGGCTCGGGTGCGCTGGCCGGACAACCCATTGCAACGCCTGTTCACCCAACCGCTGTTCCAACCGACCCAACACACCGAGTGGCGCCAACGCCTCAAGCGCCTGCGCTTGCGGAGGCGTCGATGATTGCGCTCTGGCCGCATTGGCTACGGCCTTGGTTCGTATTGCTGCTGCCCTTGCTGTGCTGGCTGCTCTGGCAACTATGGCATCGGCAGAAACGCGTGGGCCGCTGGCAGATGATCTTGCCCCCGGCCTTCCATGGCGTGTTGCTCAGCGGCGGCAGCGGCCGTGAAAGCCGGCTGCCATGGATCGCCCTGGGCCTGGCCTGGCTATTGATGGTGCTGGCCTTGCTGGGGCCGAGCTGGGCGCGCGTCGAACAGACCAGCCAACGTCCCGCCGACCCACTGGTGGTGCTGCTGGAACTGACCCCCGAAATGCTCGCCACCGACGTTCCACCCACGCGTCTGGAACAGGCTCGGCGCAAGGTGCTGGACCTGCTGCACAATCGCAGCGACGCCCAGACCGCGATCATCGTCTACGCCGGCAGCGCCCACACGCTGGTGCCGCTGTCGGACGACCTCGCCACCAGCGCCAACCTGCTCGAAGCCCTCAAGCCCTCGATCATGCCGCAGAGCGGGCACCGTGCCGACCTGGCGGTCAACAAGGCCCTGGCCCTGCTGGACCAGGGCGAACTCGGCCACGGGCGAATCCTGCTGATCGGTTCGTCATTGAATGAACAGGAGCGCCAAGGCATCCGCCAGTCGCTGGAGGGCTCCGCCACCCAATGGCTGATGCTCGGCATCGGCACCCGCGAAGGCGCACCGGTGGCCCAGGAGGATGGCAGTTACCTCAAGGATGCCCAGGGTTCGATTCTGGTGCCGCGCCTGGACAACCCAGGCCTGAAATCCTTTGCCAGCGAGCTGGACGGCCGTTATCGCCCGGCGCGCCTGGACGACAGCGACCTGCGGGGCCTGGGTCTGTTGGACGGTCCGCGCCATCTGCGCAGCGACGGCCAGACCCTGCGCCTGGACACCTGGGCCGACCAAGGCTATTGGTTGCTCCTGCCGCTGTTATTGCTGGCTGCCTGTGCCGGGCGTCGCGGCTGGCTGTTCTGCCTGCCGCTACTGTTGGCGTTGCCGCAAACCGGCCACGCATTTGAATTCGAGGATTTGTGGTTGCGCCCCGACCAACAAGGCCAACACCTGCTTAAGCAAAAGCGCCCGGCCGAGGCCGCCAAGCACTTCGAGGACAGCCAGTGGCAAGGCGTGGCCCTGTACGAAGCCGGCGACTACAGCGCAGCCGCCGGGCGCTTCGCCGAAGGCAACGACGCCCGGGCCCACTACAATCGGGGTAACGCCCTGGCCCGCAGCGGCGAACTGGAAGCGGCGCTGGATGCCTATGAACAGGCCCTGGAGTTGCAACCCGACCTGCGCCCCGCCCAGACCAACAAGGCGTTGGTGCAGAGCCTGTTGAAGGAACAGACGCCGCCGGCGGACGACCCCAAGCCGGCCGAGCAGCAAGAGCCGGGGCCTGCCGAACAGGCGCCGAACGCCGACGCTCAGGCGCAATCGTCGGCGCAGGGAGAACCCTCCGCCGAAACGCCAGCAGCACCGGAAGAACACCCGCCGTCCCACGCCGCGCCGCCCGGTGCCCAGGATGTGCCGGGCAGCGAACTGCCGGACGAGCAGACCACCACCCCGCCGCTGCGCCCCGCCGCCGGCCAGCGCAACGAAGAAGAACAACGCCAGGCACTGGAACAATGGCTGCGCCAGATCCCGGATAATCCCGGCGAACTGCTCAGACGTAAATTCTGGTATGAACAGCAAAGCCATCAGGCCCAGGGAAAAACCCAATGACCCGCTTCACCGTCTACTTCCTCGCGTTGTTGTTCTGGGCCTCTGGCGCCCAGGCTGCACAGCTGACTGCCAGCGTGGACCGCGGCCGCGTGAACTCCGGGGAAACGGTGGAACTGACCCTGGAATCCAACGACGCCACGCTGTTTGGCAAACCCGACCTGAGCCCGCTTCAAGCGCTGTTCGATGTGCGCGGAACCCGCCAGGTCAACCAGTTGACCACCCTTGACGGCGAGAACCGCGCCACCACGCGCTGGATCGTGACGCTGCTGCCGCGCCAGAGTGGCACAGTGGTCATCCCCGCGCTGCAACTGGGCGAAACCAGCAGCCAGCCGATCACCCTGCAAGTCATCGAAAGCGAAACCCGCACTGCGTCCGGGACCCTGGCGCCGGTCTTTATCGAAGCCAGCCTCGACCAGAACCAGGTGTACGTGCAGGCCCAGGTGATCCTCACCCTGCGCATCTACCATTCGGTGTCGCTGTACGACGACAGCAGCCTGACACCGTTGCACATCCCCGATGCGCGCACCGAACAGCTGGGCGAATCGCGCACCTACGAAAAGGTCATCAACGATGTGCGCCACGGTGTGATCGAGTTGCGGTATGGCATCTATCCCCAGCGCAGCGGCGAGCTGACCGTCCCGGCCCAGACCTTCAGCGCCACGCTGGTGGAACCGGTCGCCCAGGGCGCGGTGCCGTCGGGGCCTAAGCCCGGCCAGCTGATGCGCGTCAGTTCCGAACAGCTGCGCCTGAGCGTCAAGCCCAAGCCTGCCAGCTACCCGGCCGATGTGCCCTGGCTGCCGGCGCGCAGCCTTTCCCTGAGCGAAAGCTGGAGCCCGGAACCGACCCACAGCCAGGTCGGTGACTCCCTGACCCGCAGCCTGACCCTGGAAGCCGAAGGCCTGGCCAGCGCCCAGCTGCCACCGTTGCCCGCCACCGAGATCAATGGCCTGCGGCGTTACCCGGACCAACCGGTCCTGAGCAGCCGCAGCAGCGAGCGCGGCCTGGTGGGCAGCCGCGAAGACCGTGAAGCCCTGGTGCCGAACCGCAGCGGCACCATCGAGCTGCCACCGGTAGAGGTGGTCTGGTGGAACACCCTGGAAGACCACCTCGACCGCACCAGCCTCCCTGCGCGGACCCTGCAAGTGGCGAACAATCCGAGCCTGATGGTGGATACGCCCGCAGGCACGGCGCAGATCGTCACCACCGTCGACAGCGATGCCTTGTGGTACTGGCAACTGACCAGCTTCATCCTGTTCTGCACCACCCTGCTCGGCCTCGGCCTGTGGTGGCGGGCACGCTCGCAACCTGCCGTGCTACGCGCAACCCAGGCCGGACCGAGCCCACGCACCCTGCTCGACGACCTCAAGCGCGCCTGCCTGGCCAACGACCCCCACGCCACTCGCCAGGCCCTGGACGCCTGGGCCCGCCAACAACCGGAAACCCTGGCCGACATGGCGGCACGCTTCGTGCCCCTGTCCGACGCCCTCGACGGCCTCAACGGCGCGCTCTACAGCGAGACCGGCCAGCACTGGCAAGGCGAAGACCTGTGGCGGGCAATCCGCACCATCCCCACCGCAGAACGCTCCCAGGACCCGCTGGGCGAGAGTGGCTTGCCGCCGCTTTATCCCAAATAGCCCGGGGGATCGACTCCAGCAGTTCTGTTGCCATTACGGCCCTGGCCGCCGCTGGCGGTCGAGTCGGTTGGTAGGGCGAAGATCATTGCTTGCCCTCCGCAGCCAGGCGGATGGCTTGGAGTCTGGCAAAGTTCGGCATGTGAGCCCTATCACCGACAACGCTGCCGTCGGGGTAGGTATAGGTGGTGTAATTACCCTTTTTCTTTACTTTTGGTCCGGTTGAATACAGTGCGAAATCAGAATGCAGGACCGGCTCGAAATAGACTTGGCGTGCCTGCAAGGCTTGATATTTGACATAGATATCACCCTCGCCAGTCAAGCTGATGGTTTTTTTGTAGCGCCCCAAAAAATCTTCGAAGATCCAAGGGTAGTAGTCTTTTCTAAGAAACAGATCTCCAGCGACTTTAAAGTCGGCCCCTCCGGGCGGCGAATTATTGTGATCGAAAATCACCACAATGCCGCCCCCTGCACTATAAGTTACATTTTCTCCAAAACGTGTAGGGTACTTATAGGCGACGCCAAAAGTTACATTGCTCAACCGCCACTGACAGGGACCACCGCCATCCATTGGCAGACTCGCCCGATAGAGATCACTTTGCCCCTGTCGTACAGGCTGGATATCCAAGCTCTGATACCCATCCCGCTGATAGGCTCGACCGCTGGCGGTGTGATCGGTAAACGTACAGACCGTGGAGCGATACTTGAGCTGCATCACTTCCGCTTCCAGCTCCTCAGGCACTTTTACCGTCACGATAATCTGTTCGCTGTCAGCCGGTGGTGCCAGACTGTAATCCTTGGCACAACCGCTCAAACTGACGAAGAGAATGGACAATGCGATAGGCGGAGCGAGGCTCATCGCTTACCCTCCGCAGCCAGGCGGATGGCTTGTAACTTCAAGAACTTTGAATTTGGTCGCCCATCTGCCACAACGCTGCCGTCGGGGTAGGTGTAAGTAACGAAGTTGCCCTCTTTTTTCTCCTTAACGCCGACTGAATAGAGCATTAAATTGGAATGCAGTACGGGCTCGAAATAGACTTGACGTGCCTGTAGCGCCCGATACTTTACATAAATTCCGCCCTCACCCAAGAGATTAATATCCTTGTTGTATCCACCCAAAAAAGTCTCTGACAGCCAAGGATAGTATTCCTTCCTAATTATCGGATCCCCTTCAACTTCGAAGTTGGCCCCTCCGCGCGGCGAGTTGTTGTGATCAAATATCACCACGATGCCACCACCTGCGCCGTAAGTCACATTTTCACCAAAACGTGAAGGGTCCTTGTACGCGACGCCAAACGTTACATTGCTCAACCGCCATTTACAGGGCCCGCCGCCATCCATCGGCAGACTCGCCTGATAAATATTGCTCTGCCCTTGTCGTTGCGGATACACATCAATGCCGTGATAACCCTCTAGCTCGATCCGCTGACCACTCGCACCGTGAGTAACACGTTTGCAAGTCGCCGAGCGATACATGACTTGCATCACTTCCGCTTCAAGCTCTTCGGGCACTTTTACCGTCACGGTAATCTGTTCGCTGTCGACCGGTGGTGCCAGCCTGTAATCCTTGGCGCAACCGCTCAAGCTAACAAGCAGGGACACCAGTGCAACGGGCATCTTCTTGATCATGGCTGAGCCCCTTAAATATACGTGTCGGTGTGGTACATCTCGGGATCGGCCACCCCATCGAAGCGCTGCAGCGCCTCGGCACCGCCTTCGGCTTCCCAGGTGCTGGCCAGGGACTCGCTCAACAGACCCTGCAAGTCGAGGAACACCCGGTTACGAAGCCGTTCATGCTCATGTATATCCGCATAGTGTTCGCGCATCTGTTCGACAAACGCCTGCCGTTCCTTCCTCTCCCTCAACACCGGGTCACGCTCGGGGTTGATCGATTCCACCAGATGGTGCAGATAGGGTTGATACTTGCGCATGAAATGGTGGCGAATACCGGATATCCGACCGGTTTTGGCATTCCGGTACCGTGGGAAGAATGCGGCGCGGTCATCGGGCTGGAGGGAGCCGATCAGATTTTTTTGCGCCTCCCCGGCCTGTTGCTCCTGCGCTGGGCTCAGGCTGGGCACCAGGTAGAACTTGGCCTTATGCGACAGCTGCCGGGAGATGGTGCTGTAATACGGCGCACCGAGCCCGTCCTTGTTGCGATAGGCCGGGTACGACGAACCCCGCCGCTGTATATGCTGCTCGGCGCGAAAGAACATGGCGATTTCGCCGTGATGGCAGTAAGGATCGCCGTGTTTAACCACGGCACTGGCGGCCAGTTGGGCCAGTGACCAGGTAAAACCTAGTGTGGTGCCCAATGGCCCGTACAGGTCATACAGATAGTTATCCAGAGCCGCTTCGGGCGGAACGCTGGGGATCAGGTCGGTGTCGTTGACGTGGCGAAAGTGCACCAGCTCGCTGAGACTTTGCACCGCCTTGAGGCTAAAGGTGCGGGGCATGCCGTAGGTGTAGAGTAGTGGATTCAGATCTTTCAGCGCGGCGGCATGGACTAATCCGAGAGCGCCGCCCAGGCTATGTCCGCAGATAAAGAGTTGCTTGCCCTCAGCATCTTTGGGAATCATCTTGCCCAGTTCCTTTCCAAAAATTCTCTGGGCCATGTCGAAAGCTGCACGAAAGCCCAGATGCATACTTCCCTCCGGCGCCAAACCGTCGCAGGGCACCATGGGCTTGCAGAGAGCCGCCACCTCGGGCGGAACCGGACGAAAGGTTACATCGGTGAGTAGGTCATCAAAGCCATCAGTTTCGGTGCCGCGCCAAGCCACCAACACCTGGGAAGCGCTAATGACATAAAACAGCTGGGTGTCCCCCTCCGGTGGCTCTGCCTTACTAGTGTCAAGCAGATCGAAACTCGTATAGCGAGCATTGAACGGTACATCAGTGACCAGGCAGAGCCAGTTGTCACCGTCGTCCCATATCCGAGGTGCGCGAGAAAGGTCCAGACACTGCTGAGAAAAGAACTCCTTGATAGAACCGTGATCCTTATCTGACTTCTTGCTATAAGCCAAGATACTCATCAGCCCGAGGTTATAGGCGTTGGCCTGGCTGTACCCCGATTGGTGATGCAGCACCAAGGCCCAAGCCCGAAACGGACAGACTTCCAGCACATGCCGGTGCTCCAACTGCTCGTATTCGAAGGTAGTACCGCTGAAAGTCGGATCTGGAAAATGAAAGTCCGGCGGATTTTGAGGATCGTCCAACGGCGGATCGAGAGTCGGCAATCGATCGCAGAGCTGACCGATGCGCAAATACTGGTAGCCGTGACCGGCGGCGAGGGCCTGCTGCTCGATAGGCGAGAAACCCGCACGCTGCGGCTGATGCAAGGGAAAGCGATTCGAAATATTCGGACGAGGCGGCTCAGGCCGTTCGGCACGCAAGCGACGGGTTTGCAGTTGCTCGGCCAACGGGTCAGCAGCCAGCAGCAAGGTGATGGGCAGCGGGTGCAGGCCATCGATGCGAATCACCCCTTGGGCATCGCTATGGCCCGTATATTCGGGAACATAGTCCGTGCGTGTGGCTTCGTTCAGCGCCCGATAGGGAATATTCGCCAAAGGCTCGCCCTGCTCGTCGAGTAACTGGAACTCGATCCAGTGTTTTATCTGCTCCCCAACCACGATGGTTTTGTAGGGGTTGAGCGTGTCCGTGCGGTGAGAGTAGTCGTTCATGTCGATCCTTGATGTGCTGCACTTATGCTGTGCATCTGAAGAGGCGTGTGAGGGGCGACCCGATGCCGCTACGCCTGTTTTCCATGGCTCATGGACTGGCGAGAAGTCGTGGCTTTCGAGAGGTATGGCTTCTCGAACGAAAGGTGATGGCGCTTCATGGAATGTGCTTCCTTGTTATTCGAAGGAACATGCACGCTATGAAGGAAGCAGAGGGGGGTAAATCGGACCTTTCCTTGAGTGATGTAGGGCGTTTCCGTAGATGATGCGACTGATGTGGCGAGGGGATTTATCCCCGCTGAGTGGAAGCAGAGCTTGCTCACGAAGCAGATCCATTGTGGGAGCGAGTCTGCTGGCGATAGCGGTGGGTCAGCCAAGCAGATATTGAATGGACCGCCGCCTTCGCGGGTAAACCCGCTCCCACAGGGGGTTTGTGGCGGGTAAAGAATCTGTATGTACCCAGATCACTGTGGGAGCGGGCTTGCTCGCGATAGCGATGGGTCAGCCAAACAGATATTGAATGGACTGCCGCCCTCGCGGGTAAACCCGCTCCCACAGGGGGTTGTGGTGGGCGCAGAATCTGTATGCAAGCTCTTCGCTCTTGTGGCGAGTACTGCGAAGTTGCGCGGGTCCTCTGCGTTGTTTCCCAGTAAACTCCGCTTTTTTCAGCCGCTTTTCTTCACGCGGCCATTACTTGTTTTCTGGAGTTTGCCTTGCGTCTGTTTCACACCTCCGACTGGCACCTGGGGCAGAACCTGCACGGCCAGGAGCGCGATTTCGAGCACGGGTGTTTCCTCGAGTGGCTGCTGCGCCAGCTGGCGAGCGAAAAACCTGATGTGCTGCTGATTGCCGGCGATATCTTCGACACCGTCAACCCGCCGGTCAAAGCCCAGGAGCGGCTGTACGATTTCATCGTCAGTGCCCACGAACAGAATGCCAACCTGACCATCGTGATGATCGCCGGTAACCACGATTCCGGCTCGCGCATCGAGCTGCCGGCGCCGCTGATGCGGCGCCTGCGCACCCATGCCCTGGGCCGGGTGTTGTGGCTGGACGATGGGCAACTGGATGTCGAGCGCCTGCTGCTACCGTTGCCCGACGCCAAGGGCAAGGTCAAGGCCTGGTGCCTGGCCCTGCCGTTCCTGCGCCCGGCCGAAGTCACCGGCGCGCAACTGGGCGATGACTACCTACGCGGTATCGGCCAGGTACATGAATGGCTGATCGCCGCCGCCAACAGCAAGCGCAAGAAAGGCCAGGCGCTGATTGCCGTCAGCCACGCGCACATGGCCGGTGGCTCGGTCTCCGAGGACTCCGAACGCAGCCTGATCATCGGCAATGCAGAAGCCCTGCCCGCCAGCCTGTTCGGCCCGAGCATCAGCTACGTCGCCCTCGGCCATTTGCATAAACCACAGAAGGTCAACGGTGAGGAGCGCATCCGCTACAGCGGCTCGCCAATTCCGCTGTCGTTCTCGGAGATCGGCTATCAGCACCAGATCCTCGATATCACGCTGGATGGCGAAACCCTGGTCAAGGTCGAGCCACGGCTTATTCCCCGGGCCGTCAACCTGCAACGCCTGGGCCCGGCGCCTCTGGCCGAGATCCTGGTGCAACTCAAGGACCTGCCGGACATCGACCTGCTGGCCGACATCCAGCGCCAACCCTGGTTGGAAGTGCGGGTGCGCCTCGACGAGCCGCAGCCGGACCTGCGCCACCAGGTGGAAACCGCGCTGCAAGGCAAGGCCGTGCGACTGGTGCGGATCGCTGCCGAATACGCCGGCAACGGTGGCAACGCCAGCGCCGACGACGCCGCCAGCCTGATCGAACTGGATCAACTCAGCCCGCAGGAACTGTTCAGCCGCGCCTGGCACGACACCTATGGCAGCGAAGTGGACGAACAGACCCTCAAGGATTTCGCCGTGCTGTTGCAAGACGTGCAGATGGAGGACGAGCAAGCATGAAAATCCTCGCGATCCGTCTCAAAAACCTTGCGTCCCTGGCCGGGCCGTTCGAGATCGATTTCACTGCCGAACCCTTGGCCAGCGCCGGCCTGTTCGCGATCACCGGTCCTACCGGCGCCGGCAAGAGCACCTTGCTCGATGCCTTGTGCCTGGCGCTGTTCGGCGCCGTGCCACGCCTGAGCAACACCGGGCGCGATGCCAAGGTCCCGGACGCCGACGGTGAAATTGCCACCGGCGATCCGCGCACGCTGTTGCGCCGGGGCACCGGCGATGGCTATGCGGAAGTGGATTTCCGCGGCGTCGATGGGCGGCGCTACCGGGCCCGCTGGGAAGCCAATCGCGCCCGGGAAAAGGCCGGCGGCAAGTTGCAAGCCAGCCGCCAGAGCCTGCGCGACCTGGACAACGATCAACTGCTGGCGAGCCAGAAAGGCGAGTACAAGGCCCAGCTCGAAGCGGCACTGGGCCTGAACTTCGAACAGTTCACCCGCGCCGTGCTGCTGGCCCAGAGCGAGTTCAGTGCATTTCTCAAGGCCGACGACAACGACCGCAGCGAGCTGCTGGAAAAACTCACCGACACCGCCCTGTACACCCGCCTCGGTCGGCGCGCCTTCGACAAGGCCAAGCAAGCCAAGGAAGCCCACAAGCAGTTGCAGGACCAGGCCAGCGGCATCACCCCGCTGTCCGTCGAAGCCCGGGCCGAGCTGGACCAGCGCTTCAACGAAGCCCAGCAGCAGCTCAAGGCCCAACAGGCGCAACTCAAACAACTGGAGCAGCAGCACAGTTGGCTTAAAGACCTGCGTCAATTGCAGGACGAACAGGCCAGCGCGGCAGAGCAACTGCAACAGGCCCAGGCCGATTGGAACGCCCTGGCGGATGAACGGGTGAAACTGACGCGCCTGGAACAGCTTGCGCCCCAGCGCCATCAATTCATTCGTCAGGCGCAGTTGAGCCGACAACTCGAGCCCCTGGCGGCGCAGATCCAGCAGCTCACCCAGCAGCAGATCGACTTGCATGCGCAACAGACCGAGCTGGAGAAAGCCCTCGGCGTCGCGCAACAAGCGATGACAACAGCGCAACAGCAAAGCACCGACAGCGCGCCGCTGCTGCGCCAGGCCTTTGAAGAACAAAGCACCCTGGCCCGTCTCACTGCCGACGCCAGCCAAAGCGCCCAGCGCCAGGAACAAGCGCAACAAGCCTGCACCGAAGGCCAGCGCACGATCGAGACCCTGCTTGAACAGCAAAGACAGGTGGCCGAGCGCTTGCAGCGAATCGCCGCCGAGCTTGAGCAAAGCACGCCGCTGGCACCGCTGAGCGAGGCCTGGAACGCCTATCGTGATCGCCTCCAGCAATTGGTGCTGATCAGCAATCGGCTGAACCAGGGCCAGGCCGAACTCGCCGCGCTGGAACACAATGCCAAGCGCACCGCCGAGGACCTTGCAAGCCAGCGTCAGAACCTTGAGGTGCTCTACAAGGAAGCCGGTGCCGAACCGGAGGCGGTGGCCGAACAGATCCAGCTACTGGGCAACCTGCTGCAAGACAATCGCAAGCAACAGCGCGCGTTCGAAGAGCTGACCCGGCTCTGGGCCAGCCAGCAGGAGCTGGACAAACGCGGCGCCGAACTCGGCCAACGCCAGCAACAGGCCTTGCAGGAACGCGACCGACTGGTGCGCGAAGGCGGCGAAGCCAAGGCCGAACTGACGGTGGCCGAACAGACCCTGAGCGTGACCCGTGAACTGCTGGAGCGCCAGCGCCTGGCCCGCAGCGAAAGCGTCGAGCAACTGCGCGCCCAGTTGCAGGACGAGCAACCCTGCCCGGTCTGCGGCAGCGTCGAGCATCCTTACCATCAACCCGAAGCGCTGCTGCAAAGCCTGGGGCGCCACGATGAAACCGAAGAGGCCAATGCCCGTAAGGCCGTGGACCTACTCAATGAAAAAGTCATCGAACTGCGCACGCAGTACAGCGGCGTCATCGCCCAACTGAAAGAATTCAAGCAGCAGCAGGAACAACTCGCACAGCAGCAACAGAATCTCGCGCCCAGCCTCGAAGCCCATCCGCTGTCAGCGCAGTTGCAGGCCCAGGATCCTGACAAGCGCGATGCCTGGCTGGCGCACCAGAACAGCCAGTTACACCAGCACATTGAGCAGGACGAACAACGGCAAACCGCCCTGCTCACCTTGCAGCAGGACGCCGCGCGCCTGGCGCAGCAACTGCGCAACGCCGAAACGGCCAGCCAGCAGGCAGCGCAGCACCTGGGCAATCAGCAACAGGAACTGGCCCGCGATCGCCAGCGGCTGGAGGACGAGCTGGGGCACTTCAGCAGCCTATTGCCGGCGGACACCTTGCAAGCGCTGCGCAGCGAACCCGCGGCGACCTTCATGCAGCTCGACCAGCAGATCGCCCGGCGTCTCGAACAACTGGAGCAGCAGCGCGACGAACTCGGCGAACAGCTCCAGCGCCAGCAGACCCTGGAGAAGGAACAGGACCGCCAGCAGATTCGTGTGCAGCAACTGGAAGCGGCCCAGCAACACTTCAAGATCCTGACCGAGCAACAGCAGGCCTGCCAACAAACCCTCGCGCAATTGCTGGGCGAACACACCAGCGCCGAGCAGTGGCAACAGCAGCTCGACCAGACCTTGGAACAGGCCCGTTGCGCAGAGACGACGGCCACCCGGCAACTGCAAGAATTGCGCAATACGCTGGTGCAACTGGCCGCCGAGCTCAAGGCGCGCCAGGAACAGGCCCATGCCCTCGACGCCGAACTCCAGAGCCTGGCAGCCGACATCGCTCAGTGGCGCAGCACTCACCCCGAACTGGACGACGCCGCCCTCGACGCCTTGCTCGGCCTCGACGATCAACATATCGGCCAGTTGCGCCAGCGCCTGCTCAACAGTGAGAAAGCCATCGAGCAGGCCCGCGTGCTGTTGACTGAACGCGAACAGCGCCTGCACAACCACCAGGCCCAGCACAACGGCAACCTGGCGCCCGAACAACTGGCCGAAGCGCTCACCGAACTGCAAAACCAATTCGCCGCCAGCGAGCACCAGTGCGCCGAGTTGCGCGCCCAGCAAGCGGAGGATCAGCGCCGGCAAAATGCCAATCAGGCCCTGGCCCAGCAGATCGAACAGGCCTACACCGAGTATCAGCGCTGGGCGCGCCTGGATGCCCTGATCGGCTCGGCCACCGGCGACCGTTTCCGCAAACTCGCCCAGGCCTACAACCTCGACCTGCTGGTCCACCATGCCAACGCCCAGTTGCGCCAACTGGTGCGCCGCTACCGCCTCAAGCGTGGCGGCAGCATGCTCGGGCTGCTGGTGCTGGACACCGAGATGGGCGATGAACTGCGCTCGGTGCATTCGTTGTCCGGCGGTGAAACCTTCCTGGTATCCCTGGCCCTCGCACTGGGGTTGGCCTCGATGGCGTCGAGCACGCTGCGGATCGAGTCGCTGTTCATCGATGAAGGCTTCGGCAGCCTTGATCCGGAGTCGCTGCAACTGGCGATGGACGCCCTCGACGGCTTGCAGGCCCAGGGCCGTAAGGTCGCGGTGATTTCCCACGTGCAGGAAATGCACGAGCGGATTCCGGTGCAGATCCAGGTGCGGCGTCAAGGCAACGGCTTGAGCACGGTGGAAGTGAAATGAGCAGTACCGTGCTCTATTCCTTTCGCCGCTGCCCCTACGCGATGCGCGCACGCATGGCGCTACGCTACAGTGCGGAGGAGCTGGAGATTGTCGAAGTCAGCCTGAAGGCCAAGCCGGCCGAGATGCTCGCGCTGTCCAGCAAAGGCACGGTGCCGGTGCTGTGGGCCGATGGCCGGGTGATCGATGAAAGCCTGGAGATCATGAACTGGGCCTTGGCCCGGCATGATCCGCAGGACTGGCGATTGCTGGATGATCCCGCCGGCCAAGCGCTGACGGCGGCGTTGATTCGTGAAAACGACCAAGTGTTCAAGCTTCACCTCAATCGCTACAAATACCCCGAGCGTCATCCGGAGCATCCGGCGGAACACTATCGGGCCGAGGGCGAAGGTTTTCTGCGCAAGCTGGAAGCGTTGCTTGAAACCCAGCCGTTCCTGGCGGCGCAGCACCAGAGTCTGGCGGACGTGGCGTTGATGCCCTTCGTACGCCAGTTCGCCCATGTCGATCGCCAATGGTTCGCCCAGGCGCCCTACCCGAACCTTCAGCGCTGGTTGCAGCGGCTTCTCGATTCCGAGCTGTTCGTGGCGATCATGGCGAAGTAACTAACTGCCAACATATCACCCTGTGGCGAGGGAGCTTGCTCCCGCTGGGCTGCGCAGCAGACCCTTTTTGCGATTGCTGCGCAATCGAGCGGGAGCAAGCTCCCTCGCCACAAAAGCAATCAAGTTCAATCGCTTAGCAGACTCAATAAACGCTCCCGCGCCACTTCCAGCTCACCGGGCACCGGTTGGGCGGCAGACACAATCGGGGTGGAATAAAGAAACAGCAGCATCACGGCCAGACGCATCACCATGGGTCGATCCTTATCGGCAAGGTGTCAATTTATCAGCGTCAAATTTAAACATATGGCCATGTGATATTACAGCAGGATTTCCTGCGAACCCTGGAAACGACGAAGCCTGCGATCTTTTCTCTTGTTGAAAGATGAAAAGATCGCAGGCTTCAGATGCAGCGCGTCGCTCAGTGTTGGGTCTTGTGATCCAGCGCGGCGTAGAAGTTGGCGCTCTGTTGCAGGTATTTCTCGGTGTAGCTCTGGGTGTGGTTTTTCCGGTTGCTGATCTCGATGCTGGCGCTGGCTGGCAGAGCCACGGTGGCGGAAATAGCGGAAGCGGCGATCACGGAGAAGAGATTCAGATTCATGGCGGTAGTCCTCGGATTCAGTTGGCGGTCATGCCCGGTTGGGCCGTGAAGCAAACTTACGCGCCGAGGCGTCTCGTCTTGAAATGCTTTGCACTGCTAGCGAATATCAGCGCCATTGATACAACGGCGCAGGCCCCGGACAACGGGGCCTGCGGTCTATTGACGGACCATGAATTTCAAGTCGCTCGGCGCATCCATCGGCAGTTTCTGCACGGTTTTACCCAGCAGGCCGGTCTTCGGATCGCGCTCGAGCACCACGATCTGGTTGCTCTTCTGGTTGGCAATCAACAGGAATCTGCCGCTCGGGTCGAGGCTGAACTCCCGGGGATGATCGCCCTCCACGGAGCGCCGTTGCAGCTCTTTCAGCGTGCCGGCCGCCGGGTCGATGGCAAACACCAGCACTTCGTTGGTGGTGCCCCGGTTACTGACGTAGAGGAACTTGCCGTCCTTGGAGGCATGCAATGCCGCGGCCGCCCTGCCCGGCTGAGGCTTGCCGGCCGCCAGGTCCACCAGTTGGCGCTGGGTCAGGCGTCCGTCCTGGTAGTCGAACACCGCCACCTGGGCGCTCATCTCCATGGTCAGCCAGGCGTGCTTGCCGTCGGCGCTGAACAGCAGATGGCGCGGGCCGCTGCCGGGCGGCAATTGCACGAAGGCCGGATCGGCAGCGGTCAATGGCAGCTCGGGGTTGGCCTTGGGGTCGTAGCGGTAGATGAACACCTTGTCCGCCCCCAGGTCGTTGGCGAACACATACTTGCCATCGGGCGAGGACACCGCCGAGTGCACATGGGCGGACATCTGCCGCTCGGGATTGACCCGGCTCGGCCGGTGGCTGCTCAACTGCACCGGCGGCGACAGCTTGCCGTCGGCCGCTACCGGCAGAACCGCCAGGGTGCCGCCCGGGTCTTCGACCACAGAATAATTGCTGACCAGCAGGTGTCGGCCGTCGCCGCTGAGGCTGGAGTGGGTCGGCTCGTTGCCCAGCGATTGCACCTGGTTGATCAGGCTCAATGCATGGGTCTTGGGGTCAACGGCGTAGCTGCTGACTTTGCCCACCGGGTCTTTCTGTCCCGGCCCGTTTTCGTTGACCACGAACAGCCGGCTCATGTCCGGCGAAAGGGTCAGCCACGACGGGTTGTCGGTCTTGATCACTTGCAGCGGCTTGGCATCGAGCTGCCCGGTGGCGCTGTCGAATTGCAGGCGATAGATGCCCTGGCTCTGGCCGGCGGTATAGGAACCGACCAGCAGTTGATGGCGCTCTTCGGTGCTCGCCTGGACGCCCATGGCGCCCACGCTGCCGGCCATCAACAACGGCCAGAGACTACGCATTTTCATCTTCGTCGTCCTCATAATCGTGGCCGCTGGTCGCTGCCACGCACTCCAGGTGGTGATCGCCCGAATCGCTGGTGATGATCCAGTGCTTGCGGGCCGGGTCGAACGTCGCCGCCTGCATCTGCGTCGGGGTGAAACGCCAATGTTCAAGGGTGCGACCGTTCATGCACTCGACGTGCAACTGGTCCTGCTCATCGAGGGAAAAATCGAATGCGTGCAACCCGTCGATGATCAGCATGTCGCATTTGTGAAGGGCATCGAGCAGAGTGTCAGTTACGGCAGTCATGGTGATCGGTCGTTTTTTGGGAAAGCCGGCATGATAACCCAATGTGGGCATGGGCTTTGGGCCATAACTTCAGACTCGATGTTGGCTGGACCATCGCCTTCGCGAGCAAGCCCGCTCCCACAGTGGATCTACGGCGAACGCAGCTTTTGTATCCGCAGCAAATCCACTGTGGGAGCGGGCTTGCTCGCGAAGAGGCCGGCACCTTCAACCTCAATGCAACGGCCCCACCGCAACCCTCAAAGCGCCTCGCGCCCCATCACCCCATCCACCAACCGCAGAATCCCCAACGGGTTGGCATTCTTCAGCGGCTCCGGCAACAGGCTGTCCGGATAATTCTGGAAGCACACCGGCCGCAGGAAGCGATCGATTGCCAGGGTGCCGACCGAAGTGCCGCGGGCATCGGACGTCGCCGGGTAAGGGCCGCCATGGACCATCGAATCGCACACCTCCACGCCGGTCGGATAACCGTTGAGCAGGATGCGACCGACCTTCTGTTCCAGCAACGGGGTCAATTCGCCGAACTGTTCGAAATCCGCGGGCTCGCCAATGATCGTCGCGGTCAGCTGGCCGTGCAGGCCATTCAGCGCAGCGGTGAGTTGCGCCTGGTCGGCCACTTCGACGAACACGGTGGTCGGGCCGAACACTTCTTCTTGCAGCGCTTCGTCACCGTTGATCAGCAGGTTGGCGTCAGCCTTGAACAACTGCGGCTGGGCCTGGTTGCCCTGCTGCTCGCGCCCTGCCAGATGCTCGATGCCCGGGTGGGCCAGGAGTTTTTGCAGGCCTTTGCCGTAGCTTTGCAGCGTGCCGGCATTGAGCATGGTTTGCGGGGCCTGGTCGCCGATCAACGCAGCCACTTGTTGGGTGAACGCCGTGAACTGCGGCGAGCGGATGCCGATCACCAGGCCCGGATTGGTGCAGAACTGACCGCAGCCCTGCACCACCGAGGCGGTCAGGTCGCGGGCGACGGTTTCGGCGCGGGTTTCCAAGGCCTTGGGCAAGACGATCACCGGGTTGATGCTCGACATCTCGGCGAACACCGGGATCGGCTGCGGTCGTGCCGCGGCCATGTCGCACAGGGCGCGCCCGCCGCGCAGGGAACCGGTAAAGCCCACGGCCTGGATTGCCGGATGCTTGACCAGCCACTCGCCGACGCCACCGCCGTAGATCATGTTGAATACACCGGCCGGCATCGCGGTTTTCTCGGCGGCGCGGATGATCGCATCGGCCACCCACTCGGCCGTCGCCATGTGGCCGCTGTGGGCCTTGAACACCACCGGGCAACCGGCGGCCAGGGCCGACGCGGTGTCGCCACCGGCGGTGGAGAATGCCAGCGGAAAGTTGCTGGCGCCGAACACCGCCACCGGCCCCAGGCCGATGCGGTACTGACGCAGATCAGGGCGTGGCAGCGGCGTCCGCTCCGGCAGGGCCCGGTCGATACGCGCGCCGTAGAAGTCACCGCGACGCAAGACCTTGGCGAACAGGCGCATCTGACCGCTGGTGCGCCCGCGCTCGCCCTGGATACGTGCCGCCGGCAATGCGGTTTCACGGCAGACCACGGCCACGAAATCATCGCCCAGGGCGTCCAGTTCATCGGCAATGGCTTCAAGAAATTCGGCCCGGCGCACCGCGCTCAGGCTGCGATAGGCCGGGTACGCGGCGGCAGCGGCCTTGGCGGCGGCGTCGACTTCTTCTGCCGTGGCCTGGATGAATTCGCCGGGCAGGTTTTCGCCGGTGCTCGCGTCGACGCTCTGCAGGCGGGTCTGGCCGGCCGCGCTGCGCGCCCCACCGATGTAGTTGTGGCCAAGGATCTGGTTCATCGCAAGTCTCCTCTTAAAGTGTGCCGATAGTACCCGGCTTGAACACCGCGTCTACCGGGGCAATGCCATTGACCAGCGGCGCGCCGAATTCGGCCTGGCTGATCTCGAACACATCTCCCGGCTGGGTGCGGATGCCGTCGGCGAACGACAGGGTCGCGGTGCCGAAGAAGTGCACGTGTACGTCCCCCGGGCGCAGGAACTGACTGTACTTGAAATGGTGGAATTCCAAGTTTTCGAGGCTGTGGCACATGTTCGCCTCGCCGCTGAGGAATTCGTTCTGCCACAGCACGTCGCCGTTGCGCAGGATACGACTGGTCCCGGACAGATGCTCCGGCAATTCACCGACGCGAAGTTCCGGGCCAAAACTGCAACTGCGCAATTTCGAGTGGGCCAGGTACAGGTAATTCTTGCGTTCCATCACGTGGTCGGAGAACTCGTTGCCCACGGCAAAGCCCAGGCGATAGGGCTTGCCGTCGAGGCCGATGACATACAGGCCGCTGATTTCCGGCTCTTCACCGGCGTCTTCGGCGAACGGCGGCAGCGGGAACGGATGACCCGGACGGACGACGATACTGCCATCGCCCTTGTAGAACCATTCCGGCTGCACGCCCGCCTGGCCGGCCAGGGGCTTGCCGCCCTCCACGCCCCACTTGAAGATGCGCATGGTGTCGGTCATGGCGCTCTCGTCGCCCGCCTGCTGGTGCATCTTGTCCCGCGCCGAGGCGCTACCCAGGTGGGTCAGGCCGGTGCCGCTGACCAGCAGGTGCGCGGGGTCCGGATGGTCCAGCGGCGGCAGGATGCGCAGCTCGGCGAGCAAGCGTGGGTAGTCATGATCGGCACCGAACCCCAGGCCATTGACCTGTTGCTCGAGCTTCACGCCTGCCGCGATGGCCGCTAGCGCCAGTTCCCGCACCGTCTGCGCGCCCAGCACTTCACGTACCTGATCGCCGTCGACCACACCGACACGGCGCTCGCCGTTGGGCAATTCGAACTGAACTAAACGCATGGATCTCTCCTTGTAAACAAATCTTGAACCGCGTGCAGTCCCCTGTGGGAGCGGGCTTGCTCGCGAAGGCGGCTTCACATTCAACATGAGTGCAGGCTGACCCACCGCTTTCGCGAGCAAGCCCGCTCCCACAGTGGATCGGGACAACCTCTGAATCAGCTACGCGTAGCCCCCCGGGCGCTGGCCGCGAACTGATCCGCCGGCAGCACATGTTTGCGCTCCAGCAGCCGATAGACCACGCCAGTCAGCACCAGCCCGAACACCATCACGCAGGACAGGAAATACAGCCCCGACGCCAGGCTACCGGTGTATTCCTTCAGCGCGCCGATCACGAACGGCCCGATGTAGCCACCCAGGTTGCCCACCGAGTTGATCAGGGCGATGCCCGCCGCCGCGCTGGCGCCAGCAAAGAAACGCCCCGGCAAGGTCCAGAACACCGCTGTGCAGGAAAACAGCGCAAACGCTACCAGGCACAGCGCCGCCAGTTGCAGCACCGGCACCGACAGCCAGGCACTCAGGAACAAACCGATGGCGCCAAGCACGTAAAGCACGGCCAGATGACCGTAGCGGTCGTTCAAACGGTCAGAGCTGCGCGGAATGATCAGCAAGCCGATGATGCCGAAGATGTACGGCACCGACGAGACGAAGCCGGTCACCAGGTCGCTGCCGCCGAACTGCTTGATCAGCGTCGGCAGCCACAAGCCCAGGCCGTAGATGCTCAAGGTCACTGGCAGATAGAACAGCGCCAGGAGCAGGACACGCTTGTCCTTCAGGGCGTGCAATGGGTTGCCATGGCGGGTCTGGCCGTATTCCTGCAAATCCTTTTTCAGCTCACCGGTCAGCCAGTCCTTCTCGGCCTGGTCCATCCATTTCACCTGTTGCGGGCCGTCGGGCAGGTAACGCAGCACCGGCCAGGTCAGCAGCACCGCCGGCAGGCCGATGACGATGAACAGCCACTGCCAGCCGTGCAGGCCCAGCACCCCGTCCATGCCCAGCAAGCCGCCGGACACGGGACCTGTGATCATCATTGCGATGGGTTGGGAAAGAATGAACAGGCCAAGGATCTTGCCGCGATGGCGTACCGGGAACCATTGGGTGATGTAGTACAGCACGCCGGGGAAGAACCCGGCTTCAGCGGCGCCCAATAAGAAGCGCATCACATAAAAGCTATGGGGGCCCTGGACGAACGCCATGCCGATGGTGATAGCGCCCCAGGTGATCATGATCCGGGCGAACCAGCGCCGGGCACCGAAGCGTTCGAGCATCAGGTTACTGGGGATCTCCAGCAGGAAATAACCGATGAAAAACAGCCCGGCGCCCAGACCGTAGGCGGCATCGCCGATCCCCAGGTCGGCGCCCATGTGCAGTTTGGCGAAACCCACGGCAGAGCGGTCCACATAGGCGATCAGGTATAGCAGGATCAGGAAGGGAATCAGTTTCAGCGTGATGCGACGGATAAGCCGCAATTCCTGGCTCATGGGTCCGGTCTCCGATTGTTTTTGTTATGGAACCTCGAGGGATTTCTCTCGCGAATGCACGCCAGGACAATCCCTTCATTGAGCCGGACTATATAGTAATACTATTTACCCAACAACACTTCCAAACCTGACAAATTGCGCTTATGTTACGCTCACGATAGAACAATATAGTCATACAATAAGAGAATCGATCATGTCTGATAAGAAACCCTCCCTGCGCTCAGCCCAATGGTTTGGCATCGCCGACAAGAACGGTTTCATGTACCGCAGCTGGATGAAAAATCAGGGCATCGCCGACCATCAGTTCCATGGCAAGCCGATCATCGGCATCTGCAACACCTGGTCGGAGCTGACACCGTGCAACGCGCACTTCCGGCAGATCGCCGAGCACGTCAAGCGCGGCGTGATCGAGGCCGGGGGGTTCCCGGTGGAATTCCCGGTGTTCTCCAATGGCGAATCGAACCTGCGCCCCACCGCCATGCTGACCCGTAACCTGGCGAGCATGGACGTGGAAGAGGCGATTCGCGGCAACCCGATTGACGGCGTGGTGCTGCTCACCGGGTGCGACAAGACCACTCCGGCATTGTTGATGGGCGCCGCCAGTTGCGACGTGCCGGCCATCGTCGTCACCGGCGGGCCGATGCTCAACGGCAAGCACAAGGGCGAGGACATCGGTTCGGGCACCGTGGTCTGGCAGTTGAGCGAACAGGTCAAGGCCGGCACCATCACCATCGACGATTTCCTCGCGGCCGAGGGCGGCATGTCCCGTTCGGCCGGCACCTGCAACACCATGGGCACGGCCTCGACCATGGCTTGCATGGCTGAAGCCCTCGGCACGTCGCTGCCGCACAACGCCGCAATTCCGGCGGTGGATGCACGTCGCTACGTGCTGGCGCACATGTCCGGCATGCGCGCAGTGGAGATGGTGCGGGAAGATTTGCGACTGTCGAAGATCCTGACCAAGGAAGCCTTTGAAAACGCCATCCGCGTCAACGCCGCCATCGGCGGTTCCACCAACGCGGTGATCCACCTCAAGGCCATCGCCGGGCGCATCGGCGTGCAACTGGACCTGGACGACTGGACCCGCATCGGCCGCGGCATGCCGACCATCGTCGACCTGCAACCGTCCGGGCGCTTCCTGATGGAAGAGTTCTACTACGCCGGTGGCCTGCCCGCCGTGCTGCGTCGGCTCGGCGAAGCCAACCTCATCCCCAACCCGGACGCCCTGACGGTCAATGGCAAGAGCCTTGGCGAAAACACCAAGGACGCGCCGATCTACGGCCAGGACGAAGTCATCCGCACCCTGGACAACCCGATCCGTGCGGACGGTGGTATCTGTGTGCTGCGTGGCAATCTGGCGCCACTGGGGGCGGTGCTCAAGCCTTCCGCTGCCACGGCAGAGCTGATGCAACACCGCGGGCGTGCGGTGGTGTTCGAGAACTTCGACGAATACAAAGCCCGCATCAATGACCCGGAACTGGACGTGGATGCCGACTCGATCCTGGTGATGAAAAACTGCGGACCCAAGGGTTACCCGGGCATGGCCGAGGTGGGCAACATGGGCTTGCCGGCCAAGCTGCTGGCCCAGGGCGTGACCGACATGGTGCGGATTTCCGATGCGCGCATGAGCGGCACCGCCTACGGCACCGTGGTGCTGCACGTGGCACCGGAAGCCGCCGCCGGCGGCCCGCTGGCGGCAGTGAAGGAAGGTGACTTCATCGAACTCGATTGCGCCAGCGGCCGTCTGCACCTGGACATCCCGGACGCTGAACTGGCCGCCCGCCTGGCCGACCTCGTCCCGCCGCAACAATTGCTGGTGGGTGGCTACCGCCAGTTGTACATCGACCACGTGTTGCAGGCGGACCAGGGCTGCGACTTCGACTTCCTGGTCGGTTGCCGCGGTGCCGAGGTGCCGCGTCACTCTCACTGATCCCACCCATCCCCTGTGGGAGCGGGCTCCCGCAGTGATGTCGAGGCGGTCCGGACGTCCGGTCCGCCATCAATCCCCTGTGGGAGCGGGGG
>NZ_JALJDX010000175.1 GCF_022952855.1 Pseudomonas sp. RGM2987 | reverse complement strand
AAGTCGACTGATCTACCGCATTCGCGAGCAAGCCCGCTCCCACAAGTGCTATGTGTCAGACCTTGAGCACCAGCTTCCCGAAATTCTCCCCGCTGAACAATTTGGTCAATGTCTCGGGAAACGTCTCCAACCCCTCGACAATGTCTTCCTTGCTCTTGAGCTGCCCCTTGGCCATCCAACCGGCCATTTCCTGCCCGGCGGCGGCGAACTGCGAGGCGTAGTCCATCACCACGAAGCCTTCCATGCGTGCCCGGTTGACCAGGAGCGACAGGTAGTTGGCCGGGCCTTTGACCGCTTCCTTGTTGTTGTACTGGCTGATGGCGCCACAAATCACCACGCGAGCCTTGAGGGCCAGGCGGCTGAGCACGGCATCCAGGATGTCGCCGCCGACGTTATCGAAATACACGTCCACGCCCTTGGGGCATTCACGCTTGAGTCCGGCCTGGACGTCTTCGTTCTTGTAGTCGATGGCGCCGTCGAAGCCCAGTTCGTCGACCAGGAACTTGCATTTGTCGGCCCCACCGGCGATGCCCACCACGCGGCAGCCTTTGAGCTTGGCGATCTGCCCGGCGATGCTGCCCACTGCACCTGCGGCGCCCGACAGCACCACGGTCTCGCCGGCCTTGGGCGCGCCGACATCCAGCAGTGCGAAATAGGCGGTCATGCCGGTCATGCCCAGCGCGGATAAGTAACGTGGCAGTGGTGCCAGTTTCGGATCGACCTTGTAGAAGCCTCTTGGCTCACCCAGGAAAAAATCCTGCACGCCCAACGCACCGTTGACGTAGTCCCCCACCGCGAATCCCGGGTTGTTCGATGCAATCACCTGGCCGACACCCAAGGCCCGCATCACCTCACCGATGCCTACCGGCGGGATATAGGACTTGCCCTCGTTCATCCAGCCGCGCATGGCCGGGTCCAGGGACAGGTACTCGTTCTTCACCAGGATCTGGCCGGTGGCCGGTTCGCCGACCGGGACCTGCTGATACGTGAAAGTCTCGCGGGTCGCGGCGCCCACCGGGCGCTTGGCGAGCAGGAACTGGCGATTGGTCTGGGCAGTCATGGCTGGCACTCAAGATGAATGAAGCTTTGTTGATAGACCTTCGACGTGCTTGCTGCAAGGTTTTGCCGTCACAGCGAATGCACGCCGATCCAACGCAGTGATAGTGCCTACCAGGCCGTTATCACCGGCGCCCATGAACCCTTAACCGGCATCTGGATAGTGCTGCCGCGCTGCCCGGGGCTGTGGCTACACTGCGCCGATCCCGCATTCTTCGAGGAACTGACAATGAGCATGACGTTTTCCGGACAGGTCGCCCTGGTGACGGGCGCCGCCGCTGGCATTGGCCGCGCCACCGCCCAGGCGTTTGCGGCAGAAGGCCTGAAAGTCGTGGTGGCCGACCTCGACGCCGCAGGCGGCGAGGGCACGGTGCAATCGATTCGCGACGCGGGCGGTGAGGCGGTGTTCGTGCGTTGCAACGTGACGCTGGAAACCGACGTGCAGAACCTGATGAACGAAGTGATCAATGCCTACGGTCGCCTGGATTACGCGTTCAACAACGCCGGGATCGAGATCGAAAAGGGCAAGCTGGCCGATGGCACCCTCGACGAGTTCGACGCGATCATGGGCGTCAATGTGAAGGGCGTCTGGCTGTGCATGAAATACCAGTTGCCATTACTGCTGGCCCAGGGCGGCGGCGCCATCGTCAATACGGCCTCGGTGGCTGGCCTGGGAGCGGCGCCGAAGATGAGTATTTATGCCGCCTCCAAACATGCGGTGATCGGCCTGACCAAGTCGGCCGCCATTGAATACGCCAAGAAGAAAATCCGCGTGAACGCGGTGTGCCCCGCGGTGATCGACACCGACATGTTCCGACGCGCTTATGAGTCGGATCCGAAGAAAGGCGAGTTCGCCAACGCCATGCATCCGGTCGGGCGGATCGGCAAGGTCGAGGAGATCGCCAGCGCGGTGTTGTACCTGTGCAGCGATGGGGCAGCATTTACCACCGGCCACTCCCTGGCGGTGGATGGTGGGGTGACAGCGTTCTGAGGAAACTCGCCCTCAAGTTGTAGGACAAGCCCGCCCTGGTTGCGTAATGCTGTTCACTTAAGGACGTCACCGCCCGTGGCGAGGGAGCTTGCTCCCGCTGGAGCGCGCAGCGGTCCCAAGCTTTTTGGGGCTGCTATGCCCGAACGCGGACCGGCCCAGCGGGAGCAAGCTCCCTCGCCACGACAAGTGATAAACCTTAAGTGAACAGCATTGCGCCCTGGTTGCGGGCTTTTTCTTGGGCGTGCGCACCTCCTCCCGATCGGCCCGCCATTGTGTTTCAAAGCTTGAAAAACGGCGGTTTTGGCGACGTTCACGTACATCGTCCCGGGACAGCCTGTGCTTAACTGTTTCCGGAAATAAAACAAATGCTTAGGAGTTTGGTTGCTCATGGAATTGAGAATCGACCGACAGGCCCTGGTGCCAGTCGTGCAGCAAATCGTCGACGCCCTGATCGGATGGATCCGACAGGGCGCAGTACAGCCAGGGACTCGTCTGCCCTCCATTCGGCAACTGGCACGAGACAACCTGCTCAGCCAGTCCAGTGTCAATGAGGCATGTGAGCGCCTGGTGGCTCAAGGACTGCTTGCGTCCCGCCACGGTTCGAGCTTTTTCGTCGCGCCACCCCCTTCGCCCGAGCTTGCGTCTACCCACGACAGTCGACGCAAGGACGCTCACCTGCACCGCAGCGACCTGGATGACAGCTCGCCATGGGAGTTGAAGCTGGGGGATGGTGGGTTGCCGGAGAGTTGGCGTGAAAGCGATGACCTGGGCTATGCGATCCGCCAGGTCACGCGCACCGATATGGCGGGGCTGTTCAACTACAGCACGCCGTTGGGCCTGCCAGTCCTGCGCGAGCAACTGTCCAGGCGCCTGAAGCAACTCAATATCGAAGTCGACAAAAACCAGATCCTGACCACCACCGGGGCTACCCAGGGCCTGGACCTGATCGTGCGGACCCTGCTGCCGCCGGGATCCTGCGTGGTGGTGGAAAGCCCCGGCTATCCGAACCTGTTCGATCTGCTCAGGCTGCACAGGATCGAAATGCTCGAATTACCCAGGACCCCGCGCGGCCCGGATGTCGAGGTGCTACAAAACCTGCTGGCGACTCGCCGACCCAGTGCCCTGTTCATCAACAGCGCCTGTCACAACCCGACCGGCAGCAGCCTCGCTCCGGCGGTGGCCCAGCGGTTGCTGGAACTGACCAGGCGACACGCCGTGCGGGTGATCGAAGATGACGTCTATGCCGATTTCCAAAGTTCAACGCGCACCCGGCTGGCGGCGCTGGACCCCGAGGTGATCTACCTGGGCAGTTTTTCGAAGACCCTGAGCAGCTCGTTGCGAGTCGGTTTCATCGCGGCGCCGCCCCCCATCGTTGCACGCTTGAGCGAGGTCAAGGGGGTTACCAGCATGGGCGGCTCGCGGTTCTGCGAGTCGGTCCTCGCCAGCCTCCTGGCCAACGGTGCCTACCGCAAGCTGGTCCAGCGCCAGCGCCAACGCCTGGGCGTCGATATGGCGTCGGTGTTGCAAGTGTTGGAAGACGCCGACTGGGAGGTTTTCGGCAAGCCCGCTGGCGGGCTCTTTATCTGGGCACGCCCGCCATTATGTGACTACGCTGGATTGCAGCGCCTGGCCAAGCGGTTCGGCGTGCTGCTGTCTTCGCGTACCGCTTTCAGCCCGTCAGGGGCCGACAGCGACTGGCTGCGGATCAACGTGGCGTATGCCCGCGATCCAAGGGCCCAGGCGTTTTTCCGGGCCGCGGCCTTGGATCGACCTCAAGCGTTCTGAAAACGACGAGGCTGTAGCTTTTTGCCATTATTCCGACGCCAGCATCTTGTGTTGCAGGGCGTCTCGTTGCGAATCTGCGAACAACACACACTGGCAGAGGACTGAGCGCAATGAATTCGGCCGTTCAAGGACGTTTTGCCAACCTGGGTATGGCAAAGAAACTGGGTATCGGGTTTGTCCTGGTGCTGCTGTTGACCGCTGTGGTCGCGGCCATCGGCGTCTGGTCCCTGCAGACCATCAGCCAACGCTTCGAGGGGTTGAAGCAGATGTCTGCGCTCAACAGCGGTCTGCTCAAGGTCCGGCTGCTGGAACAGGAATTCGCCTCGCGCTCGGACCCCAAGACCGCCGATGCCCTGCGCCAGGGTGTCGACCAACTGGTTGCCCAGGCCGGAGAACTCAAGGCTCAGTCGGCCGCCAATGTCCCGGTGATGAACGATGTGGAGCAGGCGCTGGCGGCTTATCGCAAGGCGTTCGACGAATTTGTCGGGCTGAGCCAGAGCAAGGATCTGGCCTTGGAAATGGCCAGTTGGTCGGTGTCCAGCGTGGCTAATAACCTGGATGTATTGCAGGCAGGACTGGCGGACGACGGTGCCTATACCTTGAAGGACACCGAAGGCAAGGAAGGCGCCGAGTTCATCGAGCAGGCCAATCAGGTCAGCGAGGTGTCGCGGCTGATGCTACAGGCCATGAACGAAGCCCGGGTCCGCTTGGACCAGAGCCGCAAAGGCAGCGTCGAGGGAGCGGCCGAAGGCAACATCGAACAGGCCGAACAGGCCATGAAGCAGGCCGAAGTCCTCAAGACTACCGTCAAGGACCCGGGTTACCAGACCGTGCTCAACGAAGTGGCCGGGCACATCGGCGGTTTCAACCAGCAGTTGGCTGAATACACCGGCCTGTTGGCCAAGGAAAAAACCGTCTACCAACAACTGCACGAGCGGGCTGCCCAGGTGGTGGATCGGGTTGACCAGGCCTACGCCGCCGAAGACCAGGCCATGCAGACCGAGTTGAAAAAGAACTCACTGCTGATTATCGGATCGTCGGCCCTGGCGCTGCTGGTGGGATTGATCGCCGCCTGGGTCATTACCCGGCTGATCGTGGCACCGTTGCGTAGCGTGATTCGCGTGGCCCAGCGAATTGCCGCGGGCGACTTGAGCGCCACGATCGAAGTGACGCGGCGGGACGAGATCGGTCAGTTGATGCTGGCGATGCAACAGATGGGCGCGGGCTTGAGCGGCATTGTCAGCGGCTTGCAGGCAGGTATCGAACAACTGGCCAATTCGGCCCAATCGCTGTCGGCTGTGACGGAGCAGACCAACCTGGAAGTGAGCAGCCAGAAAGAGGAAACCGAACAGGTCGCCACGGCCATGAACCAGATGACCGCCACCGTGCACGACGTGGCGCGCAATGCCGAGGAAGCGGCCCAGGCGGCCCAGACCGCCGACGATAAAGTAGAAAGTGGCCAGCAGGTGGTGCGCCAGAGCATGGCGCGCATCGAGCAATTGGCCGACTCGGCCACGTCGGCCAGTACCAGCATCGAAAGCCTCAGCGCCGAGATCCAGAACATCGGCACGGTGCTGAGCGTCATCAAGAGCGTGGCCGAGCAAACCAACCTGCTGGCACTCAATGCCGCCATCGAGGCGGCCCGGGCCGGGGAGCAGGGCAGGGGCTTTGCGGTGGTGGCCGATGAAGTGCGGGCCCTGGCCAAGCGTACGCAACAGTCCACCGAGGAGATTGAGCGGTTGGTCAGCGCCTTGCGCGCGGCGGCCCAGGCCTCCGTGCAGCAGATACAAGGCAGTGGCGAGCTGGTGAAGATGGCGGTCAGCGATGCCTTGCAGACCGAAAGTGCCTTGGGCAGCATTGCGGCGGCGGTGTCGTTGATCCAGCAGATGAACCAACAGATCGCGGCGGCGGCCGAGCAGCAGAGCTCAGTGGCCGAAGAAATCAACCGCAGCGTCACCAGCATCCGCGCCAGCGCCGATCAATCGTCCCTGGCAATGCGCGGCAACGCCGCGTCGAGCATCGAGCTGGCGCAGTTGGGAGTTGAGCTGAAGGGAATGGTGGGGCATTTCAGGTTGTGAGCCCGCGATTGCGGATTCACCACAAGGCAGCTTTGCAAGCCGGAGATATAGGAGCGTACTTCGGTGAGGCTCCTGGGGGCTACACAGAACTCGTGGCGAGGGAGCTTGCTCCCGCTGGGGCGTGTAGCGCCCCTGAAACCTGATGGCGCGGTGGGTCAGGTTGAGGAGGGGATTTTCTTGGGGCTGCTGCGCCCGAGGCGTCGGACCGGCCCAGCGGGAGCAAGCTCCCTCGCCACAGAAGCTCTACCGTCACAGGGTAGCGCCGTATCAGTCGTAAACCTTCTTCTTCTTCCACTCGTCGTTTATTTCGTCTTCCTTCAAGCCTTCGGTCAACTGGTTGACTTCGCCTTCGACCGGCTGGGTGCTGGCCAGGACCATCGCGTTGGCACGGGCCAGGAGTTTTTCCAGGTAGGCCAGTTGCTCGGCGTAGGCCTGGGGTTCCTGCTGCTTGCGCAGGTACTGAACGCCGCGTTCGAACGCCAGGCGGGCCTGACCCGGCTGTTCCTGTTGCAAGGACTGCTGGCCAAGGTTGTTGAAGAACTCGATGTGCAGCAGCACCAGGATGTGCCGCACTTCGCGGATCCAGCGCTTGGCTTCGTTGGGCGGCAGGAAACCGTCCTGGGCCGCGCGGGTGATCTGGCCGTGCAGGGCCTCGAGCAGGAACCGCACGTCCTTGGCCTTGGCTTCGGTCAGGATCGGAGCGGCTGGGTTGCCTACCGGAATCGACTCGCCCTGGGCGGCCAGCGCGCTCAACTCGTCCAGGCGTGCCTTGACCGCAGTATTGCCTTTATCCAGATTCAGCAAACGCTGGCAGGCGTTCATCTCCAGGCGCGTCATCAGCAGCTTCAGGGCAGGTGTCATCAACTGCCCGGGGAAGGTCTCGGTGAGTTCGCCACAGCGACGTATACGATCGTTGAGTTCGACCTTGGTGCGGACCTTTTCCAGCTTGTTGTTTTCCACCACATGGTTCATGTAGCCAATGGCGATCAACAGTGCGATCCCGGCTACGACGAGCAGGGTGATCATGAGTGGTGTCACCGGTAAGACCTCTTTATTGGGGTACGCATGTCATGAGTGTAGTGGCTAGGCTATTAGGAGCATAGGCCGATTAGACGGGCGTCGCGCTGTTTATGGGCTGTAGCGCCAGATGGATGCACATTGCCACTATTTCTAGGGGCGACTATAACGTCTTGGCGGGCGACAGAATATAGGCGCCAGAGACCGGGCGAGGAAAATCTGTGAATCGCCTGCAAACCGGGCGAAGTCATTGATTTAAATAAATTTATATCTGGGGGTTGACGACCCTCCAATCCATCCATAGAATGCGCGCCACTTACAGCGTAAAGCACTCAGCGAAACGCGGTAGGGAGTGAATGTTGTACGTGTGTCCCCTTCGTCTAGTGGCCTAGGACACCGCCCTTTCACGGCGGTAACAGGGGTTCGAGTCCCCTAGGGGACGCCAATGCGGGAATAGCTCAGTTGGTAGAGCACGACCTTGCCAAGGTCGGGGTCGCGAGTTCGAGTCTCGTTTCCCGCTCCAGTTTTAAACAGCGTTGCCTTCGGGCAGGGCTGAGTGAAACCAGAACCGCCATCTTCGGATACGGATCTGGGCACTGGAACACACACCATGTGTTCCGGGCAGCGTGTCCCCTTCGTCTAGTGGCCTAGGACACCGCCCTTTCACGGCGGTAACAGGGGTTCGAGTCCCCTAGGGGACGCCATTTGCGGGAATAGCTCAGTTGGTAGAGCACGACCTTGCCAAGGTCGGGGTCGCGAGTTCGAGTCTCGTTTCCCGCTCCAAATTCAAAAAAACGCCGCTCATTGAGCGGCGTTTTTTTATGCGCGTGAAAAGCCGCTTCAACCCTCAAGGCTGTGCACCAGGTTCTCAATCGCTTCCATGCTCGCCTCATCCGGTATCGCTTGCGCGGGCGTCGCCGTGCGCATCTGTTGTGCCGAACGGTGTTCGCTGGGGGTGCAGCCGGCGTACTGCTTGAAGGCGCGGGCGAAGTAGGACGGGTCCTTGAAGCCGGCCTCGTAGCCGATGCTGGTAATGGGCATCTGGCTGTTGTCGAGCAGTTCCTTGGCAAAGCTCATGCGTTTGTTCAACACGTAGTCGGTGAAGCCCAGCCCATTGGCTTCCTTGAACAGGCGGCTGAAGCGAAACGTCGTCATGCCGCAGCGCTTGGCCAGGTCCCGCTGATCGATGCTGTCGCGAAAATGCTGATCGATGTACAGCATGATGTGGTTGAGGGCCTGGTGCTTCTGGTGTCCGGAAGTGAGACGGATACTGTCCGGCAGCGTCGGGGAGTGGTCGATCTGCGAGGTCTTGCCCTGGCCCCTGGCGTTGCGGCGCAGCTCGCACAGTTGCACCACGGCCGTCAGGTAGCGCTTGCGCTCAGGGGGCGAGAGCGGGAGCACCATGTATTCCCAGACGCTGGAGCGCATGGCCCAGACCGCCAGTTCTTCGGAGTGCTGCACCGTAAACATGGTGATCGGGGTGGCCGGGACGGTGCGTTTGATTTCCAGTAGCCGGCGCAGGCCCGGGGTGTCCGGGCGATCGAAATGGATGCAGATCATGTCGACCTGCTGTCCATCGGGCAGCATGGCGTTCTTGGCCAGGGAACAGTCGCAAGTGTCCTCGAACTGGGAAGCGAGTTCCTTCGTGGACTGATCATGAGTCAGGTCGAACCACAACAGCCTTGGCTTTCCAGTCTGATTTGGTGTCATAGGACGACTACCCAGCGGTTCTTTCTGCCCTTTAGCTAGCAGTATTGCCAATGTGCTATCAGTTCGCTGAATAAATTTTTATAAGAAAAACCGCCGTTAGCGCGATGTCCCCGCAAAGGGCGTATGGGTGCGGGCAACCCATGGCTGGCAATCACGCAAAATAATCCTAGGGATGTGCAAAATCCTCCTAACGGCAATGACCGCCTCCTGACTAGGGTTGCATCAGGCAGTTCGCAATGTTCTGCCCCTTGAGAAAACAACCCCGATGAGGTGTGCGAAATGACTCTTCAAACAATCAAGGCTTCGGTACTGAAGTTCGCCAAAGATGAAGACGGTCTGACCATAGTGGAATACGCCGTGGCCGGTGGGTTGATTACGGTTGCGGTCGCCGCGATGTTCATCCTGCTGGGCAGTGCTGTGAACACCAAGATAACCGCACTGTGTGCAGCGGTGAAAGGTGCGGCTTGCTGACAGCAGTTTCGGCAGAAGTGCGGTGAAACCCATTGACGTATTGGTTCTCGTCAGTCCTTGAAAGCTCGATAACTTCTTAATGGGTTTTACGTTGTTATTTCTCACGATGTTTGCGATTGAAGTGAGGTAGCTGACATGACGCTTCAAATAATTAGAACTTCGATCAGTAAGTTCGCCAAAGAAGATGGCCTGACCATTGTGGAATATGCCGTAGCCGGTGGCCTGATCACCGTAGCGGTTGCCGCCATGTTCGTTCTGTTGGGCGGTGCTGTGAATGACCGGATCACTGCACTTTGTGCCGCCGTCAAAGGCGCTGCGTGCTGACAGTCATTGTTGCTCAGAAGTGCGTTGAAGCCTGTTGAGGCGCCGGTTTTGATAATAAAGATCCGGATAACTTCTTGATAGGTTTCGCTCGGTTGCAGTGTCGCCTGCTAACGATCATCACACTAGGGAGACGCGTCATGTCCATGGAACTGCTGTTGTCGACGTTACTACTGCTGGGACTGCTTGGCGTAGCGGTGGTGAGCGATCTGCTTCGCCACCGCATTCCCAACATACTGGTCCTGCTGGGGCTTGCCATGGGCCTGGCTAGCCAGGTTTATATCGGCGGCATCAGCGGACTGGGCGACAGCCTGTCGGGCATGCTGATCTGCTTCGCGCTGTTCCTGCCCATGTACGCGGTAGGCGGCATGGCAGCCGGTGACGTCAAGTTGATGACCATGGTCGGCAGTTTCCTCCCGTTTCACTACGCGCTGTGGGCGGCCCTGTTCAGCCTGATCGCCGGCGGCGTGTGCGGTTTCCTGATTGTCCTGGCCCGTGGACAACTGCTGCAAACCCTCGGGCGTTACTGGCTGATCGTGCGGGCCCAGGCCTATCTGGCGCCCACTTCGGATGAAGTGGCCGGTAAACCTTTTCCTTATTCGATTGCGATCCTGATCGGCACGTTGAACAGCGTCTACTGGCAGCTGGTTGCCGGCGGCTTGGGAGGCTAGTCATGCACGTCATCAACGATAGCGATGCCTATCCCAGCGAACGGGATGCCGTCCAACGCCTGGCGCCGCAGCCGTGCACCATCCGCGACACCGGCCTGACCGACAGTTTTCTCGGCGAACTGGTGTGCAAGCACCTGCACGACGCCGGTGTGCTGGACATGCCCCGGCTGGTGGATCGCCTGGCGCTGACCGGCGCGGTGCTGGAGGAAGTCCTGGCGTTCCTGCGCAAGGACGGACGCGTCGAAGTGCTCGGCCAGATCGGCCAGGCGAGTGTGCAGGCGCTGCGCTACGGCCTGACCGAACGCGGTCGCAGTTTCGCCCGTGACGCCCTGGCTCGCAGCGGCTACATCGGCGCCGCGCCGTTCCCGGTGAGCACCTATCGTTCGCTGATCAAGATCCAGACCATTCACCATGGCCGCGTCACCGCCACCGACATGAACCGTGCCCTGGCCGGCGTGGTACTGACCCAGGGCATGCTCGACCAGTTGGGCGTAGCGCTGAATTCCGGCCGGGCGATCATGATTTACGGCCCGGCGGGCACCGGCAAGACCTACGTCAGCAGCCGGCTGATCCGGCTGTTTGCCGAGGCGATCTGGGTGCCTCACGCCATTGTCATCAACGAGTCGGTGATCGAAATCTACGACCCCCAGGTGCACCAGCGCCTGGACGATAACAGCCAGACCAACAACCTGATGCTCAATGAAGGCATCGACCGCCGACTGCTGTGCTGCAAGCGTCCCATCGTCATCACCGGCGGTGAGTTGAACATGGAACAACTGGACGTGCGCTACGACCCTTTCACCCGGCAGTACCAGGCCGCGTTGCAGCTCAAGGCCAGCAACGGCCTGTTCATCATCGACGACATGGGGCGCCAGCGCATGGCACCGGCCGAGCTGCTCAACCGCTGGATCGTGCCTATGGAAGAGAAACGCGATTTCATCAACCTGGGCGGCGGCCGGCACTGCGAACTGCCGTTCGACCTGATCCTGGTGTTTTCCACCAACCTCAATCCCCTGGAACTGGCCGACGAGGCGTTCCTGCGGCGCATCGGCTACAAGGTGCAGTTCGGCTACCTCAAGCCCGAAGAGTACGAACGCATCTGGCGCCAGGAGTGCGAACGCCTGGGCATTGCGTTTGATCCGCTGCTGTTGCGCTACGTATTGCAGCGTTTGTATGCCGGCGAAGGCATGCCGCTGGTGCCTTGCCATCCCCGTGACCTGTTGAACATGGCGCTCGATCGCCAGCGTTACCTGGGCGGCTCCGGGCCGCTGTTGCCGCAAGAGCTGGAATGGGCCTGGCACAACTACTTCGTTCAGCTCGACTTTCTTTGATTCGGAGATACCGACATGAGCTCTCGTACGCTTTCGCTGATTGGCGTTTCCTTGGTAATGGGCCTTGGTGCCGCATGGATGGCTGACTCCTGGCTGAGCGCGCGACTGAACGCGACCCCCGACGATCACCTTCGAAGCGTGGTGGTGGCGACGGTGGAAATCCCCTTCGGGCAGATGGTCGAGGCCCAGCAGGTCGCGACCCTGCGCATGCCGATGGACACGATTCCGGACGACGCTTTCGACTCCACTGAACAGGCGGTGGGCAAGATCGCCACGTTCGACATCCTGCGCGGTGACATCGTGCGCAGTGCGCGATTGAGCGAGCACCTGGGGGGCAGCACCCTGGCCTCGCTGATCGCGCCCGACAAGCGTGCCATATCGGTGCGGGTGGACGACGTGGTGGGGGTCGGCGGGTTCCTGCTGCCGGGTAACCGGGTCGATGTGCTGGCGACCAAGACCACTGCCGCCGGCAGTAACAATGCCGTGTCGCGGACCATCCTCGAGAACCTGCGGGTGCTGGCCGTCGACCAGACCGCCGGCACCGACAAGACCCAGCCGGTGGTGGTGCGGGCCGTGACCCTGGAGATGTCAGCCAGCGAAGCGGAAGCGCTGGTCACCGCGCAGACCGAAGGCAAGCTGCAACTGGCGCTGCGCAATCCCTTGAATCTGGAGAAGAAAGCCGTGATAGCCACGCCGGCAGCGCCCGCACCGGTGATCACGATGGCTGCTGCTCCCGTGCCAAGACCTGTGGTGCAACGCGTCGCCAAGGCGCAGGACGGTGGTTCGGTCACGGTGATCCGCGGCATCGAACGCAGCGTGATCAACCTGCGCTAACGGGCGCAAAAAAAATCCCTCGCCTCCCAGGCGATGACGCAGTCGATCCTCAACGTCAGTCAACGAGGACGTGATGATGAATCCCAGTATTCGGCAGCCCTTCGGGGTGCCTCAGCGCCAGGGAGGGGCGGTGAGTGTGTTGATGGTCATCGCGTTGGTGGCGATTGCCATGATGGCGGCGCTGGCCCTGGACGGCGGGCACATGCTGCTGAACAAGACCCGCGTGCAGAACGCCGTGGACGCGGCGGCCCTGAGCGGTGCCAAGACCCTGAGCCAAGTCAGCGGCGGCATCAACATGGCCAGCACGACCCGCACGGCGGCCCTGGATACCCTGACCAAGAATGCTCAGGCTACGGGCAATATGGAACTGTCCACAGCAATTGCCGGCAACCCGGGCGCGTTCGCCGCGGTGGAGTTATCCAGCAGTGTCTATGGTCCGTTCTCCTACCCGGGCCCGACCGATGCCAAATACGTGCGGGTTACCGTTTCCAGTTATCAACTGAACGGTTTTTTCTGGAGCTTCGTGCAGACGGTGGGCAGCGCCGGTTTGGGGGCAAAGCAGGTTGCAGCGATGGCCACCGCCGGCCCGAGCCCCACTTCCCCCTGTGACCTGTCGCCGTTGATGGTTTGTGGTGATCCCACTCAATACAACCCAGGCGCCGGAAACTTCTGGGGCTTTCAGTTCGGTGATTTGCAGGTCCTGAAGACCGCAGCGGGTAATTCATCGCCCATCGGTCCTGGCAATTTCCAGTTGCTGGATTTCGGCTCTGGCGGCAGCGCGGTCCGTGAGGACCTGGCGGGCGGTGGTTCGGTCTGCCGCAGTGTCGGCGATAACGTCCAGACCGCGCCGGGCAACAAGGCCGGGCCGACCTCCCAGGGCTTGAATACGCGCTTTGGGGTCTACAACGGTCCGCTCAACTCCTCCGATTACCCGCCTGACCTGGTGACCTCGTCGAGCACGCCAGCGATGACCTACGACGATGCACTGGCCCAGGCAAAGTACAAAGGCAAGCCCGTCACGTCGAGTAATGGGGATCTTTCGGCCGGCGGTGAAGCGATCAAGGACTACAACGACTGGCGGACCCAGGTCGCCGCCTGCGTGGCGGGAGGCGCCAGTGGTTGCCAGAGCAACGGGGTCTTCGAACGCCGGATGCTGAAAATCGTAGTGGGCAACTGCACCGGCAAGCAGGGTGGCTCGACTTTGATTCCGGTGTTGGGGTTCGGCTGCTATTTCGTCGTGCAACCGGTAGATGGCGGGGGCTCGGATTCGCTGATCTTCGGCCAGTTCGTCAAGGAGTGCGAGGGCGACAACGTCCCCGGCCCGACGCCGTCCAGCGACTCCGGCCCGCAAATCATCCAGCTCTACAAAACCTATCTCAACGGCAGCGGCAATCCGAGTACCGACTCGTAGGAGGCCTCATGAAACCTGCCCGGTTCAATCCCCCTCAGGCCCAGCGCGGCGTCGCACTGGTGGAGTTCACCCTGGTGCTGCCGATGCTGCTGCTGTTGCTGCTGGCCTTCGGTGAGTTCGGCCGGATGCTCTACCAGTACAACGTGCTGTTGCAGGCCAGCCGTGATGCCGACCGCTATGTCGCCAGCCAGGCCTGGAACTCGACACTGGGTGGCATTTCCCTGAGCAACACGCTACAGACCCAGACGAAAAACGTCGCGGTGTACGGCGTGCCCAGCCAGGCCGGCAGCGCCGTGATCTCGGGGCTGACGACAGCGAACGTGCAGGTCGCGGCAGTCGGCACCGATCACGTACGGGTGACTATTACCTACACCTTTTGCCCGGTGATCGGCGCGGGCAACTGTGGTGGGGCGATCCCCGGATTTTTCGGCAATGCCATTCCGCTGGGTATCCAGCTAGTGGCGAGCACTGTCATGAGGGCGCTGTGATGAACAATAAACACATGCGCGGTACCTACATCGTCGAGTTTTCCTTCGTGGGGCTGCTGGTGTTCATCCTGCTGTTCGGCGTGATGGAAATGGGCCGCTTGTACTTCACTGCCAATGCCCTGGATGAAGCGGCACGGCGCGGCGCGCGCCTGGCGGCAGTGTGCAACATCAATGATCCGGTGGTGTTGCGCCGGGCCATCTTCAATGCCGCGACCGACGCCGGCACCAGCCAGTTGATCAGCAACCTGGCGACCACCAACCTGGCCCTGACCTATCTGGATGCCAATGGCGCCGTGGTGGCCAATCCTGCCGACACGGTCAGCGCCACCGGTTTCCGGGCCGTGCGCTATGTCCAGCTGAGCGTGCAGAACTACGTTTTCAATCTGTTCATCCCAGGCCTGGGCGTACCCATTACCTTGCCCGCCTTCCGGGCCACCTTGCCTCGCGAAAGCCTTGGGCGTCATTCCGATTCTGCGGAGATCACACCATGCTGAACACCAGGGAAACGCCTCTTGCGACCGTCACCGGCAAAAGCGGGTTGCGGTTGTTGATCAGCAGCCGCGACGCCAGCGCATTGCGTGACTTGCAATGCGTCTGCCAGCGCATGCCGTGCCTGGAAGTCAGCACGCGTCTGGTGAGCAACGGCCATGTCGACCCGCTCTACGGCCTGGAGCGGATGCCCGATCTGCTGTTGTTGCGGGTCAGCCATCTGTGGCGCGAGGAATTGGCGGCGCTGCTGCAACGTCCAGCCCATGAGCGTCCGCCGATGTTGGTCTGCGGACCGCTGGGCGAGCAGGAAGGCATGCGCCTGGCGATGCAGGCCGGGGCCCGGGATGTGCTGCCCGAACCCATCGCTGACACGGAACTGGTGGCGGCTCTCAATCGCCTAGTGGCGGAGGTTCGCCTGGGCAATGGCAGCGAAGGCAAACTGGTCGCGGTGGTCGGCGCCAAGGGCGGCTCCGGGGCAACCCTGGTGGCGTGCAACCTGGCCCAGCAGCTCAGCGCCCGGGCGGGCAACACGTTGCTGTTGGACATGGACCTGCAGTTTGGCAGCGTGACCCATTACCTGGACGTGGCGCAAACCCACAGCCATCTGGAAGTGCTGCAACAGGTCGAGGACATGGACAGCATGGCTCTGCGCGGATTTTGCAGCCACTTCAGCCCGACCTTGCATGTGCTGGGCGGTCGGGCCGGCGAGCTGTGCCTGCCCCAGGACGCCCAACCCGAACAGCTTGACACTCTGTTGCAACTGGCCCGCGCCAGTTACGACTGGGTGGTGGTGGACCTGCCGCGGCAGATCGACCACCTCACCGGCTCGGTGCTGGAGCAGGTGGACAGGGTCTACGTGGTGGTGCAGCAAAGCGTCAGCCACCTGCGCGATGCCAGCGCCCTGGTGCGGATCCTGCGCGAAGACCTGGGCGTGCGCGGGGACCAGCTACAGATCGTGGTCAACCGCTATGACAAAGCCGCCGCGATCAGCCTCAAGGACATCGGCGAGGCCCTGCGCTGCGCGAACCTGTCCCGCTTACCCAATGACTTCAACCTGGTCAGCCAGAGTCAGAACACTGGCGTGCCGTTGGGGCTGCATGCGCCGAAGGCGGCGATCACCGCCGCGTTGCGCGATTTGACCGAAGACCTGGTCGGTCACCGGATGGCCAAGAACAACGGCTTGTTCAAACGCACCTTCAACCGTTTCTTCGGGGGATGACCCATGATCAGCGACTTTCGCAACCGCTTGCGCAAACAGCCCGGTAAACCTTCCGCGGTCGCCCAGCATGGCGATAGCCTGGCGGACCCGACAGAAGAACTGATGGCTTGGGAACAGGCCATCCCGGATGTGCCCTACGAGACCCGGACCCAGGTCACCCCGGTGGAAGCCGAGTGGCGGGAAAAAATCTATCAGCAGTTGCTCAAGGTCATGGACCTGTCGCTGCTCGATTCCCTCGAACAAGTCGAAGCCGCACGGCAGATTCGCGACATATGCCAGCGCCTGCTCGACGAACACTCGGCGCCGGTCAGTTCCGCCAGCCGTCAGTTGATCATCAAGCAGATCACCGACGAGGTGCTCGGCCTGGGCCCATTGGAGCCGTTGCTGGCCGACCATAGCGTGTCGGACATCCTGGTCAACGGCTTTGCCTCGGTGTACGTCGAGCGCTTCGGCAAACTGCAGCGCACCGATGTGCGTTTTCGCGATGACCAGCACCTGCTGAACATCATCGATCGCATCGTCTCCAGCCTGGGGCGGCGCATCGATGAGTCTTCGCCGCTGGTGGACGCCCGGCTCAAGGACGGTTCGCGGGTCAACGCGATCATCCCGCCGCTGGCCATCGACGGCCCGAGCATGTCGATCCGCCGCTTCGCCGTGGACCTGCTCAACACCGACAGCCTGATCCAGGTCGGCACCATGACCCCGGCCATTGCCTTGTTGCTCAAGGCCATTGTCCGCGGGCGCCTGAACGTGCTGATTTCCGGCGGGACCGGCAGCGGCAAGACCACCATGCTCAATGTGTTGTCGAGCTTCATTCCCCATAACGAGCGCATCGTCACCATCGAGGACTCGGCCGAACTGCAACTGCAGCAGCCCCACGTGGTACGCCTGGAAACCCGACCTTCGAACATCGAGGGGCGCGGCGAGGTCAGCCAGCGCGAACTGGTGCGCAACAGCCTGCGGATGCGCCCGGATCGCATTGTCATCGGCGAAGTGCGCGGCGCTGAGGCGCTGGACATGCTCACGGCGATGAACACCGGTCACGACGGTTCCCTGACCACCATCCACGCCAACACTGCCCGGGATGCCCTGGGGCGAATCGAGAACATGGTGTCGATGACCGGCGCGACTTTTCCGATCAAGGCCATGCGTCAACAAATTGCCTCGGCCATCGATGTGGTGATTCAGCTGGAGCGCCAAGAAGACGGCAAGCGTCGGGTGGTGAGCATGCAGGAGATCAATGGCATGGAAGGGGAGGTCATCACCATGACTGAGATTTTCTCATTCGTGCGCCATGGCCTCGGCGAGCACGGCGAGGTGCTCGGCGACTACCGGCCCAGCGGCATGATCCCGGCGTTTCGCGATGTGCTGGCCAAGCGCGGGATCGAGTTGCCGCTGAGCCTGTTTCGTCCTGAATGGATGGAGGCCAAGCAGTCATGAATAATATCCCCGCTGAGTTCATCCTGATTTTCCTGGGCATGGTGTTCATCGCCGTCTTCCTGTTGTCCCAGGGCGTGGTGGTGCCGGTGTTCGGCGAGGCCGGCAAGATGCGCAAGCGTATCCGCGGGCGCCTGCATGTACTGGAGCGCGCCAACCATCTGCCCAACATGCAGACGGTGTTGCGCCAGAAATACCTGACACGCCTCTCGCCACTGGAAGCGCGCCTCGAGCAGTTGCCGTTCATGGCCAACCTGAACCAACTCATCGAGCAGGCCGGCCATGAATACCGGGCTTATCGGGTGATGCTGCTCGGCCTGGTCCTGAGCGTAGCGGCCGCCGCCCTGGTGCTGATGGTTTCGCCGGTCTGGTGGATGGCCCTGGCCGCGGCATTTGCGGCGTTCTGGATGCCGGTGCTGAAAATCCTGCGTGACCGCAGCAAACGCTTCGCTGCGTTCGAAGAAGGCCTGCCCGATGCGTTGGACGCCATGTGCCGGGCGTTGCGCGCCGGCCATCCGTTCAACGAAACCCTGCGCTTGGTGGCCGATGAACACAAAGGCCCGGTGGCCCACGAATTCGGCCTGACCTTCGCCGACATCAACTATGGCAATGACGTGCGGCGGGCCATGCTCGGCCTGTTGGAGCGCATGCCGAGCATGACGGTGATGATGCTGGTGACTTCGATCCTGATCCACCGCGAAACCGGCGGCAACCTGACGGAAGTGCTGGAGCGTCTCAGCCGCTTGATTCGCGGGCGCTTCCGCTTCCAGCGCAAGGTCCGCACGCTGTCGGCAGAAGGGCGGATGTCGGCCTGGGTGCTGGTGGCGATTCCCTTCGTGCTGGCGATCGCCATCGTCCTCACCAGCCCCAGCTACATGCCGGTGCTGATCAACGACCCCATCGGCCACAAGCTGATCATCGGCGCTTTCTGCGCCATGTTGATGGGGATTTTCTGGATACGCAGGATCATCCGGATCCAGGTCTGAACGCTGTCCTGCCGCGAGGTATCGATCATGGATTTTTTGCTCGGGTTGTTCAGTCGCTTTACCGGGAACGAGGAATTGGCACGCCTGCTGTTTGTCGCCTCGATCGGTTTGAGTACCGTACTGGCGGCGGCCGCCGTACTGTTGTTGATGTTGGGTTTGCAGGACCCGGTGCAGCGCCGCCTGGCGTTGATCAAACGGGGCTATTCCGGCAGCTCGGCGGGGCAGGAGGCGCCGGGTAACCTACAACTGTTGCTGGAGCGGGTCGGCCAGCGCTTTGCCTCGAGCGACCCGACCCGGGCATCGGCCACCCAGACCTTGTTGACGCATGCCGGCTACCGTTCCGCTTCGGCGGTGCAGGTCTACTGGGCCGTGCGCCTGATGCTGCCGCTGTCGCTGCTCGGCATCACGGTGCTGTTGCTGCCGATGATCAAGGTCTCCGGGATCATCGTTCTGCTGGCCGTGACCATGGTCGCCGGCATCGGCTGGCTGCTGCCGTCGCTGTACGTCGGCAAGCGCAAACAGGCGCGCCAAGGCCGGTTGCGGGCGGCATTTCCTGACGCGCTGGACCTGATGGTGGTGTGCGTCGAATCGGGCCTGGCGCTGCCGACTACCATTGAACGAGTGGCCGAAGAAATGTCGGTCAGTCACGTGGAGCTGGCCGAGGAACTGGCGCTGGTCAATGCGCAGATCCGCGCCGGCATTACCAGCACCGATGCACTTCGCCAATTGGCCGTGCGCACCGGGCTGGAGGACATCCAGGGTCTGGTGAGCCTGTTGGCCCAGAGCATCCGCTTCGGCACCAGCGTGGCCGACACCCTGCGCATCTACGCCGACGAGTTCCGTGACCGGCGTACCCAGGCGGCGGAGGAGATGGGCGCGAAAATCGGCACCAAACTGATCTTCCCGCTGATTTTCTGCCTGTGGCCGAGCTTCTTCCTGGTCGCCATCGGCCCGGCCATGATTGGTGTGTTCAGGGCGTTCGGGAATATGTAAGCAAGCGCGTTTTCAACCTGTGGCGAGGGAGCTTGCTCCCGCCTGGTAGCGTAGCGGTCCGGATTTTTGCGGCTGCTGCGCTGCCGAGCGGGAGCCAGCTCCCTCGCCACGTTGGTTGCGGTAAGTCCGCTGAAACCCTGCAACCCCCAAATCCTCTTACCGCGAAGGTCGATGCTTTGACACCGCTTTTGGGGCAGACCTCAACCCCGTGGCGAGGGAGCTTGCTCCCGCTGGGCTGCGTAGCGGCCCCGCTTTTTTTGCAGCTGCTGCGCACCCGAGCGGGAGCGAGCTCCCTCGCCACAGGAATGTGCTGGTGAGCTGGTGACAGACACAAAAAATCGTCCGAAAGCGGCTGCGCTTCCGGACGATCGTTTTTACACGGATGGCTTATTTGCTATTGGTAATTTCCCCACCGGTATCCTGATTGAAGTATTCCGGGATCGGGTAGGTGAAGCTATTGAGCCAGCGTTGCATCGCGAGTTCGCGTTCGGCGGCCGAGGCGGTTTGCAGGTTGGTGGAAGCCACTACGCCGCGAATCTGCAACTGCATCCAACTTTCGGTGCCTTGCTGCGCCGACGAGGCGGGGCCAGGTTCGATTGCCCAGGCGCTGGAGGACAGGCCGGCCAGGCACATGATCATCAGCTGTTTGGTTTTCATCTCTTGGACTCCTCTAGCTCTATTTGACCGTGCCGGAGGAGGCATCGACTACCTCGGTCAGGCGGTTCGCTTGCGACGTCATGGCGTTATCGGTCGTGCCCCGGATTTTTTCCGCACGGGCCCGGGCATCGGCAATCTGTTGGGGGTTCAGCTTGGCCATGCTGGCCAGCTCGGCGGCCTGCTTCCAGTTATCCTGGTAGAGCAGCAGCGTCACCATGTTGAGCGCGGCCAGCGCATCGGCCTGCTGCAGCTCCATGGCAGTCATGAATTCGAAACGCGCTTGCGGAATGCGTCGCTGATTGAGGTACACGACCCCCAGGTCATTGCGGATTTTCCCCTCGGTAGGGGCCATTTTTGCTGCACGCTCCAGATGGTCCGCGGCCGTGCCATAGTCATTCCGGGCTGCGGCCAACTGACCCAGGCCATGTTCTCCGTCGGCAGCCAGGCAGGTCCCCAGCAGGCTCTTGTACAACGGTTCCGCCTCGCTTCGGCCCATCAGCCGCATCACCTTGGCCTTGCGCAAGCGCACCTGGACCAGATCCTCGGGCAGGCCTTCGAGGTTCGCCAGACTGGCGTATAACCGCCCCTCGTTGGCCATGTCATCGGCCATGTTCAGGGCCAGCTCCTGATCGGCGCTGGCTTTGGCGCAACTGGCCGGGCGTGAGGCCACCCCGCCATGGCTGGCACATCCGGCGAGCATCAACGTCGCCGTTATTGCGATCACTGCTTTCATTGAAGATCCCCTGGCTGCGGATGGAACACTCGACCTCGGGCGCCGGCTCATTTGGAAAGCCCATCGCGGTTGTCGAACTCGCCATGCTCAAGGAAATACATGCGATAGAAGTTCGGGTCGTAGTTGCGCAGTTGCTCGCCCGGCAATGTCGGCAGTTGCGCGTTGGCGGCCAACGGCTGGACCAGGTGCGGCGTGACGATCATCAGCAGCTCCCGTTCTTCGCGATCGATGGAGTGGTCGCGAAAGAACGCGCCGAGAACCGGGATGTCACCCAGCCCGGGAAACTTGTTCACTTGCGAGCTGTTGCGGGTGCTGATCAGTCCGCTGATGACGAAACTCTCGCCATCGGCCAGGGCAATGCTGGTATCGGTACGGCGCACGGTGAGCGCCGGCACTAGCGTCCCGGCGATGTTCACGGCATTGGTGAAATCCAATTCGCTGACTTCCGGTGCGACCTTCAGGGCGATGCGGTTTTGCCCGATGACCGTGGGCGTCAGGGTCAGGCGGATACCGAACTCCTTGTACTCGATGGACACGTTATCGCTGCCGGCGCTGGGCACCGGGATCGGCACCTCGCCGCCGGCCAGGAAGCTCGCGCTTTGTCCGCTGAGGGCCACCAGGCTGGGGCGCGCCAGGGTGTAGGCGAAGCCGCTGCCCTCCAGTGCATTGATCATCAACAGTGTTTTGCCGGTGGCGAAGGACAGGTTGAACATGTCGTTGTTGACCGGCAACGAGGGCCGCACGATACCGCCGACGGTGGGCAAGGTCCGCGGCGCGCCGAACAGGAAGTTACCGCGGGTGCCGAAAAGCGAGGTGGAGGCTTCCTTGAGTTTGGTCCGGCTGACTTCCACGAAACGGATGTCGGTCTGCACCTGGGCGAGCAGCATCGGGTCTTCCGAGGGCACGCTGGCGACGCTGGTCAGCGCTGCGGTGGCCCTGCCTTTGACAAAGACCATGCTCTGGCGCGGCGTCTTGGAGCACTCGGTCCAGACCATCAGGCTGGTGGCGCCCGGCGTTATCCCGGTCAGGATGAACGAGTCGCTGCCACTGGGCTGCACGTCGGCGATTTTCGGATCGCCCACCGCAAGCTTCGTCACGGGGGCGAGGATACGCAGCTCATTCTGCAGGCCCTGACCGACCTCGAAGGTGGCGGGCAGGCTGTCCAGCTGGGAACAGTTGGCGGTGGCGGCTTGAGCCGCCTCCAGGCCAAGGCCCATCCAGAACAAGCCATGGATAAGGTGTTTTAACGCGGGCACGGTACGGTAGCTCATAAAGTGATCCTCCACGGAATGGTCTTGCAGAGCGCTAACCAATTGCCTCGGATCACTTGCGGAGCCCGGGCTGCCCCGTTTATCTCACCTGACTGTCAGCGGCCTGGACAATGGGCCCCGTTACTGCGTGCAGTCGGGCACATTGCGTCGGCCTGACTGAAAGGCAGGCGTCGTTCGAAAACGTCTACGAGACCCGGAAAAATCCGGGTCGTCGAGCTGGGTGCCGGGCGCAGAAACGGATGTTCATGCGCGTTTTTTCTCACCCGTTGCTCGCTTCCTTCTGACGGTAGTTCAACCATGGCGAAGCGCCACGTCCCGAGCAAAAAAAACTGTCTGAAAAGTGGCGGTGCAGGTGGGGGTTGGTTTGTGGGGCGCCAGAAAATTGGCTTTTGTGTTTGTTGGTTGAAATCCTTGGGTTGTTTTTTCTGGCCTCATCGCGAGCAGGCTCGCTCCCACATTGGGCCGGTGGTGGATTCTCATTCTCCATTCGCAGCCGTTCTTCTGTGGGAGCGAGCCTGCTCGCGATCGGATTCATGAGCGACCCCTTCGACACCTGGCAAAAAAAAGCCCGCCGGATTAACCGTGCGGGCTTTTTGAACAGCGCTTCGACAATCAGTGCTTGCTGTCCTGGTCCGACATCGCCAGCAGCTGCTTTTCCTGGTTCCAGTCGAAGGGCTCGTCGTTTTGTTCGGCTTCGAAGCGACGCTCCTCCAAGGCCTGGTACAGGGCAATTTCTTCGTCGGGCATGTAGTGCAGGCAATCGCCGCCGAAATACCAGAGCAGGTCGCGAGGCACCAGATGGGCGATCTGTGGATAACGGACGATGACCTGGCACAGCAGGTCCTGGCCCAGGTACTGGCTTTCGATAGGGTCTACCGGCAGTTGCGCACGCAACTCGTCGAAACGCTCCACGAACAGGGCATGGCTTTCTTCGGGAACCTGTTCGGCCTCACCCACGGCGACCAGGATGCTGCGCAAGTGGTCGAGCAAGACGAGGTGATCGGCAACGACATTGGACACGAGATAAGTCCTCAAGAGCAAAACGGGCGCAGGAGTATAAGGGGGCTGCGCGCGGTTTTATAGGGTTGGGCTGATTGGGCTGATGAGAGTCATGTGTGTTGGCTCCCGATAAAAGGAGAATGTGTGGCGAGGGAGCTTGCTCCCGCTCGGTCGGTCCGACGCCTCGGGCGCAGCAACCGCAAAAGCCGGGGGCCGCTACGCGCCCCAGCGGGAGCAAGCTCCCTCGCCACAGGAAGTACCCTTGCCACAGGGTGGGAAACGCCACCAATCAGCGCACTTTAGCCTCGGCGGGTGTCAGTTGCTCCTTGTCGAAGTCATCCACGTCAATGACCTTGCGTCGCGCCGCTTCGGCCGCGCGCAGGGTCTGGGCTTCGCCCGCCTGCAATACACCCGCCTCAAGGGCGCTGTCGATGAGCGGTTCGCCGGGGGCCGGGTTGAGTTGGCCGTGCTTGAACGCCTCATGCAGTTTCTTGTGCAAGGGACGGGCAGCGCCCAGCAGGTCGCAGGCGTGTTGGAGCGCACCCACCGGATCGTCCGCCGATTGCGGACGATAGCAGCCCTGCAACAGCTCCTCGAGGGTCGGGTCACCTTTGGATCGACCGATGACCGCCGCCACTTCGGCATCCAATCTGTCGCTCGGGCCCTTGTGGCGACGGCCGAAGGGGAACACCACCACGCGCAACAGGCAACCGAGTACACGGTTGGGGAAGTTCGCCAGCAGTTCGTCCAGCGCTCGCTCGGCCTGGCCCAGGCTTTCTTCCATGGCCCAGGTGAACAGCGGCGTCATGTGATCCGGTGAGTCCAGGTCGTGGTAACGCTTGAGCGCGGCGGAGGCCAGGTACAGGTTGCTCAGCACATCGCCCAGGCGCGCCGACAACCGTTCCCGGCGCTTGAGCTCACCCCCCAGCAGCATCATGCTCAGGTCCGCCAGCAGGGCGAATGCCGCCGCCTGCCGGTTGAGCGCTCGGAAATAGCCTTGGCTCAACCCGTTGCCAGGCGCCCGTTCGAAATGCCCCAGGCCCAGGTTGAGCACCAGGGTGCTGGCAGCGTTGCTGATGGCAAAGCCGATGTGCTTGAGTAGCAAACCGTCGAATTCGATCAGGGCCTGGTCCTTGTCCTCGCGGGTGGCCAGGGCCATTTCCTTGAGCACGAATGGATGGCAGCGGATGGCACCCTGGCCGAAGATCATCAGGTTGCGCGACAGGATGTTCGCGCCTTCGACGGTGATGAAGATCGGTGCACCTTGCCAACTGCGCCCCAGATAATTGTTCGGGCCCATGATGATGCCCTTGCCGCCATGCACGTCCATGGCGTGGCTGATGCACTCGCGGCCGCGTTCGGTCAGGTGATACTTGAGGATGGCCGACAGCACCGAGGGTTTTTCCCCCAGGTCCACCGCGTTGGCGGTCAACATGCGCGCGGCGTCCATCATCCACGCGTTGCCACCGATGCGCGCCATGGCCTCCTGGATGCCTTCGAAGGCGGACAACGGTACGTTGAACTGTTCGCGTACCTGGGTGTACTGGCCGGTCACCAGGCTGGTGAATTTCGCCGCCCCGGTGCCCACCGCCGGCAGGGAGATCGAACGCCCGACCGACAGGCAGTTCATCAGCATCATCCAGCCCTTGCCGAGCATGTCCTGGCCGCCAATGAGGAAATCCAGCGGAATGAACACGTCCTTGCCCCAGTTCGGGCCGTTCATGAACGCGGCGCCGAGCGGCAGGTGGCGACGGCCGATATGCACGCCGGGCGTGTCGGTGGGGATCAGGGCGAGGCTGATGCCCAGGTCTTCCTCGTCGCCCAACAGATGATCCGGGTCATACGCCTTGAAGGCCAGGCCCAGCAGGGTGGCGACCGGGCCGAGGGTGATGTAGCGCTTTTCCCAGTTCAGGCGCAGGCCCAGGGTTTCCCGGCCTTGCCATTCGCCCTTGCAGATGACGCCGGTGTCGGGCATCGCCCCGGCATCGGAGCCGGCCAGCGGCCCGGTCAGGGCGAAGCAGGGGATGTCATCGCCGCGGGCCAGTCGCGGCAGATAATGGTCGCGTTGTTCGTCGGTGCCGTAGTGCAGCAGCAGTTCCGCCGGACCGAGAGAGTTGGGGACCATCACGGTGGAGGCGAGGTCGCCGCTGCGGGTCGCCAGTTTCATCGCGACCTGGGAATGGGCATAGGCAGAGAAGCCCTTGCCGCCATACTCCTTGGGAATGATCAGTGCGAAGAAGCCATGTTGCTTTATGTGCGCCCAGGCTTCGGGCGGCAGGTCCATGGCCTGGCCAATCTGCCAGTCGCTGACCAGGGCACAGAGCTCTTCAGTCGGCCCATCGAGGAATGCCTGTTCCTCTTCGGTCAGTTGCACCTTGGGGTAAGACAGTAGCGTGTCCCAGTCCGGACGACCGCTGAACAGTTCGCCGTCCCACCACACCGTACCGGCGTCGATGGCATCGCGCTCGGTCTGGGACATGGGTGGCAGGGTTTTCTGGAACCAGTCGAACATCGGCGCACTGAAGTAGCGTCGACGCAGGTCCGGCAGCAGCAGCGGGGCCGCGACGGCGGCCAGCAGAACCCAGAGGACCAGCATCAGCGCACCGGGCGCATGGCTGAAAATGCCCATGGCCAGCAGGTAGACCGCGACGATACCCAGCGCGGGCAGCGGATCGGTGCGCCGATGCGCCAGCCAGGCGATCCCGACGACCAGGACCAGTATCCACAACAACAGCATATGTAATCCTCCGTGAACCAAGGCAAACCGACCTTCAGAGCTTAGACGGCATCTGCAAGGCCGGCGGTAGGCGCGATGGGATTGAAGTCGTGAGAAACCCTGGATGTATCGCGCCAGTCTGGTTGGCAACAGCCGTAGGAAATCGTTCGTCCGTAAGGTGAGAAAACGCCATTGTTTGGCTGAAATGTCGTTGTTGCGGGGGCAGGGCTGTGGATGGATTCAAGCTGTGTTGGCGCAGACCCGCTTTGTGGCGAGGGAGCTTGCTCCCGCTGGGCTGCGCAGCGGCCCCGGCTTTTTTGCGATTGCTGCGCAACCGAGCGGGAGCAAGCTCCCTCGCCACAAGGTTGCGCCAACTTCGCCGATGCTGATGCTGTTCACAACTATCCCAATAGCTGAATCCCCTTAGCTACCCGGCGCCACGCAGACCGATTTGAGTCGCACCCGATCCGGCGTATGCTGCTGCGGCATTTCATCCATAGAGGAAGCCGTGATGTTGAAGATCTGGGGCCGGAAGAATTCATCGAACGTGCGCAAGGCGCTGTGGTGCGCCGAGGAGCTGGGGCTGGCCTACGAGGCCGTTGATGCGGGCGGCGCCTTCGGTGTGGTGGACACGCTCGAGTACCGGGCGAAAAACCCTAACGGCCGGGTACCGATGATCGAAGATGACGGCTTCGTGCTATGGGAGTCCAATACCATCGTGCGTTACCTGGCGGCCCGCCACGCGTCGGGAACGGCCTGGTATCCCGCTGACCTGCAGGCGCGGGCCAACGCGGAGAAATGGATGGACTGGACCACCTCGACCTTCGCCGCACCGTTTCGCACGGTGTTCTGGGGTGTCTTGCGCACCCCGGCCGAGCAACAGGACTGGGCGGCGATCAACGAGGCGATCAAGGTTTGCGAAGAGTTGCTGACCATGGCGGACCAGGCGTTGAGCCGGCAGCCTTATCTCTCGGGTAATGAAATCGGCATGGGCGATATCCCCCTGGGTTGTTTCATTTATGCCTGGTTGGAGATGCCTATCCAACGCGCCCCATTGCCTCATGTAGAGGCCTGGTACGCCCGGTTGCAACAACGTCCGGCCTACCGCAAGGCAGTCATGACCGCGTTGACTTAATACTTACTATCGACACGCTTGACTGTACTTGTGCGGCGACGCCACGCACCATGCCTTTCGTGCGCCATGGTTGTATTGCTCGCCGCGCGCCCTTATCTCTCTTTTTCTTCCCTTCTTGGTGCGTAATCCGATATGAGTTCCGCTCTGTCCATCCGGCAGCTAACCAAAACCTACGGCAACGGTTTCCAGGCCTTGAGTGGTATCGATCTGGACGTTGCCGAAGGTGACTTTTTCGCCTTGCTCGGCCCCAACGGTGCCGGCAAATCCACCACCATCGGCATCCTTTCCACCCTGGTGAATAAAACCAGCGGCACGGTGAATGTCTTCGGCCACGACCTGGACCGCCAGCCCGCCGCCCTCAAGCGTTGCATCGGCGTGGTGCCCCAGGAATTCAACTTCAACCAGTTCGAAAAGACCTTCGACATTGTGGTCACCCAGGCGGGTTACTACGGCATCCCGCCGAAGGTCGCCAACGAGCGTGCCGAGCAGTACCTGACGCAGTTGGGGCTGTGGGACAAGCGCGACGTGCCGTCCCGTTCGCTGTCCGGCGGCATGAAGCGGCGACTGATGATTGCCCGTGCGCTGGTGCATGAACCGCGGCTGCTGATCCTCGACGAGCCGACGGCGGGCGTGGACATCGAGTTGCGTCGTTCGATGTGGACCTTCCTGACCGAGCTGAACCAGAAGGGCATCACCATCATCCTCACCACGCATTACCTGGAAGAGGCTGAACAGTTGTGTCGCAACATCGGCATCATCGACCACGGCACCATCGTCGAGAACACCAGCATGCGCCAGTTGCTCAGCCAACTGCATGTGGAGACCTTCCTGCTGGACCTCAAGCACGACCTGAAAGCGGCGCCGCAGATCATCGGCTATCCGGCCCGCCTGGTGGACAGCCATACCCTGGAAGTCCAGGTGGATAAATCCGTCGGTATCACCGGGCTGTTCACCCAGCTGGCATTGCAGAACATCGAAGTGCAGAGCCTGCGCAATAAAACCAATCGCCTCGAGGAGTTGTTTGTGTCCCTGGTGGAGAAAAACCTGGCGAAGGTGGCGGTATGAGTTCCGAACTGCGCCCCAACCTGATTGCCCTCAATACCATCGTCTACCGTGAAGTGCGGCGCTTCATGCGCATCTGGCCGCAGACCCTGCTGCCGCCGGCCATCACCATGGTTCTGTACTTCGTGATCTTCGGCAACCTGATCGGCCGGCAGATCGGCGACATGGGCGGCTTCACGTACATGGACTACATCGTGCCGGGGCTGATCATGATGTCGGTGATCACCAACTCCTACGGCAACGTGGTCTCGAGCTTCTTCGGCAGTAAGTTCCAGCGTTCGATCGAAGAGCTGATGGTCTCACCGGTATCGCCCCACACGATCCTGATCGGCTACACCCTGGGGGGTGTGTTGCGCGGCCTCGCGGTGGGCTTGATCGTGACCCTGCTGTCGCTGTTCTTCACCCATCTGCAGGTGCATCACCTGGGCGTCACCGTGTTGGTGGTAGTGCTGACGGCCACGATCTTTTCGTTGCTGGGGTTCATCAATGCCGTGTTTGCTCGTAACTTCGATGACATCTCCATCATCCCGACCTTCGTGCTCACGCCGTTGACCTACCTGGGCGGGGTGTTCTATTCGATCTCCCTGCTGCCGCCGTTCTGGCAGACCGTGTCCCTGGCCAACCCGGTGCTGCACATGGTCAACGCCTTCCGCTACGGCATCCTCGGGGTCTCGGACATCAAGATCAGCATTGCGATTACCTTCATGCTGGTGGCGACCGTGGTGCTTTATATCGGCTGTGCGCGGTTGTTGGTCAGTGGGCGGGGGATGCGTACCTGAACCCTGTGGCCTGAATCAATGTGGCGAGGGAGCTTGCTCCCGCTGGGTGGCGCAGCCGCCCCAATCTGAACAGCACAACTGTCCAGGCCGACCGCGTCAGCGGGCTTTACGACTGCTTCGCAGCCGAGCGGGAGCAAGCTCCCTCGCCACAACAGCCTGATGCTGCCCTCTGTGGGAGCGAGCCTGCTCGCGATGGCGTCAGCAATAGCACGAAAAGGCCTCCATTCACTGGAGGCCTTTTTGCATCTCACATCCGGCTTTTCTTGCGCCGTTTCCATTGCCGGGTCACCCACCAGCGCCAGTAACTCATGGTGATGAAGTAGGCCAGGGCGCCAAGCACCAGGCCGGTTACCACCGAACCCAGCAGGAACGGCTGCCACAGCGTGGACAACTGGCCGCTGATCCATTCCCAGGTCAGCTCGTCCGGAAGCGTGCGGGCTGGCACGTCCATCAGCCAGGCGCCGGTCTGGTAGGTGCAGAAGAACACCGCCGGCATGGTGATCGGATTGGTCAGCCACACCAGGCTCACGGCAATCGGCATGTTGCCGCGCACCGCGACGGCCAGCGCGGCGGCCAGCAACATCTGTAGGGGGATGGGCAGGAAGGCGGCAAACAGGCCTACGGCCATCGCCCGGGCGACCGAATGCCGATTGAGGTGCCACAGGTTGGGATCGTGCAACAAGGTGCCGAGAAAGCGTAAGGATTTATGTTCCCGAATGCTCTCTGGGTCTGGCATGTAACGTTTGAATAAGCGCCGGGGCATAAGGCTTCTCGGTCGGTTCAAAGCAATAGGCGGCAAGTATGTCCGGATTCTACGGTCGGCAGATTCAGACTTTGTGACAATTGATAACGTCCACGGTGCCCCAGATCGGCTAAGCCTGTAGAGGGGACTTTCAAGGACGGGTTATGCGCACAGGGTTGGTCGCGCTTGCACTGGGGCTTCTGGCCCCGGTTTTTCTACCGGCGTTGCCGCCGCTGTGGCTGATGGCTGCCATGCCGGTGTTGGCGCTGATGGTGTTGCCCTTTCGAACCTACCCGCTGGGTTTTTTCCTGCTGGGGTTGGCCTGGGCCTGCCTGTCGGCGCAACTGGCCCTGAACGGCCGGTTGCCTGCCGCGTTGGATGGACAGACCCGCTGGGTCGAAGGGCGCGTCGTCGGTTTGCCGCAATACAGTGACGATGGGGTGCGCTTCGAACTGGCCGATGGACAATCGCGGCGCACCCGCCTGCCGAAGTTGATACGCCTTGCCTGGTTCGGTGGCCCGCCGGTCAGCAGCGGTGAGCGCTGGCGACTGGCGGTCAAGCTCAAGCGGCCGGCCGGACTGCTGAACCCGCACGGTTTCGACTATCAGGCCTGGCTGCTGAGCCGTGGCATCGGCGCGACCGGTACGGTCAAGGACGGACGTCGCCTGCAACCGGCCCAAGGCGCTTGGCGCGATGGCGTGCGTCGGGCGCTGGCGCAGGTCGATGCCCAGGGCCGCTCCGGTGCGTTGGCGGCCTTGGTGCTGGGCGACGGCGCCGGCTTGAGCCGGGACGACTGGCAGTTGCTGCAAGACACTGGCACCGTGCATTTGCTGGTGATTTCCGGGCAACACATCGGCCTGCTCGCGGGCCTGGTGTACCTGTTGGTGGTGGGAGCGGCGCGTTATGGCCTGTGGCCGGCGAGGCTGCCCTGGCTGCCCTGGGCCTGCGCCCTGGCGTTCGGCGCCGCCCTGGGCTACGGCTTGCTCGCCGGGTTCGAGGTGCCGGTACGGCGAGCCTGCGCGATGATCGGCCTGGTGTTGCTCTGGCGCTGGCGCTTCAAACATCCTGACCCCTGGTGGGCGTGGCTGCTGGCATTCAACGGGGTGCTGGTTTTCGATCCGCTCGCCAGCCTGCGACCGGGGTTCTGGCTGTCGTTTGCCGCTGTCGCGGTGCTGATGTTCACCTTTGGCGGGCGCCTGGGCCCCTGGCGTTGGTGGCAAACCTGGACCCGTGCCCAATGGCTGGTGGCGATCGGCCTGTGTCCGTTGCTGCTGATCCTGGGCTTGCCGGTCAGCCTCAGCGGGCCGCTGGTGAACCTGCTGGCGGTGCCCTGGATCAGCCTGTTGGTGTTGCCACCGGCACTGCTCGGCACGGTATTGCTGCCAATACCCTGGATAGGCGAAGGATTGTTGTGGGTCGCCGGTGGCTTGCTCGATCTGCTGTTCAAGGGGCTGGCGCTGATTGCCGGGCGCATGCCCGCCTGGATCCCGGCTTCGGTGCCGTTGTGGGCCTGGTGCATTGCAACGCTCGGTGCTTGCTTGTTGCTCTTGCCCAAGGGCGTGCCATTGCGCGTACTTGGATGGCCGATGCTGTTGATGATGGTGTTCCCACCCCGCGAATCCGTACCGCACGGGCAAGCCCGGGTCTGGCAACTGGACGTGGGTCAAGGCCTGGCGGTGCTGGTGCGTACCCACCGACACACGTTGTTGTACGACGCAGGGCCGCGGTTTGGCGAGGCCGATGTCGGTGAGCGGGTGGTACTGCCAACCTTGCGCAAGCTTGGGGTGCGCGGGCTGGACCTGATGCTGCTCAGCCACGCCGACGCCGATCACGCCGGCGGTGCCCAGGCCGTGCGCAACGGGCTGCCGACGCTGCGGGTGATCAGCGGAGATCCGGCCGCATTACCTGACGAGTTACAGGCCGCGTCATGCGACAGCGGCACTACCTGGGAATGGGATGGCGTCAGGTTCGAACTGTGGCGCTGGTCAGCGGCCCTGGAAAGCAATCAGAAGTCCTGCGTGCTGCTGGTGGAGGCGGGCGGCGAGCGATTGCTGCTGACTGGCGACATTGATGCCCGTGCCGAACGCGCCTTGCTCGACGGGCCCCTGGCCGTGCCCATCCACTGGCTGGCTGCGCCACATCACGGCAGCCGCAGCTCTTCGTCAATGCTCCTGCTGTCACGCCTCAAGCCGCACTCGGTGCTGATCTCTCGAGGGCATGGCAACTCGTTCGGCCATCCTCATCCGCAGGTCATGGCGCGCTATCGCCGCTCGGGCATGGCGATCTATGACAGTGCCGAGCAGGGCGCCATTCGTCTGCAACTGGGCGCTTTCGAGCCGCCGCACACCCAGGCCGGGCAACGGCGGTACTGGCGCGACCCGCCGCACACCGGGCCACCGAGCGTGCGGTGATCCACCTCAACGGGCAAGGACCTTATCGGCGTCCCGGGTCTCCAAGGCGAGTCGGTGTGCTAAAGTGGCGCACTTTTTCGAGGGGGCAGTCACTGTGTGGGAATTGGTCAAATCCGGCGGCTGGATGATGTTGCCGATCATTCTGAGTTCCATCGCGGCACTGGGTATCGTTGCCGAACGCCTGTGGACACTTCGGGCCAGCCGAGTGGCCCCGGACCATCTGGTCGGGCAGGTCTGGGTCTGGATCAAGGACAAGCAACTGAACAAGGACAAGCTCAAGGAACTGCGCGCCAGTTCGCCCCTTGGGGAAATCCTCGCCGCCGGCCTGGCGAACTCCAAGCATGGCCGCGAGATCATGAAGGAATGCATTGAGGAAGCCGCCGCCCGGGTCATCCACGAGCTGGAGCGCTACATCAATGCCCTGGGAACCATCGCCGCGATGTCGCCGCTGCTGGGCCTGTTGGGTACGGTATTGGGCATGATCGACATTTTCAGTGCATTCACCAGTTCCGGCATGACCACCAACGCCGCGGTGCTGGCGGGTGGTATCTCCAAGGCGCTGATCACCACCGCCTCCGGCTTGATGGTGGGCATCCCGGCGGTATTCTTCCACCGGTTCCTGCAACGCCGTGTCGATGAGCTGGTGGTGGGCATGGAGCAGGAAGCCATCAAGCTGGTCGAGGTGGTGCAGGGCGATCGCGACGTGGACCTGGCCGGGGGCAAGAAGTGAAATTCCGCCGCAAGCCACGGGAAACCATCGATATCAACCTCGCGTCGCTGATCGACGTGGTGTTCATCCTGCTGTTGTTTTTCGTCGTGACCACCACGTTCACCCGGGAAACCCAGCTCAAGGTCGAGTTGCCGCAGGCGGTCAGTGGTTCGCCGGCCGAAGACCAGCAACTCAAGAGCCTGGAGATCACCATCAGCGCCGAAGGGGCGTTCTCGGTGAACAACCAGTTGCTGCCCAAAAGTGACCTGGCGAGCCTGATCGAGGCCCTGCAGAAGGAGTCCGGTGGCGACACCAACCTGCCGTTGTCCATCAGCGCCGACGGCAAGACCCCCCATCAATCGGTGATCACCGCCATGGACGCGGCCGGCAAGCTCGGTTTCAGCCACCTGCGCATGACCACGGTCGAGGCGGCGCCTGCATCCTGATGGCCATGTCCGATCGATTGCTCGCCGCGTGGTACCAGGGGCACCCGGCCCTGGCCCTGCTGCGGCCGCTGGAGTGGTTGTACCGGCGCGTGGTGGTGGGCAAGCGCGAACGGTTCCTGGCCGGTGACGGTCAGATCTACCAGCCCCCAGTGCCGCTGGTGGTGGTTGGCAATATCACGGTCGGCGGCACCGGCAAGACCCCGTTGATCCTGTGGATGATCGAGCACTGCCAGCGCAGTGGCCTGCGGGTCGGCGTGGTCAGCCGGGGTTACGGCGCCAAGCCGCCACAACGGCCATGGCGCGTCGAAGCCGGGCAGGGCGCCGACGTGGCGGGCGACGAGCCGCTGCTGATCGTCCAGCGCACCGGCGTGCCGCTGATGATCGACCCCGACCGTAGTCGCGCGATCCAGGCCCTGGTGGGCGCCGGACCGCTGGACCTGATTCTCTCTGACGACGGCATGCAGCATTACCGCATGGCCCGCGACCTTGAACTGGTGCTGATCGACAACGCCCGCGGCCTGGGTAACCGACGTTGCCTGCCCGCCGGGCCGCTGCGCGAGCCCATCGAGCGCCTGGAATCGGTGGACGCCGTGCTGTTCAATGGCGCCAGCACTGATCGCGAGGACGGTTTCGCCTTCGAGCTACGACCGACTGCGCTGGTGAACCTGCTCAGCGGCGAACGGCGTCCCCTCGACCACTTTCCAGCCGGCCAGGCCCTGCACGCCGTGGCCGGTATCGGTAATCCCCAGCGTTTCTTCAAGACCCTCGAAACGCTACACTGGCGACCCATACCACACGGGTTCGCCGACCACGCCGAATACACTGCGCAGGCCTTGAGCTTCACGCCGCCGTTGCCCGTGGTCATGACGGAGAAAGACGCGGTCAAATGCCGTGCCTTCGCCGCGCCGGACTGGTGGTACCTGGCAGTGGACGCTGCACCTTCGCCGGCCTTCGCGGCCTGGTTCGATACGCAGCTGGTGCGCCTGTTGCCGGATCGACTTCTGCCTTAAACCTTTATTCAAGGGAATCTCATGGACACTAAATTGCTCGACATTCTGGCCTGCCCGGTCTGCAAAGGCCCGCTCAAGCTCAGCGCCGACAAGACCGAGCTGATCAGCAAGGGCGCCGGCCTGGCCTATCCGATTCGCGACGGCATCCCGGTGATGCTCGAAAGCGAAGCCCGTACCCTGACCACCGACGAGCGCTTGGATAAATGAGCACAGCCTTCACCGTGGTGATTCCGTCGCGTTTCGCCTCGACGCGCCTGCCGGGTAAACCGCTGTTGTCGATCGCCGGCAAGCCGATGATCCAGCACGTATGGGAACAGGCCTGCAAAAGCAGCGCCCAGCGCGTGGTGGTGGCGACCGACGATGCGCGCATCGTCGAGGCCTGCAAAGGGTTTGGCGCCGAGGTGGTCATGACTCGTGAGGACCATAACTCCGGCACCGACCGCCTGGCGGAAGTCGCGGCGAAGCTGGGCCTGGCGCCCGACGCCATCGTGGTGAATGTGCAAGGCGATGAACCGTTGATCCCGCCGAGCGTGATCGACCAGGTCGCGGCGAACCTCGCCGCCCACACCGAGGCGCGCATGGCCACCCTGGCCGAGCCGATCGAAGACGTGCAAACCCTGTTCAACCCCAACGTGGTCAAGGTAGTCAGTGACCTCAACGGCCTGGCGTTGACCTTCAGCCGCGCCACGTTGCCCTGGGCCCGGGATGCATTTGCCCAAGGCCGTGACGTGATGCCCGACGGCGTGCCATATCGCCGCCACATTGGCATCTATGCCTACCGCGCCGGTTTCCTTCAGGACTTCGTCGCCTGGGGCCCGTGCTGGCTGGAAAACACCGAATGCCTGGAGCAACTGCGTGCCCTATGGCACGGCGTGCGGATTCATGTCGCCGACGCCCTGATCGCCCCGCCGGCCGGTGTTGACACAGCCGAAGACCTCGAGCGCGTTCGTCGCCTGCTGGAGGCCTGATGCGGGTTCTGTTCGTCTGCCTCGGCAACATCTGCCGCTCGCCCACCGCCGAAGGTGTGCTGCGGCACAAGCTGCGCGAGGCCGGGTTGGCGGGGCAGGTCGAGGTTGCCTCCGCCGGCACCGGCGACTGGCACGTGGGCAAAGCCCCGGACAAGCGCAGCATGGCGGCGGCCTTGAAGCGTGGCTACGACTTGTCGGCCCAGCGGGCCCGGCAGGTAAGCCGCGCCGATTTCGCCGCCTACGATCTGATCCTGGCGATGGATAGCAGCAACCTGCGCAACCTCAAGGCGCTGCAACCGGCCAACGGTAGGGCCGAGCTGGATCTGTTCCTGCGGCGCTACGAAGCTGAACTCGATGAGGTGCCGGACCCTTATTACGATGGCGAACACGGTTTCGAGCAGGTGCTGGATCTGATCGAGCACGCCACGGATCGCCTGGTGATTGAATTGAAGGGACGGTTATGACCTTGCAGGTACAGGCGGGCGTGAGCCTCAAGCCTTTCAACAGTTTCGGCGTGGATGTCAGCGCCCGGTTGTTCGCCCAAGCCCAAAGCGATGACGATGTTCGCCAGGCGTTGGCCTATGCCAGCAGCCACAACGTGCCGTTGTTGGTGATTGGCGGCGGCAGCAACCTGCTGCTGACCGGCGACATCGATGCCTTGGTGTTGCGCATGGCCAGCCAAGGGATTCGCCTGCTCAGCGATGACGGCGAGCGGGTGGTGGTCGAAGCCGAAGCCGGGGAACCGTGGCATCCGTTTGTCCAGTACACACTGGCCCAAGGCTGGTCGGGCCTGGAAAACCTCAGCCTGATCCCCGGTACCGTAGGCGCAGCACCGATGCAAAACATCGGCGCCTATGGCGTGGAGATCAAGGACGTCTTCGCCGGCCTCACGGCCTTGGACCGCCAGACCGGCGAGCTGCGTCAGTTCAGCCTTGAGGAGTGCCGGTTTGCCTATCGCGACAGCCTGTTCAAACAGCAGGCTGGTCGCTGGTTGATCCTGCGGGTGCGCTTTGCCCTCAGTCGCGCCGCGCACCTGCATCTGGAATACGGCCCGGTGCGCCAACGCTTGACCGAGCAAGGTGTCGATCAGGCGACACCCAGCGATGTCAGCCGGGCCATTTGCAGCATCCGCAGCGAAAAACTCCCCGATCCGGCCGTGCTGGGCAATGCCGGCAGCTTCTTCAAGAATCCGCTGGTACCGGCCGCCCACGTAGCCCGGCTCAAGGAGCAGTACCCGGACCTGGTGGCTTATCCACAGCCCGGGGGCGAGATGAAAATCGCCGCCGGTTGGCTGATCGAGCGGGCCGGTTGGAAGGGGTTTCGCGAAGGCGATGCCGGTGTGCATAAGTTGCAGGCGCTGGTACTGGTCAACTATGGCAGCGCCACGGGCCCGCAACTGCTGGACCTGGCCCTGCGCATCCAGAAAGACATTGCCGAGCGTTTCCAGGTGGAACTGGAAATGGAGCCCAACCGGTACTGAGCGAGGTGGGCGCAAAGCGTGCTCGCGATCAACTGAAAAACGCCCTGTCACAATCACGCACACGATCATTTGTGCAGGATTGTGCAGGGCGTTTTGCGCCATCCTGGGTTAATTTAACCAGCTGAAGATGCCACCATCGCATCATAGAAGGTCCGGTGCAGACGCCCTGCGTGTCTGCACAAGAGAGCCCGATCAGCCTGAGCCAGTCTGCGACGACCGAACCGTTACCCACGCGGCAGATTGCTCGACCCCATAACTCAAATACTATGCGGGCGTGCCCATGATTACCCTGAAACTCAATGGAAAAGACCATCAACTGGATGTGACCGAGGACATGCCGCTTTTATGGGCGATCCGTGACGTCGCCGGGTACAACGGTACCAAATTCGGCTGCGGCATGGGCCTGTGCGGCGCGTGCACCATCCACATCGACGGCGCGCCTGCGCGTAGTTGCATCACGCCGATCGGCTCGGTGAAGGGACAGGACATCAGCACCATCGACGCGCTTCATGCCGACCCGGTCGGGCAGATCGTCCAGAAGGCCTGGCTCGACACTGCGGTGGCCCAGTGCGGTTACTGCCAGGGCGGGCAGATCATGTCCGCGACCGCCTTGCTCAAGACCAACCCCAACCCGAGCGATGAACAGATCGAAGAAGCCATGGTCGGCAACCTCTGCCGCTGCGGCACCTACAACCGGATCAAGACCGCCATCCGCCAGGCCTCCACGCATCTGAAGGAGGCCAAGGCATGAGCCGTTTGCCCAATGATTTTGTGCTGAGCAACCTCAGTCGCCGCGGCTTTCTCAAGGGCGCCAGCGCCACCGGCGTACTGGTGCTGGCCGCCAGCTGGGGCCTGCCGGACGCCTTCGCCGAAGAGAAAAAATACGGTGCCGAGGGCATGCCCCATGGTGCGGTCGACGACCCGAAAGTCTACGTAAGCATCGCCGCCGATGGCAGCGTGACGGTCATTTGCAACCGCTCGGAAATGGGCCAGGGCGTCCGCACCAGCCTGAGCATGGTGGTGGCCGATGAGCTGGACGCCGACTGGGCGCAGGTCAAGGTGCAGCAGGCGCCGGCGGATGAAGCGCGCTTCGGCAACCAGGACACTGACGGCTCGCGCAGCATGCGTCATTGGTACGAGCCGATGCGCCGCTGCGGCGCCGCAGCCCGGACCATGCTGGAACAGGCCGCCGCGGCGCAGTGGAACGTCCCGGCGACTGAATGCCGGGCCCAATTGCACAAGGTGCTGCACCAGCCTTCCGGTCGTGAGCTGGGTTATGGCGCCCTGGCTGCCGCAGCCAGTGCCTTGCCGGTGCCGGCCGGTGACAGCCTACGCCTCAAGCAGCCGTCGGAGTTCCGTTACATCGGCAAGGAAGCGACCCGGGCCATCGACGGCGCGGATATCGTCAACGGTCGTGCGGTGTTCGGCGCTGACGTGCATCTGGACGGCATGCTCTATGCCGTCGTGGCCCGTCCGCCGGTCTATGGCGGCAAGCTCAAGACCGTGGACAGCAGCGCCGCGCTGAAAGTACCGGGCGTGCTCAAGGTAGTGCAGATCGAGGGGCGGCCGTTGCCCTCGGAGTTCCAGCCCCTGGGCGGCGTGGCGGTGGTGGCGAAAAACACCTGGGCGGCAATCAAGGGCCGCGAAGCGCTGAAGATCGAGTGGGACGACGGGCCGAATGCCGGCTATGACTCCGTTGCCTACCGCAAGGAGCTGGAAGCGGCAGCCCTCAAGCCCGGGAAAGTCGTGCGCAGCACCGGCAACCTGGACGACGCGCTGAGCAAGGCCGATTCGACCCTGGAAGCGACCTATTACCTGCCGCACCTGTCCCAATCGCCGATGGAGCCCATGGTCGCCGTCGCCCGGTTCAAGGATGGCCAGCTCGAAGCCTGGGCGCCGAGCCAGGCCCCGCAGGTCACCCGCGAACGTCTTGCTGAACGGCTGGGCATTCCCTTCGAGAAAGTCACGGTGAACATCACGCTGTTGGGCGGTGGTTTCGGACGCAAATCCAAGCCGGATTTCGTCGTCGAGGCGGCGGTGCTGGCCAAGGAGTTTCCAGGCCAGCCGATACGGGTACAGTGGACCCGCGAAGACGACATCCATCACTCGTACTTCCACACCGTCTCAGCCGAATACCTGAAAGCCGGGTTGAACCAGGACGGCATGCCGTCCGGCTGGTTGCACCGCACCGTGGCGCCGAGTATCACTGCGCTGTTTGCACCGGGCATGACCCACGAAGCTCCGTTCGAAGTGGGGATGGGCCTGACCAACCTGGCCTACGCCATTCCCAACCTGCGCCTGGAAAACCCCGAGGCGGTAGCCCACACCCGGGTGGGTTGGTACCGCTCGGTGTCAAACATTCCCCATGGTTTCGCGATCCAGAGCTTCATCGACGAATTGGCCCACAAGGCCGGTCAGGATCCGCTGAAGTACCAGATCAAATTGCTCGGCCCGGACCGCAGGATCGATCCTCGTACGTTGAGCGAAGAGTGGAACTACGGCGAATCCCCCGAGCGTTATCCCATCGATACGGCGCGGATCCGCACGGTGCTGGAAATCGCTGCGAAAGCCGCCGGTTGGGGGCGTCAACTGCCCAAGGGCCGGGGCCTGGGGCTGGCGGTGCACTACAGTTTCGTCACCTACGTCGCGGCAGTGATCGAGGTGGAGGTCAAGGACGATGGCACGGTGATCGTGCACAAGGCCGATATCGCCGTGGATTGCGGCCCGCAGATCAACCCGGAGCGGATCCGTTCGCAGTTCGAGGGCGCCTGCGTCATGGGCCTGGGCAATGCGATGGTCGGTGAGATCAGCTTCAAGGACGGCAAGGTCCAGCAGGACAATTTCCACATGTACGAAGTGGCGCGCATGTCGCTGGCACCGAAGGAGGTGGCGGTGCACCTGGTCACGCCGCCAGGCGAGGTGCCGTTGGGTGGGGTTGGTGAGCCGGGCGTGCCGCCGATTGCGCCCGCGCTGTGCAACGCAATTTTCGCCGCCACCGGCAAACGCATCCGCAATCTTCCCGTACGTTACCAGTTGCAAGGCTGGCAACAGGCCCAAGCCTGATGGACAGCGTTGATCTGAACGTCCTGCGCAGCGTGCTCGAATGGCGCCGCGCCGGACAGCGGGTGGTGTTGTTCACGGTGGTCCAGACCTGGGGCACCGCGCCTAGGCCTCCGGGGGCGATGCTGGCCTTGCGTGAAGACGGCGTGGTGATTGGCTCGGTGTCGGGCGGCTGCGTCGAGGATGACTTGATTGCCCGGCTGCACGACGGTCGTATTCCGGCCGAAGGGCCACCGGTGCAGATGGTCACCTATGGGGTTACCCGCGAGGAAGCGGCGCGTTTTGGCCTGCCTTGCGGCGGTACTTTGCGCCTGACCGAGGAGCGGGTCGGCGATCCGCAATGGGTGGCTGAACTGCTGGAGCGCTGTGAAGCCCATGAGATCGTGGCCCGCGAGCTGACAGTCGCCAGTGGTGATGTAGTGCTGACCGCTGCCAGCAAGACTGACGCCCTGGCGTTCGACGGACACGTCTTGCGGGCGATCTACGGCCCGCGGTGGCGGCTGTTGCTGATCGGCGCCGGGCAGCTGTCGCGTTATGTGGCAGAGATGGCGAGGTTGCTGGACTTCGAAGTATTGATCTGCGATCCGCGCAAAGAGTTTGTCTACGGTTGGGAAGAGCAGCATGGCCGTTTCGTGCCGGGCATGCCCGATGAAGCAGTGCTGAATATCCAGACTGACGAGCGCACAGCCATCGTCGCCTTGACCCACGATCCACGCTTGGACGATATGGCGCTGCTCACCGCGCTGGACTCCAAGGCTTTTTATGTCGGGGCATTGGGATCGCGGGTCAACAGCCAGAAGCGCCGGGACAACCTGGCTCAGCTAGGCTTGTCGGCAGAGGCCATCGAACGCTTGCACGGACCGATTGGCCTGCACATCGGCAGCCACACCCCGGCGGAAATCGCCTTGTCGCTGCTGGCGGAAATCGTGGCCATCAAGAATGGGGTGGAGCTGCGCCAGAAAAAACCACTGTAATTCACGGGCAAGGAGGGCGCATGGACGGATCGATTGGCGTGATCATTCTCGCGGCCGGGTCAGGTAGCCGTTTCCGACAGGTTGCAGGTCCCGACAAGGATAAGCTGCTGGCCGATTGTACGGGACGCGACGGCGCCGTCCGTTCGGTCATCGAACAGGTGCTGGTGAATTTGCCGGCAGCGCTTGGAAAACGCGTACTGGTGACGAGTAGCGAACGGCCACAGGTCATACGCATGGCCCAGGCCTATGGCTGCGATGTCGTGGAGTTGGACTCGCCTGGCCTGGGTGACAGCATCGCGGCGGGTGTCCAGGCCTGTGCGGATCTTGATGGATGGTTGATTGCCTTGGGCGACATGCCGTTCATCCTGCCATCGAGCTATGGGCGGGTAGCCGCCGGGGTTCAAGAGGACGGTATCTGTGTGCCGGTCCTGGCTGGTGAGTACGGGCACCCCGTGGGGTTTGGCCGAGCCTTTGGTCCAGAATTGATGGCCCTGACCGGCGACCGCGGCGCCAAGGTATTGTTTGCCGGGGCGCTAGTGGTTGAGGTTGTTGTGGACGATCCCGGCGTAACCTGGGACGTCGACGTGCCCGAGGCGTTGGTCTTCAACTGACAACCACCACAAGTCCCCCTGTTGAAGACAGTGATCTTGTGACCATCGCAACCCCTGTGGGAGCGGGCTTGCTCGCGATAGCGGTCTGATATTCACCATTGATACAGTCTGACCCACCGCTTTCGC
>NZ_JALJDX010000176.1 GCF_022952855.1 Pseudomonas sp. RGM2987 | reverse complement strand
CGGTGTGTCAGGCAACATTGTCTGCGACTGTCACACCGCATTCGCGAGCAAGCCCGCTCCCACAGGGGTTCTGCGTGACTTTCTCAAACACGGCAATAAAAAACGCCCCGCGATCACAAGACCCGGGGCGTTTTTTGTCAGGCGCGAAGGTTACTTCGCTTTGACACCTTCAAAGGTCACGTACAGCTCGACCGCGTCGGAGGTCGGGCCCAGGTCCATCTGCTTGCCGAAATCGGAACGCTTGATGGTGGTGGTGCCTTCGAAGCCGGCACGGTAGCCGCCCCATGGATCCTTGCCTTCGCCCAGGAAGGTGGCCTTGACCACGACCGGCTTGGTCACGCCCAGCAGGGTCAGGTCGCCGGTCACATCGGCGGTGTCCTTGCCGTCGGCGTTCTTGCCGGTGGGCTTGACGCTGGTGGACACGAACTTGGCTTCGGCAAACTTGCCTACGTCCAGGAAGTCCTTGCTGGCGATGTGTTTGTCACGCTCTGCGTGGTTGGTGAAGACGCTGGCGGTCCGGACGTTGAACTCGATCTTGCTGTCTTGCGGCTTGGCGGCGTCGAAGTTGAACTTGCCGTCGATGTCCTTGAAGGTACCGGTGATGTAGCTGTAGCCCAGGTGACTGATCTTGAAATCAACGAAGGCGTGCTGGCCGGTCTTGTCGACGACGTAGTCGGCAGCCATGGCCTGGCCGGCCGACAACAGGGCGGAACCGATTGCCAGGGCGGCGAGAGTCTTTTTCAACATGCTTTCTATTCCTTTGGAGTCGAGGTTGAACATCAGGCTTGGCGTCCCAGCATTCGCTTGAGGGTCGCGTCACGGTCAATAAAGTGGTGTTTCAATGCTGCCAACGCATGGAGGCCGGAGAAAATTACCAGCGCCCAGGCCAGGTACAGATGAATCTCACCGGCGACGTCTGCCTGGTCAGGCAGTCCGGACACCAGCGCGGGTACTTCAAACAGGCCAAACACCGGGATCCCGACACCGTCTGCGGTGGAAATCAGGTAACCGGCAATCATCACGGCGAACAACCCGAGATACAGGGCACCATGGCCGAGCTTGGCGCTCACGCGGGTCAGGCGGCCATAGGTTTGCAGGGTCGGTGGCGGCGGGCTGACGAAGCGCCAGAGCACCCGCAGCAACATGACCGCCAGCAACACCAGGCCAATGCTCTTGTGCAGGTCCGGCGCGTCTTTGCGCCAGCTGCTGTAGTAGTCCAGGCCGACCATCCACAGGCCCAGCGCGAACAGCCCGTATACCACCAGCGCCACGCCCCAGTGCAGGACGAGGCTGACCCAGCCATAGCGAGAAGAAGAGTTGCGTAGCTGCATTGCTCATATCCTGTAAAGACTGCGACCAAGACTAGCGGCTTATCTATCGATTTAAAGCGGAAAATTTCGCTTTGAAATATCGAGAAATACGATCATCAGTTTGGTTGGGGTCGGTTAAGGAAAGATTAACGGGAATACGAGGCGTTATATCCGAGGTTGCCAGACCCAATTGAGCTGGCAAACACGGCCTCTTCGCGAGCAAGCCCACTCCCACAGGGGAACGCGGTCGACTGTGGGAGCGGGCTTGCTCGCGAAGGCGATACTTCAGGCAATAAAAAACGCGGCAGACTCGCCGCGTTTTTTCTATTTCCCCAGCCTTACTGAGCCTTGGTCTCAGTAGCCGCCGGTGTCGTTGCAGCCGGCTTGGCCGCTGGTTTTTTCGCCGGTTCAGGCTTTTTCACCGGCGCCTTGGCCGGGGCTTTTTTCGCCTCGGTCTTGGCAGCAGGTTTTTTAGCCGTAGGCTTAGCCGCTGCCTTCTTGGCCGGTTCAGCTTTCACCGGTACCGCAGGTTTCGGCGGCTCTACCGGCGCAGGAGCTGGGGCAGGAGCAGGTGCCGGTGCGGGTGCCGGCGTTGGAGCTACCGGTTCCGGGGCCTTGACCGGCTCCGGCTTCTTCTCGTCATCGGAGCCACCGAACAGGTTGGTGAAGAAGTTGCCCTTCTTCGCCGCCACTGCACCGGCAGCAGCTGCCGCGACCGGTGCCACCTTGGCCGGTTCGAACGACTTGCCTGCCGCCAGGTCTTCAACCTGGCTGGCTGCCCGTTGACCGCTGCGCAATGCGCCTTCCAGGGTGCCCGGATACAGGCTGTCGGTGTGTTCACCGGCAAAGGCTACGCGCTGCAAAGGCTTTTCCCACAGGCGCCAGTACTTGCTGATCTGGCCGGGGCCAAAGGCCAGGTACGAGCCACCCGTGGACGGATCGGTGCTGTAGCGACGGATCTCGTAGCCGGTGAACGCGCCACGGGCCTGTGGATAAAAGGCGTGCAGGCGGATGAGCACCTGGTCGACCATCTGCTTGTCGCCAAACGCCTGCATCACCCGGGCGTTGTCACCGGACAGGTTGATGACCACGTTGGCGCCGCCCTTCAGAGCCGGCTCGATCCACATCATGCCCAGCCCGGTGTTGCTGTAGATCTCGCCGGACATGCGCGCCTTGCTGTCCCAGACCGGAGTCTTGAACTTGAGCATGATCTGGTCGCGCCAACCGTAGTTGGTGCCCTTGATCGCACCTTGATGCTGGGCATCCAGGGCCGGGGTCAACTGGATCTTGTTCAGGGCGCGCAACGGCACCGCCAGCACCACGTAGTCCGCCTGGTAGCCGACGCTGCCGACCTTGACGGTCACGCCGTCCTTGTCCTGGGAAATCGCCGATACCGGTGAGTTGGTCTTGATGGTTTTCAGTTGCTTGACGAACGCCTGGGCCAGCACCGGGCTGCCGCCGAGCAGGCGCGAGGCCCGCAGGTCACGGTCGGACACGCCACGATAGACCCGACTCTGCTGGGCGAAATACAACAGCGACAGACGCGACGGCTCGTCGTAACGGGTACGAATCTCCTGGTTCACCAACTGCCGCGCCGTGGCCGGCAACTGCAAACGGTCGAGCCAGTTGGACACGGTGATCTGGTCCAGCGAATGCAAGGTGCTGGTGGCGGCCGGGTTCAGCGGATCGTCAATGGAGCGCGCCAGGTCGTCCAGGGTGGTTTCGTAGCGCTTGAGGGCTTCGGCCGTGGCAGGCTGTTTGGTCGTCAGGTCGGCGGCGGTGAAGTAGGTGCCGTCAATCAGGTAGCTGGGGGTGCGCACGAATTCCGGCGCCGGCGTGGTGCTCAGCTTGAAGGTCGAGACGTACTTGTTCAGCACCGGCTGGGTCTTTTCATTGCCGATCCACTCGCTGGTGGCCATGCCCGAGCGACCGCCCAGGTCGGGCTTGGCTTCCAGCAACGTCACTGCCCAGCCTTTGTTCTGCAACTCATAGGCCGCCGTGAGGCCCGCCAGGCCGCCACCGATGACAATCGCCGTCGGTTGTTTGTCCTTGGCCAGCGCCGAAACGCTGAACAGCCCTATCATCACCAGCGCACAGGCGCGCAGCCAACCAGCAGACATTCAGGGAACTCCGGTTTAGAACGTAGGAAATTTCAGTTTCGAGCCAGGCGGCCCGCGGTTTTTCGAGCCAGTCGGCCCAGGGAACGGCGAAGAATACGTCAGCCATCAAAACGCCGCCAGCGACGTCTATCGCCTGGCCCAAAGTAGCGTGATCGACACAATAGGTTGTCCCCCGGGCCGCCATTGCATAGGCTTGCGCGATTGTTTTGCCCGCGCCCGCCGCGAGCCGCCTCGAGGAGACTGTACATGGGCCTGAATAACCAGTGGATGCAACGTGACCTCGCGGTGCTGTGGCACCCCTGCACCCAGATGAAAGACCACGAACAACTGCCGCTGATCCCGATCAAGCGCGGCGAAGGCGTGTGGCTGGAAGACTTCGAAGGCAAGCGCTACCTCGACGCCGTCAGCTCCTGGTGGGTCAACGTGTTCGGCCACGCCAACCCGCGCATCAACCAGCGGATCAAGGACCAGGTCGATCAACTGGAGCACGTGATCCTCGCCGGGTTCAGCCACCAGCCGGTGATCGAACTGTCCGAACGCCTGGTACAGATGACGCCCGACGGCCTGACCCGGTGCTTCTACGCCGATAACGGCTCATCGTGCATCGAAGTGGCGATGAAGATGAGCTTCCATTACTGGGTCAATCGCGGGCGACCAGACAAGAAGCGCTTCGTCACCCTGAGCAACAGCTATCACGGTGAAACCATCGCGGCGATGTCGGTGGGCGATGTGCCGCTGTTTACCGAGACCTACAAGGCGCTGCTGCTGGACACCCTCAAGGTGCCAAGCCCCGACTGCTACCACCGTCCCGAGGGCATGGGCTGGGAAGAACACTCGCGCAATATGTTCGCGGCCATGGAGCAGACCCTCGCCGAGCACCACGACAGCGTCGCGGCGGTGATCGTCGAGCCGCTGATCCAGGGCGCCGGCGGCATGCGCATGTATCACCCGGTCTACTTGAAACTGCTGCGCGAGGCTTGCGATCGTTACGGGGTGCACTTGATCCATGACGAGATCGCGGTCGGCTTCGGTCGTACCGGGACGATGTTTGCCTGCGAGCAGGCCGGGATCACTCCGGACTTCCTGTGCCTGTCCAAGGCCCTGACCGGCGGCTACCTACCGTTGGCGGCGTGCCTGACCACCGACGAGGTCTACAGCGCGTTCTACGACGACTATCCGACCCTGCGCGCGTTCCTGCACTCTCACAGCTACACCGGCAACCCGCTGGCCTGCGCGGCAGCCCTGGCGACGCTGGATATCTTCGAAGAAGACAACGTCATCCTGAACAACCAGGCCCTGGCCCAGCGCATGGCGAGCGCCACCGCGCACCTGGCCGACCATCCGAACGTGGCTGAAGTGCGCCAGACCGGCATGGTGCTGGCGATCGAGATGGTCAAGGACAAGGCCAGCAAGACCGCTTATCCCTGGCAGGAACGACGCGGCCTGACGGTGTTCCAGCATGCGCTGGAGCGCGGTGCGCTGCTGCGGCCGCTGGGCAGCGTGGTGTATTTCCTGCCGCCGTATGTCATCACCCCGGAGCAGATCGATTTCCTGGCCGAAGTCGCCAGCGAAGGTATCGACATCGCGACGCGGGACAAGGTCAGCGTGGCGGTGCCGAAGGACTTTCATCCGGGTTATCGCGATCCGGGCTGAAGACAGATTCCCTGTGGCGAGGGAGCTTGCTCCCGCTGGGCTGCGACGCGGCCCTCTTTTTTGCGATTGCTGCGCAATCGAGCGGGAGCAAGCTCCCTCGCCACAACGCGTTCGATCAAAACAACAATGCCATCCCCGATTCAACAGAGAACCAACATGAGACTGTCCCGCTTCTTCATCGACACCCCCCTGAGCCTCGGCGAGCACGAGTTGCCCGAAGCCCAGGCCCACTACATCAGCCGGGTGCTGCGCATGGCCGAGGGTGACGCGGTGCAGGTGTTCGACGGTTCGGGCCAGGAGTTCCGGGGTGTGCTGGCCGAAGTCGGCAAGAAACACGTGCGGGTCCAACTGAACGAGCAGTTCGACGGACAGCCGCAATCGCCGCTGCACATTCACCTTGGCCAGGGCCTGTCCCGGGGCGAGCGGATGGACTGGGCGATCCAGAAGGCCACGGAGCTGGGGGTCAACGAGATCACACCGATCTTCAGCGAACGCTGCGAAGTGCGCCTCAAGGATGAACGGGCCGACAAGCGTCTGCTGCACTGGCGCCAAGTGGCGATCAGCGCTTGCGAGCAATGCGGGCGCTCGACCGTGCCGGTGATCCACCCGCCGCTGCTGCTGGCCGACTGGCTGAAGCACACCGAGGCCGGGCTGAAGCTGGTGCTGCACCCGGTGGCCGAGCCGCTGGTCAGCCATCCCCGGCCGCAGACATTAGCCTTCCTGATCGGCCCCGAGGGCGGTTTGTCGGATGCCGAAGTCGAACAGGCCAGGTCCGCCGGCTACCACGCCGCCCGCCTCGGCCCCCGCGTGCTGCGCACCGAAACCGCGCCAGTAGTGGCCCTGGCGGTGGCGCAGCAGTTGTGGGGGGATTTCTAGCTCACCACAGATACGGTGATCAATTGCAGGCCCATTGTGGGAGCGGGCTTGCTCGCGAAGGCGGCCGGTCAGCCAACATCAATGTCGCTGGTAGATTGCATTCGCGAGCAAGCCCGCTCCCACAGGGGTTCCAGGGTGCTTTCCAGTCAGAGTACATAAAGCGAAATCGCCACAAAGTGCAGCAGGCTGCCGGCGATCACGAACAGATGCCAGATGCCATGGGCATGGCGCAAGCGGTTGTCGAGGGCGAAGAAAATGATGCCCACGGTGTACAACACGCCACCCGAGGCCAGCCAGGCAAACCCGGCGCTGCCCAGGGCCGCCAGCAACGGCTTGACCGCCACCAGCACGATCCAGCCCATCACGGCGTAGATCACGATCGACAGGATCCGTGCTTCGGATCGCGGCTTGATCTCCTGCAGGATCCCGATCAGCGCCAGCCCCCAGACAATCCCGAACAGACTCCAGCCCCACGGCCCGCGCAAGGTCACCAGGCAGAACGGCGTGTAGCTACCGGCGATCAATAGGTAGATCGAAAAGTGATCGACCTTCTGCATGATCGCTTTGCGGCGCCCGCGCACGCTGTGGTAGACCGTCGAAGCGCTGTAAAGCACCAGCAAGGTGAACCCGTAGATCGCCACGCTGACGATCTTCCAGGGATCGCCGGTCAGCCCGGCAATCACCACCAGCCACACCCCACCGATAAACGCTGCGATTGCCCCGACCAGATGGGTCCAGGCGTTGAGTCGCTCCCCGTGATACATCGAATCCTTACCCCCTGTTTCCAGAAATGCGCCAAGGCTCGGGCTTGGCGCGACAAAGTGCAATGGTTTGCTTAAGTCCTCGAAGATACAAAACCTGTGGCGAGGGAGCTTGCTCCCGCTCGACCGGGCTGGCGCACCAGTGCGCAGCAATCGCAAAAAAAGGGGCCGCTTCGCAGCCAACGGGAGCAAGCTCCCTCGCCACAGATAAAACCTCTCAAACAAGTCGATTGGGGCACAATCAAGCGATACGAATAAGAGCCCGCCCCATGCTGATCGACGAAGAATTGACCCTGAAGAAACTCGAGGTGTTCCTGGCCTTCATGCGCACCGGAAACCTGGCGCGGGCGGCGGCCGAGTTGCAGACCAGCAACGTCAGCGTGCATCGGGCGATTCACTCGCTGGAGAGTGCCCTGCGTTGCCCGTTGTTCAAGCACGAAGGCCGCAACCTGACGCCGCTGGAAAGCGCTTATGTGCTCGAAGAACGGGCGCAGAAGCTGATCCAGGACGTGATCGAAAGCGTGCGCCTGACCCGCGAGGCCGCCGGGTTTTCCGCAGAGCGCTTCAAGCTTGGCTCGCTGTACTCGCTGACGGTCAAGACCGTGCCGCAGCTGATCATGGGCCTGAAGATCCGGCGCAGCGAACTCAATATCGACCTGATCATGGGCTCGAACATCGACCTGCTGTACAAGCTCAAGAACATGGAAGTCGACGCGATCCTGGTGTCCCTGGACGACAGCGTCAACGACCCGGACTGCGAGCACATCGCGCTGTTTTCCGATGACATCTTCCTCGCCACGCCGGCTGACTCACCCTTTGCCCAACGCAGCGAAGTCGACCTGGCCGAGGTCCGCGACGAAACGTTCATCACCTTGACCCAGGGCTTCGCCACGCATCAGGACGGGATCCGGGTGTTCAAGCAGGCGGGGTTCGAGCCGAAGGTGGCGATGCAGGTCAACGACATCTTCACCCTGCTGAGCATGGTCAGCTCCGGGGTGGGTTATGCGCTGCTGCCGGGCAGGATTGCGGCGGTTTATGAGAACCGGGTGAAACTGATCCCGTTGCAGGAAAAATACCGGTTGCAGCAGCACATCGGCGCGGTGTTCCTCAAGGCCAAGGAGCGCGATCCGAACCTGCTGGCGCTGCTGGCCGAGTGCCGGATGTATGCCAATCGCCAAGGCTGAAACCTTGTGGCGAGGGAGCTTGCTCCCGCTGGGCCGCGTAGCGGCCCCAAAAGAGCGGCTGCTGCGCACCCGAGCGGGAGCAAGCTCCCTCGCCACAAAAGCAGCGCTGCTTAGCCGACAATCCCCCGAACAATGAAGTACAGCAACGAAGGCCCAAGCAGACAGCCAAGCCCGGTATGGAACGTCGCGGTCAACGCGCCATAGGGCACCAGTCGCCGATCCGTCGCCGCCAGGCCGGCCGTCACACCGCTCACCGTGCCGGCCAACCCGCCGAACACCATGGCCGAGCGTGGGTTATCCAGGCCCATCCAGCGTGCCGCCATGGGCGTGCCGACCATTACGATGATCGCCTTGATGAGCCCGGTGGCAATCGACAGCGCCATCACATCGGACGTCGCGCCAATCGCCGCGCCGGTCACCGGCCCGACGATGTAGGTCACCGCGCCTGCGCCGATGGTGGTCATGCTCACCGCATCGCGATAGCCGAACAGCCAGGCAATGCTCGCCCCGACAATGAACGGCAGGATCGTACCCAGCAGCAGCGCGATCACGCCGATCATCCCGGCCTTCTTCGCTTCGGTGGCCTGCACTTCGAACGCGGTGGCAACGATGGCGAAGTCCCGCAGCATGGCGCCGCCCATCAGGCCGATGCCGGAAAACAGCGACAGATCCGCCAGGCCCTTCTGCCCACCGGTCATGGTGCCGCCGACCCAGGCGAGCACCAGGCCGATGACGATGGCAATCGCCGAGCCGTGGACCCGGCCGAACGTCAGGCGCCTGGACAGGATCACCGACACCCACATGATCACGCCCACAAAGGCGAACGCCGTGATCAAACCGTTATGTTCCAGGCCTTTCTCAATGAGATCCCACATGTCAGCGACCTCCTACCGGTGTGCCAAGGGGCGTGACTTCAGCCGGCTCGTCGGGCAAGGGTTCGCCTTTGTGGGTCCGGCTGATCAGCGCGATGGTGCAGCCGCAGAGCACCACCGAACCGATGGCCGCCAACACTGCCACCGGGCCGCCGTGCAAAGCCGTGACCACGTTTTGTTGCGCGGCCATCGCCACCACCACCGGAATGTACATGGCGCCCCAGAAGGCGACGCCCATCTCGCAGTCCTTGGTCATGCCGCCGCGTTTTTGCATCCATAACCGTGCGCAGATCAGCAGGATCATCGCAATGCCGACCCCGCCCACGTTGGATTTGACGCCCAGCAACACGCCGAGCAGGTCGCCCATGATCACCCCTGCCAGCGTACAGATCGCCAACAGCGCCACACCGTAAATAATCATTGTTGTAATCCTCAAAATGCATCGTCGAAATTGTTGTTCTTGTAGGTTCGCAGCCTGAGTCGGTGGTCTAGGGTTGGCGGCTTCCCTCCTCAGCAAGCAGCGCTTGCAGGGTATCGAGCCGGGCCCCGTCGAAGGCAATGACGGTGCCCTGCTCGAACACCCGGCGCGCCAGCCCGGTCAACACCGCACCGGGCGGCAGTTCGATCTGTAGCCGCACGCCTCGCTCAAAGGCGCTTTGCACCGTGCCGCGCCAATCGACGACGCGGCACATGTTGAAGGCCAGGTCGTCGCGCAGGGCCTCGGCCTTGATCACAGGCCTTGCCCGACTGCCGCTGAGATAGCCCACGACCGGGGTTTTCAATGGCACCTCGGCAAACGCTGCCGCCAGCGTCCGTGCCGGGGTTTCCAGCAACGGGCAATGGGACGGCACGCTCACGGCAAGGCGACAGGCCTTGGCGGCGCCCTGGCTTCTGGCCTTGGCGGCGACCAGACCCATGGCCTCGTCGCTGCCGGCGATGACCACCTGGTTATCGGCGTTGATATTGGCCAGGTAGACCGGTGTCGTGTCGCTGTGTACCTGAGCCAGCAGCGCTTCGACGGTCGCGAGGTCGAGGCCAATGAGAGCGGTCATGCCATAGCCTTGCGGATAGGCCCGCTGCATCAGCTCGCCCCGCAGGCTGACCAGCCGCAACGCGTCTTCGAATGCCAAGGCACCGGCCACGACCGCCGCCGGATACGCACCGATGGACAGCCCCGCCACGTAGTCCGGCGCAGGCGCCTGTTCCAGCAAGCGACGCGACGCCGCCACGCCGGCAACCAACAGGCACAACTGCACGGCACGAGTCGATTGCAGCGCTGTGGCGTTGTCCAGTTGCAGGACGTCTTCGCCGAGCACATCGCTCGCCTCGCCCAGAATCCTCGGCGACAGGCCATGGAGCATGCCGGGCCGTTGCGCCCCCTGGCCGGGGAACACCAAGAGGCTGCTCATGCGACGCACTCCAGCGACGGCTGCCACGGATCCGTCACCAGCCGGGCCTGGAGGTCATCCTTGAGCAAGACCCGCTGCGACACACCCGCCCACTCGCGCAGGGCCACGGCGCCGAATGGCGTCTGCAACTGCATGTCCACGGCGCATGCCGAATCGTCCAGCTGCGCCAGCAGCACCTTGGCCTGAGCGCGGTCCAAGGGCTGCGGCGTGCGCAGGATCAGGTCCAGGTCGCTGCGCTCATGCAACGCCTTGATGCCACTGGCGAGTTCGAAGCCGGCGCTGCCGCTGACGCCCCAGACCCAACCGCTGGCGTCGAGCAGCGGACGCAGGCGGGACAGCGCTTGCAGGGCCGGCAAGTCGCGACGGGGGGCGACGTGCCGCAGGTCTTCCGGGCGCACCCGCAGCTTGACGGCCGCCAGCGGCATCGACGTGGCGTAGCGTTGTTCCCGGGATTGCCCGCGCACGCCCACCGCCACCTGCCCTGGCTCCGCCAGCGCCCGCCGCACGACCACCGGTTGCCCGAGGCCAAGGGATTCTCTCACCCAGTGCGGCGCATCCGCCGGCAACCGCTGCGGGGTCATCCCCCAGAGCAGGTCATGGGCCAGGAAATGATTCACCACTGCGCTCTCAGCAATTGGCGAACGGTGCTGGAGGCGGCCCGGTGAGTCGCGCCCAGGCGACTGCTCAAGTCCCGCGGCGCTGCGGCGACCTCGTTGATCGCCTGTTGCAGGCAATCGATCACCCGCGCCAGGTCACTCGCCAACGGTTGCTCGATCTGCTCGACCGACAGGGTTTCCCACAACAAACCCAGACTGGCAAAACTGTCGATGTCATACGCCATCGGCGGCACGCTGGCGGCCAACGCCTCCAGCTCTTCGACGCTACGCAAGGTCACCCGCGCCGCCGACGCCTTGCCCATGGCGTGGACCATCACCCCTGGATCGCGCAGGGCAATCAACCGGTTGGCCTGATAGCCGTGGGCGAGAAAGGCGCCGGACATCGCCTTGCCTACCAGCAGGCCGATCACCGGATGTCCGGCCAATCGGGCGCGGGCGTAACTGTCCGCCGCGCCGGCCAGCGCCTGATGGATGCCCAGGGCTTCCTCGCGTCGGCCATACGCCTGGCTCGGTACATCGACAATGGCAATCAACGGCCGTTTGCTCGGCGCATCGCGGTCGGCGGCGATGACATCATCCACCGCTTTTGCCAGACCCCAGCCTTCCAGCAAGCCGACTTCGCCACTACGAGCCCGTGGAAAACGGTTGTCGGGATCAGCCACCACCGCCAGCAGCCGCACCTGTTGCTCGCCCAATCGGACGTCGGCGACCTTCAACGAAGCGGGCAATCCTTGGACCGGCAGGGCGTTGCCGCTCAGGGCTTCGAACCAGCGCAAGCCGCGCAATGAATAAGCACTCATGGGCGTTCTCCCTGATACAACTGGCGAACCGCTGCCGGTTCGATTTGCGCCTCGGTGTCCAATCGAGCCAGGCGTTGCAGGAACCACTCGGCCTGACCACTGCGGTGTGCGGATGGCACGCCCTGGTGCAGCAGTTGGCTCACTTCCTGGCGGATCCGCGCCACGTCATCGGCCACATAACGGTCCACCAGTGCGGTGGCGAAACGCTGCTCGCCGCCGGTCAGGCTCCAGATGAAGGGCCGGTCGCGGGAGTCGTACTCGTCGAGGCCGGCTTCCTGTTCGATCACTTGCGGGCCGTTCAGGCCCAGCCGTGCTTCCTGGGTCACCAGCAAGTAGCTGCACAGCCCGGCGGCGATGGACATGCCGCCGAAGCAGCCGACACTCCCGGCCACCACGCCGACCACCGGTTGATACTGGCGCAGGTCGACAATCGCTGAATGGATTTCGGCAATCGCTGCCAGCCCCAGGTTGGCTTCCTGCAAGCGCACGCCACCGGTTTCCAGCAGCAACACGGCCCGGGTCGGGATGCCGTTGCGGTTGTCTTCGGCGGCCAGCTCCAGGGCGCCGGCAATCTTCGCCCCACCGACCTCGCCAAGGCTGCCACCCTGGAACGCGCCTTCGATGGCGGCGATCACCACCGGCAAGCCGTCGAGGCGGCCCTTGGCGATCACCACGCCGTCATCGCTCTGCGGCACCACGCCTTGGCGCAACAGCCAGGGCGACATGATCCGCTGGAACGGGTCGAGCAATTCGCGGTAGGTACCGTCATCCAGCAAGGCCCTGGCCCGTTGGCGGGCGCCCAGCTCGACGAAGCTGTGCTTGTTCAAAAGCGTGGCGCTGTCAGTCATGGCCGATCTCCTCGAAGCCTTGCTCCAGGCGCAGGCGTACCACGCCAGGCGTGGCGCCGAAATCATGGATGTCGATGGACAGCGCCGGCGGCACCTGACCATCGAACATGCGCGAAAAGAGATGCTGCCAGCGCTGTTCGCTGCCATTGACCGAGGTCTGCACCTGAATGGTCAATTTGCCGGCCAGGCCTGGCTCGATCAGCACTTCCAGGTCGCCCGAACCGACACAGCCCACCAGCGCCCGGCCCCGTGGCGGCTGCCCGGCGGGAAATTCAAAGGATAAGGTTTGCATCAGCACACTCCTGGGCAGAGGCCATCGCCGCGCTCGATCCGGTCGAGCAGCAGGCAGGCGGCGAGCAGGTCGGCCGCACCGCCGGGCGAGGCGTTCAAGGCAATCAATTGTTGGTCCAGCGCGTGCAGTTGGCGACGACCGCCCAGGCTGGCACTGCCACCGGCGTCGAGCACGGCTCTGGCACCTTGTTGCATGGCTTGCAAACCCGCTTCGCCGGCGCGATACAGCACGCAGGTGTCGGCCAGGGTGGTCATGATCGCCAGCAACGCATCGAGCCGGGCGTTCTGCTCCCCTGCCCCCGCCGCACGGCTGCGCTTGAGTTGCGGCAGGCCCAGGCCCGTAACGGCCGGGAATGCCAGTTGGGCTTCTTCACGGGCGCCGCGCACGCCGTAGCGCTGGGCAACCTGGGCGCCGTGGCTCAAGGGTTTTGGCGCGTAGCGGTCATCGAGCAAGGCCAGGCGGGCGGCTCTGAGGGCAACGGCGCCGGGCGCATTGGACTCAGGCTCCAGCGCCGCGGCGGCGACCAGCAGGCCCAAGGCCCAGATCGCGCCACGGTGGGTGTTCACCCCACCGGTGGTGGCGAGCATCGCAGCTTCACCTTCACGGCCGATCCGTCCCAGGGCTTCGCGCAGCGGCAGGCCGATTTCAGCGTAATCGATGGCGGCCTCGGCCATTTCCTTGAACGCCGGCCACAGCGACAGCGCCGAGGCGTGCATCAGGCCCAGGTGCAGATCGGTATGGGCGCCGCTGCCGCGACGGTCCACCAGGGCCGGTTTGGGCGACAGGTCGGCTTCGTCGATCAGCGCATCTACGGCCAGATCCGCCAAGCGCTCGGACAGCGATAACGCTTTGGGTTGCCAGTTGAGTGCGTGCATTTACCAGCTCCTGAACTTGGCGGGCGGGTTGTAGAGGCCACCGGACCACTCCACCAGATCGGCCACGCTCTTGGCCGCGAGCAACTCGCGGGTGGCCTCGGTGCGACGGATGCCGAGGTCTTCGGGCAAGGCGATCAAGCCTTCGCGGCGCATCCGCGCGGTGTCCTTGGGGTTGTGCCGCAGGCCGATGGCAGTGACCCCGGCCACGGCCGCGATCATGGCCTGGCGCTCTTCCAGCGAGCGGGCCTTGTACAGGTAGGCGATGCCCTCTTCGGTGAGCAGGTGGGTGACGTCGTCGCCGTAGATCATGATCGGCGCCAGAGGCATGCCGGCTTTCTTCGCCACATCTACCGCGTCGAGAGTCTCGACGAAGGTTGGCTTGCCGCCCTCCTGGAAGGTCTCGACCATCTGCACCACCAGTTTCTTGCCACGCTCCAGCAAGGGCGCCTCGCCATCGCCGTGGCGCATGTCGAGCCAGGCCGGCGTGCCGTGGCGGCGACCGCGTGGATCATGGCCCATGTTCGGCGCGCCACCGAAGCCTGCCAACCGACCACGGGTCACCGTCGAGGAATGGCCGTCACCGTCTACCTGCAACGTGGCGCCGATGAACAGGTCCACTGCGTACTGCCCGGCCAATTGGCAGACCATCCGGTTGGAGCGTAACGAGCCGTCATGCCCGGTGAAGAACACGTCGGGGCGGGCGGCGATGTAGTTTTCCATGCCCAGTTCGGTGCCGAAGCAATGCACACTTTCGACCCAGCCGCTTTCAATGGCCGGGATCAACGTTGGGTGAGGATTGAGGGTCCAGTTGCGGCAGATCTTGCCCTTCAGGCCGAGGGATTCGCCATAGGTCGGCAGGATCAATTCGATGGCGGCGGTGTTGAAACCGATGCCGTGGTTGAGGGACTGAACGTTGTGTTTTTCGTAGATCCCGCGAATCGCCATCATCGCCATCAGCACGTGTACCGGCTTGATATGCCGTGGGTCGCGGGTGAACAGCGGCTCGATGTAGAACGGCTTGTCGGCCACCACCACGAAATCCACCCAGGAGGCCGGGATGTCCACTCGCGGCAGGTCGCTGACGTCGTCCACCAACTGGTTGACCTGAACGATGACGATGCCATCGCTGAAGGCCGCCGGCTCGATCAGCGCCGGGGTGTCTTCGGTGCTCGGGCCGGTGTAGATATTGCCGGCGCGGTCGGCCATGAACCCGGCCGAAAGCACCACGTTGGGGATCAGGTCCACCACCAGCCGTGCATAGAGTTCGATGTAAGTGTGGATCGCCCCGACTTCCAGCAGGCCATCTTCCAGCAACTGGCTGATGCGCAGGCTCTGGGTGCCGGCGAAGGAAAAATCCAGCTTGCGGGCAATGCCGCGTTCGAACAGGTCCAGGTGCTCGGAGCGGCCGACACTGGGCATGATCATGTGCAAGTCGTGCAGCTTCGACGGATCGGCTTTCACCAGGGAGCGCGAGAGAAAATCCGCCTGCTTCTGGTTATTGCCTTCCAACACCACGCGGTCACCCGGCAGGATCAACGCCTCCAGCGCCGCGACGATCTTGTCGGTGGGCAACACCACACCGTCGGCAAGCCCCTTCACCAGTTCGAGCCGCCGCTGCTTCTCGCTGCGCCGCCGCGTCCAGCGCGAGTCGGGGGATATTGTTGTTGTCATGACCACTCCACGGGTTCGCTGTCGTGGGGTCACCTTAGGAGTGTTGGGGCGAGGGCATCAATCAAGCTCGGCGCTGGATCGTTACGCTTGGAGTAATGGTCAAGCGCGGCTTTTGTGGGATCGGTTCGATTCCTTAAATAGAAATTCACGAACTGGCAACTGACTTGCGGGTATTTTTAGTCGGCGGGCCAGCTCAGTCGACCTGTTAGTTCTGACAGTAGCCCTCGCTGAATCCGATGTGCTTAATATTTTGGCGACGCTGTCCTTGCCCGACAAGGTGGAAAGGTCGATGCGGCTGTAATTCCATCAAGATTTTGGAGGACACCATGCGTTATGTGGATCACACGACTTTCGACGCTCAAGACCGTAACGGATGGGTCGACGGTAATGGCGCAATCGGCGCAAGGCTGGTAGCCGATGAACAAGGCCGGAACATTTTCTGGGCTGGCGAGATGATCGCCAGCGATAAAAACAGGTTCCTTCCAGGTCTTTACAAGCAGTTCAATTTCAAAGACCCCGAGCTGGCGCATGAGCATTTTCATCTGACTTTCCGTTATCGCATCAAAGAGCAGCCGGGGAAGCTCGGCTTCGCCTTCCTGATCACCGAGAGCACTCACAGCGGCTGGGTGAGCATGCGGGTAAACCCGCAAACTTGCGTCGGTGAGTGGGTAGAGGTGGACGGCCCGGTATCCAACTGGTTTGCTCGTTCCAATGAACTTCAGATAGGCGTTTGTGCCGCAGAGATGGGCAAGACCTTTGGACTGGAGTTCGCCGACATCCGGCTCGAGATGATTCCGGCGTAAGTGTCCCCCAAGAAAACCCTGTGGGCTGGGAAACGGCTCAGGGTCTTCGATGCTCAGCCAACCCGGCGGCCATCACCAGCTCCTCCAACGCCAGCAGGTCCGGCACTTTCGCCACATGCTCCCCCACCTGCACCGCCGCCTGTTCCAGCCCGCACAGCGGCACGTCGACGTAGCTCAGCTGGGGGTCGAGCTTGCAGGAGCGTGGGATGCCTTGCACCAGCAGGGCGATGAAGCGTAGCTCCGGGCGGCCGCCGAGGGCGTTGAGCACGACGATGCGGGCGCGCTCGCCGATCATGGTTTTCTGGCCGCAGGCCGACTCGAAGCTCAGCAGCGGGATCTGCCGTTCGCGCCAGCTCACCCAGCCCAGAAACCACGGCGGGGTGTCCAGGTCGAAGGCGCTGCTCTGGTAGTCGATCAGCTCGGCCACCGCCACGTTGGGCAGGATCAGGTGGCGGTCAGCCAGGGGCAGCAGCAACCCGGTGAGGTGGCTGGTGCGCGGATGAAGGTCATGCATGGGTCTTGCTCCAGTGAGCGATGCTGTCGAGCAGCACCGATTCCTGGTACGGCTTGCCCAGGTAGTCGTTGACGCCGATGGCCATGGCGCGGTCGCGGTGCTTCTGGCCGGTGCGCGAGGTGATCATGATGATCGGCAGGTGTGCAAGGCGTGGGTCGTTGCGTACCTGCGTCGCCACTTCGAAGCCGTCCATGCGCGGCATCTCGATGTCCAGCAGCATCAGGTCCGGGGAATGTTCGGCCAGCAGCGCCATGGCGTCCACGCCGTCCTTGGCGGTGAGTACGTGCATGCCATGGCGTTCCAGCAGGCGGCTGGTGACTTTGCGCACCGTCACCGAGTCGTCCACCACCAGTACCAGCAACGGCCGCTGATGCTCGCCCTCGCTTTGCGCCGAGACCGGGCGGCGCGGGACCTGGTGCGGCAAGGCGCGGATCGGCGCCAGCAGGTCGAGGATAAGCACCACCCGACCGTCGCCGAGGATGGTCGCTCCGGACAGGCCCTGTACCGCCGAAAACTGCGGGCCGAGGCTCTTGACCACGATCTCGCGGGTGCCGGCGGTGGCATCCACCTGCACCGCGATATGCCGCTCGTTGCACTGCATCAGCAACACCGGCAACGGCTGGCTCTGGCCGAGCAATTTTGGGCGAGCACCGGTTTTCAGCAGCTCGCCCAGATAACACAGTTCATAACGCTGCCCGGCGTAGGTATAGGTCGGCGGATCGAGCTGGTAATAGCCGTCCAGTTCGGCGGGCAGCACCCGGACGATGCTTTCAATGGTGTTGAGCGGGATCGCGTATTGGTCTTCATGACACTGCACCATCAACGCCCGGTTGACCGCTACGGTGAACGGCAGGCGAATGCGGAAATGCACGCCCTGCCCCGGCGTGGAATCGATGACCATGCTGCCGCCCAGTTGCCGCACTTCTTCGTGGACCACGTCCATGCCGACGCCACGCCCGGAAATCTGGGTAATTTTCTCGGCGGTGGAAAACCCCGGTTGCAGGATGAATTGCAGCACGTCGCGATCACTGATGTCGCTGTCCGGCGCCAGCAGGCCGCGCTTGATCGCCTTGCGCCGCACCGCCTCCAGCGGCACGCCGGCGCCGTCGTCGCGGATGTCGAAAATGATGTCGCCGCCTTCCCGGGACAAATCCAGGCTGATGCGCCCGCGCGCCGGCTTGCCTGCGGCGATGCGCACGTCGGCCGGCTCCAGGCCATGGTCCACGGCATTTCGCAGCATGTGCTCCAGAGGCGCGGCCATGCGCTCCAGTACGTTGCGATCCATCTCGCCTTCGGCATTGCCGACCACGAACTCGACGTCCTTGCCCAGTTCCTGCGCCACCTGTCGGACGATGCGCTTGAGGCGCGGCAGCATGCGCTCGAACGGCACCATGCGCGTGCGCATCAGGCCTTCCTGCAGTTCGGTGTTGATGCGCCCTTGCTGCTGCAACAGGCTTTCAGCGTCGTGATTGCTGCGGTCGAGGGTTTCCTTGAGATCGAGCAAATCCGAGGCGGATTCGAACAGCGCCCGGGACAACTGCTGCAACTGGGAATGACGGTCCATCTCCAGCGGGTCGAACTCTTCATAGCCCAGGCGTTCGGCCTCCACTTGCTGGCGGCTGAGAATCCGCCCCTGGGTCTCGGTATCCAGCCGACGCAATTGATCGCGCATGCGCTCGATGGTGGTTTCCATCTCGTGCAGGGCCACGCGGGCGTCGTTGACCTGCTGTTCGATACGACCCCGGAAGATCGAGGTTTCCCCGGCCAGGTTCACCAGGTCATCGAGCAGCTCAGCGGAGACCTTGACCATATCCGCGCCATCGCTCGACGGGCCCGGCTCCGGCTTGGCTGGCACAGGGATCGGAATCGGTTCCGGCGCGGGGACGGGGGCAGTGACCGCGTTGTCCTGCGGATGGTTGACCGCCTGGATCTGCGCGATCAGGCGGTCTGCCGGCGGACACGATAGCCCGGCCCGTACCGCATCGAGCATCTGCGCCAGGCGGTCATGGCTGCTTTGCACCAGGGTAAACAGCGCCGCCGTTGGTTGAAGCAGCCCCGCCGACAGGCCTTCGTAAAGGTTTTCCAGTTCATGGGCCAGGTCGCCGATGGGCGCGATTTCCACCATCCGCGCACCGCCCTTGAGCGTGTGCAGATCGCGCAACAGGGTTTCCACCGCCTGGCGGTTCGAAGGTTCGGCCTGCCAGCGCTGCAAGGCTGCGGCAGAACTGTCGAGAATATCGAAGCCTTCTTCGAGGAAGATCTCCAGCAGTTCGGGGTCATGGCCGGCCGCATCGCCCGGCTGGGCACCGGTGGTTTCGATGGCGTTCGGCTTGTCCTGGCGAAACCTGCGCAGGGCGTCGATCAGCGCAACCGGGTCACCCAGCGGCTGGCCCTGTTGCAACTGCCCGAGCAACAGGTCGAGGCGCTCGTGGCTGCCATTGAGCAGTTGTTCCAGCGCTTCGCTGTGGCTGTAGCGACGGTCCACCAAGCCTTCGTAGAGAGTTTCCAGCTCCTGGGCCAGATCGCTGATCGAGCGGATGTCCGCCATCCGCGCCCCGCCCTTGAGAGTATGCAGGTCACGTTGCAACGACGACAGCGGCGCGGCGTTTTCCGGGTCGGCCAGCCAGCGTTGCAGGGCCTGGGCGGCACTCTCGAGAATGTCCTGGGCTTCCTCGATGAAGATCGAGACGATGTCGTCGTCCACGGCGGCGTCAGCACGGGTGTTACGTTCCAGCTCAGCCGTCGCGCTACTGAGTTCGCGAATGCTCAGGGTGCGGCTGCCGTCGCTGCGGATCAGGCCGGTGGCCGAGGGGTCGAGGCCGGCCTCCAACAATCTGCGCAGGGCCTGCACCCGTTCCGGCTGAGAATGCACATGCTGCCCGGCCGCCAGTTCATCGAGCATGTCGATCAGTGCTTCATGGGCGCGCTGTGCCTCCTGGAAAAACGCATCGCTGACCGTCAGGCTGCTTTCTTCCACGGCGCCGTAGAGGTCGAGCAAGGCTTCGCAGAGCTCGTCCACCGGGTGCAGGTCGGCCAGGTGCGCGCCTTCACCGAGGGTGGTCAGTTCATCCAGCAACGCACTGAGCTCCTGACCCTCGCCCGGGTGCTGCTGCCAGCGCTGCAGCAGGCTCTCGGCGTCCAGCAGGATGTCCATGCCCTGGGCGAGGAAGTTGTTGATCAGTTGCGGATCACGCTTGGTTCGCGCGCCGTTGTCCGGCGCACCGGGGTTCGCTTGCAGGCGCTCGGCCAACAGCGCCTGGGTACGCCGGACCAGATCGGCGGCGCCGGCAATCGGCGCCAGCGGCTCGCCATGCAGCTGGCGCAGGCCCAGTCGCAGCAGGCCTTCAGCCTCCAGCAGCAGTTCGACCTCATCCAGGTCCAGGGCGATCAGGTGCGCGCGGTATTCCCGGGCCAGTTCGTCCATGGCGCCGGCCAGCTCGGCAATCGGCAGCACGCCGGCCATGGAGGCGCTGCCCTTGAGGGTGTGCAAGGCGCGCTGCAATTCGTCGCTGGCCTGCAACGGCAGCTGCTCGGCAGCCTGCTCGAGAAAGCGATTGAGGCTAGCGAGGTGGCCCTGGGCTTCGGTGTCGAAAATCTTCAGCAGCAGCGGATCGAGAGCGGCCACGTCCCGCTGGTCTTCCTCCTGCTCATCGTTGCCCTTGGCCAGGGCATGGGCGCGGGCGGCCAGGCGGTCGACGTCCTCACGCTGTCGCTGGCGATTGTCAGCGAACTCCGCCACCAGCGCCGGCAACAACTGCACCGTGTCCTCGATCAACTGAAGCACCTTGGGCCCTGGCTCGACGCTGTGCTCCAGCACCCGGTTGAGCAGGTTTTCCACGGCCCAGGCCAGCTCACCCAGCACCAGCGCCCGGACCATCCGGCCGCTGCCCTTGAGCGTGTGGAAAGCCCGGCGCACTTCACCCAGGGCAGCATGGTCATCGGGATGCCCACGCCAGCGCGGCAGGTACTCGTGCAGGACACTGAGCACCTCGTCGGTTTCCTCGAGGAAGACCTCGCGCAGCTCATCGTCCACCGGGTGCTCGTCCGTTGGCGGCGGCAGCAGGCTGCCCGGGGTGCTCCTGGCCGGGGGGTTGACCGCCGAGACCGGGTTGCCCAGCACTTGGGCCAGAGACTGCACGGTCTGCGGGTCATCCAGTTCCTGCAAGTCCTGCATGACCTGGGCCTCGTTGGGGCTCAACACCTCATCAAGCAACGGCACCCGCGCTTCGTCGGGAAAGTAACCAAGAGCCGCCAGGCTGCGCTCGACCACATCCAGCAAGGGTTCGCCGGGTGTCTGCGGGTCTTCGCTCAAACGCTCCAGGTAATATTCCAGGCCCGTGATCACGTCGGCCAGGTGGTCGAGTTCTTCCCAGCCGGGCTGGGCATGTTCAAGCAGCAGGTGCTCGCGAATGAAGCCATTGCAGGCCTCCACCAGGCCGGCGGCGCGGCTCAGGGGGATCATCGCCAGCGCGCCGCGCACCTGGGTCAGCAAGGCCGGCAGAGGTTGCAACTGCTCGCTGTTCCAGTCGGCGTCGATGTAGTCGACGATCATGTCCTTGGCCTGTTGCAGACAGGTGTGGGCCTCCTTGATGACGATCTGGTGGATCTGGGTCAGGTCCGTGGTGGGCAACCGGGCGTCTTCGCGGCTTTCCGGCTCGACGGTGCCGACCATGCCGGCCAGGGTCGCCTCGACATAGAGCAAGGCGCCGGCGACGTCCATGAGGGTCGCGTCATCGGGCTCGCGCTGGCCCTGGGCGAGGCTCAGCACCACCGCCAGTTGATCGATGATGACCTTGCGCGGCTGGCCGAACCCGAGCACCGCCAAGGTGTCGGCGATCTGTCGCAAAGGCGCTAGCAGGCTGTCCAGCTCTGAGGCGTGCTGGCGGTCGCTGCGCACGAACAGGTCCAGGCGTTCCTTGACCCGCACCAGCTCTTCGCAGAGCGCGGCGAGCACCGAGCGCATGGCATCGCGGTCGGGCCCGGCCAGGCGTGCGCGTTCTTCGTCGACCATGGCGCTGTCGGGCAGCGCGTCGTCCAGTGAGTAGCGTTCTTTCATGATCTGCATCTGCCCGCTGGGATGTTCGGCCTTGGCAATATAGAACAACAAGCTCTTGAGCAGGTGGGGCGGTGCCGGTTGATTGATACCGGGCATGCCTTGGTCCAACAGGCGCTTGAGCTCCTTGTCGGCCTCCTTGAACAGGCTGCGCAGCGCCGGGCTGTTGGCAATGCGCCCCTCGCGCATGCCCTCCACCAGCGCCGAGGCCACTTGCCACAACGCGTTGAGCGGCGCCCCGGCGCACAGCCCTTCGAGGCGATGGAAGACTTTGGCCAGGTAACCGAGGTGGGTGGCATCGTCCTGTTCGCGCAACAGGCCCACCAGGGCCACTTGCAGGGTCTGGCGCAGTTTGCGCAAGGTGCTGGGCAGGTCGGGGGGCGCCAGATGCTGCAAGGCTTCGCCACTCAGGGGGGCAATGTCCGGCAGCTCGGGGCTGAACAGGCTGGTCTCCGACAACAGGCCCTCGCCTCGGGCACTTCTTAGATCATTGATCAGCGGCAAGACCACCAGCGGCAGGTCGCGGCGAGCACCTTGTATGCGCTCAAGGTAGATCGGTAACTGGCCCAGGGCCTGGCTCAGCAGGCTGATGGCTTCGTCGCGGTGGCTGATGCGGTTGTCTTGCAGGGCGGCGCACAGCTGCTCCATTTCTTCGGCCAACAACGCCGCACCATAGAACTCGACCATTTGCAGGCCGCCGTGCACCTGGTGAATGCAGGCCAGGCATTGCCCAAGGGCGTCCGACGCCTGCGGATCGTCCACCAGGCGGTTGAGGGCCAGGTGGGCCTGCTTCAGCGTTTCGGCAATCTCGCCCTTGATCCACTCCAGGGCTACATAGTCGTGCCGATCACCCATAACTGCTCCAAATCATCGTCATACGCCTGAGGTACTGACGAGACTCCTTGTGGCGAGGGAGCTTGCTCCCGCTTGAGCGCGCAGCGCTCACAAAATCCGTGGGGGCCGCTGCACCCGAAACGTCGGACCGGCCCAGCGGGAGCAAGCTCCCTCGCCCCAAAAGCTTCCTCGCCACATAACCCTTCTCAATATGCATGTCCGCCCGTCACGTTTTTTCCTCATCCACCGGCCCCGCCGGCAAGGTGAACCCCGACACCGAACGGCGCAGTTGGCTGGCCATCTTCGCCAGGTTGCCGATGCTCTCGGCGGTGGCGGTGGAGCCCGACGAGGTTTGCGTGGTGATCTGCTGGATCACGTTCATGGTCAGGGAAATCTGCCCGGCCGAGCTGGTCTGTTGCTGCGCCGCGTTGGAAATGCTCTGGATCAGTGCCGCCAGGGTCTTGGACACGCCTTCGATTTCCTCCAGCGCCACCCCGGCATCCTGGGCCAGTCGCGCGCCGCGCACCACTTCGGTGGTGGTCTGCTCCATGGAGATCACCGCTTCGTTGGTGTCGGCCTGGATCGCCCGCACCAGGGTCTCGATCTGGCGGGTCGCCGCCGATGAACGCTCCGCCAGGCGTTGCACTTCATCGGCCACTACCGCGAAGCCGCGTCCGGCGTCGCCCGCCATGGACGCCTGGATCGCCGCGTTGAGCGCCAGGATGTTGGTCTGGTCGGCGATGTCGTCGATCAGGCTGACAATGTCGCCGATTTCCTGGGACGACTCACCCAGGCGCTTGATGCGTTTGGCGGTGTCCTGGATCTGTTCGCGAATGTTGTCCATGCCATGAATGGTGTTGTGCACCACCTCGTTGCCCTTGTTGGCGATTTCCACCGAACGCTCGGCCACCGCCGACGATTCGGCGGCATTGGCTGACACCTGGTCGATGGACTGGGCCATTTCATTGATTGAAGTCGAAGCTTCGGAGATTTGCTGGGCCTGATGCTCGGAAGCCTGGGCCAGGTGCATCGCCGTGGCCTGGGTTTCCTGCACGGCGGCGGCCACCTGGCCGGCGGTGAGGTTGATGGTTGCCACCAGGTCGCGCAGTTGGTCCACCGAGTAGTTGATGGAGTCGGCGATGGTGCCGGTGAAGTCCTCGGTGACCGAAGCAGTGACTGTCAGGTCGCCATCGGCGAGGTCGGCGATTTCGTCCAGCAGCCGCATGATCGCGTTCTGGTTGCGCTCGTTCTTTTCTGCCGTCTCGCGCAGTTGGCGATTGGTTTCGCGCACCATCACCAGGCCGATCAGGATGATCGACATCAGCGCCAGCAGGCCCAGCACATAACCGCCGATGGTATTGACGGAGCGCCCACCGGCCAGGTTCTCGAACGCGGTCGCCAGGTGCGAGGCTTCGTCCAGCAGGGTTTGCGAAAGATTGAAGATATTGCCCGCCGATTCACGGACCTTGAACAGTTCCGGAGAGGTTTCGAGGATTTCGTCCACCGAGCCCGAGACGAATTCGAACAGCTCGCTGATCTCGCTCAGGCGTGCCCGGGCATCGCGGTCCTGGACCTGGGATATTTTCAACGCCGGGTCACCTTGCAGCATGCCGTTGAGCACTTGGCCGAAACGCGCGGCGTCGCGGCCGAAGGTATCGGCGGCCTGGCTGGCATTTTCGTCCCCCGCCAGCACAGTGTTCACCGCACCGAGAATCCGCTCGGCCAGCAATGACTGACGCTGGGCCATGGCCACCTGGGCCGCCGGGGCGCCGCGTTGCAGCAGGATTTCGACGACCTTTTCGTACTCGACCTGTAGTTGCGGCACGGTTTCGGCCAGGGTCGCCGCCACCTGGTGCAGCGACAGGACGGTCTGCTCGCTGGTGAGGATCGCATCGGTGTTCTTGAGCAGGCGCTCCCAGTCCAATTGCACGGCGCGCATCTGTGGGCGCAACGTGGCCGGCGCTGGTGGCAGGCCGGTCACCGGGTCGCCCTGCTTCAAGTAGCTCCAGCGCTGGGCAAAATCATTGCGCGCATCGCTGAGCAACTTGAACGCCGCGGGCTTGCCGGCGGCCGCCTCGGTGGCGTTCTTGGCGATGCGCTGGGACAGCACTCGCAATTCCCCGGCATGGCCGATGTACTGCTTGTCGTAGGTGGACTGGGTATTGAGATAAGCGAAATTGGCGAACAGCAGCACGATGAAGACGATCAGCGCGACGAACAGCACGATGATCTGCGAACGACTGCGCGTCGCTTCCAGTGGCTTGCCTGTTTTTGCTTTGATCATCGGTTCTCGCCTTACTGCTTTATCAGTGGGGCCACTGCCTTGCTTACCTGTCAGACCGAGTCGCCACCTTCGCGAGCAAGCCCGCTCCCACATCGGGATCTACTGAGAACTCAAGCTTTGTGAGCACCATAGATCCAATGTGGGAGCGGGCTTGCTCGCGAAGGGGCCAGCCCATTCACTCGAGCTTTTTCGTCAAACAGCTACATCCATGAACCCTGGCGAACGCGTCAGGGCGAACGGGCTGAACACCTGCCACTCGCGCTCGCCGCGAAACCGCCCCTTGACGAAGACCGACTCCGGGCCGTCGAGATCATCCATCAAGGTCGGTTCGAGACTCTCCTGAGGGAAATGCTGCAACCCGAGGACCTCATCCACCAGCAACCCGGTGAACATTTCGTCGTGATCGACCACCAGCACCCGGCGCTGCTTGCGCAGGGTCGACAGCTCATGGCCGAAAAAACCGCACAGATCCATCAACGGCAACAGTCGCCCACGCAGGTTAGCCACGCCACGCACCCACGGCTTGACTCCGGGCAACTGGGTATAGCGCGGTTCGTGCAGCACTTCGCTGACTTCCCCCATGGGCGCCACATACCAGTGCTCGCCCAGGCGAAAGCCGATGCCGCTCCAACTGGCGCGATGGGCCGGCTGGGACGGCAGGTCCGCCCCCAGCAGCCGACAGCGCCGGTCGATCTGCAAGAGCAGTTCGAATGCGGTCAGGGACTGGCTCATGGCCGCGCGGTCAACCCACCAGTACTTTGTTCAGGGTCGCGATCAGGGTTTCTTCGTCCACCGGCTTGGTCAGGTAATCCTTGGCGCCCTGGCGCGTGCCCCAGACCTTGTCGGTGTCTTGGTCCTTGGTGGTGATGATGATCACCGGGATGTGGCCGGTGTCCGGGTCCTTGGTCAGTTGGCGCGTGGCCTGGAACCCGTTGAGGCCGGGCATGACGATATCCATCAGCACCGCGTCGGGTTTTTCCTGGCGGGCCAGGGCCACGCCATCGGCGCCATTTTCGGCCTTCAGGACCTGGTGGCCATGCTTTTCCAGCATACCGGTGAGTTTGTACATCTCAGTCGGCGAGTCATCGACGATCAGAATACGTGCCATGGTGTTCCCCATTTTTGTCGACCCCAGGCCCGTTGGCCGAGTGTCATTAATGTGCCTGGTGCGGCTGGACAGCGGCGAAGCCCGGGACATGGGCCTGTATCGCCCCCAGCAGTTCTTCCTTGCTGAACGGTTTGGTCAAAAACTGATCGGAGCCGACGATGCGTCCCTTGGCCTTGTCGAACAAGCCGTCACGGGACGACAACATGATCACCGGCGTGGCCTTGAACGCGCTGTTGTTCTTGATCAGGGCACAGGTCTGGTAACCGTCCAGGCGCGGCATCATGATGTCGACGAAGATAATGCCCGGATGATGGTCGGCGATCTTGGCCAGGGCATCGAAGCCGTCGATGGCCGTGATCACCTCGCAGCCGACGTTGCGCAACAGGGTTTCGGCGGTGCGGCGGATGGTCTTCGAGTCATCGATGACCATGACCTTCAAGGCATTGGGTTGCTGCTGCGAAAGATGCTCTGCCATTGTCACTGCGGACCGGTTTTTAACGCTTGAGAGTCAACGACCGCGCAAACCCTTGATGTTCAAGGCCCACGCGTCACATGGCAGCCTTTTTAGCACAGTCTCAATCGCCGATCCATGGCCGGTCGGTGCGGTGGTTTTTCCTTGACCGCCAATCGTCCGGGCGCCACTCTGACGCCACTTTTTCGCGGCAGTCGTGCCCATCAAATTTTCGAGGAACCAAGCCATGAGCGTACGCGTCGGCATTGTCATGGACCCTATCGCCAGCATTTCCTACAAAAAGGATAGCTCGCTGGCCATGCTGCTGGCCGCTCAGAAGCGCGGCTGGGAACTGTTCTACATGGAGCAGCGCGACCTCTACCAGGCCGAAGGCCAGGCTCGGGCGCGGATGAAGCCGCTGAAAGTCTTCGCCAACCCCGAGAAATGGTTCGAGCTGGGCGCCGAAAGCGACGCACTGCTGAGCGACCTGGACGTGATCCTGATGCGCAAGGATCCGCCGTTCGACATGGAATTCGTCTACTCCACCTACCTGCTGGAGCAGGCTGAAAGCGCCGGCGTACTGGTGGTCAACAAGCCCCAGAGCCTGCGCGACTGCAACGAAAAACTGTTCGCCACACTGTTCCCGCAGTGCACGCCGCCGACCATCGTCAGCCGACGCCCGGACGTGCTGCGCGAATTCGCCGACCACCACGGCGACGTGATCCTCAAGCCCCTGGATGGCATGGGCGGCTCCTCGATCTTCCGCCACACCGCCGGCCACCCGAACCTGTCGGTCATCCTCGAAACCCTGACCTTGCACGGCAAGCAGCAGATCATGATCCAGGGCTACCTGCCGGCCATCGTCGATGGCGACAAGCGCATCCTGATGATCGACGGCGAACCGGTGGATTATTGCCTGGCGCGCATTCCCGCGGCTGGCGAAACCCGCGGCAACCTGGCGGCAGGCGGTCGTGGCGAAGCGCGTCCACTGACCGAGAAAGACCGCTGGATCGCCGCCCAGGTCGGCCCGACCCTGCGGGAGAAGGGCCTGCTGTTCGTCGGCCTGGACGTGATCGGCGAGCACCTGACCGAGATCAACGTCACCAGCCCGACCTGCATCCGCGAGATCGACAACGCCTTCGGAACCGACATCGGCGGCCTGCTGATGGATGCCATCGATCAGAAGCTCAAGACGCGTTGATCCGGATCTGATGAAGGAAACCGACATTGCGTTATCATGCCCGGCCTGAAAAAAACGCGATGTTGGTTTCCTTGACATGACACTCCCGTCCGATCTGCCCCAAGAGCTCGCCCATCATGGCGTGCGCCCGGCCGATCGCCTCGGTTTTACCCTGTTCCTGGCGGCGCTGATCCACCTGGCCCTGCTGCTGGGCGTCGGTTTTGCCACGGTCGAGCCCAAGCAGATCAGCCGGACCCTGGAAATCACCCTGGCGACCTTCAAGAGCGAGACCAAGCCGGCCAAGGCGGATTTCCTCGCCCAGGAAAACCAGCAAGGCAGCGGCACTCTGGAGAAGAAAGCGATCCCCAAGACCACCGAGATCGCGCCGTTCCAGGACAATCAGGTGCAGAAAGCTACGCCTCCCCCGGCGGCCAAGCCCGAAGCCCAGGAAACCGCACCCAAGGCAGCCGTGACCACCGTGGCACCGAAGCCGAAAAAAGCCCCGGTCAAGGAAGAGGTCAAGCCTGATCCCAAGCCCAAGGCCCCCGCCCCGACGTTCGACAGCTCCCAGTTGTCCAGCGACATCGCCAGCCTGGAAGCCGAACTGGCCCAGGAGCAGCAGTTGTATGCCAAACGTCCGCGGATCCACCGCCTGAGCGCCGCCTCGACCATGCGCGACAAGGGCGCCTGGTACAAGGACGAGTGGCGCAAGAAGGTCGAGCGCATCGGCAACCTCAACTATCCCGACGAAGCCCGGCGCAAGCAGATCTACGGTAATTTGCGGCTGATGGTCTCGATCAACCGCGACGGTTCGCTGTATGAAGTGCTGGTGCTGGAATCCTCCGGCCAGCCGCTGCTGGACCAGGCCGCCCAGCGCATCGTGCGCCTGGCCGCGCCGTTCGCGCCGTTTACCGGCGACCTGTCGGACATCGACCGACTGGAAATCATCCGCACCTGGAAGTTCGCCCGGGGCGACCGGCTCTCAAGCAACTGACCCGCCCCCAACTTTGTGGGAGCGGGCTTGCTCGCGAAGGCGGTGGCCCTGGCCCAAGAGATCCATTGGATGTACCGGCCCCTTCGCGAGCAAGCCCGCTCCCACAGGGTTTTGTATGGCTCAGGCATTTGTGCCCATCACAGGGATTTGGGGCGGCCGCTACATTTGCTGCGCATCCCCAGCTTGTCAGTTCGCCCCCGCGCCGCCACACTAGCGCCTATGAAAAACGTCAGCCCCACCTACCTCAAGCACCACTTCCTGATCGCCATGCCGCACATGGCCGATCCGAACTTTGCCCACACCTTGACCTACATCGTCGAGCACACGGCCAATGGGGCCATGGGGCTGGTGGTCAATCGCCCGCAGGAGCTGAACCTGGCGGACATTCTTGAGCAGTTGCGCCCCGACGTAGAACCGCCGGCCCTGTGCCAGCACGTGCCGATTTTCATCGGCGGCCCGGTGCAGACCGACCGCGGCTTCGTGCTCCATCCGTCGGGGCCGACCTACCAGGCCACCGTGGACCTCAACGGCGTGTCGTTGTCCACCTCCCAGGACGTGCTGTTCGCCATTGCCGACGGTGTCGGCCCGCAGAAAAGCCTGATCGCCCTCGGCTACGCCGGCTGGGAGCCCGGGCAACTGGAAGCCGAGCTGGCCGACAACGCCTGGCTGACCTGCCCGTTCGACGCCGATATCCTGTTCAACACCAGCAGTGAACTGCGCCTGGAAGCGGCGGCCAGCCGACTGGGGGTCAACCTCAGCCTGCTCACCAGCCAGGCGGGACACGCCTGATGGCCCTGCGCTTGCTGCTGGGCTTCGATTACGGCACCAAACAGATCGGCGTAGCGGTCGGCCAGGTCGTGACCGGCCAGGCCCGGGAGCTGTGCACCTTGAAGGCACAGAACGGCGTTCCGGACTGGAACCAGGTCGAAGCGCTGATCAAGGAATGGAAACCCGACGCCGTGGTGGTCGGCCTGCCGTTGAACATGGACGGCACTCCAAGCGACATGTGCGTGCGCGCCGAAAAATTCGCCCGCCGGCTCAATGGCCGTTTCAACCTGCCCTTCTATACCCACGACGAACGCCTCACCACCTTCGAGGCCAAGGGCGAGCGCCTGGCGCGCGGCGGGCAGAAAGGCAGTTACCGCGACAACCCGGTGGACGCCATCGCCGCCGCCCTGCTGTTGCAAGGCTGGCTGGACGAGAACAGCGCCCTGTTCGAAAGCTGATTTTCTACAAAGCGCCGCAAGGCGCTTTCTTTTAGCGACAAACCGCGCCATCGATCACCGGCGCGGACACCTGAAGGAGCCAGCATGAGCCTGCCCAATCCTGCCGAACTGATCAGCCAGATGGCGATCCGTCTCACGGCACACCTGGAACACCGTGGCATCAGCGAACCCCGCTACATCGGTATTCGCACCGGTGGCGTCTGGGTCGCCCAGGCCTTGCTCGACGCCCTGGGCAGCCAGGCGCCGCTGGGCACCCTGGACGTGTCGTTCTACCGCGACGACTTCAGCCAGAACGGCCTGCACCCGCAAGTGCGGCCCTCGGCCCTGCCCTTCGAGATCGAAGGCCAGCACCTGGTGCTGATCGACGACGTACTGATGAGCGGCCGGACCATCCGCGCCGCCATGAACGAGTTGTTCGACTACGGCCGCCCGGCCAGCGTGACGCTGGTGTGCCTGCTGGACCTGGACGCCGCCGAGTTGCCGATCCGACCGAACGTGGTCGGCGCGACGCTGACGCTGGCCGCCCACGAGCGGGTCAAGCTCTCGGGCCCTGCGCCGCTGCAACTCGAACTGCAAGACCTAGCCCTTTAACTGCCCTTGTAAGAGTCCATCGCGATGACGCCTCTCGAAACCAAGCGCCCGCTGCAGCTCAACGATCAGGGCCAGCTGCGGCACTTCCTGTCGCTCGACGGCCTGCGCCGCGAGCTGCTGACGGAAATCCTCGACACTGCCGACTCGTTCCTCGAAGTCGGTGCCCGGGCGGTGAAGAAGGTCCCGTTGCTGCGCGGCAAGACCGTGTGCAACGTGTTCTTCGAAAACTCCACCCGCACCCGCACCACCTTCGAACTGGCGGCCCAGCGACTGTCGGCGGACGTGATCACCCTCAACGTGTCCACATCCTCGGCGAGCAAGGGTGAAACCCTGCTCGATACCCTGCGCAACCTCGAAGCCATGGCCGCCGACATGTTCGTCGTGCGCCACGGTGATTCCGGCGCGGCACACTTCATTGCCGAACACGTCTGCCCGCAGGTAGCGATCATCAACGGTGGCGACGGCCGTCACGCCCACCCGACCCAGGGCATGCTGGACATGCTGACCATCCGCCGGCACAAGGGCAGCTTCGAGAACCTGTCGGTGGCGATCGTCGGCGATATCCTGCACTCGCGGGTAGCCCGCTCGAACATGCTGGCCCTCAAGACCCTCGGCTGCCCGGACATTCGCGTGATCGCGCCGAAGACCCTGCTGCCCATCGGCGTCGAGCAATACGGCGTGAAGGTCTACACCGACATGACCGAAGGCCTCAAGGATGTGGACGTGGTGATCATGCTGCGCCTGCAACGCGAGCGCATGACCGGCGGCCTGCTGCCCAGCGAAGGCGAGTTCTATCGGCTCTATGGCCTGACCACCGCCCGCCTGGCCGGGGCCAAGCCGGACGCCATCGTCATGCACCCGGGGCCGATCAACCGTGGCGTGGAGATCGAGTCGGCGGTGGCCGACGGGCCGCATTCGGTGATCCTCAACCAGGTGACCTACGGCATCGCCATCCGCATGGCCGTGCTGTCCATGGCCATGAGTGGGCAAACGGCCCAGCGCCAACTCGACCAGGAGAACGCCCAGTGAAGCTCAGCATTCTCGGCGCCCGCGTGATCGATCCAGCCAGTGGCCTGGATCAAGTGACCGATATCCACATCGATGCCTGTAAGATCGTCGCCCTCGGCGCCGCCCCAAGCGGCTTCGTGGCGATCGAGACCCTCGATGCCCAAGGCCTGGTGGCTGCTCCAGGCCTGGTGGACCTGAACGTCGCCCTGCGCGAGCCGGGCTACAGCCGTAAAGGCAGCATCGTCAGCGAAACCCGCGCCGCTGCCACCGGAGGCGTGACCAGCCTGTGCTGCCCGCCGCAGACCAGACCGGTGCTGGACACCTCGGCCGTGGCCGAACTGATCCTCGACCGCGCCCGCGAGGCTGGCAACACCAAGGTCTTCCCGATTGGCGCACTTAGCAAAGGCCTGGAGGGTGAGCAACTGGCCGAACTCATCGCCCTGCGCGACGCCGGCTGCGTGGCGTTCGGCAACGGCCTGAACAGCTTCCGCAACAGCCGCACCCTGTGCCGCGCCCTGGAATACGCGGCGACTTTCGGCCTGACGGTGATTTTCAACTCCCAGGACCACGACCTGGCCGAAGGAGGCCTGGCCCACGAAGGCCCGACCGCCAGCTTCCTCGGCCTGCCGGGCATTCCGGAAACCGCCGAGACCGTGGCATTGGCCCGGGACCTGCTGCTGGTGGAGCAGAGCGGTGTGCGCGCGCACTTCAGCCAGTTGACCAGCGCCCGTGGCGCGGCGTTGATCGCCCAGGCCCAGGCCCGTGGCCTGCCGGTCACCGCCGATGTGGCGCTGTACCAACTGCTGCTGACCGACGAGGCGCTGATCGACTTCAACAGCGTCTATCACGTCCAGCCACCACTGCGCACCCGTGCCGACCGCGACGGCTTGCGCGATGCGGTGAAGTCCGGGGTCATCTCGGCCATCTCCAGCCATCACCAACCTCACGAACGCGATGCCAAGTTGGCCCCGTTCGGCGCCACCGAGCCGGGCATCAGCAGCGTCGAACTGCTGCTGCCGCTGGCGATGACACTGGTGGAAGACGGCTTGCTCGACCTGCCCACCTTGCTGGCACGCCTGAGCAGCGGCCCGGCCACCGCGCTGCAACTGCCTGTTGGCAAACTGGCGGTGGGCGCCGCGGCAGACCTGGTGCTGTTTGATCCGGCGGCTTCGACCGTGGCCGGCGAAGCCTGGCGCTCCAAGGGCGACAACTGCCCGTTCCTGGGCCAGCGTTTGCCGGGTGCGGTGCGTTACACCTTGATGGATGGCCGGGTGACTCACCAGGCCTGATACCGCGTCGCCTGATTCGCGAGCAAGCCCGCTCCCACATTGGTTCGAGGTGTTCACAAGCTATGTGAACACAGGAGATCCAGTGTGGGAGCGGGCTTGCTCGCGAATACAGGCGACGCGGTCTCCCTGACTTACTGAAAAGCCCCCCGCTTCTGCGCATTACGAATCGAAACCTGGTCATTCAGCGTCCAGAAGTCATACAGCACCCCCAGGAAAAACACCCCTCCGGTCAGCAGGTAGATGATGCCGCTGAGCCATTTGCCCTGGTACATGCGGTGCACGCCAAGAACCCCGAGAAACGTCAGCAGGATCCACGCCACGGTGTATTCGATGGGCCCTGGGGTAAAGCGCAGGTCCGCCTCACGATCCATGGCCGGGATCAGGAACAGGTCGATCAGCCAGCCGATGCCCAGCAGGCCGAAGGTGAAGAACCAGATCGTGCCCGTCACCGGCTTACCGTAATAGAAGCGATGGGCCCCGGTGAAGCCGAAAATCCATAGCAGGTACCCGATCACTTTGCTGTGCGTGTCGTGGGTTGTGCCCGGTTGATAGCTGTTCATGAATGGCCTCTTTTGCCTCGATAGATAAATTTGTTCGGACTTTTTGTGACTTTTACGTGTCTCGCCGACAAGCGGTCCTCGACCGCACGAATCGGCGAAAGCCCCGTCCCATAGGGGTTGTGTCGGACAATCGGGCTGATATGCAGCGATTTTGCGGCTTTTACCCTGGGTTTCGAATCGACAAACGGCCTCGGAACCACAAAAAAAGCTGTTATAAAGTTGCGCGCTAACCTCTATGAGCCCTGCCTAATGCGTCCATTTTTCAAGACATGGCTAACCATTTGCCTATTATTGCCACTGGCCGCCCACGCCACCAATCGTGAGCAACGTCTTCCCAACGTCAACGGCTATACCCCTAAATCCCATGTTTCTGCTCCTTCGAGCAAGAACAGGCAAAGCGTCCTACCCGTGAGCACCGGCAACAGCAAGCTGGTCCCGCCGATGGCGACCAAAGCGAGCAGCAACGTGTTGAGTCGCGCCGTGAATGTACTCGGCACACCTTATCGTTGGGGCGGTAGCAGCCCAACTAAAGGCTTCGATTGCAGTGGGCTGGTGAAATACGCTTTCAACGACGCCACGTTCGACCTGCCGCGCACCTCCAATGCCATGGCGGCCGGGCACGGCGAGAAAGTCGAGCGCAAGGATCTCAAGCCTGGCGACCTGATTTTCTTCAAGCTCAAGAGCCGTCGGGTCAATCATGTGGCCATCTACCTGGGCAACGACCGCTTCATCCACGCCCCACGCCGTGGCAAGTCGGTGACCATCGACACCTTGAACAAACCGTACTGGGACAGCCACTACGTGGTTGCCAAGCGGGTGCTGCCGAAAGAACCGGCTGGGTTGCGGGTCGTCCAGCGCTGATCCCCCTGTGGCGAGGGAGCTTGCTCCCGCTGGGTGGCGCAGCCGCCCAATAAGATTTGAAACTCGCGCGACCCCATCACTTTTCTGGGCCGCTTCGCGGCCCAGCGGGAGCAAGCTCCCTCGCCACAGGGGGGCGCGCCGACTTCCCTTAGAAATTATCCGGCGTACGCGCCCGCTCCCGTGCATGTTCGCGGCTGATCAAGCCCTTGGTCACCAAATCCTTCAGGCACATGTCCAGGGTCTGCATCCCCAGCGAACCACCGGTCTGGATCGACGAGTACATCTGCGCGATCTTGTCTTCGCGGATCAGGTTACGAATCGCCGAGGTGCCCAGCATGATCTCGTGGGCGGCAACGCGTCCGCCGCCGATCTTCTTGATCAACGTCTGGGAAACCACCGCCTGCAACGACTCGGACAGCATCGAACGGACCATGGATTTCTCGTCACCCGGGAACACGTCCACCACCCGGTCGATGGTCTTGGCCGCCGAGGTGGTGTGCAGGGTGCCGAACACCAGGTGCCCGGTTTCCGCGGCGGTCAGTGCCAGGCGGATGGTTTCCAGGTCGCGCATCTCCCCCACCAGGATTACGTCCGGGTCTTCGCGCAGGGCCGAGCGCAGGGCGGTGGAAAAGCCCTGGGTGTCGCGATGCACTTCGCGCTGGTTGATCAGGCACTTGCGCGGTTCGTGGACGAATTCGATGGGGTCTTCGATGGTGAGGATGTGGTGGTGCTTGTGGCTGTTGAGGTAGTCGATCATCGCCGCCAGGGTGGTGGACTTGCCTGAACCGGTCGGCCCGGTCACCAGCACCAGCCCGCGAGGCGCCTCGGTGATTTTGCGAAACACCTCGCCCATGCCCAGGTCTTCCATAGTCAGGACTTTCGACGGAATGGTCCGGAACACCGCACCTGCGCCGCGATTCTGATTGAACGCGTTGACCCGAAACCGTGCCAGGCCCGGCACCTCGAAGGAAAAGTCGGTTTCCAGAAACTTTTCGTAATCTACTCGTTGCCGGTCGTTCATGATGTCGTAGATCAACTCATGCACCTGCTTGTGATCCAGCGCCGGCAGGTTGATCCGCCGTACATCGCCATCCACGCGGATCATCGGCGGCAGCCCGGCGGACAAATGCAGGTCCGAGGCCCCCTGTTTGGCGCTGAACGCCAGCAGTTCAGTGATATCCATAGCGCTCCCCAATTCCAGTAGAATGCCGCGAACCTCAGACCCGCTGGCGCTTCTTTATGTCCACGATAGCAGACAACATTGCTCAGGTTAGTTCGCGTATCCACGCCGCAGAGCAGGCCGCCCGACGTCCCGCCAATAGCGTGCAGTTGCTGGCCGTGAGCAAGACCAAGCCCGCCGACGCCGTGCGCGAAGCCTATGCCGCCGGCCTGCGGGACTTCGGCGAGAACTACCTGCAAGAAGCGCTGGGCAAGCAGGCCGAGCTGACCGACCTGCCCTTGATCTGGCACTTCATCGGCCCCATTCAATCGAACAAGACACGCGCTATCGCCGAACATTTCGACTGGGTGCACTCCGTGGATCGCCTGAAAATTGCCCAACGCCTGTCCGAGCAACGCCCGGACGGCTTGCCGCCGCTGAACATCTGCATCCAGGTCAACGTCAGCGGCGAAGCCAGCAAATCCGGCTGCACCCCGGCGGACCTCCCGGCCCTCGCCGACGCCATCAGCGCCTTGCCACGCCTGAAGCTGCGCGGGTTGATGGCGATTCCCGAGCCGACCGACGAGCGAGCCGCCCAGGACGCGGCTTTCGCGACGGTCCAGCGCCTGCAAGCCAGCCTGGCGCTGCCCCTGGACACGCTGTCCATGGGCATGAGCCACGACCTCGAATCCGCCATCGCCCAGGGCGCAACCTGGGTGCGCATCGGTACGGCGCTGTTCGGTGCCCGCGACTACAGCAACCAGCCTTAAGCCATGCCGACTCATCTCTCTAATCAAGGACCTGTCATGAGCAACACGCGTATTGCCTTCATCGGCGCCGGCAACATGGCCGCTAGCCTGATCGGTGGCCTGCGGGCCAAGGGCCTGGACGCTGCGCAGATCCGCGCCAGCGATCCGGGTGACGAGACCCGCGCCCGAGTGAGCGCCGAGCACGGCATCGAAACCTTCGCCGACAACGCCCAGGCTATCGACGGCGCCGACGTCATCGTGCTGGCGGTCAAGCCACAAGCGATGAAGTCGGTGTGCCAAGCCCTGCGCCCGAGCCTCAAGCCCGGGCAACTGGTAGTCTCGATTGCCGCCGGGATCACCTGCGCCAGCATGAACAACTGGCTCGGCGAGCAACCGATCGTGCGCTGCATGCCCAACACCCCGGCGTTGTTGCGCCAGGGCGTCAGTGGTCTGTTCGCGACGGCGCAGGTCAGTGCCGAACAGCGCCAACAGGCAGAAGAGCTGCTGTCGGCCGTAGGCCTGGCGCTGTGGCTGGAGACCGAGCAGCAACTGGACGCCGTCACCGCCGTATCCGGTTCAGGCCCGGCGTACTTCTTCCTGCTGGTCGAAGCCATGACCGCCGCCGGCGAAAAACTCGGCCTGCCACGGGAAATTGCTGCCCAGCTGACTGCGCAAACCGCCCTCGGCGCGGCGCACATGGTGGTCTCCAGTGACGTCGATGCCGCCGAGTTACGCCGCCGGGTGACTTCACCGGCCGGCACCACCGAAGCCGCCATCAAATCGTTCCAGGCCGGGGGCTTCGAAGCCCTGGTGGAAAAAGCACTCGGCGCCGCCGCGCACCGCTCGGCCGAAATGGCCGAACAACTGGGCCAATAAGGAGCCATTCATGATTGGATTGAACACTGCAGCGGTCTACGTCCTGCAAACCCTGGGCAGCCTGTACCTGCTGATCGTGCTGCTGCGCTTCGTGCTGCAACTGGTGCGCGCCAACTTCTACAACCCGCTATGCCAGTTCATCGTCAAGGCCACCCAGCCCCTGCTCAAGCCGCTGCGCCGGATCATCCCGAGCCTGTTCGGCCTGGACATGTCGTCGCTAATCCTGGCGATCCTGGTGCAAATGGCGCTGATGGCCCTGACGCTGCTGCTGACCTACGGCACCACCGGCAACCCGCTGCAATTGCTGATCTGGTCGATCATCGGCGTGACGGCGCTGTTCCTGAAGATTTTCTTCTTCGCCCTGATCATCAGTGTGATCCTGTCGTGGGTCGCCCCGGGCAGCCACAATCCGGGCGCCGAGCTGGTGAACCAGATCTGCGAGCCGGCCCTGGCGCCGTTCCGCCGCATCGTGCCGAACCTCGGCGGCCTGGATATCTCACCGATCCTGGCGTTCATGGTGCTCAAGCTGCTCGACATGCTGGTGATCAACAACCTGGCGGCGTTGACCATGATGCCGGAGATCCTGCGCCTGCTGATTTAAAGCACCCCGCAGGACTCTCTGTGGCGAGGGGATTACCTGTGGCGAGGGGATTTATCCCCGCTGGGCCGCGAAGCGGCCCCAAAGCAGGCAACTCGGTCAGCCTGATATACAGCATGTTCAGGTTTCAGGGCTGCTTCGCAGCCCAGCGGGGATAAATCCCCTCGCCACAGATAAATCCCCTCGCCATCGTTGGATTCCCCGGTTGCGCCTTCGCTTGCCGCTAACCCCAGCGGTCTTTAGACTTACGCCTCATTTCAACGAGAGCAGGGTCGATGCCAGCTGCCTTTCCCCCCGATTCCGTTGGTCTGGTTACGCCGCAAGTGGCGCATTTCAGCGAGCCCCTGGCCCTGGCCTGCGGTCGTTCGTTACCAGCCTATGACCTGATCTACGAAACCTACGGCACGCTGAACGCCAGCGCGAGCAATGCCGTGCTGATTTGCCACGCCCTGTCGGGACACCATCATGCCGCCGGTTACCACAGCGTCGACGAGCGCAAGCCCGGCTGGTGGGACAGTTGCATCGGCCCCGGCAAGCCCATCGATACCAACCGGTTCTTCGTGGTCAGCCTGAACAACCTCGGCGGCTGCAACGGCTCCACCGGCCCCAGCAGCCTCAACCCGGACACCGGCAAGCCCTACGGTGCCGATTTCCCGGTGCTCACCGTGGAAGACTGGGTCCACAGCCAGGCGCGCCTGGCCGACCGTCTCGGCATCCACCAATGGGCCGCCGTCATCGGCGGCAGCCTGGGCGGCATGCAGGCCCTCCAATGGACCATCACCTACCCGGACCGCGTGCGTCACTGTCTGGCAATCGCCTCGGCCCCCAAGCTGTCGGCGCAGAACATCGCCTTCAACGAAGTGGCGCGCCAGGCGATCCTCACCGACCCGGAGTTCCATGGCGGTTCGTTCCAGGAGCATGGTGTGATCCCCAAGCGCGGGCTGATGCTGGCGCGGATGGTCGGGCACATCACCTACCTGTCCGACGACTCCATGGGCGAGAAATTCGGCCGCGGGCTCAAGAGTGAAAAGCTCAACTACGACTTCCACAGCGTCGAGTTCCAGGTGGAGAGCTACCTGCGCTACCAGGGCGAGGAGTTTTCCGGGCGCTTCGACGCCAACACCTACCTGCTGATGACCAAGGCCCTGGACTACTTCGACCCGGCGGCGAACTTCGACGATGACCTGGCGAAAACCTTCGCCAGTGCCACGGCCAGGTTTTGCGTGATGTCATTCACCACCGACTGGCGTTTCTCCCCGGCCCGTTCCCGGGAACTGGTGGACGCGCTGATGGCCGCGCGCAAGGACGTCTGCTATTTGGAAATCGATGCGCCCCAGGGCCACGACGCCTTTTTGATGCCGATCCCGCGCTATTTGCAGGCGTTCGGCAACTACATGAACCGTATTACGCTGTGAGGACGCCATGAGAGCCGATCTGGACATCATCCAGGAATGGATCCCCGCCGGCAGCCGCGTGCTCGACCTGGGCTGCGGCAACGGCGAACTGCTGACCTGGCTGCGCGACAACAAGCAAGTCAGCGGCTACGGCCTGGAAAACGACCCGGACAACATCGCCGAATGCGTCGCCAAGGGTATCAACGTCATCGAGCAGGACCTGGACAAGGGCCTGGGCAACTTTGCCAGCAACAGCTTCGACGTCGTGGTCATGACCCAGGCCCTGCAAGCGGTGCATTACCCGGACAGGATCCTCGACGAAATGCTGCGGGTCGGACGGCAATGCATCATCACCTTCCCCAACTTCGGCCATTGGCGCTGCCGCTGGTACCTGGCGAGCAAGGGGCGGATGCCGGTGTCGGATTTCTTGCCGTACACCTGGTACAACACCCCGAACATCCACTTCTGCACCTTCGAGGATTTCGAGGCGTTGTGCCGCGAACGCGAAGCCAAGGTCATCGATCGCCTGGCCGTGGACCAGCAGCACCGCCACGGGTGGGCCAGCAAGCTATGGCCTAATCTGTTAGGTGAGATAGGCATCTATCGGGTCAGTAGCCCGAGCCTCTCCGATTACCAGGTCGCGGTGTAAACCCGGCCCTGACAGGAGCGCCACATGAAACGTCTAGCGTTGTTCCTCATTTCAGCCTGCCTCTGCGCCGGCGCCATGGCCGCGGACGTCATCAAGGCCGAGCGCAAGGAAGTGTTCGGCGACGTCACCGTGCACTACAACACGTTCAACTCCACCTTCCTGACGCCGGACATCGCCAAGGCCGCCGAGCTGGTGCGCAGCAAGAACCAGGGGGTGATCAATGTATCGCTGATCAAGGACGGCAAGCCCTTGATGGCCCAAGTCAGCGGCACGATCAAGGACCTGACCAGCAAGACGGTCCCGCTGACGTTCCGCCAGGTCATCGAGCAAGGCGCGATCTATTACATCGCCCAGTATCCGGTGGACCAGCAGGAGACCCGCACCTTTGAAATCAAGGTGCAGACCGGCGACAAGATCAACACCCTCAACTTCAACCAGGAACTGTTCCCCGGCGAATGATGAACCTCACCCAACTCGTACTCGCCAGCCACAACGCCGGCAAACTCAAGGAGCTCCAGGCCATGCTCGGCGGGTCGGTGCAGTTGCGCTCGATCGGCGAGTTCAGCCAGGTGGAGCCTGAAGAAACCGGCCTGTCGTTCGTCGAGAACGCGATCCTCAAGGCGCGTAACGCCGCGCGCATCTCCGGCCTGCCGGCGCTGGCCGACGACTCCGGGCTGGCAGTGGATTTTCTCGGCGGTGCGCCGGGCATCTATTCGGCCCGCTACGCCGACGGCAGAGGCGACGCGGCGAACAACGCCAAGCTGCTTGAAGCCCTCAAGGACGTGCCTGAAGCCCAACGCGGCGCGCAGTTCGTCTGCGTGCTGGCCCTGGTGCGGCATGCCGATGACCCGTTGCCGATCCTCTGCGAAGGCCTCTGGCACGGGCGCATCCTCACCGAGGCCAGTGGCGAACACGGCTTTGGCTACGACCCGCTGTTCTGGGTGCCGGAGCGCAACTGCTCCAGCGCAGAACTTGGCCCGGTGGAGAAAAACCAGTTGAGCCACCGCGCCCGCGCCATGGCCCTGCTGCGTCAGCGCCTGGATCTTCCATGAGCAATGACGCTCCCGCGCCGCTGATTCATGGCGGCGCACAGACGCCTCGGGCGCCGTTGCCGGTGCTGCCGCCCCTGGCGTTGTACATCCACATCCCGTGGTGCGTACGTAAATGCCCGTATTGCGACTTCAATTCCCACACCGCCAGCCCCCAGCTGCCGGAAGAGGAATACGTCGACGCCTTGCTGGCCGACCTCGACCAGGACCTGCACGGGGTGCATGGCCGGGTACTGAGTTCGATCTTTTTCGGTGGCGGCACTCCCAGCCTGTTCAGCGCCCGGGCGCTGGGCCGATTGCTCAAGGGCGTCGAAGCACGCATACCGTTCGCCCCGGACATTGAAATCACCTTGGAAGCAAACCCCGGTACGTTCGAGCAAGAGAAATTCGTCGCTTACCGGGCGTTGGGCATCAATCGCCTGTCTATCGGCATCCAGAGCTTCCAGCAGGCCAAGCTTGAGGCCTTGGGCCGGATCCACAACGGCGACGAAGCCGTGCGCGCCGCGGGTATGGCCCGTCAGGCCGGGTTCGACAACTTCAACCTGGACCTGATGCACGGCCTGCCCGATCAATCCCTGGATGATGCCTTGAGCGACTTGCGCCAAGCCATCGCCCTGAAGCCGACGCACCTGTCCTGGTACCAGCTGACACTGGAGCCAAACACGGTGTTCTGGAACCAGCCGCCGACGCTGCCGGAAGACGACACGCTGTGGGATATCCAGGAGGCCGGGCAAGCACTGCTGGCCGAACACGGCTACGCCCAATACGAAGTCTCGGCGTACGCGCAACCCGGCCGGGCGGCGCGGCATAATCTCAATTATTGGAGCTTCGGCGACTTCATCGGCATCGGCGCCGGTGCCCACGGCAAGCTCAGCCATCCGGACGGGCGCATCGTGCGCACCTGGAAGACCCGTCTGCCCAAGGACTACCTCAACCCAGCCAAACGCTTCCTGGCCGGCGAGAAAACCCTGGCCAACGAAGAGCTGCCGTTCGAATTCCTGATGAACGCCCTGCGCCTGACCCAGGGCGTGGAAGCGCGGCTGTATCCGCAGCGTACCGGCTTGCCCCTGCAAAGCCTGGCCGAAGGCCGGCGCGAGGCCGAACAAAGCGGCTTGTTGCAGGTCGAACCGTCACGTCTGGCGGCCACCGAGCGCGGACAGCTGTTTCTCAACGACCTGCTGCAGAAATTTTTGAGCTAATCACACAAGGAAACCCCATGGATCTGGTACTCGACCTGCTCGCCACCGTGTCCCGCTGGAGCCGCAGCAACCTGTCGGAAATCTCCCTGGCGCTGGTCGGTTGCCTGCTGGTGCTGTTTGGCGCCGACATCAAGGGTTGGGTCGAACAACGCCTGGGCAGCATCGCTGGCGCCCTGCGCGTGCCGCTGATCGCCCTGCTGTGCATGATCGGCAGCGGCGCGGCTTTGATCTATGCCACGCCGTGGGTGGTCAAGGGATTGAGCCAGTTCAACAACTACAGCCTGGCGCCGGTGCTGCTGGTGGTGTTGGTGCTGATTGGGGTGGTGGCGGATCGCCGCTGATCCCAGCTACACCATAGAACAAATGTGGGAGCGGGCTTGCTCGCGAATGCGGTGTATCAGTGGCAATTTCATTGCCTGACACTACGC
>NZ_JALJDX010000177.1 GCF_022952855.1 Pseudomonas sp. RGM2987 | reverse complement strand
CGCGAAGGCGGCGGGTCAGTCACTTCGGTATTGGCTGATCCGACGCTTTCGCGAGCAAGCCCGCTCCCACAGGTTTGGGTATTACAGCGGCATTGTGTAGTGCAACGCGAAGCTTTCTACACCGTCGTTGGTCGACTTGATGCCGGCGTTGGAATAGTGCGTGGCGCGAATGCCAACTTCGTGTCCGCCATTGAAGCGCAGGCCGAAACCGATGCGGTCTTCGAACTGGAACGCCGTGCCGAGCTTGTTGCTTTCCACTTCGGTATTGGCAAATAACGCGACACCGATACCGGCTTCGACGTAAGGCTTGACGTTCTGGCCGGCAAACTCATACACAAAGACTGGCGAGAACGACAGGCTGTGGTTGCTGGCTTTGTCATCGCCATCCCAGTAGGTGTAGGCCCCGCTCCAGTAGCCGGTCAAGCGGCCCACGTCGCTCTGCAACCAACTCTTGTCCCAGTCAAACTGCAGGCCCAAGCGATAGGTCATGGTCGAGTCGCTGGTCTGGCCGACCCCGAACTCCACACCCGCCGCCTGGGCGGTGTAAGTGTGCCCCAACAATGCAGCCGCAAATGCGGCAAAGCAGAATAAGCGCTTCATCAGAAACATCCTTTTCCGTACAGACTTTAGTTAGTTTTTTGTTACAACAGACTGAGCTATAGAAATCCGCGTTTAAGCAGAAGTTCAGCTCGTTTTACATAATTTTCACATTTTGCCTACAGATCGAAGCTTCGCACACTGCCAGACGAATGCCATAGCAGGGGTAGGATTTTTCCTAAATGTGCTGGATCAGCGCTGCTCCAGAAATGGGTTTCGCTGGCCGGCCCTTCGGCCAGCGCCCCGCGCTCGGCCAGCAAACGTTGAAGTTGCCGAGCCACGGCAGCGCCGGTGTCGATCAGGCTGATGTGCTCGGGGATCATCCGCTTGAGCAAAGGCTTGAGAAACGGGTAGTGAGTACAGCCCAGGATCAACGTGTCGCAGCCGGCTGCCAGCAGGGGCTCGACGTAATGTTGCAACAGTTGGCGCAGGGCCGGGCTGTGCAGGTCCCCGGTTTCGATCAGCTCCACCAGGCCGGGACACGGCTGGGTGATGACCCGCACGTCGGTGGCGAAACGATCGAGCAAGGCTGCAAACTTGGCACTCTGCAAGGTGCCGGTGGTGGCGAGTACGCCGACGATGCCGCTGCGGGTGGCGGCAGCCGCCGGCTTGACCGCCGGCTCCATGCCCACGATGGGCCAGTCGGGAAAGTCGCGCCGCAGATCGGCCACAGCGGCAACCGTCGCGGTATTGCAAGCCACCACCAGGGCCTTGGCACCCTGCCCCAGAAGAAAGTCAGCGATGACCGCGCAGCGTTGTCGGATGTATTCCGGAGTTTTCTCACCGTAGGGAATGTGCCCACAGTCCGCGACATACAGCAGCGACTCATTGGGCAGCAACTGGCGGATCTCGCCCAGCACCGAAAGCCCGCCGACACCCGAGTCGAGTACTCCGACCGGCGCTTCACTCATGCGCGCCACCACACACGCTGCAACCCGGGTCACGCTTGACTCGCAGTTCTCGGAACCGTGTGCCCAAAGCATCGATCAGCAACAGACGCCCCACCAGCGGCTCACCAAAACCGGCCAGCAATTTCAACGCTTCCAATGCTTGCAGACTGCCCACCAAGCCTACCAGCGGCCCGAGCACACCTGCTTCGCTACAGGTCAACTCGGCTTCGCTGCCGTGGCCATAGAGACAGTGATAGCAAGGACTTTCGGCGCGGCGCGGATCGAACACCGACAATTGCCCTTCCAGGCGAATCGCCGCGCCACTGACCAGAGGTTTGCTCGCCGCAACGCACGCCGCATTCACTGCTTCGCGAGTGGAAAAATTATCGGAGCAGTCCAGCACCACATCGACGACCGCGACCGCGGCGGCCAGGCTGTCCTCGTCCATGGCCGCTGGATGAGGCACCAACCGAATCTGCGGATTGATCGCCGTCAAGCGACGCATCGCCGAATCGACCTTGCTCAGGCCAACGCTGTCGGTGTCATGAATGATCTGGCGTTGCAGGTTGGTCAGGTCGACCGTGTCGAAATCCGCCAGGTGCAACTCGCCGACACCAGCCGCCGCCAGGTACAAGGCCACCGGGGCGCCTAGACCGCCCAGGCCGACGATCAGCACGCGGCCCTGCTTGAGGCGCAACTGGCCGTCGATGTCGACGTGTTGCAACAGAATCTGCCGGCTATAACGCAACAGCTCCTGATCGTTCAGCACGGCATGCACCCCAGGCTGATGCGCTCATGACCACCCAGGTCCTGGCGACTGTGGACTTCCATCATTCCTTGGGCGCGAAGCAAATCACGCACCGCCTCGGCCTGATCGTAGCCATGTTCGAGCATCAACCAGCCCCCCGGCGCAAGGTGAGCCGGCGCGTGGGCGATGATCTCGCGCAGATCATCCAGGCCGTCCTGCCCCGCCACCAGCGCACTGGCCGGTTCGAAACGTACGTCACCCTCGGCCAGATGCGGATCCGTGGCGGCGATGTAGGGCGGGTTACTGATAATCAACTCGAAGCGCTCGCCATCCAGCGCACTGAACCAATGGCTGCTCGACACCGTAACGTTGCGCAAGTCCAGGCGCTGGCGATTGCGCTCGGCCAGGGCCACCGCTTCGAGCACGCGGTCGACCGCCGTGACCTTCCAGGCCGGTCGCTCGCTGCCCAGCGCCAGGGCAATCGCGCCGCTGCCGGTGCCCAAATCGAGGACCCGGGCCGGGGTCGCCGGCAATAAGGCCAGCGCGGTTTCCACCAGCAGCTCGGTGTCGGGACGCGGGATCAAGGTGTGGGGCGCGACTTCCAGGTCGAGTTTCCAGAAGCCCTGTTGCCCGAGGATGTAGGCCACTGGCTCACCGGAACGCCGACGCCGCAGGTATTCGGAAAACAGCAACGCCGCCTCGCTCGGCACGATGCGCTCGGGCCAGGTGTGCAGGAAACTGCGGGATTTGCCCAACGCAGCCGCCAGCAGCAGCTCGGCGTCCAGGCGCGCTGTGGGCGAATCCGGCAACTCGGCGGCGCGCAGCAGACTGGCGATGATGGTCATGGATTCACCTCTGCTTATTCGCCAATCGCAGCCAACTGGTCGGCCTGGTACTCGGCCAGCAACGGCTCGATGACCGCATCGACACCGCCGGCAAGAATTTCGTCAAGCGAATACAGGGTCAGGTTGACGCGGTGGTCGGTGACCCGGCCCTGGGCAAAGTTGTAGGTGCGGATCCGCTCGGAGCGATCGCCCGAGCCCACCAGCAGTTTGCGTTCGCTGGCGATGGCATTGGCGGCGGCGCTGGTCTGCTGGTCGTTGAGCTTGGCCGACAACCAGGCCATGGCCCGCGCGCGGTTCTTGTGCTGGGAACGTTCTTCCTGGCACTCCACCACGATGCCTGAAGGCAAGTGAGTGATGCGGATCGCCGAGTCGGTCTTGTTGACGTGCTGGCCGCCCGCGCCGGAGGAGCGGTAGGTATCGATGCGCAGGTCCGCCGGGTTGATCTCGATGGCTTCCTGCTCGTCCGGCTCGGGCAATACCGCCACCGTGCAGGCCGAGGTGTGGATGCGTCCCTGGGACTCGGTGGCCGGCACCCGTTGCACACGGTGCGCGCCGGATTCGAACTTCAGCTTGCCGTAGACGTTGTCGCCCTCGACCCGCGCGATGACTTCTTTATAGCCACCGTGTTCGCCTTCGTTTTCCGAAAGGATCTCCACGCGCCAGCCACGCCGTTCGGCGTAGCGCGAATACATGCGGAACAGGTCGCCGGAGAAAATCGCCGCCTCGTCGCCGCCGGTGCCGGCACGGATTTCGAGGAACACGTTGCGCCCGTCGTTCGGGTCCTTGGGCAGCAGCATGCGTTGCAGGTTGCTTTCCAGCTCGACCAATTGCTCCTTGGCTTCGCGAACTTCCTCGACGGCCATTTCACGCAGGTCCGGGTCGCTGTCCTTGAGCAGCGCCTGGGCACCTTCAAGGTCTCCCTGCACTTTGAGCAACTGTTTATAGGTGGCTACAATCGGTTCGACTTCCGCGTATTCCTTGGAATAGGTGCGGAATTTGTTCTGGTCGCAAATGACCTCGCCATCGCCGAGCAAGGCGGTCAGTTCTTCGAAACGGTCCTGGAGGACATCCAGTTTATTGAGCAGTGACGCTTTCATTGCGGTTTTTTATCCGAAAAACTATCCGGTGAACCCTCACCGAGGGCAAAGAGTTCCTGGGCCATGGCCAGCGCATCGAGACGCCCCTCGGCGGTCAGCTTCTTGAGCTGGACGCTGGGGGCGTGGAGCAACTTGTTGGTCAGCCCGCGCGCCAGTTGCACCAGCACTTCCTCGGCGTTGCCGCCGTTGGCCAGCAGGCGCTGGGCCTTTTGCAATTCCTCGTCGCGCAAGCGTTCGCTCTGCTGACGATACGCCTTGAGCACATCCACCGCCGCCAGCTCACGCAGGCGCACCATGAAATCCTCGGCGCCGACGTTGACCATCTCTTCGGCCGCCTGGGCCGCGCCTTGCCGGCTCTTGAGGTTCTCGGCGACCACTTCGTGCAGGTCATCGACACTGTAGAGATAAACGTCATCCAGTTCGCCGACTTCCGGCTCGATATCCCGGGGAACGGCGATGTCCACCATGAAGATCGGCTTGTGCTTGCGCAGCTTCAAGGCGCTCTCCACCGCGCCCTTGCCCAGGATCGGCAACTGGCTGGCGGTGGAACTGATGACGATGTCGCTGTGCACCAGCTCCGCCGGAATGTCCGACAGCAGCACTGCATGGGCGCCGAACTGCTCGGCCAGGGTGCTGGCGCGCTCCAGGGTCCGGTTAGCGACGACGATGCGTTTGACCCCCAGGTCGTGGAGATGGCGAGCGACCAGGGTGATGGTTTCGCCGGCGCCGATCAGCAATGCCTGGCTGCGTTGCAGGTCGCTGAATATCTGTTTCGCCAGGCTGACGGCGGCAAACGCCACGGACACCGGGTTTTCGCCGATGGCCGTATCGGTGCGCACCTGCTTGGCGGCATTGAAGGTGGCCTGGAACAGCCGCCCCAGCAACGGGCCGACGGTGCCGGCCTCGCGGGCCACGGCGTAGGCCGACTTCATCTGGCCGAGGATCTGCGGCTCGCCCAGTACCAGTGAGTCGAGCCCCGAGGCTACGCGCATCATGTGACGAACGGCCGCATCGTCCTCGTGCACATAGGCACTGGCTTGCAGCTCTTGCAGGCTCAGATTGTGGTAATCGGCCAGCCAGCGCAGCACCGAATCGGCCGAAACGTGATCCTGCTCTATATAAAGCTCGCTGCGATTGCAGGTGGAGAGGATCGCGGCTTCGCGGCTGTCGGTGAGTCGGCAGAGCTGCTGCAGGGCCTCCACCAGCTGCTCAGGCGTAAAGGCCACGCGCTCGCGGACATCTACTGAAGCAGTCTTGTGGTTGATACCAAGTGCAAGGAAGGCCATTCAAGGTCGCTGATGGTGACGTGAAGCCGGCAATTGTCCTACTTCGCCAGATTCAGAACAACCACCCGATCTCTATCGCCCCGGCCAACAGCGTAAATCGACGGGGCGGTTATGTTTGACCCAAGGCTTGTGTCATGATGATCCGACCGCAGGTTAGTCGTCCTCTTCCTATATGAATAGATCTTCCGCGTTGCTCCTCGCTTTAGCCTTGCTCAGCGGCTGCCAGTCCATGGCCCCCGTTTCGACGGACGGTACGCCGCCGGTCGAAGACAGCACCCCGGCACCTGAAAAACCCAAGGTCTACGGCTCGTTCAGTGAAGAAACCATCTTCAGCCTGCTGAGCGCCGAGCTGGCGGGCCAGCGCAATCGCTTCGACATTGCGCTGGACAACTACGTGACCCAGGCCATCAACACTCAGGATCCGGGCATCTCCGAGCGGGCGTTTCGCATCGCCGAGTACCTGGGCGCCGACCAGCCTGCACTGGATACCGCGCTGATCTGGGCAAGAAATGCCCCGGACGACCTGGAAGCGCAACGCGCCGCCGCCGTGCAACTGGCGCGGGCCGGGCGCTACGACGACTCCATGGTCTATATGGAGAAGGTCTTGCTGGGCAAGGGCGATACCCATTTCGATTTCCTCGCGCTGTCGGCCGCCGACACCGACCAGGAAACCCGCAACGGTTTGATGAAAAGCTTCGACCGCCTGCTGCAGCGTCACCCGAACAACGGCCAGCTGATTTTCGGCAAGGCCCTGCTGCTGCAACAGGACGGCGACAGCAAAGTCGCCCTCAGGTTGCTGGAAGACAACCCGCCGGAAGCCGGCGAAGTGGCGCCAATCCTGTTGCGCGCCCGTCTGTTGCAGGGCCTGGACCGTGGCGACGAAGCGTTGCCGCTGCTGGAAAAAAGCATCAAGAAATACCCGGACGACAAACGCCTGCGCCTCACCTATGCCCGCATGCTGGTGGAAAACAACCGCATGGACGATGCCAAGGTGGAGTTCTCCAGCCTGGTCCAGCAGTACCCGGAAGACGATGACCTGCGCTATTCCCTGGCGCTGGTCTGCCTGGAAGCCAAGGCCTGGGACGAGGCCAAGGGCTACCTGGAAGACCTGATCGCCCGGGACAGCCACGTCGATTCGGCCCACCTGAACCTTGGCCGCATCGCCGAGGAACGCAATGACCCTGAGAGTGCACTGATCGAGTACGCCCAGGTCGGCCCGGGCAATGACTATCTGCCGGCCCAGTTGCGCCAGGCCGATATCCTGATCGGCAATGGCAAGGCCGCCGAAGCCCAGAGCCGCCTCGCCGTCCAGCGCGATGCCCAGCCGGACTACGGCATCCAGTTGTACCTGATCGAAGCCGAGACCCTGTCGGCCAACAACCAGGGCGACAAGGCCTGGAATGTCCTGCAACAAGCCTTGAATCAGTACCCGGACGATCTGAACCTGCTGTACACCCGTGCCATGCAGGCCGAAAAACGCAATGACCTGGCGCAGATGGAAAAAGACCTGCGCCTGATCATCCAGCGCGACCCGGACAACGCCATGGCCCTCAATGCGTTGGGCTACACCCTGTCGGATCGCACCACCCGCTACGACGAAGCCAAGGTACTGATCGAGCAGGCCCACCAGATCAATCCGGAGGACCCTGCGGTACTCGACAGCCTCGGCTGGGTGAATTTCCGCCTGGGCAACCTCGACGAAGCCGAGCGCCTGTTGCGCCAGGCCCTGGAGCGTTTTCCCGACCAGGAAGTCGCCGCTCACCTGGGCGAAGTGCTGTGGGCCAACGGCAAGCAACGCGAGGCCCGGCAGATCTGGAGCAGGTTCCTCAAGGACCAGCCCGACAGCCCGATTTTGCGTGGCACCATCAAACGCCTGACCGGATCAGAGACCCTTTAAGCTTATGTTTTTGCGCCACTTTATCGTTTTCAGCTTCATTGCCCTGCTCGCCGGTTGCGCGGGTTTCGGCGCCCGTGAATCCGTCCAGGGCCATGGCAACCCGACCCAGTGGCGTGAGCACAAGGAACAACTGAGCGGCCTCGACGGCTGGCAGATCGACGGCAAGATCGGCATCCGCGCCCCGAAGGATTCGGGCAGCGGCACACTGTTCTGGCTGCAACGCCAGGACTACTACGACATTCGCCTGTCGGGCCCGCTGGGGCGCGGCGCGGCGCGGTTGACCGGTCGGCCGGGGCAAGTGGCCCTGGAAGTCGCCAACCAGGGACGCTATGAAGCGCCGACGCCCGAAGCCTTGCTGGAAGAACAACTGGGCTGGAAGCTGCCGGTCTCCCACCTGACCTGGTGGGTTCGCGGGCTGCCGGCACCGGACAGTAAAAGTCGCCTGACCCTGGACGCCGACAGTCGCCTGTCCAACCTGGAACAGGATGACTGGCAGATCGAATACTTGAGCTACGCCCAACAGAACGGCTACTGGTTGCCCGAACGCATCAAGCTGCACGGCAGCAACCTCGACGTCACGCTGGTGATCAAGCAATGGCAGCCGCGCAAGCTGGGGCAATGACATGACCGCTGCGCGCCTGACCTTGCCCTCCCCGGCCAAGCTCAACCTGATGCTGCACATCCTCGGGCGTCGCCCGGACGGTTATCACGAGTTGCAGACGATTTTTCAGTTCCTGGACTACGGCGACGAAATCACCTACGCCGTGCGCGACGACGGTGTGATTCAACTGCACACCGAATTCGCCGGCGTGCCCCACGACAGCAACCTGATCGTCAAGGCCGCGAAAAAACTCCAGGAGCAATCCGGCTGTGCTCTGGGCGTCGACATCTGGATCGAAAAAATCCTGCCCATGGGCGGCGGCATCGGCGGCGGCAGTTCGAACGCGGCAACAACTTTGCTCGGGCTCAACCACCTCTGGCAACTGGGCTGGGACGCGGATCAGCTGGCGTCGCTGGGCCTGACGCTGGGGGCCGACGTCCCGGTTTTCGTGCGTGGGCACGCCGCTTTTGCCGAGGGCGTCGGGGAGAAACTCACGCCGGTGGAACCCGAGGAACCCTGGTACCTGGTGCTCGTGCCGCAAGTCTCTGTAAGTACAGCAGAAATTTTTTCAGATCCGCTGTTGACACGTAACTCTCCTCCCATTAAAGTGCGCCCCGTTCCCAAGGGAAACAGTCGAAATGACTGCTTGCCGGTGGTAGCGAGGCGTTATCCAGATGTTCGTAACGCTTTGAATTTGCTAGGTAAATTTACCGAAGCAAAACTCACCGGAACTGGAAGTTGTGTGTTTGGGGGCTTCCCAAGCAAAGCTGAAGCTGATAAAGTCTCGGCCCTTCTGACAGAGACCCTTACGGGGTTTGTAGCAAAGGGAAGCAACGTTTCGATGTTGCATCGCAAGCTGCAAAGCCTGCTCTAAACGGAATCGAGTGCTGGGCACTCGCAGCAACAGATACAGGGGCGTCGCCAAGCGGTAAGGCAGCAGGTTTTGATCCTGCCATGCGTTGGTTCGAATCCAGCCGCCCCTGCCATTTTCCTATACTCATCCAGGTATACCCTCAGCCTTCAGGTACTGCGCGTGTCCAAGATGATGGTCTTTACGGGGAACGCTAACCCCGATCTGGCTCGGCGTGTCGTACGTCAGCTGCATATCCCTCTCGGTGACATTTCTGTCGGTAAGTTCTCCGACGGCGAAATCACTGCGGAGATCAATGAAAACGTTCGCGGTAAAGACGTCTTCATTATTCAGCCGACCTGCGCTCCGACCAACGATAACCTGATGGAACTCGTCGTGATGGCTGATGCCTTCCGCCGCTCCTCGGCTACTCGTATCACTGCTGTTATTCCCTACTTTGGTTATGCCCGCCAGGATCGCCGTCCGCGTTCCGCACGTGTGGCCATCAGCGCGAAAGTCGTGGCTGATATGCTCACCGTAGTCGGCATCGACCGTGTTCTCACGGTTGACCTGCACGCTGACCAGATCCAGGGCTTCTTCGATATTCCCGTGGACAACATCTACGGCTCCCCGGTCCTGGTGGATGACATTGAAGATCAGCGCTTCGAAAACCTGATGATCGTGTCCCCGGACATTGGCGGCGTCGTGCGTGCACGTGCGGTAGCCAAATCCCTGGGCGTGGATCTGGGCATCATCGACAAGCGTCGTGAGAAAGCCAATCACTCCGAAGTGATGCATATCATCGGCGACGTCGAAGGGCGTACCTGTATCCTGGTTGACGACATGGTCGACACCGCCGGCACCCTGTGCCACGCGGCCAAGGCCCTGAAAGAACATGGCGCGGCCAAGGTCTTTGCCTACTGCACACACCCTGTGCTGTCGGGTCGGGCGATCGAGAACATTGAAAATTCCGTGCTGGACGAGCTGGTGGTCACTAACACCATCCCGCTGTCCGCAGCAGCACAAGCCTGTGCGCGTATCCGTCAACTGGATATCGCACCGGTTGTTGCCGAAGCGGTCCGCCGCATCAGCAATGAAGAATCGATCAGTGCGATGTTCCGTTAAGGGCCCTGCCCTTTCGATGACATCTCGTTGACGAAAAGCGCCCCGCCCCGGCATTCACTGTCGGGGCGGGGCTTTTTTGCCCATATCGCCTTTAGCGCTGGTCGCAAACGCTGGGCGAATGTGGTTATTTTGGAGATACAACATGAACGATTTTACCCTGAATGCTGAAGTGCGTTCCGACCTGGGGAAAGGTGCGAGCCGCCGCCTGCGTCGTCTCGCAAGCCTGGTTCCAGCTGTAGTCTACGGTGGCGACAAAGCCCCTGAGTCCATCAGCATGCTGGCCAAGGAAGTTGCCAAACTGCTCGAAAACGAAGCGGCCTACAGCCACATCATCGAGCTGAACGTAGGTGGCACCAAGCAGAACGTCGTGATCAAGGCCCTGCAACGTCACCCGGCCAAAGGCCACGTGATGCACGCTGACTTCGTCCGCGTAGTTGCCGGTCAGAAGCTGACTGCTGTTGTTCCAGTGCACTTCATCAACGAAGCTGCTCCGGTCAAGAAAGGCGGCGAAATCTCGCACGTGACTTCGGAAATCGAAGTGTCCTGCCTGCCGAAAGACCTGCCTGAGTTCATCGAAGTCGACCTGGCTGACGCTGAAATCGGCACCATCGTTCACCTGTCCGACCTCAAGGCCCCTAAAGGCGTTGAGTTTGTTGCCCTGGCGCACGGCGATGACAAGGCTGTTGCCAACGTCCACGCTCCACGTGTTGCTCCAGAAGCCACCGAAGAAGGCGCTGCAGAGTAATTTCACTCTGTCGCCGGAGTGACCGGAAACATCGCGGACTGGAACGTAGCGAGACAGCGGGCGAGAACGCGAAGTTTACTTAACGGTAGATCCGCCATTTTCGTCCACTGTCGCAACACCGCCTGATTGCGACCTTGTTATCCACACTCCAGGAAGGGCCCCTATCGTGACTGCCATTAAACTGATCGTTGGCTTGGGAAATCCAGGCGCTGAATACGAACAGACCCGGCATAACGCAGGGGCCCTTTTTGTTGAGCGCATCGCGCACGCACAAGGCGTCAGCCTGGCGGCCGATCGCAAATATTTCGGCCTGACCGGGCGCTTTTCGCACCAGGGTCAGGATGTTCGCCTGTTGATTCCCACCACCTACATGAACCGCAGCGGCCAGGCCGTGGCGGCATTGGCCGGTTTCTTTCGCATCACGCCTGAAGAAATCCTGGTGGCCCACGACGAACTCGACCTGCCCCCGGGCGTTGCCAAGCTCAAGCAGGGCGGCGGCCACGGCGGTCACAACGGGTTGCGCGACATCATTGCGCAGCTGGGTAATCAGAATACGTTCCACCGCCTGCGGCTCGGCATCGGCCACCCGGGCGTTGCCAGCATGGTGTCAAATTTTGTCCTGGGTCGTGCGCCTCGCGCCGAACAGGAGAAACTCGATGCCAGCATCGACTTTGCCCTCGGCGTGCTGCCGGATATCCTCGCCGGTGAATGGAACCGCGCGATGAAAAACCTGCACAGCCAGAAGGCCTGACTCTTACCGAGGGGAAACACCATGGGATTCAATTGCGGCATCGTCGGCCTGCCTAACGTCGGCAAGTCCACCCTGTTCAACGCCCTGACCAAATCCGGTATCGCGGCCGAGAACTTCCCCTTCTGCACCATCGAGCCGAACAGCGGCATCGTGCCGATGCCGGATTCGCGCCTGGAAGCATTGGCGGCCATCGTCAATCCCAAGCGCATCCTGCCGACTACCATGGAATTCGTCGACATCGCGGGCCTGGTGGCCGGCGCGTCAAAAGGCGAAGGCCTGGGTAACAAGTTCCTTGCCAACATCCGCGAAACCGATGCCATCGCCCACGTGGTGCGCTGCTTCGAAGACGAGAACGTGATTCACGTCTCCAACAGCGTCGACCCGAAACGCGACATCGAGATCATCGACCTGGAACTGATCTTCGCCGACCTCGACAGCTGCGAGAAGCAACTGCAGAAAGTCGCGCGCAACGCCAAGGGTGGCGACAAGGACGCCGTGGTCCAGAAAGGCCTATTGGAACAGTTGATTGCCCACTTCACCGAAGGCAAGCCTGCGCGCAGCCTGATGAAGAACATGAGCAGCGACGAGAAACAGGTGATCAAGGGTTTCCACCTGCTGACCACCAAGCCTGTGATGTACATCGCCAACGTCGCCGAAGACGGTTTCGAGAACAACCCGCACCTGGATGTGGTCCGGGCCATTGCCGAAGAAGAAGGCGCCGTGGTGGTTCCGGTGTGCAACAAGATCGAAGCGGAAATCGCCGAGCTGGACGACGGTGAAGAGAAGGACATGTTCCTCGAGGCCCTGGGCCTGGAAGAGCCAGGCCTGAATCGCGTGATCCGTGCCGGCTACGAAATGCTGCACCTGCAGACCTACTTCACCGCCGGTGTCGAAGAAGTCCGCGCCTGGACCGTACGCGTCGGCGCCACCGCCCCGCAAGCCGCCGGCGTGATCCACACCGACTTCGAGAAAGGCTTCATCCGCGCCGAAGTCATCGCCTACAACGACTTCATCCAGTTCAAGGGTGAAGCCGGTGCCAAGGAAGCCGGCAAATGGCGTCTGGAAGGCAAGGAATACATCGTCAAAGACGGCGACGTGATGCACTTCCGCTTTAACGTCTGAAGTCGCTGATATTAAAAAAGCCGCGTTGATTCGCGGCTTTTTTGTGGGCGAAGAATCAGCAATGCCCCTTGTGGGAGCGAGCCTGCTCGCTCCCACAAGGACTGGACATGCACGTGGTGGTGAGTCACATCCACGCGGATTCCAATCAAGTATCAGCCCAACAGATGCCCTGGATCGACCTCCGGCGCGACCCCGATCAGTCCTACCCCAGCGTCAGGTGCCACGATCAGGTTGTCGTCATCCAGGCTTTCCCGCCAGTCACCGGCCAGCGCAATCTGGAACCAGTGACCTTGGGCGTCTGCCTGCATATCCGTCAGGTAGGTGCGGTCCAGGGCCTGGTTGTAAACCATCTTCAGCGTCGTGTCCGTACCATCGCCAAGGCCGGTATAGCCCAAGGCCGATACATCGATCTTGTCGTCGACCGTGAAGCCTTCGATAAGGTCGACGGAGCTATGGCTGTCCGTCCGGTAGCTGTCCTCGGTAGAGGTGTAGCGAAACACATCGGCATTTTGCCGATTATCCGTCCACAACGAGATGTCGGACCTATCTCCACCGTTAAGGCGGTCAGCGCCCCGGCCGCCCATGATGACATCCGCGCCGGCACCGCCATTGATACGGTCATTGCCGTCCAGGCCTTGGATGATTTCCGACAACGCAGAGCCGGTCAGCGTATCGCTGGCGGACGTACCTTCGACGGTAGGCGCGGTGAACACCAGGTTGGTATTGTCCAACTGCCCCACCAGGTTGCCGTCCAAGGCCAGTTCAAAGCGTTGCCCCGAAGCATCGACGTCGTAGCTCTTGAGGTAAATGCGCGTGCCGTCTGCGCTGGCCTGGATCGCCAAGGTGCCGTCATGGCCGTTGCCAATGCCGGTGAAGCCCAGACCAATCAGGTCAATGCGATCTTGGGCGACGTCGAAATCCAGGATCCGGTCGCTGCTGCTTTGCGTAGCAGTGCGGAAACTGTCGCTCAGTTCGTCGAATCGGAAAATGTCAGCGCCAACACCACCTTGCAGGAGGTCGCGGCCGCCGTTGCCTTGGAGCACATCATCCCCCGCCAGGCCGTGGATTATTTCGCCGGCATCGCTACCCTGCAAAATTTCATCGCCGGCGTAGCCGTCCACGTGAAGCTTGCCGTCCTGGCTGCCGAAGCCGGTATCGACACTGCCATCAGCGTTAAAACGGACGATGCTGAAATCGCCGCTGTTCGTGCCGGCCGCCAGGATTTTGCCATCGGCTTGCACGGTCAAGGCCACGGGCGTATCGGCCTCGAAGTTCACCGTGCCACTGGAGCCAAAGGTGGTATCGAAGGAGCCGTCAGCGTTAAGCCGGGCAACGGTAACCCGCGCATCGCCTTCGCCATGGCCCATGACGATGATCTTGCCGTCGGCTTGCAGGGTAACCACGGAGTCTTCGCCGAAACCCATGGCTGGGCTCAATTGGAGGACACCGTCGTCACCGAAGCGGGTATCCAGCTGACCATCGGGATTGAAGCGTTGCAGGGCAAACGTTGGATCACCCAAGCCGGCGGCATTGTAGGCCGCCCCGACCACCACGCTTCCATCGGCGTGCACCGCTGTCGAAATCGCTCCGTTGTAGTATTCGTCGGTGGGAATGTTGACCGTCAGCACGCCACCGTCGCCGAAGCCTTCGACCAAAGTGCCGTTATCGCCGAGCTTGGTCACGGTAGCCTGGTCAAACCCGCGGGCGCTGATCTGGAAGGTGCCATCGGTATTGGCCGTCAGGTCGATGTCCTTGAAGCTGTGGTTGATGTCGACTGTAATGACGCCATTTTGACCGAAGGCAGCATCGCGTGTCCCGTCGCTGTTGTAGCGCTCCACCTGTACGCCGGTGTCCAGGGCAACGGCGACAAGCACCTTGCCATCGGACTGCACCGCGGTCAGTTCGTAGCGCGACGCCGGGGCTATCGCGGCGGGAATAATGTCGACGCCACCTTCATGAAAGCCGGTGTCCAGCGTACCGTCCGAGTTCAGGCGGATGACCGAATGGTTTTGTTCGTAGCCGTAGCTCTCCTCGCCGGGGGCCCCGGGGTAGCCCCATGCGAGGTACTCGGTATAGCCGCCCACCAGGATCTTGCCGTCCGGCTGGATAATGATGCTCTGGTTAGCGTCGAACTGGCCGGTGAGGTCGACCTGAACAGTGCCCGGGCCAGTTCTTACGGTGTGGGTACTTGCCGTCGTGCTATCGGTGTTTGCCATGGGGATAGTCCTTTAAGAAGTCCTGGATCCGTCGCTCCAGTAGAGCAATTGGGACTTGCTCGCTTGCCCATGGTTCCCACGAGTTGCGTCCGACCAAGGGCGCGCTCTATCCCTGAGCGATGGCCCTTGTGGAGCGGTGTGTCCTAGAACAGATAGCCCAGGTAGATCGCCGCGCCACCACCGGCCTGCACGCCGGCATTCATACCGGCCATCACCACCGCGCCCTTGGCCGACTGCAGCAGTTGCCGATTGACTGTGCTGGCAGCGATGATCGAAGTCGCCGGGCTGGCGTTCAGGGCCACCGACAACGCCAGCAGCTTCGGATCGAGCCCGAACAACAGCGCGGTCGCCGAACCGCCGACTACCAGGCCTGCGGCCACTTCGGTGTACATGCAGGGCCCGGTAATGTCGTCTTCGGTCAGGTCTCGGCTGGCCAGTGCATCACTGACGAACACCTTGCCGAAGCTGGGGAAAGCTTCTGCCGCGCCGGCCGCCCCGACACTCTTGCCCTTGACCTGGATATTGATCTTGCCCAGACGCGGCAGCCGGGCGCCGAACCCGGCTCCCACCCCGACACCGCCATAGCGGTAGCTGACGTCCTTGCCCTCTGGCGAACGCAGGATGATCGAACCGCCACTGCCCGCCACCAGGGCCACGGTGAGACCGCCGCCGCTGGCGGTCTGGTACTCCCAGCGACTGGCATTGACCGGGATCGGAATGTTGTAGCTCATGCTTCAAAGTCCTTTATGTGAATGAACTGCACCGCGGCCGCGTTGGCGGATGACTTTTGCCAAACCGGCGAAGGCGAATATGAGACCCAGGCCCGCCAGCAACCCGGAAGGCCCCCATAGCGCACCTGAATCATCGATGACAGCACTGCCGGCCGGCTGCTCCGGCAAGTAATGAACGCGGACCGACTGACCCTGTTGGTAGCCGAATATCAGGCCACCCTGGGGATAGGAGATTTTTTCGCCGGTGCCGGTGGTGAAGGCAATTTCAGGATGCGAACCGCCAGCATTCAAGTGGCTGACGATGCCATCGGCGGTTTGTGCGTGGGCGAGGAAGTCCCGACGCTCGAGGATCAGATTGGCGGCGATGGCCAGCAGGCCAAGACCAATCAACGCGAAAAGCAGGCCCAGCAGAATCTTGCCGATGGGTGATGGGGTGTCGTTAGCCATGATGTTCTCGGCTTTCGTCCATGAAAAAAGGGCAAACAGGATAGCAAAAAACCGCCAGCGGCCATCACTCTCGTGAACAAATCAATGCGCCGGCTTATTTGCTGGCAGAAGCCATCAGCACCCCAAAGCAAAAAAAGGTGGTACCTGACAATCTGCCGACAACTCTGGCGCCCTTGTTCGTGGATAACCAACCTCTGGCACTGTTTGCCATGAGGGCATATCCCCCATGTACCAGTACGACGAGCGCGCCATAGGACGACACGAGCAGGAAGAACTGGCTGTAGTAGTCATCCTGCGGCTTGATGAACTGAGGGAACACGGCGAGAAAGAAAAATCCTGCCTTGGGGTTCAGTAATTGGATCGACAGCGCCTCGATGAAGCGACGCCACGGGCGCGCCGACGTGGCCTTGAGCACGGGGATAAAAGTGCTGGACCGCCACATCTTGAATCCCAGATACAACAAGTACAGCGCACCGAGGTATTTGAGAAGGGTAAATGCCGTGGCCGAGGTGGCCAGGACCAATCCGAGGCTGCTGGCGCAGAGACCCGCTACGACGAAAGCACCCAATGCGATGCCGAAGATCCCTGGCAGTGCTCCGCTCCAACCATGTCGCAGCGAGTTAGAAAGGGTCAGCACCACTCCGGGGCCTGGGCTGAGCACAGTCAGGCTCGCCAGAATCAGAAACAGTCCGTAATCGGCCATGAAGTCATTCCATTAATGCAGGGCAGATTAGCGGCCCTGTCTTGGCCTTCAGGTTGGCGTGAAGCGGCCACACCGACAAACGCTTTAATTGCGCCGCTGATGTGACTAAATTAGACACATGATCCCGAACCTGCCCCCCTTGAACGCCGTCCGCGCTTTCGCCGCTGCCGCTCGCCATCAGAGCTTCAGTCGAGCGGCCGAAGACCTGCATGTCAGCCACAGCGCAGTCAGCCGTCACATCAAGCTGCTCGAAGAACACTTGGGGGTCCTGCTTTTCGAACGTCGACCCCGTCAGTCGTTGCTTACGCCCGCCGGCCAGACATTTTACGAACAGGTCAGCATGGCCCTGGCACAGATCGCCAACGCCGCGACTGCCTTGAGCCGCAGCGCCATGCCGCGCAAAGTGCAGATCAATGTACGTCCATCCTTTGCAGTGCGCTGGCTGATCCCGCGATTGCCGAACTTCATGGCGCTGCATCCGGATATCCAGCCTGAGGTCATCACCAGCACCCTGCCACCGGATCAATCGCGCGAGGCATTTGACGTCGTGGTTCGCCGCGGACAGTCTGGCTGGTCAGGCAATGTTCAACCGCACCTGCTGTTGGAAGATGAGCTGGTACTGGTCGCCGCACCGTCGCTGCTGCAAAGCCAGCCGCTGGACAGCCCGAGCGATCTGGCCGATCACACGCTGCTGGCCGGCAGGACCCGCAGCAGCGACTGGCAGGACTGGACCCGGCACGTGGGCATAGCTCAACTGCGCGCCCAACCGACCTTGCAGTTCGACCACATGCACCTGGTGCTGCAAGCCGCCATCGATGGCCTTGGCGTGGCCCTGTGCCCTGTCTCATTGCTGGCCAGGGACTTATCCACAGGGCGATTGAACTGCCCGTTTCCCTCGTTGCGCATGCCGTTGACCCGTTACTACTACGGTGTCTCCCAGGACGCACCCGCTCAGACGCAGGTGTTTATCGACTGGATGCTGTCTCATATCCATCAGGACGCAACAACACCTTCGTAACCCGACGCTCCTGGACCTCTACAACGGTCATGCTCCAGGCCTGCCAATGGAGTTTGTCACCCATGACCGGCAAGCGATCCAACAAGCTCATGACCAATCCGGCGAGGGTCTGGTAGTCATCGGTGGCTTTCGCCTGGAAGCCGGTCTGTTCCCGAACCTGGCTGAGGTTCAGGGCTCCGTTGATGAGAAACCCGCCCGCCTGGGCCACGATATTCGGGCCCTCTATTTCACTGGCATCAGGCAACTCACCGGCGATGGATTCCAGGATGTCAGTCATGGTGAGCAGACCGATGAAATCACCGAACTCGTTCACCACGAACGCAATGTGAGTCGACGCTTTGCGCATCTGCTCCAACGCATTGAGGATGGTGAAACTGTCCAGCAGGTTGATGGCCTTACGGGCCATGACCTCCAGGTTGGGTTCGTTGCCGGCCAACAATTCCTTGAACAACTCCTTCTTATGGACGAACCCCAAGGGCTCATCCACCCGTCCTTCGCGGATCAACGGTAATCTTGAATAAGACGAGTGCATCAGCTTCGTGCGAATTTCCTCCGCCGAGTTGGCCAGGTCGATGTGGTCGATTTCGGCACGCGGGGTCATCACCGTGCGTATCGGGCGTTCCGCCAACTGCAACACGCCGCTGATCATGACCCGCTCTCGCCGATCGAAGACCTGCTCGACTTCATCACCGGCGAGCATGTCGGCAATTTCCTCACCGACTTCTTCGGCATCCAGTTTCTGACCACCCAGCAGACGCAGAACCGCATGGGCGGTGCGCTCACGCATGGGGCGTTGACCTTGCAGGCTCTTCTTGCGGCGCGAGCGGGCCAATTGGTTGAACACTTCGATCAGGATCGAGAAGCCAATCGCAGCGTAGAGGTAGCCTTTGGGAATATGGAAACCCAGGCCCTCGGCCGTGAGGCTGAAACCAATCATCATCAAGAAGCCCAGGCACAGCATGATGACGGTCGGGTGCCCGTTGACGAATTTGGTCAGAGGTTTACTCGCGACGATCATCAGGCCGATGGAAAAGATCACCGCAATCATCATGACCGACAGGTGTTCGACCATGCCCACGGCGGTGATCACCGCGTCCAGCGAGAACACCGCATCGAGCACCACGATCTGCGCCACGATCGGCCAGAACAGCGCATAAGCCGCATTGCCTGAACGTTGCGCGACATGCCCTTCAAGTCGTTCATGCAATTCCATGGTGGCCTTGAACAACAGGAACACACCACCAAACAGCATGATCAGGTCGCGGCCCGAAAACGTCTTGTCAAAGACCTCGAACAACGGCGCGGTCAGGGTCACCATCCAGGAGATGCTCGCCAGCAGGCCGAGGCGCATCAACAACGCAAGGGACAGGCCAATGACCCGGGCACGGTCGCGCTGCTCGGGTGGCAGCTTGTCCGCCAGGATCGCAATAAACACGAGGTTATCGATGCCGAGCACCAGCTCCAGCACGATGAGGGTCAGCAGGCCAAGCCATGCCGTGGGGTCGATGATCCATTCCATGGGAGTCAGTTACTCCCTTCCGAGGTCATCGCCGGGTTAGCGCGAAGTAAGAATGGGAAACTGCGACTGGGAGGTTCCTGGGGGGTGCTCATAGGTGCCTGAAAGTAATTGGGGGAAAAATCCTACAACGTTTCAGGCCGTGTCATACGAAGCGAAGTATTACCGGATCTGACAGAAACCTCCCCCGCTACAGAAACTGCGGCGAGGGGATTTAGCGAAACGTCGCCCCGCCCTGTAGGGCTGAAGCAGCTCCCGTTACGTCTGTATCAGGCCATTGCGCTCCGTCTTCGGGCTGTTCCCCGGATCAAGCTTTTTTAGTCCGCGGCAGGAAAATCGCCAGTACCCCGAACAATGGCAGGAATGAGCACAACCAATACACATACTCGATGCCACGAATGTCCGCCAGGTGCCCGAGCAACGCGGCACCGATCCCACCGAAACCGAACATCAGGCCAAAGAACACTCCGGCGATCATGCCGACGTTGCCCGGCACCAGCTCCTGGGCGTACACGACGATGGCCGAGAACGCCGAGGCGAGGATGAAGCCGATGACGACACTGAGAATGCTGGTCCACAGCAGATCTACATGGGGCAGGATCAAGGTGAATGGCGCAACGCCCAGGATCGAGAACCAGATCACCGCCTTACGCCCGATGCGATCGCCAATCGGCCCCCCGAAGAACGTGCCCGCCGCCACCGCGCCGAGGAACAGGAACAGATGCAGCTGGGACGAGGCCACCGACAGGTCGAACTTCTCAATCAGGTAGAAGGTGAAATAACTGGTGAAACTGGCCATGTAGAAATACTTGGAGAACACCAGCAGCCCCAGCACCACCAGGGCACTCAGCACCCGTCCCTTGGATAAACCGTGGGTCGCCGCCTGGCCTTGCTTGAGCTTGAACAGGTTGAGGTGGTTGGCGTACCAACGACTGATTCGGTAGAGCACGAACAGCGCAAACAAGGCGAACAACCCAAACCAGGCCACGTTGCCCTGGCCGTAGGGAATGATGATCGCAGCCGCGAGCAGGGGGCCGAAGGCTGAGCCGGCGTTACCGCCGACCTGGAACGTCGATTGCGCCAGCCCGTAACGGCCGCCCGAGGCCAGGCGCGCCACCCGCGAAGCTTCCGGATGGAAAGTCGACGAGCCGATGCCGATCAGGGCCGCCGCCAGCAGAATCAAGGCGAAGCTGCCGACCATTGACATCATCACAATGCCGATCAATGTGCACACCGTGCCGGATGGCAATAACCAGGGCTTGGGGTGCCGGTCGGTGTGGTAACCGACCCAGGGTTGCAACAAAGAAGCCGTAAGCTGGAACGTCAGCGTGATCAGGCCCACCTGGGTGAAGGTCAGGCCGTAACTGTCCTTGAGCATCGGGTAAATCGAGGGCAGCACGGCCTGGATCAAGTCATTGATCAGGTGCGCCAGCGCCACGGCGCCGATGATTCGCATCACCAACGGGCTGCTTTGGGCAGTGGCGGGAATGGACGGTGCTTCGGCCTGGGTATTGCTGATAGCCATGAGGAGTTTCCATACGACAAATGGGTGCGCGCGGCAGGTGCGTCAATGTGCCATTTTTCAGTGCAGCTAGGCTATCCCCTTAGCTTGCTATCGACCGTGAAAATTGTCGGAAACCAAGGTGATAGCGCAACGCCATGGTCTGAATCTTGCCTTGTAAATCCGTTATAACGCGGCCCCTTACAAAGGGGACCGAGAATGGGAAGTTTCGCTACAGAGCTGGCCTACCGCGCCGATTTGGACAAACTTTCGAGGCCTTTTAAAAGGACATCCGTTTCGGCACTTGTGTAGAAACGCACAAAAACAGTGCGCGGGTGTTCAGGGGAGTATGGGCATGCAGGCTTTTCTATCACCGGGAATCAGATGGCTGGGACGTTTCGGCTTCGCCCGTAAGTTTCAATTGCTGTTCCTGTTGTTCATCCTGCCGTTGATGGGCAGCCTGTGGCTCATCGGCCAGGATTACCGCGACAAACTCAACCTGGTTTCCGGAGAGCGCGCTGGCGTGCGCCAACTGCTGGCCCTGGACAACCTGGACAACCTGCTCACCGCCCAGCGCGACCGCGCCGCCCGCTGGCGCGCTACGGAAACCAATCGACAACCGACGCCGGCTACCCTGGCCGCGATGGCCGCGTTCGACGCCGTGCAACCGTCGCTCAACCAGGCCGCCAATGACCTGGGCGCTACCCTGCAAGCCGAAGGTGCCGAAGCCGACACTCTCGCCCGTTATCAGGCCTTGCAAACCAGCCTCAACGGCCTCGACTCCAAAAGTCTGGGCGCCGTGGGCTGGTGGCCAGACGGTTATGATCGTTTCACCGCGGCCCTCAGCGCCTTACAAGCCCTGCGCGAGCAGATGGTCATGGACAACCGCCTGACCCTGGCTTCCTGGCTGGAGACCTATCTGCTGACGCAGATTGCGACCCAGCAGACGCCGGACCTGATCGAACGGGTCGGCCGCCTGGCCAGCGTCGGCCAGGCCTCGGTGGTATCAGGCCAATTTACCTTGCAGAGCCGCCTGCAATTGCGGGACCTGCGCAGCCGTATTGGCGATGCCCGGGACCAACTGGTCAAGACCGGCGCGCTGCTGGAAACGCGCCTGCCCAGCGACCTGCGAACCTGGGCCGACCAGTACCAGGGCAGCCTCAAGCATCTCGATGCGGGCCTGAAGGTGCTGGATGACGGGGTATTCGGTGGCTCGATCACGCTCAAGCCGGACGCCTTCGAGAAACACATGGATGCCCTGCTGGGCGATCTGGCGACGCTGCGGCAGCAGTCGCTGGTGGCGCTGGACACTCGGTTGGATCACTACCACGCCACGGCGATTCGCCAGTTCACCTTGGTCGCAACCGTGCTGGGCTGCCTGGTGCTGGCGGCGCTCTACCTGTTCGTCTGCCTGCAAGCCTCGATCCGGCGCAGCGCCAGCGGCATCACGCTGCTGGCCGAGGCCCTGCGTGACGGCAACCTGAGCCTGCAAGTGCCGGTACAAGGGCGCGACGAACTGGCGGCCATCAGCACGGCTCTCAACGTCGCCGTGGTGCAACTGCGCAACAGCCTGCTGGGGGTCGATCACGAAACACTGCAGTTGAGCGATGCCGTGCGCACCCTCAATACCCATTCCAGTGGTGCATTGGGAGAAGTCGAAGCCCAACAGATGCAGATCAGCCAGATCGCAGCCGCCGCGACCCAACTGGCCGCCACTTCCCAAGGCGTCGCCAAAAGCTGCGAACAGGCTGCCGACAGCGCCCAGCAGACCCGCCGCATCGCCGCCGACAGCAGCCGTGACAGCCAACGCACCACGGCGAGCATCCAGCAACTCAACCAGCGGCTCAACGAGACCGCCGCCGCATTGGGCCGGGTCAGCGAGCAGGGGCAACAGATCCAGCTGGTGGTCGACACCATTCGTGGCGTGGCCGAGCAGACCAACCTGCTGGCCCTCAACGCCGCCATCGAAGCGGCGCGCGCCGGGGAACAGGGCCGTGGTTTCGCGGTGGTGGCCGATGAGGTGCGCAGCCTGTCGCAACGCACCCAATCCTCCACTCAACAGATTGCCAGTACCGTCGACAGCCTGCGCGCCACCGTGACCGAAGCGGTGAACCTGATGGAAGCCGCCTGCGGCCAGGCCCAGACCGACGCCCAGGCCGTCACCGGCCTGGGTGAACGCCTGGGTGAAATCGCCACCGCCGTACAAAGCGTGACCGACACCTTGGCGCAAATCGCCACGGCGGTGGACGAACAGGCCAGCACCGCCGATGAGGTCAGCGGCAATATCCAGCAGGTCGACCAGGCGGCCATGCGCCTGCTCGATGGCGCCCGGGCCGTGAACCTGGCAGCGGACACCTTGAGCCAGGGAAGCCAGGCCCTGAGTGCCAATACGGGGAGATTTCAACTCGGCTGACAGGTATTTGCGGCGAGGATGGATAAGCGGTTGAAAGCGCAGAGAAATATTTCAGATTTGCGCTTGACACATCTTCGTTACCAGCGAATAATGCGCGCCACTTGGCTACATAGCTCAGTTGGTTAGAGCATAGCATTCATAATGCTGGGGTCCGGGGTTCAAGTCCCTGTGTAGCCACCAAGTACGAAAAACGGCTTATCGAAAGATAAGCCGTTTTTTTATGCCTGCGCAAAAGCACTCTGACGGGTACAGCAAGGTTTGTTCGATCCGGTGTTTATTTGCGCCAGGCATCCTGCATCGCTACAGTCGATCCCTATTCCACGCCACGGATGGAGCGACACGTGCCTACAGACCTCAAACCGAATCTTCTTCGCCTGTCAGCCGTTTCGCTGCTGGCTGTTGCCCTGACACTCACTGCCTGTAAGGCACCGCCCTCCTCCACCGCCACCCCCACATTGCCCACCGCCCCGGAAATCGCTTCCGGCTACCGCACCGACCTGCAAACCCAACACGCCGCCAGACACATGGCAGCCGCAGCCAACCCACTGGCGGCCGAGGCTGGGCGGGAGATGTTGCGCCGTGGCGGCTCGGCCATTGATGCGGCGATTGCGATGCAAGCGGTGCTGACGCTGGTGGAACCGCAATCGTCCGGCATCGGCGGTGGTGCGTTCATTGTGCTGTGGGATGGCAAGGCGGTGCGCACTTACGACGGACGCGAAACGGCGCCGGCCGGGGCCACCGAGAAGTTGTTCCTGCAAGCCGACGGCAAGCCCATGCCCTTTACCGCCGCACAGATTGGCGGCCGTTCAGTGGGAACGCCCGGCGTCATGCGCGCCCTGGAACTGGCGCATCGCAAACATGGCCGTCTCAAATGGGCGACGCTGTTCGAGCCGGCCATCACGCTGGCGGAACAGGGATTCGCGATCTCGCCCCGGCTGCATTCGATGATCGCTGCCGATCCGTCCCTGCCGGGCTCGCCGGACATGGCGGCCTATTTCCTTAACCGTGATGGCAGCCCGAAAGCGGTCGGCACGCTGCTGAAAAACCCTGCCCTGGCCGGCGTGCTCAAACGAATTGCCAACGAGGGCGCCGATGCGTTGTACCAAGGACCAGTGGCCGAGGAGATCGTCGCCAAGGTCCAAGGCCATGCCAACCCGGGCAGCCTGTCCTTGAGCGACCTCAAGGGCTACAGCGCCCGGGAGCGCGCGCCGTTATGCACCGATTACAAGCGCTGGCAAGTCTGCGGCATGGCGCCCCCCTCTTCGGGCGGGATCGCCGTGGCGCAGATCCTCGGCACACTTCAGAACCTGGAACAGCGCGACAGTCATGCAGCCCTGGCGCCCTTGAAGCCGCTCAAGACCGATAAACCCGCGGGCCTGGAACCCGCGCCCGAAGCGGTGCACCTGATCGCCGAGGCCGAGCGCCTGGCCTACGCCGACCGCGCCCAGTATGTCGCGGACTCGGATTTTGTCCCTGTACCGGTCAAAGGCCTGGTCGACCCGGGTTACCTGACCAGCCGCGCCGCGCTGATCGGCCCACGCAGCATGGGCGTCGCCAAGCCCGGGACACCGCCGGGTGTGCAAGTGGCCTATGCGCCGGACCGTTCGCCGTTGCGCATCTCCACCTCGCAGGTGGTGGCCGTGGATGACCTGGGCGGCGCTGTGTCCATGACCACCACGGTGGAGTCGGCGTTCGGCTCGCACTTGATGGTCCAGGGTTTCATGCTCAACAACCAGATGACTGATTTCTCTTTCATTCCCGAAGAGAACGGGCAGAAAGTCGCCAACCGCGTCGAACCCGGCAAACGCCCGCGCTCGTCCATGGCACCGACCCTGATCTTCGATCGCCAGAGCGGCGAACTGCTGGCGACAGTCGGCTCACCAGGCGGTTCGCAGATTATCGAATACGTCGCCAAGTCCGTGATCGGCCTGCTCGACTGGAACCTGGACCCACAAACCGCCATCAACCTCCCCAACTTCGGCAGCCGCAACGGCCCCACCGAACTGGAGCAAGGGCAGTTCAGCCCGGCGTTGATCCAGGCGCTCAAAGACAAGGGCCATACCGTGAGCGAGATCGACATGACCAGCGGGACCCAGGCGATCGTTCGGGTACGGGACGCGCAAGGTAAAGTCTCACTGGCCGGCGGGGCCGACCCACGGCGTGAAGGTCAGGCGCTGGGCGATTGATCCGGTTCGCCCTGGGGCTGGTAAACCAGCAGGTCCGCAGGCTGGCATTGCAGGTAGCTGCAAATGGCTTCGAGGGTCGCCAGCCGAATGCCCTTGACCTTTCCCTGCTTCAACAGGGAAAGGTTGGCTTCGGTAATGCCGATGGCGGCGGCAAGGTCCTTGGACTTGACCTTGCGCGTCGCCAGCATCACATCAAGTTGGATCACGATAGGCATGGGAATCTCAAACAAAGGTCCGGTTTTCTGAATCGACTTCACTGGCCTGGGACAGTATCCGGGCAATGATCGCAATACAGGCCGCGAGAAACAAAGCGACGAAGGACGGCGCGGTGATGCTGACGGTAATCAATCGCTGGCCCACCGGCTCATTGATCGTCACCAGCACGCTGAGCAGCGGCTCGCACAGGAAATCCAGCAATACCCACAGCGCGACGGCATGGCCCGCCCGGCCCAGATAGACCGCAGCTTCGCTGGAAAAATACTGGCCCCGGGCATAGCGCATGAACAACTGCCGCAGGTTGGCCAGCCCGGCCGCCAACGCCAGCAAAGGGATACTCGTCAGAAGGATCGCGCCCAGGCTCTGCCAACCGGCCAGGCGCAGTGCCCCTTCGGACAGGCTCGACAGCTGCCGCTCGGTCAGCGAAAAACCCAGGCCGTACTGTGATGCAAATTCCGGAAAGAGCCAGGCTGCGGCGTTGACGCCCATCATCGCGACGATGAAAACAAGCGTTACGGCAGCCATGCGCTGGCTGTACAAAGCGAGACGATTCGTGCCCATGTGAAGCTCCAGCAGAATGATAGGAGCGCAAAACATAGGCCTGAAATTATCGCAAAACAATAATTAATATGTAAAAAACAATAACGCCAGGATTCAAGTCGATAGCTGATTGGCAAACTGACTCACCGCATCCACCACCTTCTTCGCCCCGTCCTGGATCTCCACGATCACCGTTCCCGCCTCGGCTGCCAGGGCGAGGCCCTGTTCGGCCTGGTGCTGGCCGTCGGTCATCAGGGCCACGGCGTTGCGGGCCATGTCCTGGTTCTGGCGGACCACGCCGACGATTTCATCCGTCGCCTGGCTGGTACGCGACGCCAGTTGCCGCACTTCATCGGCGACCACCGCGAAGCCGCGCCCCTGCTCGCCGGCCCGGGCGGCTTCGATGGCAGCGTTGAGCGCCAGCAGATTGGTCTGTTCGGCGATGCCGCTGATGGTCTTGACGATGGTACCGATGACCAGCGATTGCTCGTTCAGGGCCTCGATGCCCTCGCCGGCGGTCTGCATGTGCCGGGCGAGGTCGCGCATGACATCCACGGCCTGGGTCACCACCGTGGTGCCGCGCTGAGCGCTGTTATCGGTTAGCAACGAGGTGCTGTAGGCGATGTTGGCCGCTTCGGCGACGGCTTTTTCCTGGTTGACCTGGTCGGTGATATTGGTGGCGAACTTGACCACTTTGTACAAACGCTCATTGGCGTCGACCACCGGGTTGTAGGAAGCCTCCAGCCACACTTCCCGGCCATTGCTGTCGATCCGCTTGAAGCGCCCGGCGACGAACTCGCCACTGTTCAGGCGCTTCCAGAATTGCTGGTAAGCGGCGCTGTTGTATTCTTCGGGGTCGCAAAACGTGCGGTGATGCTTACCCTTGATCTGCGCCAGGCTATAGCCCATCGCGTTGAGGAAGCGGTCGTTGGCCGTCAGCACATGCCCGGACAGGTCGAACTCAATCACCGCCGTCGAACGTACCAACGCGCCAAGAAGGTTTTCGTGCTCGCGAGAATTCTCGATCGTACGGGTCAGGTCGTTGGAATACATTGAAAAATAGCGAATGCGCCCCTCGGCATTGCGCACTGGCTGCAGGATCGAACGTAGCCAGGCTTCCTTGCCGTTACCGCGCAGCAGGCGCACGGCGCCGGAGAAATGCTCACCACGGGTCACTGCCGTTCTGAAGCGCTGCTGGAATTCGTTGCTTCTCAAATAGGCGGGGACCAGTTCTTCGACTGACCGGCCAATCAAGTCCTGGCTCTTGTAGTGTAATTCGTCGAGAAAATTCTGATTGACCGACTGGATCCGCCCATCAGCGTCCAGTGTCAGACCAAGCATTTCGCGGTCCAGGCTTTCTTTTACTTGTACAAGGCTCGACAGTTCTTGGCGAAGAGCCAAGAGCTCCTGCTTCAAGCGGGTATTGAACATGGACATGCTCCGACAGCAGGAGAATTAAAGGGGGCTGTTCCCTTGCCATCGGCCCTGCCGAAGTTTTCTTAAGCGCGTGGCGGGTCAGCCAGGAAATAATCCGATGGGGAGTTCGAACCCCGATCCGCTGCCAGGGTCATTGGGATTGTCCTATCGTTGGCAAGTGAGCGCCGAAGCCTTGCCGCTACCTATACCCATAACCATAAGAACGAGGTAATTGCCGTGACCACCGACATCGAAGACAGCCGTTCCGCCCGCTTTGCCTTGCGCTGTTCCAGTTTTGCCGAGCGATGGTTCCCCGACTCCTGGGTGTTCGCCGCGCTGGCGGTGCTGGTGGTCGCCGTGGCGACCCAACTGATCGGCGCAACGCCGACGGCGGCCGCGATGGCGTTCGGCGACGGCTTCTGGAGCCTGATCCCCTTCACCATGCAAATGGCTTTCGTGGTGATCGGCGGCTACGTCGTCGCCAGCTCGCCACCGGCGGTCAAGCTGATCGATCGCCTGGCGCGCATCCCAAGCAATGGCCGTTCTGCGGTGGCCTGGGTGGCGTTGATCTCGATGGTCGCGTCATTGCTCAACTGGGGCCTATCGTTGGTATTCGGCGGCTTGCTGGTGCGCGCCCTCGCCCGGCGTACCGATCTGAAGATGGATTATCGCGCCGCCGGCGCCGCCGCCTATCTGGGCCTGGGCGCGGTGTGGGCCTTGGGGTTGTCTTCATCGGCGGCGCAATTGCAGGCCAACCCGGCGAGCCTGCCGCCATCGATCCTGTCGATCACCGGTGTCATTCCGTTCACCCAGACCATTTTCCTCTGGCAGTCCGGGGTAATGCTGCTGGCCCTGATCGTGATTTCCGTGATCATCGCCTACGCCACCGCCCCGGGGCCGAACAGCGCCCGAGATGCGACGGCCTGCGGGATCGATCCCAGCTTCAGCATGCCTGCCCTGCAACCGCGCACCCGACCCGGCGAATGGCTGGAGCACAGCCCGCTGCTGACCATCGCCCTGGTATTGCTGGCGGCCGGCTGGCTGTTCCATGAGTTCTCGACCAAGCCTGCGATCAGCGCCATCTCCGGACTCAACACCTACAACTTCCTGTTCCTGATGCTCGGTGCGCTGCTGCACTGGCGCCCGCGAAGCTTCCTGGATGCCGTGGCCCGTGCGGTGCCGACCACCACCGGCGTGTTGATCCAATTTCCACTGTATGGCTCGATCGCCGCGCTGCTGACCACGGTCAAGGGCAGCGACGCGCAGACACTGGCCCACCACATCTCGACCTTTTTCGTACAGATCGCATCCCATGACACCTACGCCTTGTTGATGGGCATCTATTCGGCGGTGCTGGGCTTCTTCATTCCCTCGGGCGGCGGCAAGTGGATCATCGAGGCGCCCTATGTCATGCAGGTGGCCAATGACCTCAACTATCACCTGGGCTGGGCGGTACAGATCTACAACGCCGCCGAGGCGCTGCCGAACCTGATCAATCCGTTCTATATGCTGCCGCTGCTCGGTGTGCTGGGGCTCAAAGCCAGGGACCTGATCGGCTTTTCCTTCGTACAGTTGCTGGTACACACGCCTCTGGTGCTGGCGTTGTTGTGGGCACTGGGAACAACGTTGAGCTATTTGCCGCCAGTGATGCCATAAAGCCATAAAAAAGGGCCGATATTTCTGTCGGCCCACTTTTTCTTCGGCTCAGACTGTTTCAGTATGGATACACCCTGTTCGAGGGGTCCACACGCTGAAAAGGAACTGAGCATGTCCAAACTCGCCGTACTGTCTTTTGCCGCGCTGGCCTTCAGTGCCGCCGCACACGCCAACGACATCGATGTCCAGCTGGGCAGCACCGAACGCGTTACCCGCCTCTTCGCCTATCCCAACAACTGCAACGTCATTTGCTTTCGTAACTGGACCCTGGAACAGACCGTCGAGCATTACCTGACCCAAAGCGTGCAGCGCGACGGCTACGGCGCCGCCAAGGTCAGCGTCAAGACCGACAACAACATTGTCTACGCCAGCATCAGCGGTGTGCCGAAGAGCTACGGTCAACCGCTGACTGCGCTGCTCAACGCCGGGGACCTGGCGTACAACGGCGCGACCAAACTCAACAGCGACAAAAAATGGTCGTACAACTGGTACCTGTTCCTGCCGTTGGGCATGGCCCTGGAAAACCGCAAGAGCGTCGAACTGCTGCATTTCCCGCCGGACTATTCTCTGACCCAGGCCCAGGACTACCTGGAGTCAGCCACCACCGACCGCTGGGCCACACTGCTGACCGCCAACGGCATTGCCGCCGACCAGACGCCAGGCTACCAGACCATCATCGACATCGCCCCGATTGCCGCCCCGTCCAATGCCGGCCAGACGCTGGAAGGGCTCTACGATTACTTCAACGATTACCAGACCACCATGGTCAAGCAGGTCACCCAGAACGCCAGCGGGGCCGCCTTGCCGATGGTGGCGTTCGGAGCACCGGTGCGTAACTGGATCAAGACCCAGTATGGCCAGACCGTTGGCGTGCTCGGCCTGGCGACCATCACTCCGGCCGGCGGCGTCAAGGTTCCGGTGCTGGGTTCGAACCACCCGAGCTATATCTGGTACGCAGCGGACAAGACCAACTACGATGGGGACGAAGCCAAGGCTGACGCCGCCGGCTTGAAAGTCATGGGCCAGGACTTGAGCGCCGCCTGCTGGCAGGCGGGCATGGGCAGCAAGCCGGGCACCGATCCGAGCACCTTGTTGAACCAGTGCACGCAGACTTGGCAGGTCACGCAAAAGGAACAGACTTGCGAGTTGTTCTACACCTCGATCCGCGACCTTTCGCCGGCTGACGCGACGAAAAAATGCGAGACACCGTCCATCAAGTCGCAACTTCCACAATTGAAAGTGCCGATGCCGTTGCCCGCTGAAGCGGTCTGATCCTGAGAGGTGTTTCCCGCGTAAGCCTATGCTCACGCGGGAAAGCGCTTTCGGCGCCTGTCAGAGTTGACAGTAGATGTCGCGCCCGACTTGGATGAAGCTAATGGGGTCAATCACCCACGTTGGCAGGACGCCAACGTCAGCAAGTCGAGTGTCCAGCACCGACAGGGACCGTCATGACCGCTTATGTGACCGACACAGCCAGTTCATTGGACCCGGACTGCATCTATCCGGAAAAACAGCTCAGCACCCGCCTGGGTTATCCGTCCGTGCACAATTTCGAAATATTGCACGCAGCCAACGGGCGCAGCGTCGGGATCGTGGCTTTGAAAAAATTCGCCGCCATGGAGCGGATGTGCCGGGTCTCCGGGCTGCTCGTGAGCCGACGGCGTCTGTACACGGTGCAGATCCTGCCGGACATCCACATGTATGACCCACGCTTCGCCGGGTTGCTTCGCCACTCCTGCAACCCGAATGTCTTCCTGGACATGAGCGAATTGTGGCTGTGGGCATTGACCCACATCCACAAAGGCGACTGCCTGACGATGGATTACGCCAGTACCGAACAGAAGTTATACCGGCAGTTCGCTTGCCGGTGCGGCTCGTCCAACTGTCATGGCTGGATCACCGGCTATGACGAGCCGCCCAACGAACAGGGGATGAAATTCCTGCGGCACTGGCGTCATCAGTGTCACCGCGACTGATCAAACGGACTCAGGGCGCGCCGACCGGACGTAGCCGATACTGCGGCGGCAATTGCTCGAAGCCGCTGATCGTGGTGTCCAGGCTTTTCCAGCGTCCGTCCTTGATGCCATAGATGCAGCCATGGATCGACAGCTTCTGCCCGCGATGCCAGGCGTTCTGGACGATGCTGGTATGCCCGACGTTGGCCACCTGCTGGATCACGTTGAGTTCGCACAAGCGGTCGACGCGCTCCTCTTCGGTCGGCAGTTGGGCCAGCGCCTCGCGATGTTCGTAGTACAGGTCGCGAATCGAGCGCAGCCAGCCGTCGATCAGGCCCAACTGACGGTCCTGCATCGACGCACGCACGCCACCGCAGCCATAGTGGCCGGTCACCAGGATGTGTTTGACCTTGAGCACGTCCACGGCGTACTGGATCACCGACAGGCAGTTGAGGTCCGTATGCAGCACCACGTTCGCCACGTTACGGTGCACGAACAGGTCGCCCGGCAGCATGCCGACGATTTCGTTGGCCGGCACTCGCGCATCGGAACAGCCGATCCATAGGTATTCCGGGGTTTGCTGGCGAGCCAGCTTGGCGAAGAAGTCAGGATCCTCCTGCTTGATCGCATCGGCCCAGCGCGCGTTGTTATCAATCAGATCTTGTAATTCGTTCATGCTGTCTAGCCCTCGAGAATAGTGCGCAACTTTGACAACGGACCGTCTGCCGAGGTCACTTCGATGACGTCGTTGGAATTCCTGGCAGCGCTGCGGGTCCACCCAGTAAGGCCCATAGTCAGAGGAATTACCATGAATGATTCACGACGCCCCTTCGATGCCACGCAGCCGGAACCGATCGACGACAACGAGGACCGCATGGGCTCGATGCATGAGTTGGAGTTCGACGACGAACAGCCCAGCGCAAAGATCGGTGACGAGTTGCCGGAAGACGAACGCGAGCAATTGATGCCGCCTGAACGGGTACGCGAAGCAGGCCTGACGGGTGCGTCCATGGACGATCGGCAACCGACCGACGACGACCTGAGCCCGGAAACCCTGATCCGCGAAGACGGCGCCCGTGATGCCCACGAGGCCGGTGATGATGAACAGGCCGATTGGGACCTGAGTATCGTCGATGAGAATGATATCGGTGGGGGTGACGGGCTGGACGAGGCGGAACTGGCGGATCTCGACCCGCTGGATGGCAAGCGCTAGATTCCGACAGTCGCAGCAAATCCTTTGTGGGAGCGGGCTTGCTCGCGAAAACGGTGGGTCAGCTTGCATCTTTGCAACATGTGACGCCGCCTTCGCGAGCAAGCCCGCTCCCACAGGGGCGAAACTCAGTCCACCAAAGTGCAGGCCATCACCACCGCATCTTCACGCCCACCCACCGCCGGGTAGTAATCGCGTCGCCGGCCGATCTCATTGAAACCGTAGCGTTCATACAGGCGGAACGCGCTGCGGTTGCTGTCGCGCACTTCGAGAAAGCACTCCCGGGCCTCGGCCTTGTAGGCAATCGACATCAGGTGCTCCAGCAGGCGCAAACCCAGGCCACGGCCCTGGTTCTCCGGCTTGACGGTGATGTTGAGCAGGTGCGCTTCATCGAGAATGATCTGCACCACGCCATGGCCCACTTGCTGCTGGCCTTCGAACATCAACCAGATCTGGTACTTGCCCAGTCCGTCGAGGAAGATCCCCCGGGTCCAGGGATGGCTGTAGGCCGCTAATTCGATCTTCAGCACAGCGTCGAGGTCCGCCTCGGTCATCGGGCGGAACGATACAGCGTCACTCATTCGATTCTTTCCAACGCGCCATCAGCCGGCGCATGGCTTGCCAGACTTCAGCCTTGTGCTGTGGCGTTTCCATTAACAGTTCCAGGCCGGGCAGCGCCCAGGCCGAGCCCAGGCCTTCGACCTGCAGTTCGCGGTTGAACGCTTCGGCATCCGCCTCGCCGGCGAACTTCACCGCCGGCAGGCCGATCAGCCACAGGCATACGCAGGGCTCGTCTTCGAGCCGCGCCGAGACAAAACCCTGGACGAAATCCCGCGCCGCCTCCGGCCCCTGATCCATAGTGCCGCGGGACAACAGCGGCCAGCGCACCGGCTCGCCGACGATCTGCGGGCTGTCTGGCAGGCCGGCGGCGCGCAGCATGTCCTTGAGCAGCAAGTACGCCGGATCGCGGCTTTGGAACGGCTCGCCCGTGGGCAACTCCACCAGGAGCAGGCAACGCCCGGCCCGCAGCAGCTGCAGGGCGAAGCGCGGCGGCGGGATGTGGGGGACCTTGACCGGGGCCGGCTCCGGCTCGGCCTCTTCCACCGGTTTGGCATTGGTCCGGGTCGAAGCGAGGCTTGGCCGCGGCACTTCGATTTTCGGCCGCTCAGGCGCAGGCGCCGACGGCTCGGCGACGGTCCGGGCCACCGGCACCGCCGGAATCGGGACGGTCTCCACCGGCTCGGGCATAACCAGCAGCTCGGGCCGCGACGGGGCGGCGAACGGCAATTCGGTGCGCGGCAGCCAGTTGACCACCTGCATGGCGGTCAGATAGGCGCGGCGACGGGACTCGATAAGCAAGGGTCGGCCACTTGTGGATAACTGAAAGTGGGAGGGATTCTACCGTCCTTCGACGCGGATCGCTTCCCTGTTGAATCAATAGTTGGCCGATAGCGACGACAGTCCGTCTCAGGGGTGAATCGCAACCGGCCCGATGCAGTACAATCGCCGCTTTTAATTGCCAACCCGACGGCCACTGCGATGATCGAACCCAAGCGCGTGTTGCGCGCCCTCGCTGAACACTGGGCATTGCTGGAACCTTTGTGCGAGCACTTCGACCAGGGCACCCTGAGCCTCAACGAATTGCGTTCACAATTGGCCGCCCAACAACTGGACAGCACGCCCCAGGACATCACCAGCCTGCTGGACGTGTGGATCCGCCTGGACATCCTGGTGCCGGTGGCGAAAAGCCCGAACCGCTTCGAGCTCAACGCCCAGATCCATGACTTCCTCGCCTACCTGCGCCGCGAACACCGCCTGGGCCTGTGCCTGGAGATCGAAGCCTACCTGCGTCACCTCGAGCGCCTGGCCGGCTACATCCAGGATGCGTTTGACGTGCGCGACGGCAACGACCTCGCCCGCCAGTTGCGCCTGCTGGACATGCGCGTGCGCGACGTCCTGAAGAAACTCGCCAATGACGAGCAGGCCCTGGTGGCCGTGGCTGAACGGGCCAAGACCAGCGACCGGCAGATCCCGCTGCGTCAGCGCTACGCCGAAGTCCTGGCAACCTGGGACGAATACGTCGAACCGATGATCCAACTGGTGAACGCCGACGGCGCATTCGAGCAAGGCGTGCGCAAGGTCGAGAACGTGCTATTGCGCATGCTCACCGAGCAGCAGCGCCTCGGCCACCTGGTGGACGACGACATGCTGCTGCGCACCCACGCCCGCATCCTCGAGATGCAGACCAGTGCCCAACTGACTCTGCGCCATGCCCGTGAACTGCTGTTGCCCCTGCGCGAGGAAGCCCGTCGCCACAACGCCGTGACCCGTGGCGCGGCGTTGGCCCTAGCCGCCATTCGCCGCAAAGGCATCGATGCCGTGCCGCAGGCAGCCATGCCGCTGTTCACCCGGCCGCAAAGCACCTTCCTCGGCAGTGCCAGCCAGGTTGAGGCCTACGTCTACGCCCTGGCCCGTTTCGAACCGAAACCGGCGCGCTTCCCCAAAGCCCACAAGACCCACAAGGGCGGCGAAGCCCCACGGGCGCCGCGCACCGTGCGCGAGATGGTCGAGCGCTGCGAAGACGCCCTGCCGATGCCGGACCTGATGACCTGGCTGCTGGAGCAGGAGCCGGACGGCGCCACCGACGAATTGCTGTACTGGTTCTCGCGCCTGTCGCGGGAAAAACGTTTCAAGCGCGAGCGTCTGGAACGCCGCGACTATCACACTCACGAGCATCAGGTCAGCCTGCGCTCCTTCGCCCTGCTCTCGGCCCGCGACAGCGCCGCCGAGGATTCTGCGAGCATCCCAAATGCATCTTGATCTTTCCGAACTGTCCCAACTGGCGCCGATCTTTCGCGAGCTGTCCAAGGGCTACCACGTCAGCCGCCGCGACCCGGAGCTGTACGCGCAACTGTCGAACTTCCAGGACCAGTACCGCACACTGTTCAAGGCCTTGGGTTTCGAACTGGTGTGCGACACCCGTGGTTTCTACTACTTCGTGCCGGACCTGGCCGCCGCCGCGGTGAACAAGACCGCCCAGCGCCTGGCGCTGTTCACCTTCATCCTTGTCGAACACCTGGCCGACCAGGGTCGCGACCCGATTGCCGTGCTCGACGGTGGCAGCCTGGGCCGTGACGAACTGCCGTCGCTACTGGAAAAGTACCGCGACCTGTTCATCCAGGCCGAAGTGCAGACCCAGGAAGAGCTGGAAGAAAAAATCATGCGCCGCATGACTCAACTGGGCTTCGCCAGCGAAGACAACGGCGTGTACCGTTTCCTGCCGCCGATGCACCGCTTCCTCGACGTCTGCCTGTCGGTCCAGCAGGACCGCGACCTGGCCGCCAGCGTGCACAGCGTCCTGCCATTGCCGGCGCCGATAATCATCGACGAAGACAGCGACGAGAACCTGCTGCAAACCGACGACCCGCTCGACCTGGCACCTTTTGAAGACGAAAGCGAAGAAGACGCACTGGCCCGCGCCATTGCCGAAGAACAGGAGACCGACGCATGAGCAAGGAACGCTACGGCATCCGCCGCTTTGCCCTTTTGAACACCGCCGGCTACAGCCTCGGCCTGTTCCCGCTGGAAGAACCGCTGTCGGTGTACGGTGCGAACAACCTGGGTAAATCCGCGTCGATCAACGCCTTGCAGTTCCCGATCCTGGCGCGCATGTCAGACATGAGCTTCGGCAAGTACAGCCTGGAACAGTCCCGGCGGTTCTATTTTGCCTCGGACACCAGTTACATCCTGGTGGAAGTCGCCCTGCCCCACGGTCCTCATGTGATTGGCGTGGTCGGACGCGGCCCCGGCGGCGGTTTCGGTCACCAGTTCTTTGCCTACGCCGGCAAACTGGACCTGGCCCATTACCAGAAAAACGACACCTGCCTGCGTCAGAAAGAACTGTTCACCAACCTTGAGCGCGAAGGCCTCAAGGCCTATGAGCTCAAGCCCGATGAACTGCGACGCCTGCTGGTGGGTGGCCACACCTCAATCCCACTGGACCTGACGCTGATTCCGCTGCGCTCCACCAGCGAACAAAGCCTCAAGACGTTCCGTGCGCTGTTCATCAACCTGCTGCACATGCGCGAAATCACCGCGGCCAAGCTCAAGCAACTGTTCCTCGATGCCTTCGAGCACAGCTTGCGTTCCGGCAGCGTGGACTACATCGCCGCGTGCGAAGAAGCCTTCCGCGACGTACGACGCATGGAGCAGGACTACAACTCTCTGGTCGCGGCCGGTCCGCTGGTGGAAGCCCTGGCCAACGGCGTAAAGCAGCGCGATATCCTGCGCGGCAAGTTGCATCGCCTGTCGCCGCTGCTCGACTCGCTGCTGGGCACCTGGTCGGACTACGCCAGTGCGCGCAAGGAAGAGCTGACCATCCAGGCCGAACACTACCGCAACGAACAGGATTCGCTGCAGAACGACCAGCGCGGCGGCACTCAGGAACTGATGCGCCTGGAACGGGAAATCAGCGGCATCCAGCGCTGGCTCGGCGAACTGTCGGTGCTCAAGCATCGCTTCGCCCTGGTCGATGACGTGAAAGTCCTGGAGCAACAATTGCTTGCCGCCAAGGACGCCCACGACGAACTGGCCGGCGCCCTGGCCCAGTCCCGGCAGTTCAGCGCCGAAGACCTGGAGGAGCGCCTGCGGGATCTGGAAAAACGCCTGAAGTCGGTCAAGCAGCAACTCGATCACGCCGACAACAACAGCTACGCCCGCCTGCGCGAAGAGTTCTCGCAGCAGGACGTCGAACGCCTGATGCGCCTGTTCAACAGCGCCCTGTTCAGCCTGCCACTGGGCGAGCATGGCATCGCGCTGGACGAGAACGGCGAGTGGGTCAAGTCCATGGAACTGATCCTCGACGGCTTTAAAGGTGAGCGTTTCGAAGTGCCGGGCCTGTCCATCGACCTGTCTCACATTGAGCCGCCCGCCTTGCAAGCTTTGGCCGACCGCGCCGCCCTGCGGGACCAGAAGGAACGCCTGGAAAAAGAACTCAAGCAGCTCAAGACCCAGCAAGCCGTGGCCGCCGACCGCGCGGCGAGCAAGACCCAGACCGAAGCGCTGTACCAGCAGGTACTGGACGCGCAGAAAGCCCTCGAAGATTTCCGTCGCACCCAGACCTTGAGCGCCGAAGAAGGCGAGAAGCTTGAGCAACTGGCGCAGATGGAAGCGGCCCAGGACGAACTCAAGCGCTCCAGCGACGCCTTCACCGAACGCGTCCAGCAGCTGTCCGCCAAGTTGCAGCTGGTTGGCCGGCAGATCGCCGACATGGAAGCCAAGCAGCGCACCCTCGACGACGCCTTGCGCCGTCGGCAACTGCTGCCGGCGGACCTGCCGTTCGGCACGCCATTCATGGACCCGGTCGACGACTCCATGGACAACCTGCTGCCATTGCTCAACGACTACCAGGACAGCTGGCAAGGCCTGTTGCGCATCGACGGCCAGATCGAAGCGCTGTACGCCCAGGTACGTCTCAAGGGCGTGGCCAAGTTCGACAGCGAAGACGACATGGAGCGGCGTCTGCAACTGCTGATCAACGCCTACGCCCACCGCACCGATGAAGCCCTGACCCTGGGTAAGGCACGCCGTGCGGCGGTCACCGACATCGCCCGGACCCTGCGCAACATTCGCAGCGACTACGACAGCCTCGAGCACCAACTGGCGCTGTTCAACCGCGAGATCAACAAACGCCAGGTGTCCAACCTGCAGAGCTTCCGCATCGTCCTGGCGCCGAACAAAGAAGCGCTCAAGCACATCGACCAGATCATCCACAGCGCCGGCCAGTACGAGGAAGGCGAGACCCTGTCGGTGTTCGACCTCAGCCAGAGCGCCGAGCAGGACAACAAGAACGAAGAAGCCAAGGAGTACCTGGCGCGGCTGGTGGCGGCGAACCACAACCAGCTCGGCCTCAAGGACCTGTTCGAACTGGCGTTCGAGATCACCAAGGTCAACGGCCAGCCGGTGATCCACACCGACATCGACGGCGCGGCATCCAACGGCACCACCATGACCATCAAGGCGCTGACCAACATGTACTTGTTGCTGCACCTGATGGACCGCGAACAGGCCGGCCGCGTGCGTCTGCCGTACTACCTGGACGAAGCCGCGGACATCGACGAGAAGAACCAGGCAGCGTTGCTGGAAACCAGCTTGCAACTGGGCTTCGTGCCGATCCTCGCCAGCGTCAAGCCGCAGGTCTGCGCCAGTGTTGCCATCGACCTGGAAGGCGGCAGCGGACCGAACGGCATCTACATCGACGAAGCGGACTGGAAATACATCCGTCGTCACGATGCAGTGAAAGCCACGGTGAATGTGCAGGCCGATGAGCCGGAACTGGATTCTGTGTAAGCTGAAAGCCGGGCATGAAAAGGCCGCGATCCAGATGGATCGCGGCCTTTTTCATTTATGCCGACTGTTTGTTGATTTCACTGGCCTCTTCGAGAGCAAGCCCGCTCCCACAGTAGATCTGCGGTGTGCGCAGACCTTTGTTTCCACTGAAGAATCAGTGTGGGAGCGGGCTTGCTCGCGAAGGCGGCGACGCGGTCCCTGGACAGGCACAAATAGCGCCTCCAGCTTTATTTATCGAGTTTGATCTTCGGCGCCCAGGTCAGCCATTCATCCTCGAATTTATCGAACAGCGGGAACGTCTGCTCCGGTCGTGCCGGGTTGCCCATCTTTTCGCCATCCGGCGTCGCGAACGCAATACCGCCCTGGATCAAGGTCTCAAGCGATTCGGTCCGCACGGTCGCCCCCTTGAACAGACCGAAGTCCAGACCGAAACCGCTGCTGTTCCAGAATCGCGTGCCGCTACGTACCAATGGCGCGTACTTGGGCTCGATCAGGATATGGATCAGCACGCGGTCCGCCGTCTGGCCCAACTCATACCCGGTGACCTTGCCCACGGTAATCTCGCGATAAGTCACCGGCACACCGATCTTCAACGAACCACGGCGAGCCGCGCTCAGCACCAAACTCAGGCCTGCCTCCGGCACCGCGCTCTGCGGCGGATTGTCCAGCGCCACGAAGTTCTTCTGCGGCCCCAGGTTCTTCGCCGAAGGCTGCACTTCGATGTACTGGCCCGTGACCAAGGTCTCCAGGTTGGAGGTCTTCATCAAGCCCAGTTCCGGCTTGACCACCCAGAACAGCGAACCGACCCGGGCGATGCGCTCCGGCACCTCGGTGATACGCGCCGTGACCAGGACCGATTGCATATCGGCACTCAGATCCACGTCCTCTATCTTGCCCACATCCAGCCCTTTGAAACGGATTGGCGTACCGCTGCGCAAGCCGTCGGCGCGGTCGACTTTGATCGTCACAACGGTGCCACGCTGTTGCGCGGCTTCACGATCCTCGAACAGCCGGAACCTGGGGATACGCCGTTTCAGCGGCACGTTGGGCTCCGGCGTTTCGAAGGCGATGCCGCCGGCCATCAGGCTCTGCAGCGATTCGCTCTTGACCTGGATCCCGCCCGTCAAACCGCCGGTGAGGGTGATGCCGCTGGCGTTCCAGAAGCGTGTCGAGCCATTCACCAGTCCTTCGTATTCCTTCTCGATGTGCACGCCAATGATCAGCTGCTTTTTCTTGCGGGAGAACTGGTAGCTTTGCACCGAGCCGACCTTGACCTGCTTATAGAGAATCGGGCTGCCGACTTCCAGCGATCCAAGATTCTCGGTGAGCAGGACCAGGTGCAGCCCCGGTGAACGCAAATCCAGCGGTGGCGCCTTGGCCCTGGCTTCGAATTCGCGCTGCGGTGCGCTGCCCTTGTCACCCGGGCGCACGGCGATGTAGTTGCCCTTCACCAAGGCTTCCAGGCCTGTGATGCCAGCCAGAGAAATCGATGGCTTGACGACCCAGAACTGCGTGCCCGTTACCAGGTAATCTTCGGCGAGTGGGTCCATCGTCAATTCGGCAGTGGCGCTGGACAGGTCCGGGTCGACCTTGAGGTTTTTCAAGCTACCCACCTGGATGCCTTTGTACATCACCGGGGTGCGGCCGGCCTGCAAACCTTCGAAGTCGCTGAGCTTGACCTTCACGCGGATCCCGGCAGCGGCGGCGTCGAAGTCTTCATAAAGACGAAACGGCAGGCTCGGGTCGGTGGGCGGGCTGTCCTTGCGGCTTTCCGGCGTGGCAAACGCGATACCACCGGCCACGATACTGGCGAGCGACTCACTGCGCACTTTGACGCCCGACAGGTTGGCATCAATGCTGATGCCGCTGGCGTTCCAGAAACGCGTGTGTTTACGCACCAGGCTGGCGTAGGTCGGTTCGATGAAGACCTTGATCTCAACCGTACTCTGGTCCTCGGACAAGGTGTAGCTCTTCACCTGACCGACCTGGATCTGCTTGTAGAACACCGGACTGCCACGGTCCAGTGAGCCCAGGCGATCGGCCTTGATGGTCAGGTGCAATCCTGGCTTGGCGTCCGAGAGCGGCGGCTCTTCGGCCAGCGCCTTGAACTTGCGCGTCGATTCCCCTTCGCCCGGGCTGATCGCCACGTAGTTGCCCGAGACCAGGGTCTCCAGGCCAGTGATCCCGGCCAACGAGACGCTCGGCTTGACCAGCCAGAAACGGGTACCGGTCTTGAGGTACTGTTCGACGTCCTTGTTCATCTCGACAGTGGCGATCACCCCTTTGGTGCTACCTTCGTCATCGAGCGTCAGATTCTTCACCTTACCGACGGTCATGCCCTTGTAGACGATTTCAGTCTTGTTGACTTGAATGCCTTCGCCGCTCTCAAAGCGCACACTGATCTCGATTCCGGTGTCGTTATAAGCCCGCCAGCCAAGCCAGCCGCCGATGATCAAGGCAATCAGCGGCAGGACCCAGATGGCCGACCAGTTCGAAGCCGGTCGGGTTTTAGCGGTAGGCAATTCAGTCATGGTCGTTATCCGACTCCGTGTTATCCCAAATCAGTCGGGGATCAAAGGTTACTGCGGCAATCATTGTCAAAATCACTACGCTGGCAAAAGCAATCGAGCCGAGCCCGGCTTCGACACTGGCGAGCCGGCCAAAATTCACCACGGCCACAAGAATGGCGATCACGAAAATATCCAACATCGACCACCGGCCGATGAACTCGATGAAACGGTACATGAGGATGCGTTGACGCGCCGACATGGGCTGGTGTCGCTGCACGGAAAACAGCAGCAACGCGATGCCCACCAGTTTGAAAGTGGGCACCAGGATACTGGCGATGAACACGACGGCGGCGATAGGAATCATGCCGTGGTGTACCAGCTCGATGACACCGGCCATGATGGTGCTCGGGGCGCCCTGGCCCAGCGAGTTGATGGTCATGATCGGCAGCAGATTGGCCGGGATATAAAGAATCGCCGCAGTGAGCAACAGCGCCCAGGTGCGCATCAAGCTGTTCGGGCGCCGAGGATGAACCCGTGCGCCGCAGCGAGTACAGGTCTGGCGGTCGAGCTCGGGATCCCGTCGATTCAACTCATGACATTCGGTACAAACCAGAATGCCCGCATCAATTGCCCGCATGGGCATCCTCTCCTGATAACGCCTGCCAGATCTGATGCGGTGACATCACCACTTCGAGCCAAACCTGGATCAGCAATAAACTGACAAAGCACACCAGGCCAAGACCTACGGTGATGGAGGCCATATCGGCCAGCTTGACGATGGCCACCAGCACGCCCATGAAGTACACCTCAAGCATGCCCCAGTCTCGTAAATGATGATAAATGCGATACAGCAATAAACCGTAGCTAAGGCCGACACCCAGGCGAATAGCCAGCAGCACCGCCAACTGACAAAGCAGCTTGAGCAGCGGAACGCCCATGCTGCACAGGAACACCACCACCGATACGCCTTGCATGCCCGTATCGAACAGGCCGACCACGCCACTCCACACGGTGTCCTGGGAGGACTGTCCGAGCAGGTTGAGTTGCATGATGGGTAAAAAATTGGCTGGCACGTATAACAGAAGAGCAGCGATGACCAAGGCAAGGCTGCGTTCGACTACGTTGTGACGGTGAGCATAAAGCTCATACCCACAACGAGGACATTCGGCCTTCTCGCCGCGAGCCAGGTGGGGCTTGCGCATCAACAGGTCGCATTCATGGCAGGCCACCAGATCGTTCAGGGGCAGATCTGACAACCTATCAACGTCTGACGGATCGGACATATAGCGCTCTGGCTCAACTAAGGTGGGGCTATTCTAGTGCTGCGGCTCAAAAATAAGTGTGCAAATTTGTCACGAACTTTCGCATGTTTATAGCAGGCAAAACAAAACCCCTACCTGCATCAGCAGATAGGGGTTTCGGAATTTAATCTTGACGATGACCTACTCTCACATGGGGAAACCCCACACTACCATCGGCGATGCATCGTTTCACTTCTGAGTTCG
>NZ_JALJDX010000178.1 GCF_022952855.1 Pseudomonas sp. RGM2987 | reverse complement strand
GCCCTAAAAGAGGGGCGCTGCGCGCCCAGCGGGAGCAAGCTCCCTCGCCACAGGGTTGTGTGTGAGCCAGGCCACAGGGTTGTGTGTCAGGCAGGCCACAGGGTCGTGCGTCAGGCCGGTTGCTGCGCCATCGCCGCCTTGTAGATCGACTGCCTCGGCGCTGCGAAAACCCTGTGCAGCATCGGCTCGAAGAAGCTCAGCGGCAGGGTGTCGTAGGCGGCATCGAACGCTGCGGCGTCGTAAAAGGCGCAGAAATCGATGGTCGCCTGGTATTGCGGGTGATCGCGAAACTGTTCGCGCAGGTGCCGGTCCATGCCCAGGTGATGGAAGAAGTAATAACCCTGGAAAATCCCGTGTTTCTCCACCATCCACAGGTTTTCGGCACTGACGAACGGCTTGAGGATCGCCGCCGCGATGTCAGGGTGGTTATACGAGCCCAGCGTATCGCCGATATCGTGGAGCAGGGCGCAGACCACGTATTCCTCGTCACGCCCGTCCCGATACGCGCGGGTGGCGGTTTGCAGGGAGTGGGTCAGGCGGTCCACCGGGAACCCTCCGAAGTCCCCGTCCAGCAATTTCAGATGAGCCAGGATCCGACCCGGCAACTGGCGTGCGTAGGTGCTGAAGTCGGCCGCGATGATCGCCCAGTCGTCCCCGGTGCCGTCCTGCATGTGCGTAAAGCCTGCGTGAGCGCTCATTGACAGTCCTTTGCATGAGATTAGAACGCAACCTTGCCCAGCAGCATGTCGCGGTACATGACGAAATCGCCGAGCAGGCTGTAGAACGGATGCTGGAAGGTGGCGGGACGGTTCTTTTCGAAGAAGAAATGCCCGACCCAGGCGAAGCCATAGCCGGCGACTGGCAGGGTAATCAGCCACCAGCCGCCACCGATGACGAGCGCCAAGGCGAAAATAAGGATGACCAAGGAGGTGCCGATGAAATGCAATCGTCGGCAGGTGCTGTTGCCGTGCTCGCTGAGGTAATACGGGTAGAACTCGGCGAAGCTGTTGAATTGTCTGGTGTTTTCCACGACTGCGGGCTCTGTGGTTGTTGTTGTCGAGACGAGTAGATTGAGCTTGCTTATGGAAGTCTAGAGCGATCATTCACAACGGCCAGTGACAATGGGCGCCACTTTAGTATCCTTCGATCATCCAGCCGTACCCTGCGGCTCGTCATGCAAGTAAACCGTCATGCACGAACGAACGACTTCTTCAAGCTGGGCGATGGGGATTGTCAAGGCGCTGGAAATGGACGGCCTCGACTGCCGTTTGCTGTTCAAGCAGCTGGGGCTGGACTTTGATGCGCTGGACGATCCGGATGCGCGTTTTCCCCAGGATTCGATGACGCGGCTCTGGCAACGGGCGGTGGAGTTGTCGGGCAACCCGGCCATCGGCTTGAACATGGGCAAAGTGGCACGTCCGGCATCATTTCATGTGGTGGGTTACGCCCTGATGTCCAGTCGCACCCTGCTGGAAGGCTTCCAGCGGCTGGTGCGTTATCAGCGGATCATCGCCGAAAGTGCAGAATTGAGTTTTCGTCAGCTGGAGGAAGGTTACGGGTTGATCCTGACCGTTCACGGCGATCATCTGCCACCTACCCGGCAGAGTGCCGAAGCATCGCTGGCCTGCGCGCTGGCCCTGTGCAACTGGCTGACCGGCCGGGCCCTGCGCCCGGTGAAGGTGCTGTTCCAAGGCACCGAACCCCTGGACCTGGTGCCTTATCGACAGGCGTTTCCCGCACCGCTGGTGTTCGGTGCGCCCCAGGATGCCTTGATCTTCGAACGGGCCGACATTGAAGCACCGCTGCCTACGGCCAACGAGGCCATGGCCCTGCTCCACGATCGGTTTGCCGGGGAGTACCTGGCGCGGTTTTCGGAAAGTCGCGTGACCCACAAGGCGCGGCAGGTGCTGTGTAGGTTGCTGCCTCAGGGCGAGCCCAAGCGTGACGTGGTGGCACAGACCCTGCATTTGTCCCAGCGCACCTTGCAGCGGCGCTTGCAGGAAGAGGGCACCAGTTTCCAGAGCCTGCTCGACGACACCCGTCGGGAGCTGGCCGAGCAATACCTGGCACAACCGGCCATGACCCTGCTGGAGATCGCCTATCTGTTGGGGTTTGCCGACCCGAGCAATTTTTTCCGGGCCTTTCGTCGTTGGTTCGACACCACGCCCGGCGAATACCGGACGCGACTGGCGAATGTGGTTGAGCCGGTCAGTGGCGCCAGAACGCCGGGATACACAGCACGAACACCGTGATGATCTCCAGGCGTCCCAGCAACATGCCCGCCGACAGGATCCACTTGGCGGCATCCGGCAGTGGTGCGAAGTTGCCGGCCGGGCCGATGGTTTCCCCCAGCCCCGGACCGACGCCGGACACGGTACTGGCGGCACCGGTCAGTGCGGTCATCCATTCCACGCCCAACAGCGACAGCAACAGGGCGATCACGCAGATGGTGATGGCGAAGAAGAACGAGAACGTCAGGATCGAACGGACGATTTCTTCGTCGAGGCGGTGACCGTTGTACTTCTGCTTGATCACCGCGCGTGGGTGGATCAATTGCATGAGGTTGGCCCGCAGCAGGATGTAGGCGACCTGGAAGCGGAAGATCTTGATCCCGCCGGCGGTCGAGCCGGAGCAGCCGCCGACGAACCCCAGGTAGAAGAACAGCATCAGCGAGAAGTTGCCCCACAGGCTGTAGTCCCCCAGGGCGAAACCGGTGGTGGTGACGATCGATGTCACGTTCAGCGCCACGTGCCGCAAGGCGTCCAGCCAGTGCAGGTCGGTGGTCGCCCAGTACCAGGTGCCGAGCACCAGCCAGGTCACCAGCAGCACGCCGATCAGGCCCTGGACTTGTTGGTCCTTGATCAGTGCCCGGCGATGCCCGCGCAGCATGGCGACATACAAGGCAAATGGCAGGCTGCCGAGGATCATGATGACAATGGCGACCCAGTGCACCGCCGGTTGGGTCCATTTGGCCAGGGACAAGTCCGAAGTGGAAAAACCGCCGGTGGAGATGGCGGACATCGAATGGTTGATGGCGTCGAACAGACTCATCCCGGCCCACCAGAGCGCCAGCGTGCCGAGAATCGTAATGCCCACGTAGGACGCCACGATCAGCCGCGCCACCATGTGCGAGCGGGGCATGACTTTCTCCGAACGGTCCGATGACTCGGTCTGGAACAGCCGCATGCCGCCGATGCGCAGCAGCGGCAGGATCGCCACTGCCATGCCGATGAAGCCGATACCGCCGAGCCAGTGCAACAGCGAACGCCACATCAGGATGCCGGGGGACATGGTGTCCAGGCCGCTCAGGACCGTGGCGCCCGTGGCGGTGATGCCCGACATGCTTTCGAAGAACGAATCGGTGTAGCTGATGTGCTGGGTCAGCAGGAACGGCAGCGCGGCAAAGATGCACACCACCAGCCAACTGCTGACGGTCAGCAGGTACATGTCTCGCGGGCGCAGGTGCACGTGTTCCGGGCGTCCGGGCAGCACCAGGGCTACGCCTGCGACGAAGGTGATCATGCTCGACCAAAGGAACGATGGCAGGTCGCGGGTGCGCTCGAAGACCACCAGGGTCGCCATGGGCACGACCATGAAGATCGCCAGGGTGATCAGGAAGATGCCGATGATGAAACCAATGATCCGCAGGGTCGGCAACGCCATGAAGTCCGCTCGGGCTGAAAGGGAAGGGCGCCATTCTACCCACGGCCAGCGGCATGTAAACCGCGCCCGGCGCGACTGGCGTGTGCATCGATGCTCCAATTTACGCTAACGAACTCGCCGTACAGCCACTAGAATAGCCGGACATTTTTTCAGGGAGGTGGCCGATGCAGGCTCTCGACGCTTTGCTCAACCGTGTTTCCGTCCCGCGCCTGGTGGACCCGGCACCTACGCCAGAACAGCGCGAGATCATGTTCGCCGCCGCCATGCGTGCGCCGGACCACGGCCAATTGCGGCCTTGGCGATTTCTGACGGTCGAAGGCGAGGCGCGCTATCGCATGGGTGAGCTGCTGGCCGAAGCGGCGCGGTTCAACGACCCGCTGGTGCCCGAAGCCGTGGTGGAAAAGGCCCTGAATGGCCCGCTGCGGGCGCCGCTGGTCGTGGTAGTGATTGCCCGTCTGCAGGACCATTTCAAAGTCCCGAAAGCCGAGCAGATGCTGGCAGCCGGTTGCGCGGCCCATGGGATTCTACTGGCGGCTTATGCCCAAGGGGTGGGCGGGGTCTGGCGTACCGGTGAACTGGCGTACTCGCCGCACGTGGCCAAGGGGCTTGGCCTTGAAGATGGTGAGGAGGTGATCGGGTTTCTCTATCTCGGTACGCCGCAGAAAGAAGCGCGGACCGCGCCGAAGGAAGACACCACCGATTTCGTCCGCGAGTGGACGGGGGCGTAGATTCGAAGGGTAACGTTCCATCCTCCGGCATGCATGATTCACCGTGGCGAGGGAGCTTGCTCCCGCTCGGGTGCGAAGCAACCGCAGAAATGGGTCTGCTGCGCAGCCCAGCGGGAGCAAGCTCCCTCGCCACGGGTTTGATCAGTCTTTATTATCTACAAACGTCTGCAATCGCCTCGGCCAGCAAGCCCAGGCGCGTGGCGTCGATACCCGCCACGTTGGCCCGCCCCGTGCCAACCATGTACACGCTGTGACGTTCGCGCAGGTGCCGGACCTGCTCCGGCATAAGGCCCGTGTAGGAAAACATTCCGCGTTGCACACCGATATGGGCAAAGCGCTCGCGCAACCCGTGGGGCTCAAGGGCGTCCAGCAGCCCGCTGCGTAACTGGGCGATGCGCAGGCGCATGGCCTGTACTTCGTCGGCCCACAGGCTTTTGAGCTGTGCGTCGCCGAGGATGGTCGCCACCACCGCCGCGCCATGATCCGGCGGCGTCGACCAGAGATTCCGGGCGATGTTGGCCAACTGGCTGCGGATATCCTGCAACTTGTCGGCGTCCTTCGCGCAGACGATCAGTGCGCCAGTGCGGTCGCGGTACAGACCGAAGTTCTTCGAACAGGAACTGGTGACCAGCACCTCCGGCAACGTCTCGGCAAACAGCCGCACCGCCCAGGCATCCTGTTCCAACCCATCGCCAAAGCCCTGATAGGCAAAGTCGATCAGTGGCAGCAGTTCCCGACTGCGCACCACTTCCAGCACCTGGCGCCATTGCTCATGGCTCAGGTCGAAACCGGTCGGGTTGTGGCAGCAGGCATGCAGCAGTACCACATCGCCTTTCGGCACTTGTTCCAGGGTCGCCAGCATCGCCTCGAAATCCAGGCGGTTATCGGCACCCACGTAGGGGTAGTGGCTGGCCTTGACGCCGGCCGCGGCGAAGATGGTTTCGTGGATCGGCCAGGTCGGGTTGCTCAGCCAGACGCCACGCCCGGGCAGGCACTGGGCGATGAAGTCGGCGCTCAGGCGCAGGGCACCGGTGCCACCCGGAGTCTGGGTAGCGCCAGCGCGTTTTTGCGCGATCAGCTCTGAGCCAACGCCCAGCACCAGCTCATTGATCAAGCCGCCGAATGCAGCATCGCCGTGACCACCGATATAGGTCTTGGTGGTCTGGCGATCCACCAGCCGCTGTTCGGCCTGCTTCACCGATTCAAGAATCGGCGTCAGGCCCTGGGCGTCCTTATAGACGCCCACCCCCAGGTCGAACTTGAGTGGATTGCTGTCCGCCCCGTAGGCCTCCATCAGGCCGAGGATCGGATCACCGGGTACCCGGCCGATGGCGTCGAAATGCATTACTTGCGGCCCTCGGCGGTCTTGGCCACTTCATTGGTGCGCGCGGCCATGATGAAGTCGTTGCGGTGCAGGCCCTTGATGGAGTGGCTCCACCAGGTCACGGTGACTTTGCCCCACTCGGTCAGCAGGCCCGGGTGGTGACCTTCGGCCTCGGAGATTTCACCGACGGCGTTGGTGAAGGCCAGGGCGTGCTTGAAGTTCTTGAACAGGAAGACCTTTTCCAACTGCATCACGCTGTCGCGCACTTCGATGTTCCAGTCCGGGATCTGCTTGATCAGTACCGGCAGTTCTTCGTCGCTGACCTGTGGGGCGTCGGCGCGGCAGGCTTCGCAATGGGCTTGGTTCAGAGCGTTCATGGTGTGTTCCTGGATCGAATGTTTGAAAAACGTCGATGGCACCCACGCTAAAGCAAAGCTATGGGGTGCAACAGACTCACTTGAGAGCAAAAAACGCCATTCAGGCAGCTTTCGGCGGAAATTTAGGTGCATGCAGGCCCAGTTCCCGGCCACGCCTGACCATGCCCATGATGTCTTCATGGGCCAGCTCGAACAGGCGCTTGAGCTCGGGCAGGACGAAATACACCGGCTGGAGGATGTCGATGCGATACGGCGTGCGCATGGCTTCCAACGGATCGAACGCCTGGTGCTCCGGCTCGTCCGACAGGCAGTACACGGTTTCCCTGGGCGACGAGAGGATGCCGCCGCCGTAGATGCGCCGGCCTTGCGGGGTGTCCACCAAGCCAAACTCGATGGTCATCCAGTACAGGCGCGCCAGATACACGCGTTCTTCCTTGGAGGCCTGTAGGCCGAGTTTGCCGTAGGTGTGGGTAAATTCAGCGAACCAGGGGTTGGTCAGCAATGGGCAGTGGCCGAAGATCTCATGGAAAATGTCCGGCTCTTGCAGGTAGTCCAGTTCTTCACGGGTGCGAATGAAAGTCGCGACCGGAAACTGCTTGCTGGCGAGCAATTCGAAGAAGGTCTGGAAAGGGATCAGCGCCGGCACCCGGGCGACTTGCCAGCCGGTGGTCTCGCCCAGCACTTTGTTGATTTCGCCCAGTTGCGGGATGCGGTCGTGGGGCAGGCCAAGCTTGTCGATGCCGTCGAGGTATTCCTGGCACGCACGGCCTTCGATGACTTTCAGCTGGCGGGTGATCAGCGTGTTCCACACCGCATGTTCTTCGGCGGGGTAGTCGATAAAACCCTGCGCATCGGGCTCGCGGGCCACGTACTGCGTCTGCTTCATGCTGCTCTCCTGCTGTTTTTCCCCGGCCTTGAAACCGGAAGAAAGGCTGTTTGTTTTTATGTCCAGCGGTGCATTAGAGATAACCCGAGGCAAGGGTCTTTGCAGCAGAGTGTTGCGAGCCTATATGGCCGACGAAAGGAGAATTTGTAAAGCTTTCGTTACGATAAGACCGGCGGTGCAATGTTATCGACATTTTCGGGTGGGAATCGGCCTACAGCTGTCACATAATCTTGACAACTAATTGCGCTACGCAATAAAAAGTCGCACCACAAACCCTGTGGCGAGGGGATTTATCCCCGCTGGGCTGCGAAGCAGCCCCCAAAAAATGGGGCCGCTGCGCAGCCCAACGGGGATAAATCCCCTCGTCACAGGATGTGGGTGGCTTCAATGGCGCGCCTTGTCTCTCCTACACATCCGGGTCCTTCCATGCGCATCAAAGTCCATTGCCAGAACCGCATCGGCATCCTGCGCGATATCCTCAACCTGCTGGTCGAATACGGCATCAACGTTGCCCGTGGAGAAGTCGGCGGTGAGCATGGCAACGCGATCTATCTGCATTGCCCGAACCTGATCAACATTCAATTCCAGGCGTTGCGCCCGAAGTTCGAAGGCATCGCCGGGGTGTTTGGCGTCAAGCGCGTAGGATTGATGCCCAGCGAACGTCGGCACATGGAGCTCAACGCCTTGCTCGGCGCCCTAGAGTTTCCGGTGCTATCTATCGACATGGGCGGTTCGATCGTTGCGGCCAACCGGGCGGCCGCGCAGTTGCTCGGGGTGCGGGTGGATGAGGTGCCGGGCATTCCGCTGTCGCGCTATGCCGAGGATTTCGACCTGCCGGAGCTGGTGCGGGCCAATCAGTCGCGGATCAACGGGCTGCGGGTCAAGGTCAAGGGCGATGTGTTCCTGGCTGACATCGCCCCGCTGCAATCGGAGCACGACGACAGCGAGGCCATGGCCGGCGCAGTGCTGACTCTGCATCGGGCCGACCGGGTGGGCGAGCGTATCTATAACGTGCGCAAGCAGGAACTGCGCGGTTTCGACAGTATTTTCCAGAGCTCCAAGGTCATGGCGGCGGTGGTCCGCGAGGCCCGGCGCATGGCGCCGCTGGACGCGCCGCTATTGATAGAAGGCGAAACCGGTACCGGCAAGGAGCTGCTGGCGAGAGCCTGTCATCTGGCAAGCCCGCGAGGCCAGTCGCCGTTGATGGCGCTCAACTGCGCCGGCCTGCCGGAATCCATGGCCGAGACTGAATTGTTCGGCTATGGCCCCGGGGCGTTCGAAGGCGCACGAGCCGAAGGCAAGCTCGGCCTGTTGGAACTGACGGCGGGCGGCACGCTGTTTCTCGACGGGGTAGGGGAGATGAGCCCGCGCTTGCAGGTGAAATTGCTGCGCTTTTTGCAGGACGGTTGCTTCCGTCGTGTCGGCAGTGATGAGGAGGTGTACCTGGATGTGCGGGTGATCTGCGCCACCCAGGTGGACTTGTCGGAACTCTGCGCACGGGGGGAATTCCGTCAGGATCTCTACCACCGCTTGAACGTCCTTTCGCTGCACATCCCGCCGCTGCGCGAATGCCTGGATGGACTGACGCCGCTGGTGGAGCATTTTCTCGACCAGGCCAGCCGCCAGATCGGCTGTGCGCTGCCGAAACTGGCCCCGGCGGCCATGGAACGCCTCAGTCACTACCATTGGCCGGGCAACGTCCGACAGCTGGAAAACGTGCTGTTCCAGGCGGTTTCCCTGTGCGACGGCGGTAAGGTCAAGGCCGAGCACATTCGCCTGCCGGATTACGGCGTGCGCCAACCCCTTGGCGACTTCTCCCTCGAAGGTGACTTGGACGAAATCGTCGGACGCTTCGAAAAAGCGGTGTTGGAGCGCCTGTATTCCGAACACCCCAGCAGCCGGCAGCTGGGCAAGCGGCTGGGGGTTTCCCACACTACGATTGCCAACAAGTTGCGTGAGTACGAAGTAGGCAAGGTTCAACCCTAGGGCTTTTTGCTGAGAATCATGCACTCGGATTGCTGGTATGGCATTTGCTAGATCGTCACCTATTCCCCGCTTGTTCAAGGTGGGTGGCGATTTTTTGACAGGGCAAAGCCTCGGTTTCCCCTGTGTACGTGAGGTTCAGGATGCACAAGAAAATAGCTGTGGTGCAGTCGAACTACATCCCCTGGAAGGGCTATTTCGATCTGATCCGCAGCGTCGATGCGTTCATCCTGTATGACGATGTTCAGTACACCCGGTCCGACTGGCGCAACCGTAACAAGATCAAGACGGCCCAGGGTGAGCATTGGCTGAGTATTGCAGTCCAGAAAAAGGGCCGTCTCGGCCAGTTGATCAATGAAGTCCAGGTCAGTAGTGCGGATTGGGCCGCAGCGCACTGGAAGACCATTGAACAGAGTTACCGGCGTGCGCCTTGCTTCGCCCAGATGCAAGCGCCGATTCGCGCGCTCTACGAGCAGGCCGCCGACCTTACCCACCTGAGCCAGATCAACCACCTGTTTATTGCCGGCTTGTGCCCCCTGCTGGACATTCACACGCCGCTTTACCGTTCCGAGCAATTGGGCGGTGTGGAGGGCAAGAATGAGCGCCTGATCCACCTGTGCCAGGTTCTCGGTGCTGATCAATACCTCTCAGGGCCTGCGGCCAGTCACTATCTCGACGAAGCGGCGTTTGCCGCCAAAGGGATTACGGTCTCGTATATGAGTTATGCCGGCTATCCCGAGTATCCGCAGGTGTATGGCGACTTCCAGCATGCGCTCAGTGTCATCGACCTGTTGTTCAACACCGGCGCGGATGCACCGGCTTTTCTGAAGAAAGTGGCCGCCTGACCGGGCTTCGCCAGTGACACCCTGTTGATTTTGATTCTGGAGATTGCACCCGATGTCGAACCTCGCGCAGCTGGACGCTTATTCGCTCGAACAGGCGTTGGCGCGTCTGCGGCTGATGTATGCCAAGCCTGAACATCCTTACTACTTCGCCGCGCCTGCCTACCGTGAATCGTCATCGGGCGTTGTCTCGCTGCACTACCTCTGCCATATGCTCAACCTCAGTGGACGTGAGGCCTACATCTGCGGTACCGAAGTGGTCAATCCAGACCTCAAGACACCGGTGATCACGTCCGCAATCAAACAGCGCCACAAGGCAGCGGGCAAGGTGCCGATTGCGGTGTATCCCGAGGTGTTTCCCGGCAATCCGCTCAACTGTTCGGTCGTGGCGCGGTTTCTCCTGAATTTCGAGGGGTTCCTTACCGGAAACGGCATGAACGCCGCGCCCACCGACTTGTTTTTTTACTATGCAGCCCGGCTCGCCGAGCACCGTGGCGACTCTGACGGCGACCTGTTGTGTCTGCCAGCCATCGACGTCGAAATGTTCTCGACGGTAGGCGCCCCAGCCGAGCGCAAGGGAAGTTATCTCTACCAGAACCGTCACCCTTTGGAGCAGATCGACTACTCGCAACTGCCGGCCGATATCCGCCTGCTGAGCATGGCCAATCCCTTGCCTCTGCCCGAGCTGGCCAAGCTGCTGCGCAGCGCGGAAGCGATGTACAGCTACGAGTGGTCGATGACTTGCGTAATGGCGGTGCTGTGCGGATGCCCGGTGATATTCATTCCGGGGCATGGCGTCGATCAGCCATTGCTCGAGACCAGTTTCTTCGGCAGCGTCGGCTTTGCCATGCTCGATCAGCCGGAGCCGTTGGAACATGCCCGGGCGAGCATCGGTGACGCCTTGCAACGTTACGTTGAGCGCACCGCGTCTTTCTGGCAGCAATTGGACGTGTTTATTGCGAAAACCCAGGCGACTGCCGCTCGTGAGGCAGCCGGTAACCGGCTGGGGGTGCTTGACTGGTTGCGCAAACGCTATCCGACGGCGCAGCAACTGCGTCTGGTCAATGAGCGATTGGCGAACTCGGCGGCGCCTGCCTTCACTGTTCTGGTCCGTGATGACGGCAATCAGTTGGCGCTGGCCCACACCCTGGACAGTCTGGATCGACAGTTGTATCAACGCATCCATGTATGCGTGATCGCAAGCGCTGACCCGGGGCGGGCCAACGTTCAGTGGTTGGCGTGTGATCCGAACAAACCGGCGGCAGCTATCAATAGCTTGCTTGAGGGCGTCCAGAGCGACTGGGTCATGTTGGTGGAGGCCGGGACCGAGTTCATCGCTGCCGGGCTGCTGGTGACGGCTCAGAATCTGCTTGAAGCGCCTGACAGCTGCCTGGCGGTATATGCCGACGAGGCGCTGCGCACCGGCGCAGTGGTTGACCTTTCGTTGCGGCCGGATCTGAACCTGGACCTGCTCCTGGCGTTTCCGGCCGGTCTTTCACGCCACTGGATGTACCGTCGCGAGGCGCTGGTGCGTTCTAGCGGCTTTGATAATGCCTGCGGCGGTGCCTTCGAATTGGCCTACCAACTGCGCCTGATCAGCGAGTGTGGGATGGCGACTATCGGACACGTCAGCGAACCCCTGTTGATCGCCGACGAGGTGCATCAGTCTCACTGTGCGGATGAGTGCGCGGTCATCGATGCCCATCTGCAAGGGCGTGGTTATGGCCGGGCGCGAGCTATTGCGCTGGAGAACGAGCCGGGCCGCTATCGTATTGACTATGGCCATGAGCGACAGGCCTCGGTGAGTATTCTGGTCTACCTGGAAGGGCAGTTGGCGCATTTCCAGCGGTGCCTGGAAAGTGTACTGGCGCAGACGCATTCCGTGGACTACGAGATCCTGCTGATCGAGCCGGGCGGCGACGAACCCGCATTGCTGGAGTGGCTGGGGCTGGTCGAACAGATGGGCGAAGGCCGTATCCAGGTACTGCGTTTCATGCCGGGGCAGCCTCGTGCGGCCATGTGCAATGCAGCGGCGCAGGAGGCGCGCGGCGAGTATCTGGCCTGGCTCGATGCCCATGGTGCCGTGCTTGAGTCCGGATGGTTGCAAGCGTTGCTCAATCACGCCCAGCGCCCCGAAGTCGGCGTCGTGGGTGGCAAGTTGCTCCAGAGTGATGGTCGCGTACGTCAGGCCGGCCTCGTGTTGGGACTGGGCGGGACTGTGGGTAGGGCTTTTGCTGGCTTGCCATCCCAGTCGCCGGGTTATATGGGGCGGCTTGGGCTTGAGCAGAACTGCTCTGCCGTGGGTAGCGAATGCCTGATGCTGGATCGAGGGCTGTTCCTTGAGGCCGGTGGTTTCGATACCGATCCGCTGCTGGCGCCCTGGTCCCACGTTGACCTGTGTCTGAAGCTGCAACAAACGGGTTACCTGAATGTCTGGACGCCTCACGCACGATTGTTGGTGGACCGCGAGCCAGAGGCCCATGCAAGTACGGAGCAAGAGGATGCCTTGCTCGCGCGCTGGTTGCCGCAGCTGGCCCGCGATGCTACTTACAATGCCAACTTTTCGCTGCGCGCTGGCGAGGGTTTTACCCGGGAAAACACCGACCTGTGCTGGTATCCGCTACAAGGCAGCGTGCCAAGGGTGTTGGTCTGCGTCACAGAACAGCAGCCGGCGGCATACGCGCGACTGGTCCAGCCGTTCAGCACATTGGTTGAGGCAGGGCAAGTCGAGGGCGCGGCTGTAGCGAGTTTGCTGTTGCCAGTGGAGATTGAGCGCCTGGCGCCGACCACCGTGGTGCTGCAGCGTCCTTTGAATGATGCCGGGCTCCTGGCGCTGAGCCGCCTGAGGGCGTTTTCCAAGGCGTTCACGGTCTACGATCTGGACGGTTACCTGCCGCAGATGGAGTTGAAGGGCGACTACTCGGCCGATGAACTGCTGGAGCGTCTGCGGTTCGGGATGTTGCAGGCCGATCGGGTGCTGGTCCCCACGCCTGCGCTGGCCGAACTGTTGCAGGGCCAGCACCACGACATCCGCGTACTGGAAACCCTGCTGCCGGCCACGTGGGGGCGTGTACAAAGCAAGCGCCGCATGGGGGCCAAGCCAAGGTTGGGCTTACTGGGCGGCAAGGATACCCAACTGCTGGCCGAGGTGCTGCCGGCGTTGGCCGATGAAGTCGAGTGGGTGGTGCTCGGCGACTGTCCCGTGTCATTGCAGCCTTATCTCAAGGAGCTGCACCCAGGTGTTGCACAGCAGGGGTTGGCAGCGGCCCTGGCAGCCTTGAATCTTGATCTTGCACTGGTACCGATGGTGCAAAACCTGGGCAATGCCTGTTCCGGTGATCTGCGGGTCTTGCAGCACGCCGCCTGCGGGCATCCGGTCATTTGCAGTCGGGTGCCGGGGTTTATCGGCGGTGAGGTGTTGCCGCTGTCTCGCGTGAGTAACGAGGCGCAAGACTGGATCCGAGCGATTCGCTTGCACCTGGAAGACCGTGAGGCTTCTGCGGCGCTGGGGGACGCCTTGCAGTCGACCGTGCGTGCACAGTGGCTGCTCGAAGGTGAGCGCCTGCAAGCCTGGCAACAGGCCTGGTTGCCCAATTGATCCGTACCGACTATTACCCTGGCCGTCCAGCGGAGCACATGTGACATGAGCAACGACCTTGATACCTTCATCGCAGCCTACAGCGACAGCTTTGGCTACGCGTATGACAACAACATCATTCTCAATTGGTATCCACAACGCATCATGGCGCTCTGCACCGAGGCGCAAAGCCTGCTGGAACTCGGTATTGGCCATGGTTTCACCACCAACCGTTTCTCACAGTTCTTCAGTGGACACACGGTCATCGATGGTTCCGCATCGGTGATCAACCAGTTCAAGGCGCAATACCCGGACAATGCGGCCGAGATCGTCGAAAGCTATTTCGAGACATTCGACACCGACAAGCGTTTCGATCTCATCGTGATGGGATTTGTCCTCGAACATGTCGATGATCCACAGGCCGTGCTGCAACGGTTCAAGCGCTTTCTCGCCCCCGGTGGTCGTTGCTTCGTACTGGTTCCCAATGGCGAGTCCCTGCATCGACGCTTGGGCCACGCTGCCGGACTGCTTGACGACATGATGGCCCTGGGGCGTGGCGATCTGGAACTGGGTCATGTGCGCAGCTACTCGCTACAGACCCTGAGCGCTGAAATGGAAGCGGCCGGATATCAAGTGGTACGCAAGGAGGGCGTGTTTCTCAAGCCTTTCACCACGGGACAATTGAAAGAGTTGAACCTGGGGGCGGACATCATCGCTGCCATGTGCACCGTAGGCATCGATTATCCGGAACTCAGTTGCGCGCTGATGCTTGAAGGGACAGTCACCCCGTCATGAAAAGCCTGGTCATCGGAAGTACCTCGGTCATTGGCAAGGCGATCGCCGCTGAGTTGTCGCGCCATGGACAAGTCAAGTTGGCGGGGCGCCGGGAAGCTGACCTGGCGTTTGACTTGAGTAGCCAGGAACCGTGCGCTTGCAAGGAGCGTTTCGACGTAGTGATGTTGGCCGCTGCCGATTTTGGCGGTAGCCAGCCGCAGGATCTGGTTCGCGCCGAACTGGTCAACAGTGTCGGCACACTGGCTGCTTGCCGCCTGGCCGAACAGTGCGGGGCGCGTCATTTCATTTTGCTGTCGTCCCAATCGGCCGGCTACCAGCCGACGGATCCCTACTATGGCAGCTACTCGCTGTCCAAGCGCCATGCCGAGGAAGTCGCGAGCCTGTATTGCCAGGAACGGGGCATGGCATTGACAGTCCTGCGCATCAGCCAGGTCTACGATAGCGCGGAGCAATGCAGGCCTCACCAGCCGTTGTTATATGCCATTGCCGACAAGGCGCAGGTCGGGCGCACCGTCGAGCTGTATGGCAGCAACGACGCCAGGCGCAACTACCTGCACCTGAGTGACCTGGTCGAGGTCTGCGCGCGGTTGGCGCAGCGCACCATTGCGGGCTTGTTCAACTGCGGCCATCCCGAAAGCCCGCGTCTGTCCGAGATCGCCCAGGCCGCCTTCGAGGCGTTTGGCGCGCCGCTGGATGTGCGCTTTCTGCCGGAAAAAACCGATATTCCCGATTTGCCTCCCTTCGATCCTGCGCACGAGCTGTACGAACGAATAGGCTTCACCCCGCAGATCGATGTTCGCCGCGGCTTCGAACTGATGCGGGCACGCCGGGAGAATCTGTCATGAAGACCGTCATGGTGACTGGCGTAGGCGCCATCATGGGCTATGGCCTGCTCAAATCGCTACGTGCGGCGGATCCGTCGGTTCGCCTGGTGGGCACCGATATCTACGACGACGCTGTCGGTCGCGGGTGGAGCGATGAGTTCGTGCAGGCCCCGTTGACCTCTGCCCCGGAATACGGCCAATGGCTGGGCGATACACTGGCCCGGCACAAGGTTGATTTACTGATCCCGGGGATCGAACAGGATATCCACTGGCTGTCGGACAACCGAGCGCTGCTCGCCACGTTTGATTGTCAGGTCGTGCTCAACAACCAGAACCTGATTGACCTTTCCAGGGACAAGTGGGCGATGGACCAGGCGCTCGTGGCGCTGGATGATCCCAGTCGCATTCCCAGCCGGCTGTCGGGGGACTTTCACTCGCTCAAGACTGTCCTGGGCCTGCCGTTCCTGCTCAAGCCGCGCAGGAGCTACGCCTCCAAGGGGCTGGTCTGGGTTCGTGAGGAGTATGACTTTGTGCCTCATGCGGCACTGCTCGGCGATCACCTCATGGCGCAACCGATCATCGGCAGCGCGGCCGACGAATTCACCGTTGCGGCGTTCGGCGATGGCCGCGGCGACACCGGTCCGAGCATTGCCTTCCAGCGCAGGCTGGCCTCGGACGGGTCTACCGCCAAGGCCTGGGTGTATCAGGACGACTCGCTGGACAAGACGGTCGCCAGGCTGTGCCGCGCTTTCAAACCGGAGGGGCCGACCAACTTGCAATTCCGTCGTGGTATCGACGGTTCCTGGCGCCTGCTCGAGATCAATCCGCGAATATCCTCGACCAGTTCGATACGACGCGCATTCGGTTACAACGAGGCGGCTATGTGCCTGGACTACTACCTCGACGGCAAGACACCGGGTCAGCCGACCCTTCGTAGTGGTTTCGCTGTTCGTTTTATAGAGGATTTCATTGTCTATGATCGGAATCATTTCTGACGTGCATGGCAATTACAGCGCCCTTCGAACAGTGCTTGCCAGGCTGGATGAACTGGGTGTTTCGCGGATCATCTGCCTGGGCGATACAGCCGGATACTACAGTCAGGTCAATGAGTGCTGCGAGGCCTTGCGCGAGCGAGAAGTCTTCAGCGTGATGGGCAATCATGACTGGTACCTGGCTCGGAATGAGCGATGCCCTCGCTCCAATAGCGCCAATGCTTGCCTGGACTATCAGCGAGGCATCATCACTTCGCAAAACCTGGCATGGTTGTGGTCGCTTGCCGAGCGCTCGATCCAGGACGAATTAAGCATCGTCCATGGCGGCTGGAACGATCCGCTGGACGAATACCTGAGACCGTCGCAGGCGTATTTCTCTGCATTACCTGGCCGGTACTTCGCCTCAGGCCATACCCATGTCCAGCACTTGTGGAGTGGCGAGGACAAGGTCTATTGCAACCCTGGTTCAGTCGGGCAGCCACGTGATGGTGATGCCCGGGCAGCTTTTGCGACCTGGGACGGTGAAGCATTCACCTTGCACCGGATTGAATACGACATCGGTGAAACCCAAGAGGCGATGAAGCGGGCCGGATTTACCCCGTACTTCTATGAAAATCTTGATACAGGCAGCCAGATAGGTGGGCGGATCAGTGCGGTTTGAGGTTTTGACTTGCGCGCCGCCCGGTACCACGCCCATCCAGGGAAGTATGCAATGAGCACAGAAACGATTTTCTTCAACCGCCCCTACATGACCGGCAAGGAACTGGATTACATTGCCCAGGCCAAGTTCGGCAACATGCTCGCGGGCGATGGGCCCTTCACCAGGCGCTGTCATCGTTGGCTGGAAGCGCAAACGGGGTGCAACAAGGCCCTGCTGACCCACTCATGCACCGCAGCCCTGGAGATGGCGGCCTTGCTGCTGGACATCCAGCCTGGCGACGAAGTCATCATGCCTTCGTATACCTTTGTCTCCACCGCCAATGCGTTCGTGTTACGTGGTGCGGTGCCGGTCTTCGTCGACGTGCGTCCCGATACCCTCAACCTCGACGAGCGCCTGATCGAGGCGGCGATCACGCCACGGACCAAGGCCATCGTGCCGGTCCATTATGCTGGTATGGCCTGCGAGATGGACGTGATCCTGGGCGTCGCCCGCAAGCATGGGCTGGCGGTGGTCGAGGACGCGGCACAAGGCGTGATGTCGACCTATAAGGGCCGGGCCTTGGGCAGTATCGGTGACCTTGGGGCATTCAGCTTCCACGAAACCAAGAACGTGATTTCGGGGGAGGGCGGGGCCTTGCTGGTCAATGATCCGGCGCTGGCATTGCGGGCCGAGATCATCCGGGAAAAAGGCACCGATCGCAGCCGGTTTTTCCGGGGCGAAGTGGACAAGTACACATGGCAGGAGGTGGGCTCCTCGTTCCTGCCTGGAGAAATGACGGCAGCCTTCCTCTGGGCACAGTTGGAAGAAGCCCAAGCCATCACTGACCGCCGCCTGGCCATCTGGGACAATTACCACGCCACGTTGGCCGCACTTGAGCAGCAAGGGGCGCTGCGTCGTCCGATAGTGCCGCAAAGCTGCCAGCACAACGCGCACATGTACTACGTGATCCTCGCCCCGGGCGTGGACCGCCAGGCCATCCTCGAGGAGCTCAAGCGGCACGCCATCTACGCGGTATTTCATTACGTGCCGCTGCATTCTTCGCCCGGTGGCCTGCGCTATGGGCGTGTGCACGGCCCGATGGAGGTGACTGACGATTACTCCGAGCGCCTGTTGCGTTTGCCCATGTGGCTTGGCTTGACCGGTGATCAGCAGGAACAGGTGGTCGGTGTGCTGGGTGATGCCTTGGCAAAGGCCTGACGTATCCAGTCTGATCGGGCACCTGGCTTCAGGCCAGGTGCCGGCCCTTGCCACCGGGCGGCATAACTCCGCCGGTTTCTCGACTTCGATTCCCATAGCCTACCTCCAGTAAAACCCGTCAGACCCTTTGTTTGCCGGGCCTGGGCGCGTCAGAAAAAAGTTGGTCTGCAAATTGCTTAAGGATCAGCCGTACAGCAGTGGACGGCAAACGTCCGGCATGCAGAGGAACGACAGTGGACAAGTACCTTTATGTGGCAATGACCGGCGCCAGCCAGAACGCACTGGCGCAACGGGCCCATGCCAACAACCTGGCGAACATCTCCACCAATGGTTTTCAGAAAGACCTGGAGCAGGCGCGCTCGATGCCGGTGTTCGGTGACAGCTTTCCGGCGCGGGCGTTTGCCATGTCCGAGCGTCCCGCCACTGATTTCACTCCAGGTGCGTTGGTAGAGACCGGTCGTGACCTCGACGTGGCGGTCAGCGGGCCGGGCTGGATGGCCGTGCAGAACCCCGATGGCGGTGAAAGCTACGTGCGTACTGGCAGTCTGAACGTCGACGCCCTGGGCGTGCTGCGGGCCGGCAACGGTATGCCGGTCATGGGCAACGGCGGTCCGATCGCCGTGCCGCCAGAGCAGAAAATCGAGATTGGCCAGGACGGCACCATCAGCATCCGCGCCATGGGCGAAGGCCCGCGGGTGATGGCTGAGGTGGACCGCATCAAGCTGGTCAACCCGGACCTGAAGAACATGACCAAAGGCCTCGACGGCTCGATCCGCACCAAGGACGGCCAGCCGGCTCCCATCGATGCCAATGTGCAACTGGTGTCGGGATTCCAGGAGGCGAGCAACGTCAACGCGGTGGATGAGATGACTTCGGTGCTGGCCCTGGCCAAGCAGTTCGAGCTCCACGTGAAAATGATGAACACGGCCAAAGAAGGCGATGAAGCCATGGCTCGGGTCTTGCAAATCTAACTACTACTGACAGCGTCGCGCCGAAAAACAGGCGTACGAGGAGAAACGAATGCTTCCGGCTCTTTGGGTTGCCAAAACAGGTCTGTCCGCCCAGGACACCAACCTGACTACCATTTCCAACAACCTGGCGAACGTCTCGACCACGGGCTTCAAACGTGATCGCGCCGAATTCCAGGACCTGCTGTACCAGGTCAAGCGCCAGCCCGGTGCCCAGTCGACCCAGGACAGCGAACTGCCGTCGGGTCTGCAAGTAGGTACCGGTGTGCGCATCGTCGGCACCCAGAAAAACTTCAACGCCGGTAGCCTGCAAACCACCGAGCAGCCGCTGGACATGGCCATCGACGGTCGCGGTTTCTTCCAGATCCTGCAGCCGGACGGCACCACGTCCTACACCCGTGACGGTACGTTCCACCTCGATTCCAATGGCCAGATCGTCAACGCCAGCGGTTTCGCCCTGGAGCCGGCCATCATCATCCCGAACGATGCCCAGACCTTTACCGTGGGCCGTGACGGCACCGTGTCCATCACCGTGGCGGGCAACCCTGCCGCACAAGTGATCGGCAACCTGCAGACCGCCGACTTCATCAACCCGGCCGGCCTGCAAGCGGTGGGCAACAACCTGTTCCTGGAAACCGCTGCCAGCGGTGCGCCGCAAGTCGGCACCCCAGGCTTGAACGGTTTTGGCACCACGCTGCAAAACACCCTGGAAACCTCCAACGTGAGCACCGTTGAGGAGATGGTCAACATGATCACCACCCAGCGCGCCTACGAGATGAACTCCAAGGTGATCTCCACCGCAGACCAGATGCTCTCGTTCGTCACGCAGAATCTGTAATTACATCTATCAGGCGGCCACAAGCCGCCTAGCAACACCGAGAGGTAGGGTCATGAAACGCTTTGTATCTGTTCTGGCACTGAGTGGGATCACCGCGCTCGCCGGCTGTGTCGCGCCTACGCCAAGGCCCAATGACCCGTACTACGCTCCGGTGTTGCCGCGCACGCCCTTGCCGGCCGCCGCCAACAACGGCTCGATCTACCAGGCCGGCTTCGAGCAGAACCTGTACAGCGACCGCAAGGCTTTCCGGGTCGGTGACATCATCACCATCACCCTGAACGAGCGGACCCAGGCCAGCAAGAACGCCAATGCGCAGATCGACAAGACCAGCCAGACCAGCGTCGGCCTCACGTCGTTGTTCGGCTCGAGCCTGACCACCAACAACCCGATCGGCGGCAACGACCTGAGCCTCAACGCCGGCTACGGCTCCGACCGCGCCACCAAGGGCGACAGTAAGTCCGGGCAGAGCAACAGCCTGACCGGTTCGATCACCGTGACCGTCGCCGACGTGCTGCCCAACGGCATCATCGTCGTGCGCGGCGAGAAATGGCTGACCCTCAACACCGGTGATGAACTGGTGCGCATCGCTGGCATGGTTCGTGCTGACGATATAGCAACCGACAACACTGTGTCGTCGACTCGTGTGGCTGATGCGCGCATCACCTACTCGGGCACCGGTGCCTTTGCCGATGCGAGCCAGCCGGGCTGGTTCGACCGTTTCTTCCTCAGCCCGAAGTTCCCTTTCTAGGTGGTCAAGTTGAATCTTAAGCAGCTGTTGATGGGCGCGTTGGTGATGTCGGCAGCCTTCAGCGTTCAAGCCGAACGTTTGAAGGACATCGCCAGCATTTCCGGCGTGCGTTCCAACCAGTTGATCGGCTACGGCCTGGTCGTGGGCCTGAACGGCACCGGTGACCAGACCACCCAGACGCCGTTCACCTTGCAGACCTTCAACAACATGTTGTCGCAGTTCGGCATCAAGGTGCCGGCAGGCTCGGGCAACGTGCAGCTGAAAAACGTCGCGGCGGTTTCGATCAGTGCCGATCTGCCGGCGTTCGCCAAGCCCGGCCAGCAGGTGGATATCACCGTTTCGTCCATCGGTAACTCCAAGAGCCTGCGTGGCGGCACCCTGTTGCTGACACCGCTCAAGGGTATCGACGGTAACGTCTACGCCGTGGCCCAGGGCAACCTGGTGGTCGGTGGTTTCGACGCCTCGGGCGCGGACGGCTCGAAGATCACCGTCAACGTTCCGTCGGCCGGTCGCATCCCTGGCGGTGCGTCGGTGGAACGTGCGGTACCGAGCGGTTTCAACCAGGGCAACAGCCTGACGCTGAACCTCAACCGTTCCGACTTCACCACCGCCAAGCGCATCGTCGACAAGATCAATGACATGCTCGGCCCAGGCGTGGCCCAGGCCATCGACGGCGGCTCGATTCGTGTCACCGCGCCGATGGATCCAAGCCAACGGGTAGATTACCTGTCGATCCTGGAAAACCTCGAGGTCGACCCGGGCCAGGCGGTGGCGAAAGTCATCATTAACTCGCGTACCGGCACCATCGTCATCGGCCAGAACGTCAAGGTTTCGCCGGCCGCCGTGACCCACGGCAGCCTGACGGTGACGATCACCGAAGACCCGATCGTCAGCCAGCCGGGCCCGCTGTCCAACGGCCAGACTGCCGTCGTGCCGCGCTCGCGGGTCAATGCCGAACAGGAAGCCAAGCCGATGTTCAAGTTCGGCCCGGGCACTACCCTGGATGAAATCGTCCGGGCGGTGAACCAGGTCGGCGCGGCGCCAGGCGACTTGATGGCGATCCTCGAAGCCTTGAAGCAGGCCGGCGCGTTGCAAGCCGACCTGATCGTGATCTGAGGATCTGGCCATGGATATGCGCAAGGGCGCTTTGATCAGTGGGGATTCGGGGTCCTATTCGGACCTGAACCGCTTGAACCAGCTCAAGGTCGGCGACAAGAACAGCGATGGCAACCTGCGTAAAGTGGCGCAGGAATTCGAGTCGCTGTTCCTTGGCGAGATGCTCAAGTCCATGCGCTCGGCCACCGAGGCCCTGGGCAAGGACAACCCCATGAACACGCCTGAGGCCAAGCAGTACCAGGAAATGTACGACCAACAGCTGGCTGTCTCCATGTCCCGTGAGGGCGGTGGTATCGGCCTGGCTGACGTGCTGCTGCGCCAGATGTCCAAGAACAAACCGATGGCCCCCGGCGAGGCGGCGACGTTGTCGGCCGCCAAGCAGCAGGAGGCGCTGGACAAGGTCACCAAGGCAGCGGTGCCGACACCGGTCGCTGCCGGAACCTTGCCTACCGACGGTCCGTTGTCGCGCACCAGCGGCCAGCGTCCGCTCTGGGCGTCACGGGCCGTGAGCGCGCCGCAAGGGACAGAAGGTGCTCATCGCAACGATATGGAACTGCTGAACCAGCGGCGCCTGGCCCTACCGCCGAAACTGGCCGACCGGCTGCTCGCCGGGCTGGTGCCTTCGGCGTCGGCCAATGCCGATGTGCCCGCGCAGAACCTGCTGCCCGATCGCACTGTCGCTGCGGTCAAGCCGGCCACCGGCGAACTCGCCAATGGCGATTGGCTGGCGGCGCTCAAGGCCGCCGACGCGAAACCGGACATGCAGGTCTATGGCCGTGCCGTGGCGCAACCACCACTGGCTCCGGCTCGCAAAGCCTTCCGCGATGCCGATGAATTCGTCAACGCCATGCTGCCAATGGCCAAGGAAGCGGCGGACCGCATCGGTGTCGATCCGCGTTACCTGGTGGCCCAGGCCGCCCTGGAAACCGGTTGGGGCAAGTCGGTCATGCGCCAGCCTGACGGCAGCAGCAGTCACAACCTGTTCGGCATCAAGGCGAGCCAGAACTGGAAGGGCGACTCGGCGCGGGCGATCACCAGCGAGTTCCGCAATGGCGAGATGGTCAAGGAGACGGCCGAGTTCCGTTCCTACGCCTCCTATAGCGACAGTTTCCACGACCTGGTCAATCTGCTGCAAAGCAACAGCCGCTATCAAGATGTACTGAAGTCGGCCGATAACCCGGAACAGTTTGTACGCGAGCTGCAAAAGGCCGGTTACGCCACCGATCCTAACTACGCCCGCAAGATTTCGCATATAGCCCGGCAGATGACGAGTTACCAAAACTACGCATCTGCAGGCGCCACCACGACTTTATAAGGTCTGAACCATGAGTTTGCTCAACATAGGGATGTCGGGTCTGTCCGCAAGCCAGACCGCGTTGGTGACCACGGGTAACAACATCGCCAACGTCGATACCGCCGGTTATTCACGTCAACAGACCGTGCAGACCACCAAGGCGTCGAACCAATACGGCAACGTGTTCATCGGTTCCGGCACGACCCTGGCCGACGTGCGTCGGGTGTATAACTCGTACCTGGAAGCGCAATTGAAGACCACCACGTCGCTCAATAGCGACGCGGCGGCCTATCAAGGGCAGATCACCCCGCTGGACTCCCTGCTGTCGGACAGCGGCACCGGCCTGAACGGCGCGTTGACCAAGTTTTTCGCTTCGGTGCAGAACGTCAACGCCAAGCCGGGCGATGATGCGTCCCGGCAATTGCTGCTCAGCGATGCCCAGGCCCTGAGCAACCGTTTCAACTCGGTTTCCAGCCAATTGACGGCGCAGAGTGACAACATCAACGGCAACTTGTCGAACATGGTCGAGCAGGTCAATAACCTGGCTTCCACCATTGCGCAACTGAACAAGAAAATCGCCGAAGTCTCCAACGCGGGCGGTGCGCCTAACGACCTGTTGGATTCCCGTGGCGAGGCCATTCGCCAACTCTCCACCTTCACCGGTACACAGGTGGTGGAGAACGGCAGCAGCCTGGACATCTACCTGGGTTCCGGCCAGCCGCTGGTAATGGGCAACATCACCAATACCCTGCAAGCAGTGCCGGACAAGAACGATCCGGGGCGCTTGGGCATCCAGCTCAACAGCGGTTCCAGCTCCATGGACCTGACCTCGGTGCTCACCGGTGGCGAGATCGGTGGCCTGATGCGCTACCGCAGCACTGTGCTCGACCCGGCCATGAACGAGCTGGGGCGCGTGGCCCTGGTGGTCGCCGACCGGATGAACAGCATCCAGGCTACCGGCATCGACATGAACGGTGCCTTCGGCTCCAATCTGTTCAGCAACATCAACAGCGCGGCGCAGATGAGCCAGCGCAGTGTGGCCTCGTTGAACAACAGTGCCGGCTCCGGCAACTTCGATGTGGCCATCAAAGACTCCGGCAAACTGACCACCAACGACTATAAAGTGACGTTCACCAGCGCCACGGGCTATATCGTCCAGCGCTTGCCCGAGGGTACGTCGATGGGGGCCTTCAGCACCACGACGACGCCAGCTCCGGTGATCGACGGGTTCGCGATGACCTTCTCCGGTGGCGCTGCGGCGGCCGGTGATTCGTTCAAGATCACCCCGACCCGCAACGAGGCGGGCAACATCAAGACCGAAATGACCGACTCCAAGCGGTTGGCGATTGCCGCGCCGCTGGGCGCTGCCATTGCACCGGGCGGCAGCGGCACGCTGACCATTCCGGCCAGCGGCCAGCCGACCATGACGACGAAGCTGGACATTTACGACACGGCCACCACGTCCATCATCCAGAACGGCATCAAGAATTCGATGCCGGTCAAGGTGGTGTTCGGTGCGACGTCCGCCGATGGCACCAGCCAGGCCTATCAACTGCTGGATGCCAAAGGCGTCCAGATCAGCAATGGCACCATCAAGCCCGGCGAGAGCAACACCCTGAGCCTCAGTGTTCCGCTCAAGGACGCCAGCGGCAACCCGATCATGGATTCGTCCGTGCCGCCGGTACAGCGTACCGTCGCGTTCGACATGTCCATCGCCGGGGCGCCATCCCAGGGTGCGGGCATCACTATCAGCCTCAGCCAGCCCGGCAGCCTGGACAACCGTAACGGCACGATCCTGGCCGGTTTGCAGACCGCCAAGGCCGTCGACACCGGCTCGGCCAGCAAAGGCATTTCCCTGAACGATGCCTACGGCAAACTGGTGGAAGGGGTCGGCGCCAAGGCCGCCCAGGGCAAGCTGGACAGCGCCGCCACCGGCGCCATCCTGAACAACGCCAAGAACGCCCGCGACTCGCTGTCGGGCGTGGACCTGGATGAGGAAACCGGCAACCTGGTCAAGTTCCAGCAGTACTACACCGCGTCTTCGCAGATCATCAAGGCTGCGCAACAAATCTTCAGCACATTGATCAACAGTCTTTAAGGAGCCGTAGCCCATGCGCATTTCTACTTCTCAGTTTTACGAAAGCACGGCTGCGAACTACCAGAAAAATTTCGCCAAGGTGGTCAAGACCAGCGAAGAAGCCAGTAGCCTGGTGCGGGTGAACACCGCCGCCGATGATCCGGTGGGTGCCTCGCGTCTTCTGCAGTTGGGTAACCAGGCGTCGATGCTTTCCCAATATGAAGCCAACGTCACCACCATCAAGGCGACCCTGGGCACCACCGAATCGGTGATGACCAGCATCGGCAACGTGCTGCAGCGCGCCAAGGAATTGGCCGTGAGTGCCGGTAACGCGGCCTACACCGACTCCGACCGTAAGGCTGTGGCTTCGGAGTTGGGGTCGATCGAAGAGCAACTGCTGAGCCTGATGAATACCAAGGATGAAAACGGCAAATATATCTTTGCCGGGTCCAAGGGCGATGTCGTTCCGTTCACCCGCAACGACGATGGCACCTACACCTATAACGGCGACCAGGTTACCCTGGACCTGCCGATCGGCGACACCATGTCGATGGCCACCAACAGCACCGGCTGGGAGACCTTCCAGCAAGCCGTCAACACCAGTCGCAGCCAGGTCACCATGACCGCGCCGGCGGTGGATGATGACCGCGTCGTGTTGACCAACGGCCAAGTTTCGTCCAGCGTGACCTATAACAGCCAGTTCCGCAGCGGCGAACCGTACACAGTGGAGTTTGTCAGCGGCACCCAGTTGAAGATCACCGATTCGGGTGGCAACGATGTGACCGCCGAAGCCAGCAAGGGCGGTGTAATCGATCCCAACAAGCAGGCCGGGCAGAGCGTGAGTTTTCGCGGCGTCGACCTGACTTTGAACGTCAACCTGCAAGCGGGCGACGTGGCTGGCACGGTGTTGCCCGGCCATACCTTCACGCTGGCGGCCAAGCCTGACAGCTTCACCCCGGCCCGCAGCCCGGGCAACGCCAGCGCCACTCAGATCACCGGCAGCGCGATCACCGATCCGGTGGCCTACCACGCCAGTTTTCCGTCGGGCTCGGCAGTGATGAAATTCACCAGTGCCACGGATTTCGACCTGTACGCCGCGCCACTGACTGCTGACAGCAAGCCGGTGTCCAGCGGCACCCTGGCAGGCAACGTGGCGACCGCCTCCGGCGTGAGCTTCACGCTCAACGGTGCCCCGGCCGCCAACGATCAGTTCAGCATCGCGGTCAACACCCACGAGACGCAGAACATCTTGGACACCGTGAACCAGTTGCGCTCGGCATTGGAAACGCCAGTCGATGGCAACAACATCGCCGGCCAGAAACTGAACGCGGCACTGGCTTCGGCCATAGGTAACCTGGCCAGCGGCACTGACCAGTTGACCAGTGCATTGAGTGCGGTCGGCGGGCGCGGCCAGGCGCTCGATACCCAGAGCGATACCAATCAGAGCTTCGTGCTCGCCAACTCGCAGACCCAGTCGGCAATTCGTGATTCCGATCCGGCCGAAGTGATGACGCGCCTGACCTTGCAGCAGACTATGCTGCAGGCATCGCAATTGGCGTTCAGCAAAGTCTCCCAGTTGGGATTGTTCAACAAAATCTGATCCAAGGCAGGGGGCCGTGACGCCAGAGCGGTCCCCTGACCCGTTTCCTTCACGATTCAGGACGTCCTGCTCTCGCCTGAGTTGACGCCCGCCGGTTGAGAGCCATGCGTGTGAAATCAGCTCCTCTTGTCAGTATTGCCATCCCCGCGTTCAACCCACGCTTTTTCAATCTCGCCTTGCAAAGTGCGCTCGAGCAGACCTACGAGAACCTTGAGATTGTCATCTGCGACGACTGTCGCACCGATGAAATCGAGCGGGTCGTCCAGGAACTTGGCGCCGGCTCCGATGTTGCGGTGCGTTACTTGCGCAACACTACCCGGTTGGGATTCCAGCAGAACTTGTTGCGCTGCCTGGAAGAGTCCCGGGGCGAGTTCATCAAGTTCCTGTGTGATGACGATCAGTTGCTGGCGTGCTGCGTCAGTCAGCAGGCGGCGATCCTGCAGGAGCATGCGCAAGTATCGCTGGTAATCAACAGGCATCATTTAATCGATGCAGACAATTATGCCTTGCCGGTCCGCGTTGAAAACACGGGCATCACGCTGTTCGATGCGATGTTCAACGGCACAGACATGCTGGCGTATTTTGAAAAAACCGGCCGTAATATTCTCGGCGGCTTGAGTGGCGCATTGATGCGCCGTACCGATGTCGATGCCTTGCTGCCAGCGTTGGCGCGACCCGGTGAAGGCTTTGAGGCTGTCCTCGATTTTGCTTTGTTCATCTGCCTGCTGCGCCGGGGCAATCTGGTCCAGCTTTATGCCGAAGGAAGTGGCCAGCGATTGCATCCAGAGCGCCTGGCACGTCAGGCCAGGATGCTTGAGGCGGCCACGGTGGAGCTGACATGGCTCAAGGAAATGCTGGCCCAGCGCAGTGGCGAGCCGGCGCCCGCCAGTGGCTGGGTGCGTTACCAGGCGCTGGGGCAGGCCAGGGAGCCGGGGGCGTCCGAGTGGGAGGAAATCAACGTCTACTCGCTCATTGCGACCCGGCAGGGTGTCATTGGCTCGCAAGTCGGTACTGACATCGAAAGTTACGCAGAGCTCTACGCTCAGTGGTTGACGTGTCGACGTTTCAGTCCATTGCGCAAGCAAGTCTTGTCCCGGCAGATCGCTCGCTGGGCCTATCGGCCGATGATTGTCCCGGTCATCATCGACGTGCAGGACGATCCTTATGCGTTGGGCATTACCCTGCAGAGTATCGCTGTCCAAGCCTATGCCTGCGAATCGGTGCTGCTGCTGTCCAATGGGCGCCAGGCCGTGGACAACCATGTCCTGCGCCTTGGCCTGCAGGCGGACTGGGCGCAGCAGCTCAATGGACTGTTGCCTCAACTGGACGGCGCCGACTGGTTCTACCTGCTGCGTGCCGGCGATCGCTTGACCGAGTCTGCGCTGCTGATCATGGCCGACCGGATTGTCAGCTCGCCGTCTGCTGCCTGTATCTACAGTGATGAAGGTGCGCTGGTGGATGACAAGTCGGTGGAACCGATCTTCAAGCCTGACTTCAATCTCGACCTGATGCGCGGTTATCCCTATGTCGGCCGGGCACTGGCTTTCGAGCGTGCGCGATTCCTTGCCTCGGGTGGATTCGATTCGAGCCTGGGCGAATTGGCGCCCCATGACTTGATCTGGCGCCTGGTGGAAACCGATGGGCCGCAGGTCATCGGTCACATTCCGGAAGTCCAGGTCGAATCGACGTTTTCGTTTGCCCAATGGCTATCGTTACCTGAGGTCATCGAGCAAAACGGCCGGTTGATCAGCGCTCATCTACAACGTATCGGCGCGCCGCACCGGCTTCATCCGGGGGCGGTCCTGGCGTTGCTCCCACGCATCGAATACCAGTTCGACGAGCGACCACTGGTGTCGATCGTCATCAGCGTCAAGGATGACCTGGACGCGCTGGAGCGTTGCGTCAACAGCCTGATCAGCACGACCGCCTATCCGCATTACGAAATCATCATTGTCGATAATGCCAGTGACAACGCCGAGCTGGCGCATTGGCTACGGGCCATGGCCGAACTGGGCAGCGAAAAGCTACGAATATTCGTGCGCCCCGAAATTGCCAGCGAGGCAGTGATCCGTAACTTCGCCGCGCAACAGGCCCGCGGCGAATACCTGCTGCTGCTCAACCCCAATTGCATCGTGTGTGAAGCCGCCTGGCTGGACGAATTGCTCAATCAGGGGCAGCGTCCTGAAGTCGGTATCGTTGGCCCTCGCACACTCAACCTGCAGGGCCGTGTCATCGACTCCGGCCTGATAATGGGGCTGGGTGGGTTGGCGGGCAGGGCTTTTGTCAACGAATCGGTGACTTCTGGCGGCTACATGCAGCGCTTGCAGGTGGTGCAAAATTGGAGCGCTGTCGGCGATCAGTGTCTATTGGTGCGCAAACGGGTTCTTGAGGAGGTGGGCGGGTTCGATGAGACGATCACGACACAGGGCATCAATTCTCTGGAGTTATGCCTGCAGGTCGGGAAGAGCGGTTACCTGATTGTCACCACACCTTATTGCGACGTCGTGTTGGCGCCTGGCGTGGACACTCATCGCGAGTCTTCGTGGAAGCAACGATTGGAGCTGGAGCAGGAAGCGTTCTACCAACGCTGGTTGCCCAGGATCGCCAACGATCCGGCCTACAACCATAACCTGACCCTGACCGGGAAAAGCTTCAGTCTTGAGCCTGGGCCACGCACCGGATGGAATCCGTTGATTACCCGCAACGTACCCTCGATCCTGGGATTGGCGCTCAACACTTCGGCGGTGGGGCATTACCGTGTAAGCCAACCGCTATTCGAACTGGAAGCGGCTGGGCGGATCATCGGGCGTGTTGCCTACGATATGCCTTCGATCATCGACATCGAGCGTCAGTCGCCGGACGTGGTCGTGCTTCAGGGTCGCTATAACATCGGCAAATTCAAGGACATCACCCAGGTCAAGAACTACTCCAAGGCCATGCGCATCTACGAGTTGGATGACTACGTTGCCAGGATCCCGGAGAAAAACGAACACAGCCGAAATATGCCGGACAACCTCGAGGACATGTTGCGCAGAGGGATCGGCCTGTGTGATCGGGTCGTGGTCTCCACCCATCCGTTGGCGGACGTCCTGTCCAGCATGCACCACGACATCCGCGTCGTGCCGAACATGTTGGCTGCCGGCCTGTGGAATCAGCTCAGAAGCCAGCGTGCGACCTCCAGCAAGCCGCGTATTGGTTGGGGCGGCGGCACCAGCCACCGTGGTGACCTGGAACTCATCGCCGATGTCGTTCGGGAACTGGCTGACGAAGTCGAATGGGTATTCTTTGGCATGTGCCCGGATTTGCTCAAGCCCTATGTCCATGAGTTTCATACTGGCGTGAGCCTGGCGACTTATCCGGCAAAGCTTGCCAGCCTGAATCTCGACCTGGCCTTGGCGCCGCTGGAGTTCCATATTTTCAACGACTGCAAAAGCAATCTGCGCCTGTTGGAATACGGTGCGTGCGGCTATCCCGTCATTTGTTCGGATACCGAGGCTTACCGGGGACACCTGCCTTGTACCCGGATTCTCACCAACAGCACCGAAGAATGGCTGGAGGCCATCCGTATGCACCTGGCAGACCCGATTGCCAGCTACCGGATGGGCGACGAATTACGTGAAGTGGTGTTGCGCGACTTTATTTTGCGCGGCGATAACCTGCAGTACTGGGCCAATGGTTGGCTGCCGGATTGATGGGTTTCAAGCTTGAAACTCCCGGTGTCGCTGATGCGATCACCCACTCGTTAAGGAATGAATATGCAAAGCAATGTCCCAACAGGATCGACCGCGCCGTTGAATGAACGATTGACCCTGGTGCTGCTCGCTCACGACCAGTCGACTGCCCTGCGGCGGGCGTTGCGCCACTACCGTGACAGTTCGTTCGCCGTACTGGTGATCGACTCTTCGAGCCTGAACCACGCCGACATCGCCGCAGCTTCCCCCAGTGTGCAATACCTGCACGCACCCACGGCCATTGGTTTCGGCGAAAAGGTTCGCCAGGCCGTCGAGCGAGTCGCCACGCCGTACCTGGCGATTGCCGATGCGGAGAGTTTCCTGCTGCCCCAGGCGCTCGAACAGGCGTTGAGTTTCCTGGAAGCGAACGCTGAGTACAGCGCCTGCCAAGGCTACAGCCTGGCGTTCGAGGCCCACGCCGATCGTGTCGACTACTACCTGCTCGATCGCAAGGGCAGTGACGACTACCGCGGTGCATCGGCCGAAGGGCGGCTGGCCGCGTTTGCCGAGGATTGCCCGTCGCTGGCCAATGCCCTCGTGCGCACTGAAACCCTGCGGCGCAGCTACGCGTCGTCGCCCACCGGGTTTGATTCGCGATTGCAGGAAGCCGGCCATTCCTATGGTTTGGTGAGCGAAGCCTCGGTGCGCTTGCTGGACATTCCATACGGTCTGCATGAGCGCGGTCGCGTGGCGCCGCCGCTAAGCCCGTCCGCGTTGGCGCCGGGGTCCCAGGACTTGCATGCGGCCGCCGAACAGGAACGCCTGGCCACGACGTTGGCCAGTGCATTGGGCACGGGTGCCTCGACGCGGGAGCACGCCAAAACCATCGTGAAGAAGCTGGCCGAGCGCTCGGTGCCCCAGTCCGGCAAGCTGCTGGAGTCCTCCTGGGATTCGCGGCGTGGCGAACCGGTTCGCCGTTTCGAACCGACGCAGTACGTTGAGATGCCTTTCTATAACCGGGCATTTTTTGACCAGCTCACCGACCTGGAATTCCTGCTTCATGCGGCGCCAAGCGGGCAGGTGCAGTTGAGGGAGCTGGAAGCTGTCATGCTCAAGCAGAAGGAGCTGTCTCGCCCCCAGCGCAACACCAGTGCCGAGCCGCTTGATGAACAACTGGCGAGGGCTTTCCTGAGCTATGCCTTCAACCAGGACCTGAACAAGCAACTGCTCGATCTCATGCAGGCCAAGGGTGACAAGCGCTACGTGCAAATGCTCCAAGCTTGGGACCAACGGCTCAAGGCGGCGGCGTTTGAAAATACCGCGAGGTTGTTCGATACCACGCGCTCCGGCCAATTGCTGGGCTGGCTCGAAGCGCGTGAACCGAGCGCCAGTGACACCCGGAAAGTCTCCAAATATCTGGCCGCCCGCAACGGTGGCCCGACGTTCGGCATTTTGATCCTGGACCTGGACGCCGATATCTTCAAGATGCAGGCAACTTTCGACAGCGTCATCAATGGCTATTGCCGGGCGTTCAAGATTGTTGTGTTTACCACCGGCGATCTGCCGGCCGAGACGACATCAAAGAATGTCCTGCATTTCGTCAAAGTCAACGAAAGCAATTACGTCGACAAGATCAACCAGGTGGCCAGCCAGAGCGATTGCGATTGGATGGTCATGGCCGAGGCCGGTGATGAATTGACGCCGGGCGGCCTGTTCCGCGCGGGTGTGGAATTGCTGACCGCTCCACAGTGCCAGGCTGTGGCAATGGATGAGTTCCAGCGTCAGCCCGACGGGACGCTGGCCGATGTATTCCGGCCGGGGTTCAACCTCGACTTGCTGCTGAACGCCCCGGCCTTGATGGCCCGTCATTGGCTGGTACGCCGCGAGACGTTGGTCAGGCTCGGCGGCTATTCCCGCGAGTTCAAGCAAGCGATGGAGTTCGACCTGCTGTTGCGCTTGATCGAGCAGGACGGCCTGGAGGGCCTTGCCCACCTGGATGAGCCGCTGCTGATTAGTCAGGCGCCACCGGTGGAGGACAACGCCGATGAACGCAAGACGCTGCTGCGTCACTTGGCGGTAAGGGGTTATCAGGCCGACGTGAGCACGGCGGTGCGGGGCACGCACAAGATCGACTACCGCTTTGCCGATCGCCCCATGGTGTCGATCATCGTCCATGGCGTCACCGAACTGGCGGCGTTGCAGCGTTGCTTGCTCAGCGTGCTGCAACGCACTCGTTATCAGCGCTACGAGGTGTTGGTCCCGCTCATGGCGGCCGAGCACGCGACGCTGCGCACCTGGCTCGGCGGCCAGGGGCATCAGGCCAGTCGCGTGCGGTTGCTGGAGATCGAACCGGGCGTCGCGACGGGGTCCTTGATCAACGCCGTCAGCCAGGAGGCCAAGGGTGACTATCTGGTGACCCTGGCGGCCGACAGCGAGGTGCTCAACGTCAACTGGATCGAATCGCTGCTCAATCAAGCCTTGCGTCCGGAAGTCGGTGTGGTCGGCGCCAGGCTGATCGAGCGCGATGGACGTATCACCCAGGCCGGCCTGATCCTGGGCCTGAATGACGAAGTCGGCTCGGCCTTCATCGGCGAACCGAAGACCGCCAGAGGCTACATGAACCGGTTGGTCGTCGAGCAGAATTGTTCGGCGGTATCTTTTGCCTGCTTGATGATTTCCAAACAGCTATTCAACGCTGCTGACGGCATAGACACTGGACTGTTCGACGATGCCTTGGGTGATGTGGACCTGTGCCTCAGAGTCGGCCAGGCTGGGTACCTGACGGTATGGACGCCACACGTGCAAGTGATCCAGCCCGGCGTGCTGGCAAGTACGCCTGATGCTCTGGTGGCGCTGCGGGAGAAGTGGTCCGAGGCGTTCGCTCAGGATCGGTTCTACAACGGCAACCTGGCGTTGCAAGGCGCGGGCTTCACCCTGGGACCGGTGCGCAACGTACCCTGGACCGCCTTGCTGGACGAGCCCGGCGCATAACCCTGCCTCGCAAGCCTTCGGCGTCGGCAGCTTAAAGCTGCCGGCGCTCTGGCCCAAATACGCCGCCATTCTGAAGATTCCTGCCCAGTGCCCCCCACCTTTGCAAACAATGACACTGCTTCGTTTGTCATGAAAAAATGCCCTTCCCGGGCAAATGCGCGTGACGCATAGGTCATAAAGTGCATCTTCACTGTATTGTATTGCCAGGAGTGGAGGCTCGTTCATTCGCCTGAAAAGGCGCCCGCCCCAGCAAATCAACCATTTTTGAAGCGTCCCTGAGCTTTTTGGGGATGAACCAAATCGCATTTTATGATCGGGAAGCCATGATGATTGGCATAAAAAGCATAGCGAGTTATGTGCCGACCGCTGGTGTGGATAACTACGCTCAGGGTGCCAAATTCGAGAAGGATGAAGAGTTCATCCTTGGCAAGATCGGTTCGGCGTTCCTGCCGCGCAAGAACGCGGACCAGGAAACCTCCGACCTGTGTGTCGAAGCAGTCAATGCATTGTTCGCCAACAACCCGGGCCTTGCGCGCGAATCGATCGATGCGCTGATCGTCGTCACCCAGAACGGCGACGAGGAAGGCCTGCCTCATACCGCAGCCATTGTGCAGGACAAACTGGGCCTGCCGACCCATGTGGCGGCGTTTGATATTTCCCTGGGCTGTTCGGGCTATGTCTATGGCATCTACGCCCTGAAAGGCTTCATGGAGGCTGCTGGCCTGAAGAATGGCCTGCTGGTGACCGCTGACCCGTATTCGAAGATCGTCGACCCAGAAGACCGCAACACCACCATGTTGTTTGGCGATGCCGCCACGGCGACATGGATGGGCGAGGGGGCCGCCTGGCAACTGGGTAAGGCGAAATTCGGCACCGATGGCTCAGGCGCGCCCCATTTGAAAGTCAGCGATGGCGTGTTTTTCATGAACGGGCGCCAGGTTTTCAACTTCGCCTTGGTGAAAGTGCCGGCTCACCTGCATGAACTGCTGAGCGAATCTTCGCTACAGCCAGGCGACATCGATGCGTTTTGCATCCATCAGGGCAGCGCAGCGATTGTCGATGCCGTGGCGCGACGTTTTGAAGGTGAACCGGAAAAATTCATCAAAGACATGGTCGAGACCGGCAATACCGTGTCCTCGAGTATTCCATTGCTCCTGGAAAAGCATGTCCTGGATGCCAATTGGAAGCGCGTGGCAATCAGTGGTTTTGGTGTAGGCCTGTCGTGGGGCTCGGCGATCCTCTATCGCGACTGATTCACACCGGAATATAAATGTGGGAGCGGGCTTGCCCGCGAAGGCGTCGGTACTTCAGCACATATACAAGCTGATCCACCGCTTTCGCGAGCAAGCCCGCTCCCACATTTTTTGCTTGCGATTTCATGGCGCAGGTTTTTGACGTCATTTTTCGGCGCTTTGCTCCCCGCTAAACCCTTGTTTTGCAAGGGGTGGCAGTCTGCTAGTAAATATTTTGAAAAAAGCCCTCAAGCAAGTTCCCAATCCGACGATAACTATTACGAAGGTTCTCTAGGCCACACCCCGGCGGTTGCCAAGGGCCGGAAGCCGCAGTACCCAACCAACGAGGAATTCGTCATGGCTTTAACAGTAAACACCAACACCACTTCGCTGAACGTCCAGAAGAACCTGAACCGTGCTTCCGACGCTCTCTCTACTTCGATGACCCGCCTGTCTTCCGGCCTGAAAATCAACAGCGCCAAAGACGACGCCGCCGGCCTGCAGATCGCTACCCGTATGACCTCGCAAATCCGCGGTCAGACCATGGCGATCAAAAACGCCAACGACGGTATCTCCATGGCGCAGACCGCTGAAGGCGCGATGCAGGAGCAGACCAACATTCTGCAACGTATGCGTGAACTGGCCATCCAGTCCCGTAACGATAGCAACAGCGCAACCGACCGCGTCGCTCTGAACAAAGAGTTCTCGCAGATGAGCGACGAACTGACCCGTATCGCCAACAGTACCAACCTGAACGGCAAGAACCTGCTCGACGGCACCGCCAGCACCATGACCTTCCAGGTCGGTTCGAACACCGGTTCCGACAACCAGATCTCCTTGACCCTGAGCGCCAGCTTCGACGCTACGAGCCTGGGTGTTGGTTCGACAGTCACCATCCTTGGTTCCGACAGCGCTGCCGCCGAAACCGCTTTCTCGGCCGCCATGGACGCAATCACCAGCGCGATCGACACCATCAACAGTGCTCGTGCCGACCTCGGTGCTGCACAAAACCGTTTCTCCAGCACCATCTCCAACCTGCAGAACATCAACGAAAACGCCAGTGCTGCACTGGGTCGTGTACAAGATACCGACTTCGCTGCTGAAACTGCGCAACTGACCAAGCAGCAGACTCTGCAGCAAGCGTCTACCTCGGTTCTGGCCCAGGCCAACCAACTGCCATCCGCTGTACTGAAGCTGCTTCAGTAATAGCCGGATGAGTTTTAGCGGGGGAGTGCGCTTGCGTGCTCTCTCGCTTTTTCCGTTCAAGAGGTGATGGACATGGATATGAGCGTGAAGCTGAACTTGTCTTATCCAGCGGCGAAGCCGGCACCTACAGTGGTCGACAAGCCAGTGGAGAAGCCTCGAGCCGAAGTTGCTACCGTGACCCCGGTCAAGGAAGCTCCCAAGGACGCTGCCGCCGAGCAGGACAAACTCAAGAAGGCCGTTCAGGAAATCGAGAAGTTCGTCCAGTCGGTCAAGCGTAATCTGGAGTTCTCTATTGATGAGCCTTCAGGCAAAGTAGTGGTCAAGGTGATTGCCAGTGGTTCCGGTGAAGTGATTCGCCAGATCCCGAACGAAGAAGTTCTGAAACTGGCCAACAGTTTGAATGATGCAAACAGCTTGTTGTTCAGCGCCGAAGCCTGACAATAGGCACGAATTTCGTTGCTATGTACTTTTGGGCGTTGTAGGGGTCAAAAGGCCGGCGACACACTGAAGGGAGTTCCACATGGCAAGTCCAATTCTACCTGGCTTGGGGTTAGGCTCCGGCCTCAACACGACTGAGATCGTCAAGGCGCTGGTTGATTCTGACAAGGCCGCCAAGCAAGGTCAGATCACCCGAGCGACGACGACGACTGCCAACAGTATCTCCGGGGTGGGCACCCTGAAGTCGTTGTTGGCAGCTTTCACCACCGCCATGAAGGACTTGTCCAGCACAACGACTCCGCAATTCTCGGGTTTTGCTGCGACATCCTCTACCCCCACAGTACTCACGGCTACAGCCAGCAACTCTGCGGTGGGCGGCACCTATGCGATCAAGGTCGAAAATATCGCGACCGCTTCCAAGGTCACCTCGGCGGCCTTTGCCGGCGGTACTAGCAGTGCCATTCCGAGCGGCACGTTGACCATCAAGCAGAACGGCGTCGACTACAACCTCAATGTGGGGTCCGGTGCGACTCTCCAATCGGTTCGTGACGCGATCAACGCTGACACTTCGCTCAAGGCAGCGGGTTTCAGTGCCAACATCATCACCGACTCTTTCGGTTCGCGCCTGGTGCTGGGCTCAACCACTACCGGCGCAGGTTCCGACATCTCGGTGACCGGTATCGCCGGGTTGGAGATTGATGGGACGAACGTCGTGGGTGCCGGGGGGGCTGCGCTGACGGCCAGTTCGGCGGGCGCCATCGGTGCCCTGGCCCAGGATGCCAAGTTCTCCGTCGATGGCATGGCGTTGACCAGCAAGAGCAATACGGTCAGCACAGCGATTTCCGGGTTGACCTTGAATTTGCTCAGTGGTGGGCCGAGCGCGAGTTCAACCGTTACTGTTGCACCGAACAACGATGGCCTGAAAGCCTCGATCCAGAAATTCGTCGATGCGTATAATGCGATCGCCAATAGCATCACTGCGCTGACCAAACCGTCGCTCGACGACGATGGAAAGCTGACGGTGCCGGCAAAATTGACCGGTGACGCATTGCCCCGCTCGCTGTTGGCGGCGATTCGAACGCCCTTGTCTGAATCCGGCGCTGGCGACAAGTTGACCTCGCTGGCCCAGTTGGGTATTACCACCGATCAGAAGACGGGAGCGTTGAACTTCGATACCGTCAAATTCACTACAGCGATGGGCGATAAAAAGCTCAGTGGTGAAGTCCAGACGTTGTTCACTGGTACCAATGGCCTGCTGGAACGCATGGGCAAGGCGATCGAACCCTTCAGCGAGAGGGGTGGCATCCTCGATCAGCGGACCACTACGCTGACCCAGACCCAGACCCGTCTGAAGAACGATCAGGAGGCCCTGGACCGACGGGTCGAAACCCTGACCGCTGTTCTGACCAAGAAGTACAACGATATGGATACCCTGGTCGGCAAGCTGAAGGCTACTGCCAGCAACATCACCTCGATGTTCGAAGCAATGGCGGCTCAGCAGAAAAACAGCTGATTTCGACCGCTGCAGAAAGCCCGGTACGGTTGATAGCGTTCCGGGCTTTCGGCTTTTCGGTCTAAAGTTTTTTGACGCAGCGTCGATACGCTGTTTATACGAACCAAAGTTTTTTGATGAGGTAGAACATGAATCCGATGTTGGCCCTTCGCCAATACCAGAAGATTGGGGCCCAGGCGCAAACCTCCGAAGCAAGTCCCCATCGTCTTGTTCAAATGCTCATGGAGGGTGGCCTGGACCGCATCGCGCAGGCCAAAGGTGCAATGGAACGCAAGGACATTGCCAGCAAGGGCATATTCATCAGTAAGGCCATCGGTATCGTCGGCGGCCTGCGCGAAGGCTTGGACCTGGAAAACCGGGCCGAGTCGGTTGCCGAATTGGATGCGCTCTACGCCTACATGATGAAACGTTTGACCGAAGCCAACGTCAAGACTGATCCGAAGATCCTCGACGAAGTCGCCGATCTGCTTCGCACGGTCAAGGAAGGTTGGGATGCCATTGCCACGCCTGGCCCGCAATTCTAAGGAGCACTCTCATGAGTCTTGTCTTGCAGCGAATAGAAAATACCCGTGATGCACTGGTCAATGCCTTGGCCGAGCGCAACTGGGAGGCGATCGGTCAGTTGGACATGACGTGTCGTTCCTGCATGGAAGACGTGCTGAGCGAGTCCGACGTGGATCAGGGGGCGCTGCGCGACAATCTTGAGGAGTTGCTGGGGGTCTACAAGCAATTGCTGGAGGCGGCTACAGGGGAGCGCCAGGCGGTCGTCGACGAGATGTCGCAGATCCATCAAGCACAGAACGCGGCAAAGGTTTACCATCTGTTCGGTTAATACTCAGTTAATCCGAATCCGTTGCGCCATAAATTTGACTGTGAACGGTTTTTTGACTTAACTAGTAACTGTTTTCAGATTTCAGGCGTCTACAGGCATAACAAGTCTGCAAGCGTCTAGCTTGCCCCCTAATTCCGGGCATTGGGTTGACTAGGGAAGTTGCTATTGCATGTGGCGTGAAACCAAAATTCTCCTGATCGATGACGATAGCGTCCGCCGCCGTGATCTGGCGGTGATCCTAAATTTTCTTGGTGAAGAAAATTTACCCTGCGCAAGCCATGACTGGCAGCAGGCTGTCGACTCTTTGTCCTCCAGTCGCGAGGTCATTTGCGTCCTTATCGGGACGGTAAGTGCGCCTACCACGCTTTTGGGCTTGTTAAAGACACTCTCCACCTGGGATGAGTTCCTTCCCGTTTTGCTGATGGGCGAAAATTCTTCTCTTGACTTGCCCGAAGACCAGCGTCGTCGGGTCTTGTCGACCCTGGAGATGCCGCCCAGCTACAGCAAATTGCTCGATTCGCTGCACCGTGCCCAGGTCTATCGCGAGATGTATGACCAGGCCCGCGAGCGCGGCCGTCATCGTGAGCCCAACCTGTTCCGTAGCCTTGTCGGTACCAGCCGTGCGATCCAGCACGTTCGCCAGATGATGCAGCAGGTCGCCGACACCGACGCCAGCGTATTGATCCTTGGCGAGTCGGGCACCGGCAAGGAAGTGGTTGCGCGCAACCTGCACTACCACTCCAAGCGTCGCGAAGCGCCATTCGTGCCGGTCAACTGCGGCGCGATTCCGGCCGAGTTGCTGGAAAGCGAGCTGTTCGGCCATGAGAAGGGTGCCTTTACTGGCGCGATCACCAGTCGCGCCGGGCGTTTTGAGCTGGCGAACGGCGGTACGCTGTTCCTCGACGAAATCGGCGACATGCCGCTGCCGATGCAGGTCAAATTGTTGCGGGTCCTGCAGGAGCGCACCTTTGAGCGCGTGGGGAGCAACAAGACCCAGAGCGTTGACGTGCGGATCATTGCCGCGACCCACAAGAATCTCGAAACCATGATCGAGATTGGCAGTTTCCGCGAAGATCTTTACTACCGCCTCAATGTATTCCCGATTGAAATGGCGCCACTGCGTGAGCGGGTCGAAGACATCCCGCTGTTGATGAACGAGCTGATTTCGCGCATGGAGCATGAAAAGCGCGGCTCGATCCGCTTCAACTCGGCGGCGATCATGTCTCTGTGCCGTCACGGCTGGCCGGGCAACGTCCGCGAGTTGGCGAACCTGGTGGAGCGCATGGCGATCATGCACCCCTACGGCGTGATCGGTGTAAACGAGCTGCCGAAGAAATTCCGCTACGTCGACGATGAAGACGAGCAAATGGTCGACAGCCTGCGCAGCGACCTGGAGGAGCGGGTGGCAATCAACGGCCATACCCCCGACTTCAGCGCCAATGCCTTGCTGCCGCCGGAAGGCCTGGATCTCAAGGATTACCTGGGAGGCCTGGAGCAGGGTCTGATCCAGCAGGCCCTGGACGACGCCAACGGTATCGTTGCCCGTGCCGCCGAGCGCCTGCGCATCCGGCGTACCACGCTGGTAGAGAAGATGCGCAAGTACGGCATGAGCCGTCGCGAAGGAGACGAACAGGCGGATGATTGACGCCTGTTTAACCATCCGCCCCTGATTCATGGTGAGTATGCTCCCCTGTGGCGGGGGAGCGTGCTCCCGCTGGGTTGCGCAGCAGCCCCAAAAACAGGGCCGCTTCGCGCTGGTGCGCCAGCCCGGCCCAGCGGGAGCAAGCTCCCTCGCCACAGGTTTGACCATCCTTCCGGCACGCCTATTGCTACAGCCCTCGCAACGTCCGTTTAACTGACGGTCAGCCACGCGAGAGAGCACCATGACCCACGCCGCCCAGATGTCTCCTGTCCCCGAGCCGGGGCACATGCCGTCCGTTGAGCAGGCCAGCCGGCTTGGGCTTGAGCAGTCATTTTCGCTGTTCAACCAGGTGTCCACTCAGCTGAGCGATTCCTACAGTCTGCTGGAAGCCCGGGTTACCGAGCTCAAGGGAGAGCTGGCGGTGGTCAGCGCCCAGCGCATGCAGGAACTGGCGGAAAAAGAACGCCTGGCCAATCGTCTACAAAACCTCCTGGATCTGTTGCCCGGTGGCGTGATCGTCATTGATGCTCACGGTCGCGTGCGCGAAGCCAACCCGGCCGCCTGCCAATTGCTTGGCCTGCCGCTGGAAGGGGAGCTGTGGCGCCAGGTCATCGCTCGATGCTTCGCCCCGCGTGAGGACGATGGTCACGAAGTCTCCCTCAAGGACGGCCGGCGCCTGTCCATCTCGACCCGTTCGCTGGACGCCGAGCCCGGGCAGTTGGTGTTGCTCAACGACCTGACTGAAACCCGTCATCTGCAAGACCAACTGGCCCGCCATGAACGGCTCTCTTCCCTGGGGCGGATGGTCGCTTCCCTGGCTCATCAGATTCGTACCCCGCTTTCCGCCGCGCTGCTCTACGCCAGTCATTTGACTGAACAGCAACTGCCGATGGACACCCAGCAACGTTTCGCCGGGCGCCTGAAAGAACGCCTGCACGAGCTCGAGCACCAGGTGCGCGACATGCTGGTTTTCGCCCGTGGCGAGCTGCCGTTGACGGATCGCGTCAATCCCAAGGCGCTGCTGCAAGCGCTGCAGGCGGCTGCCGCAGCTCATGTCCGGGATCTGCCGATCCGTTGGCAATGCGACAGCCACCACGGGGAGGTGTTGTGTAACCGCGACACCCTGGTGGGCGCGGTGTTGAACCTCATCGAGAACGCGATCCAGGCCAGTGCCGGCGAGGTCCGGCTCAAGGTGCATCTTTATACCCGCGACAACGTCCTGCGCCTGTGCGTCAGCGACAGCGGCAGCGGTATCGAGCCGGCGGTGCTGGCGCGCCTGGGCGAGCCGTTCTTTACCACCAAGACCACCGGCACCGGCCTGGGCCTGACCGTGGTCAAGGCTGTGGCCCGGGCCCATCAGGGAGAATTGCAACTGCGCTCGCGGTCGGGGCGTGGCACCTGTGCGACGGTGTACCTGCCGCTGTTTTCCAGCGCGCCAGAGGTGGAGTGAAGGTAATGGCGATCAAGGTATTGCTGGTTGAGGATGATCGAGCCCTGCGCGAAGCACTGGCCGATACGCTGATATTGGCCGGGCATGATTATGCTGCGGTGGGTTCGGCGGAGGAGGCATTGCTCGCCGTTGAGCGGGAAGCGTTCAGTCTGGTGGTCAGTGACGTCAATATGCCGGGGATGGACGGCCACCAGTTGCTCGGGCTATTGCGCGCGCGCAAGCCGCAGTTGCCGGTGCTGCTGATGACCGCCCACGGCGCTGTCGAGCGAGCGGTGGATGCCATGCGTCAGGGTGCGGCGGATTATCTGGTCAAGCCGTTCGAGCCCAAGGCGCTGCTGGAACTGGTGGCTCGCCATGCCTTGGGCAGTCCTGCTGTCGAGGGCGAAGGCCCGGTTGCCATCGAGCCGGCCAGCGCGCAGTTACTGGAACTGGCAGCGCGCGTGGCTCGCAGTGATTCAACCGTGTTGATCTCCGGCGAGTCCGGCACCGGCAAGGAGGTGCTGGCGCGCTACATTCACCAGCAGTCCCGGCGGGCCAACGAACCGTTTATTGCAATCAACTGTGCAGCGATTCCCGACAATATGCTCGAGGCCACCTTGTTCGGTCACGAGAAAGGTTCGTTCACCGGGGCCATTGCCGCCCAGGCGGGCAAGTTCGAACAGGCCGACGGCGGCACGATCCTGCTCGACGAAATTTCCGAAATGCCCATGGGCCTGCAAGCCAAGCTGCTACGGGTATTGCAGGAGCGTGAAGTGGAGCGGGTGGGGGCGCGCAAGCCCATCAGTCTGGATATTCGCGTGGTGGCGACCACCAACCGCGACCTCGCCGGAGAAGTGGCGGCGGGGCGCTTCCGTGAAGACCTTTATTACCGCCTGTCGGTATTTCCCTTGGCCTGGCGTCCGTTGCGCGAGCGCACCGCCGATATCTTGCCGCTGGCCGAGCGCCTGCTGACCAAGCACGTCAATAAAATGAAGCATGCGGCGGCCCGGCTTTCAGCTGAAGCCCGCGCCTGCCTGGTGGCTTATCCCTGGCCCGGCAATGTCCGTGAACTGGATAACGCGATCCAGCGGGCTTTGATCCTGCAACAGGGCGGGTTGATCCAGCCGGAGGACTTCTGCCTCGCCGGCCCGGTCGCCTGTGCGCCATTGCCTGCCTTGCCAGCGGCGTCGACGTTCGTGCCCTCGGCGCAAGTCGATAGCGAGTCGGCCGGTGCCTTGGGCGACGACCTGCGCCGCCGCGAATTCCAGATGATCATCGACACCCTGCGCGCCGAGCGCGGGCGTCGCAAGGAAGCGGCCGAGCGCCTGGGCATCAGCCCGCGTACCTTGCGCTACAAGTTGGCGCAGATGCGCGATGCCGGGATGGACGTCGAGGCTTACCTCTTCGCCAGTTGAGTTATTCCCTTGTGGGAGCGGGCTTGCTCGCGAAAGCGATTTTCCAGTCACCGTTGCATTGACTGA